>NZ_CP016456.1:1402500-2012339 GCF_001713415.1 Sphingobium sp. RAC03 | reverse complement strand
AAGACCATGCCCAGCGTCTGCGCCCAGTCGGGCAGCGCGGTATAGTGAAGGTGATGCGGCCCCGCCCAGATATAGAGGAAGATCAGCGACCAGAAGTGGATGATCGACAGGCGATAGCTGTAGACCGGCCGTTCCGCCTGTTTGGGCACGAAATAATACATCATGGCCAGGAAGCCGGCGGTCAGGAAGAAGCCCACCGCATTATGGCCATACCACCATTGGGTCAGCGCATCCTGCACCCCGGCAAAGGCGCTGTAGCTCTTGGACCCCAGCAGGCTGACCGGCATCGACAGATTATTGACGATGTGCAGCATGGCGATGGTGATGATGAAGGCGAGGTAGAACCAGTTGGCCACATAGATATGCGGCTCGGAGCGCTTGAGGATCGTCCCGCCGAACACCAGCAGGTAACAGACCCACACGACCGTCAGCCACAGATCGACATACCATTCGGGCTCGGCATATTCCTTGCCCTCGGTAATCCCCATCAGATAGCCGGTCGCGGCCAGCACGATGAACAACTGATAGCCCCAGAAGACGAAGCGGGCCATGGACGGGAATGCCAGCCGCGCGCGGCAAGTGCGCTGCACCACATAGAAGCTCGTCGCGATCAGCGCGTTGCCGCCAAAGGCGAAGATGACCGCCGATGTATGCAGCGGCCGCATGCGACCGAAGCTGGTATATTCCAGCCCAAGGTTGAGCGCGGGAAAGGCCAGCTGAAACGCGATGACCAGTCCGACGAGAAAACCCGCCAGACCCCAGAACACGGTCGCGATCACGCCCCAGCGGACCGGGTCATCATCATATTTGCCCTGGTCGGCCGGCATTTTCAGCATGCCGCGCGCCAACCCCGCATAATCCGCGCCGCGCATCGTCAGGATCGCCAGCAGCAATCCGACTGCGCAGACGATCCCCATATGAACGGCAAACCCGCTGTCCACCGCGCCCAGCATCGCCGCGAAGGCGGCCAGCGCGAGCGCGAACCAGCCGCCCGTCCTCATTACCAATCGGTCCATGATATTCCCCGTCAAAGGCTCGGCGGTCCCTCTGTTCGACAGGCCGCCCCCATGCATTGACCTCTGTCAAACCGCCGGGCGCGGGTCTTTACGGGATAGTGCGTAGAGAGGTGCGAGAGGGTCTGGCGCGACGACCGCGACACTTAAAGCCCCTCCCCTTCAGGTTCAAACGAAGCACGTGACTCGATTGAAGGGTTGGGGTGGGGGCGTGCGGCGAAATACTACGAAGCCCCCCAAACCTTAACCTCAGACCCCTTCCGCCAACGCCTCCAGCGCCGCGCCATCGACCAGCCGCACGCCGCGTCGCCCGACCAGCGCGATGATCCCGCGCCGCTTGAAGTCGCTCATCTGCCGCGACACGGTTTCGATGGTCGTCCCCAAAATATCGGCAATCTGCTGGCGCGAGAGCGGCAGTTCGATCGTCCCCGCCTGATCGGCCTGCAACCGCCGCGCCATGTCGAGCAGGAAGGTCGCCACCTTCTCCCGCGCGGTCTTGCGGCCGAGCAGCAGCATCCAGGCGCGGGTCCGATCGAGATCGTCGAGCGTGCGTTGGAGCAGCCGATGCTGAAGGTCGCCATGATCGCGCGCGAATCCATCGAAGCGCCCTCGCGGAAACAGGCACAGCCGCGCATCGGTCAGCGCGGTGACGCTATGGGGCGTGCGCGCGCCGAACGGGCGGCCGATAAAGTCGGACGCATAGACAACGCCGACGATTTGCTCGCGCCCGTCGCCGGTCGACGTCGCCAGTTTCAGCGTCCCTTCGATGACATTGGCGACGACCATGCTGTCGTCCCCCTCCCACATCACCGTCTGCCCGGCATGCAACGTCACCCGCCGCCCGATCCGGCTGAGCGCGTCGCGATCCGCCTCCGACAAATCGGCACAAATCGCGCGATCACGCACCCCGCACTGGTCGCAGGACTGGGGTGCGCAGGCGCGCGTCATCAGCGGAAGGGCACCATTTTGCGCCCCGTCAAATTGCATGTCCATGTCCGCTGCATGACGCCACGGTGGACACCGACCTATGCGTAAATATCCTTAGCCCCGTCAGGAAGTGGAGGGATGGCGCGCCGTAGCCAATCTTGCCAACCGATGCCTTAGCCTCTACATTGCCCAATCATCTTAAAAGGAACCCGCCATGGACATCGCCCTGACTGCTTAGCCCACCCGCTCTGCCTTCAGGAAAGCCTGTGTCCATGCCTGCCATTACCCTTTCATCCCTTGGATGGTC
Source organism: Sphingobium sp. RAC03 (assembly GCF_001713415.1). GTDB lineage: Bacteria > Pseudomonadota > Alphaproteobacteria > Sphingomonadales > Sphingomonadaceae > Sphingobium. The sequence continues at coordinate 2,010,092 of NZ_CP016456.1, read as the reverse complement.
CGCGCCCGACGGCACTGCCGTTCTGGCCGGGCTCGATTTCCGCTTCGCCCCCGAACGCATCGGCCTGATCGGTCGCAATGGCGTCGGCAAATCCAGTCTGCTCGCGCTGATCGCCGGGGAGCGCACCCCGACGCACGGGCATGTCACGATCGACGGACGCATCGCCGTGCTGCGCCAAAATCTTGAACCAGCGCCGGGCGCGACCATTGCCGACCTGTTCGACGCGCGCGAGGCTTTGGCGGTGATCGACCGGGCGGAGGTAGGCAGCGCGACGCTCGATGAACTGGATGCCTGCGACTGGACATTGCCTGCGCGCATTGCCGATGCGCTGGCGGACGTAGCGCTGAGCGCTGATCCCGCAACCCCGCTCGTCAGCCTGTCGGGGGGCCAGCGTACCCGTGCCGCGCTCGCCGCCGCGCTCTTCAACCGGCCCGATTTCCTGCTGCTGGACGAGCCGACCAACCATCTGGATGCCAAGGGGCGCGAGGCCGTCATCGCGCTGCTCGCCCGCTGGCGCGGCGGCGCGATCGTCGTCAGCCATGACCGCGCGCTGTTGGAGACGATGGACGCCATTGCCGAACTCACCACGCTGGGCATTGCCCGCTATGGCGGCAATTGGTCCGCTTATGCGGCACGCAAGGCGCTCGAACTGGCCGCCGCGCACCATGATCTCGACCATGCCGAAAAGCAGGCATCGGCCCTGTCGCGCAAGACCCAGCAATTGACCGAGCGCAAGCAGCGGCGCGATGGCGCAGGCAAGCGCGACGCGGCCAAGGGCGGGATGCCCCGCATCCTGCTGGGCCAGCGCAAACAGCAGGCCGAACAATCGGGCGGCGATGCCGTGCGCCGCGCCGGGCAGCAACAGGGCGAGGCGCGGGAAGCCATCGACGCGGCGCGCGCGCGGATCGAAATATTGGAGCCGATCCGCATCGCCCTGCCCTCCGCCAACGTCGCGCCGGGTCGCATCATCCTGACGCTCGACGCGATGACGGCGGGTCATGTGCCGGAGTGTCCGATCCTGCAGGACATCAGCCTAACGATCAGCGGACCGGAGCGGGTGGCGATCACCGGGGCGAACGGGTCGGGCAAATCGACGCTGCTGCGCCTGATCGCGGGTGGTCTGTCGCCGATGGCGGGCCGGGTTCACCGCCCTGTCGATTGCGCGCTGCTCGATCAGGACGTCGCCCTGCTCGATCCGGCACGCAGCATCGCCGACAATTTCGCCCGGCTGCACCCAGGTACGACCCGCAATGCGGTCCATGCCGCGCTGGCCCGCTTCCGGTTCCGTGCCGACCTGGCGCTGCAACAGGTGGGAACGTTAAGCGGCGGGCAGCGATTGCGCGCGGGGCTGGCGTGCGTGCTGGGCGGCGCCGCGCCGCCGCCCCTCTTGTTGCTCGACGAGCCGACCAATCATCTCGACCTCGATTCGATCGCCGCTATCGAACAGGGGTTGAACGCCTATGACGGCGCGCTGCTGGTGGTCAGCCATGATGCAGCGTTTCTGGATGCGATCGGCATCACCCGGCGGATCGCCCTCCCGCTTTAGTGCGCGGCGGACGTATCCACCGGCCCGGTCGGCTTGGGCGCGAGCCAGACAATCGCCGTGGCGAGGAACAGGACGAGCGCGGACAGGAAGAAGACATGATCCACCGCGATCGCCAACGCCTCCTGATCGACCAGATTGGAGATGACCTGCCGCGCTTGCTCGAAGGACATGCCCATGGCGCTCAGTTGCGCCTGCGTATCGGCCGGTTGCAACGTGCCCGCCATCTCGCTGCGCGAGACGCGCTGGCCATTGCCCCAGCCGGTCAGCACCAGCGAAGTCGCGATCGCCAGCGCCATCGTCCGCAGGAAATTCTGCAGGCCTGCCGCCGACGCCGTCTCGTCGGGCCGCACCGATCCCAGCGTCAACGTGGTCAGCGGGATCATGAAGAAGGGCATGGCAAAGCCCTGGATGAATTGCGGCGCGGCCATCGACCAGAAATCGATCGAGCTGGTCCAATGCGCCCGCCACAGGGTCATCAGCCCCAGCCAGAAGAGCGCACCCGAAATCATGATACGCGGATCGACCCGCCCCGTCATGCGCGCGGCGATCGGCGCGGCCATCAGGGCCGCCACCGCCGTCATGGCGGTCAATATGCCTGCATCGGTGGCGGTATAGCCCATCGACGTTTGCAGCCATTGCGGAATGACGACGATGCCCGCGAAATAGGCGCCAAAGCCCAGCGCCAGCGAGAAAACGCCCGATGTGAAGCCGATATGGCGGAATATCCGCAGATCGACGATCGGATGCTCCTCCGTCAACTCCCAGATGATGAAGGCGGCAAAGCCGATCACGGCCAGGATCGCCAAGATGACGATCAGCGGATCGCCGAACCAATCATGGTCGCGGCCGATATCCAGCATGATTTGCAGGCAACCGATCCAGAAAACGAGCAGAAACAGGCCCATGCGATCGATCGGCACGCGCGCCGTGTCGGTTTCCACCGGCCGCAGCAGCGCCATCGCCGCCACCACGCAAAGGATCGCGATCGGCACATTGATGAAGAAGATCCAGTGCCAGCTCCAATTGTCGCTGATATAGCCGCCGATGATCGGCCCCATTGCCGGGCCGAGCAGCGTGGTCATCGCCCATAGGCCCATCGCCCGCGCGCGTTGATCGGGCGGAAAGATGCGCAGCAGCAAAGTCTGCGACATCGGCATGATCGGGCCGCCGCACAGCCCCTGACCAATGCGGCACGCCACCAGCATGGTGAGCGACATGGACAGGCCGCACAGCACCGAGAAGATGCCAAAGCCGATCATCGCCCAGATGAACATCTTCACCACCCCAAACCGCTGGGCCAGCCAGCCGGTCAAGGGCACGCAGATGGCTTCGGCCACCGCATAGGAGGTGATGATCCACGTCCCCTGATCCGGCGTGATGCCCAGATTGCCTGAAATATGCGGCACCGAGACATTGGCGATGGTCAGGTCGAGTACGACCATGAAATTGCTGAGCGCCAGCACCAGCCCGGCCAGCGTGCGCTGGCGCGGCGTCAGCCGGGAAAAGATGCTGTCCTCGTCGCTCACCTGTCGACCCTTCAGTGACTGGAAAGGTCGATCTCGACCTCCGTGGAGAGGCCGACGCGCAAGGGGTGCGCCGCCAGTTCCTTGGGGTCGAGCGCGATGCGGACGGGCAAGCGCTGCACCACCTTGATCCAGTTGCCGGTCGCATTCTGGGCCGGGATCAGCGAGAGCGACGCGCCCGTGCCGCCGGAAAAGCCGACAACCTTGCCATGATAGACGACGTCGCCGCCGTAGATATCAGCGGTCACCTTGGCGGGCATGCCGACCTTCACCTTGCCCAGCTGCCGTTCCTTGAAATTGGCGTCGACATAGACTTGCGCCAACGGGACGATCGTCATGATCGGGCTGCCCTGCGCGACGCGCTGGCCGACCTGCACTTGCCGCTTGGTCACGACGCCGTCGATCGGCGCGCGGATGATCGTGCGCTCCAGGTCTAGCTTCGCTGCGTCGAGCTTTGCCTGCGCTGCCATCACCGCCGGGTCGGTATCGACCTGCGATCCGCGCACCAGTGCATCATTGGCGGCGAGTTGCCCGCTTGCCGCGCTGCGCGTCGCTTGCGCCGTGGTCACGCTGGCGCGCGCGACATCAAGCGCGGCGCGGGCGGCGGCATAGGCCGTGCGCGCACTCGTCACTTCGTCGCCCGATACCGCCCCGTCGCCAACCAGCGCTTCACGCCGTTGCAGATCGACCCGCGCCTTTTCGACATCGGCCTGCGCGCTGGCGAGTTGCGCCCGTGCCTGGACAATGTCCGCGCCGCGTGCATCGACCTGCGCCGAGAGCGCGCCGCTGGTGGCCGACGTCTGGCGGAAGCGGCGCTGCGCTTCGGCCAGGTCCGCCTGTGCCTGCGCAATGGCGATGCGGGCGTTGGTGGGATCGAGCTTCACCAATATGTCGCCACGCTTGACCGCCTGGGTATCGCTGACCAGTACCTCGATCGCCTGCGCGGAAATGAGCGGGGTTACCTGCGCCATTTCGGCATTCACATAGGCATTGTCGGTGCTGACATGGTTGCGGCCAACCAGGACATACCAGGCCGTCCAGAGGAGGCCAGCGACGACCACCGCAAGCGCCAGCCGGGTCAGCCAGGTCTTGCGCGCACTGCTGCGATCGGCCTGGGGTTCATCGGTCGGGGCGGTAAGTTCGGGAGTGGCGTCAGCCATGGGGTGCGTCCTTGGACAGGGCGGCGTCAGGGGCGAAACCACCACCCAGCGCGCGGATCAGGGCAATATCGAGCGAAAAGGCGCTTGCCTCCAGCCCGGAAACGGTACGCTGCGCGGCGAGGAGTTGATCCTCGACATTCAGCACATCCAGATAGGTGGACAGGCCGCCATCATAGCGTTTTTTGGCAATGCCATAGGCGTCCTGCGACGCGGCCACTGCCGCACGGGCATCGACCAGACGCGCGTCCAGCGTGCGGCGGCTGGTGACGGCGTCCGCCACCTCCTGATAGGCCGTCAGCACGGCCTTGTCATAGCTCGCCACCGCCTCGTCATAAGTCGCGCGCGCGCCGCGATACTGGCCCTGCAGCGCGCCACCGTGAAAGATCGGCAGGCTGACCGCCGGCCCGGCATTGCCGAAGATCGAGTCCTTCTGGAACAGATTATTGGTGAAGGGCTGGGCCGATCCGATCGCGCCGCCATTCGCAAAGACGGTATTATAGCCCAACGATTGCAGGCCGATCAGGGCGCTCAGCCGCACGGCGGGGAAGAAATCGGCGCGCGCGACCTTGATCCGCTTGGCCGCCGCCTCGGTGCCGGCAAGGGCCGCCGCAATGTCGGGACGGCGCGCGACCAGATTGGTGGTGACGTCGGCGGGAAGCCCAAGTGGTGCCAGTGCGCCGGGCGTTGGCCGGGTAATCGCCGCTCCCCGGTCCGGCCCCGCGCCGATCAGTGCCACAATCTGATGCTGGCGCAGTGCGATCGCCATGCGCGCACCGGCCAGTTGCGCGCGCGCGGACGCGACCGTGGCATCGGCCTGCCGCACGCTGCCGCGCGTTTCCAGCCCATTTTGCCGCCGATCCGCAACCAGCTTCTGGCTGGCCATGCGGATGGCGAGCGTGCGCTCCTGAATGTCCGCCTCGTCATAGAGCCGGGCAAGGTCGGCATAGGCGTCGGCAACGCCCGTGGTCAGCGCCAATTGCGCCTGCTGCGCGTCGAGTTTTGCCGCGCGCGCCTGCGACGTAGCCGCCGCCAGCGCCGCGCGGTTCTTGCCCCACAGGTCGAGGTCAAGCCCCAGGTCCAGCGCCAGCCGTCCGGTTCCGAGCCAGCCCTGCGGCACGAACTCCTTGGGCATGCCCATATTATAGCTTTGCTTGGTGGCGGCCGCGCTGGCGTCGAGATTGGCGGAAGGCAGCAATGCCGCGCCGGACTGTTGCGCCAGCGCCTGTGCCTGGCGGAAACGCGCGGCGGCGATCGCCATGTCGGGCGCGTTGCGCAAGCCTTCCTCGATCAGTGCGGTGAGTTGCGGATCACCATAGGCGCGCCACCAGTCCGTAGCGGGCCATGCCGCCTGCGGTGCGGCCAGGCTCTGCTGCGCGGCGATCGTGTCCGCCGCGCGAATTTCGGGCTTGGTGCCAAGGTCAGGGACCGCCGCGCACCCCGCCAGCAACGACATCATCGTCGCCAGGACCAGCGGACGAACGGGCGGGGAAAGGCGACTCACCGACATAAAAACCGTACCATCTAGTATGAAAAATGCATCTGGCGTCGCGACACCCGCTTGTCAAGATTTTTATCATACTCTATGGTACGGTTTCATGACAGGCGCTTCCACCACTCCCCCCACCAGCCGAAGGGAAGCACGCCGTCTGGACCGGCGCGATGCCATATTGACCGTGGCCAAGGCCTATTTCCTGGAACATGGCTATGCCGGGACGACCATGTCGGGCATCGCCGCAGCGCTGGGCGGATCCAAGGGCACGTTGTGGAATCACTTCCCTTCAAAGGAAGACTTATTTTCGGCGGTCCTCGATCGGGTCGCTACCGCCTATCGCGCGCAACTGTCGCAAATCCTCGACCCGTGCGGCTTGCTGGAACCCACTTTGCTGCGCGCCTGTCGCAGCCTGCTCGACAAAGTCTGTTCGACCGAAGCGATCGCCCTGCACAGACTGATCTATGCCGAAAGTGGTCGATTTCCCGAACTCAGCCGGATATTCTTCGAACTTGCGCCACGCCATACCCGCGCCCTGCTCGCCGACTATATAGGCGGCGCAATGGACCGGGGCCAGTTGCGGCGGGACGACCCCGCCGATGCGGCGCGCGTCCTGATGGCCCTGACCATGGCTGGCAGCCATCAGCAGTTGATGATCGGTCAGATTACGGAACCCTCGTCAGCGCAGATGCAGGCCGATGTCGAACTGGCCGTCGACCTGTTCCTGCGCGGCTATGCGCCCGAACCGAACAGCGCGAACCGTTAACCATTTCTTTGCGGTGCGTTCCTATCCTTCCATGACGGGCGGAAGGACAGACGATGCCATTTTTCAAACGGAACGAAGCCTCGCAGTTCGATGCCCCCGATGCGGAGGGTCGCGCACGCACCCAGCGCCGCCTGCGCGTGCTGCTGATCGACGAAAATCCGACCGCGCGCGCTGTCATCGCCCGCCGCCTGTCGCACCTCAATTATGACGTCGCCCTCGCCGACACGGGATTCAGCGCGCTCAGCCTGCTCGTAACACATAGGGCCGATATCATCCTGATCGACATGGGGCTGACGATGCTGCCAGCCGTCGCGACCATGAAGCAGATCCGCGCCGCCAATCTCGCCGCCTCCGCCTGTTTCGTCATGATCGCCGGGCGGCTCGACAGCCAGGCGACTGTCGAAGCGCTGGACGCGGGCGCGGACGACTATGTCGTCAAACCGTTCGACTTCGACATATTCGATGCCCGCCTGCGGCATCTGTGCCAGCGTGCCGAACAGATGGGGGCGCTCTCGCGCCACAATGCCGAACTGGACGCCCGCATCGCGCGCCGTGCCGTGGAATTGGGCGAAACCCGCGAGACGCTGCGCGAATTGCAGATCGATCGTGCCCGGCTCGTCTCGTCGATCCAGGCCTTGCACGACGAACTCGAACGAGTCACCGCCCAGCAGGGCTAGGCGTCAGTCCAAGGCCAGCCACAGCGACAGGCCATCGCCCGGCTGCGCAGGGGGCGCGTCCACCGCGATCCGCACCGCATCGGCCCGCGCCCGGTCGAGGACAGCCGCCGCAACCCTTGGCTGGTGATAGACCCGGTCGGCCTCCCCCAACAGCCGCGCAACCCGTAAGGTCAGATCATCGGGATCGTTGGACACCAACCGGATCGGCTCCAGCCGCGTCGCATCCGCATCGCCCTGCCCTTCGATCCAGCGCGGCACGGCGTCAGCGGCACCGGCGCGCAAGGGATCGATCATCCCGCCCGCCGCCAGCCCGGCATCAATCGCCCGGCGTCGATCGCCGCCATCGGGCCAACGCGCGCGGATCGCCCCCCGCGCCGCTGACAATGTGCTCGCCAAAGCGCCAAGGCCTGCAGGCAACAGCGTCTCCAGCCGTTGCCGCAACGCCTTCGCCAGCCCCGCCGATGCGCCGCCCGTGCCGATCGCGATCAGCACCGGATCGCGATCGACGATCGCGGGCAGCGTGAAGTCGCACAGGTCGGGATTGTCGGTCGCATTGACCAGCACGCCGCGCGCGCGCAGGCGCTGGGCAGTCACCGCGTCGCCATCCGACACGATCGCGATCCGCGCGTCGCTATCTTCTTCGCCGACGATCCGCGCGCCTGCCCTTTCCAACAGGCGGCGCTTGGCGTCCGCCGCCTCGCCTTCGCCAGTCAGGATCACGGACCTGCCCGTCAGGCGCAAGAAAACGGGCAGGCTGTGCATCAGTCTGCCAGCCAGTCGGGGATCGAATCGCCCTCGATCAATGTCTCGATCGGCGGACGGGCGCGGACCACGGCCCAGCGGTCGCCCGATACCAGCACTTCAGGCGTGAGCGGGCGGCTGTTGTAGGTGCCCGCCATCGTCGCGCCATAAGCGCCTGCGGTCATGAAGGCGACCAGATCGCCCGCTTCGACCACGTCCATATCGCGACCCATGGCGAAGGTGTCGCCCGTCTCGCACACCGGCCCCACGACATTGGCCGCCGCCTGCTTGCCCGATGGCGCGACCGCGCGAATATCATGCCAGGCGTCATAGAGGCTGGGCCGCAACAGGTCGTTCATCGCCGCGTCGACGATGACGAAGGGTGCCTTGGCCCCCTGCTTCACGCGCACCACGCGCGAGAGCAGCGCGCCTGCATTGCCCACGATCACCCGCCCCGGCTCGAACATCAGCCGCACCGGCCAGCCCTGCGTCACGCGGCACACCATCGCGCCATAATCGGCGGGGCTGGGCGGCAGCGGCTGGGACGGGTCGTAGGGCACGCCAAGGCCGCCACCCAGGTCCGCGGTGCGGATGTCGTGGCCAGCTTCGCGCAGCGCAGTAATCAGCGCGCCGACTTTGGTGAAGGCCGCCTCCAGCGGGGCGAGATCGGTCAGCTGGCTACCGATATGGACAGCGACGCCCTGCACATCCAGCCCCGGCAGATCGCGGGCGGCGGCATAGCTCTCCAGCGCGCGGTCATAGGGGATGCCGAATTTGTTTTCCGACTTGCCGGTCGATATCTTGGCATGGGTGCCCGCATCGACATCGGGATTAATGCGATAGGCGACCGGCGCGCGCTTGCCCATCGACAGCGCGACTTGCGACAGCATCTCGGCTTCCGGTTCGCTTTCCAGATTGAACTGGAAAATGCCATGGTCAAGCGCCAGCCGCATTTCGTCTGCGGTCTTGCCGACGCCAGAAAAGACGATGCGGTCGGCCGGGATGCCCGCCGCCACCGCGCGCAGCAGTTCGCCGCCGGACACCACGTCCGCGCCCAGACCCAGCTTCGCCAGCGTCGCCAGGACGGCGGCATTGGGATTGGCCTTGACCGCAAAGGCGATCAACGGATTGTCGAGCGCGGCCAGCCCTTCGCGGAACACGCCGACATGGCGTTCCAGCGTCGCGGTCGAATAGACATAGACCGGCGTGCCGACCGCATCGGCGATCGCCGCCATCGGCACCTGCTCCACCCGCATGGTGCCGTCCACATAGTCGAAATGGTCCAATTTCCAGTCCTTACAGGCTTATTGCGGCTGCTTTTCGGGCGGCAGGTCGAACGGGTCGTCGCTCCGCTGGCGCGATTGAGTCAGCAATTCGACGTTGCGCTCCGGGCGCGCCTGAATGGACGGTGCCATGAGTTCGCCGCCGGTGGGGGCAGTCGCCGCCCCTACCGGCACGGCGGGCAACCGCTGGTCCTTGAGCGGCTTGAGCGCAGGCCGACCGCCGCAACCCGCCAGCACCAATGCGGCCATAGCCAGCCCGGCGAGCGTGCGCGTCTTCATGAGTCCAGTTCCTTCTTCGCCTGGGCGATCCGCGCCCGCACCTGCGCCGGGGCCGTGCCGCCATGGCTCGTCCGGCTGGCGACCGACGCATCGACGGTCAGCACCGCGTAGACGCGATCGTCGATCCGCGCGTCGATATCCTTGAGCGTCGCGATCGGCAGTTGATCGAGCGGCACGCCCGCCGCCTCCGCCGCCGCCACTGCGCGCCCGGTGATATGATGCGCCTCGCGGAAGGGAATGCCCCCTTCGCGCACCAGCCAGTCGGCAAGGTCTGTCGCGGTGGCAAAGCCGCTTTCGGCGAGGCCGCGCATCCGGTCGGTGCGGAAAGTCACCGTCTCGATCATGCCGGTCATCGCCGCGATCGACAGGCCGAGCAGGTCGTGCGCCTCGAACACCGGCGGCTTGTCGTCCTGCATATCCTTCGAATAAGCGAGCGGCAGGCCCTTCATCGTCACGCACAGCGCGGTCATGCAGCCCATGATCCGCCCGGCATGGCCGCGCACCAGTTCGGCGGCGTCCGGGTTGCGCTTCTGTGGCATGATCGAACTGCCGGTCGAATAGGCGTCGGGCAGCTTCACGAAGCCGAAAGGCTGGCTCGCCCAGATGATGAATTCTTCCGCCAGCCGCGACAGGTGTAGCGAGGCCTGCGTTGCCGCCATCAAATAATCGAGCGCGAAGTCGCGGTCGGATACGCTGTCCAGACTGTTATCGGTCGGCCGGGCAAAGCCCAAAGCCTCCGCCGTCGCCTGGCGATCGATGGGAAAGCCCGTGCCAGCGAGCGCGGCTGCACCCAGCGGACATTCATCGGCACGCGCCCGCGCGTCGGCAAAGCGGCTGCGGTCACGCCGTACCATTTCATAATAGGCCATCAGATGATGGCCGAGCGTCACCGGCTGGGCCGATTGCAGATGGGTAAAGCCCGGCATCACCGCATCGGCATGCTCCTCCGCCCGTGCCAGCAGCGCGCGCTGGAGGCCGAGCAGGCCCGCCGCCACTTCGTCGATCGCGTCGCGCACCCAGAGGCGAAAATCGGTCGCGACCTGATCGTTGCGGCTGCGCGCGGTATGCAGCCGTCCAGCGGTCGGCCCGATCAGCTGCGCCAGCCGCGATTCCGTGACCATATGAATATCTTCGAGGTCGAGATCGACCGGCACGCCATCGGCTTCATATTCCGCGGCGATCCGGTTCAGACCTTCGGTAATCGCCTGCGCATCCTCGCCATCGACGATGCCCTGCTGGGCGAGCATCGCGACATGCGCCTTGGACCCGGCGATATCTTGTTGCCACAAACGCTTGTCGAACGGGATGGAGGCATTTATCTCGCGCATGATCGACGCGGGGCCGGCCGCAAACCGGCCACCCCACATGCTGTTGGAGCCTTCTCCCTTGGAACCTGTTTCGCGCGCGCTAATGATACTGCTCCTGGCTGCCGGTCTGGCGGCTTGCGATAGGCAATCGCCGCCCGCTGGGCAAGCCAATGCAAGCATGAGCGGCGAGGTTCCCGCATCGGGAAATGCAACGGCGGGCAGCGAAGCGTTCAACTACCGGCTCGATCGCAGCAAGGCGGGGACGGCCGCGCCGACCTTCGCCTTCCAAAACCCCGATGGCGGCGAGGCGACGCTGCAGGATTTTGCCGGGCGGCCAATGCTGGTCAATCTGTGGGCGACCTGGTGTACGCCATGCGTCGCGGAAATGCCGACGCTTGACCGGATCGCCGCCACCTATGGTCCCAAGGGGCTGGCCGTCCTCACCATCTCGCAGGACAATCAGGGCGAAAAGGCGGTAAAGCCCTTTTTCGCCAAGCATGACCTGCCCCATCTGAAGGGTTGGGCAGACCCCGACAACCAGTTCGGCTTCGACTATGCCACCGGCCTGCTGCCCACCACCGTCCTCTATGATGCGCAGGGCAAGGAAATGGTGCGCGTCATCGGCGCAATGGATTGGGAAGGGGTGGAAGCCAAAGCGTTGATCGACGCGGCGATGGCATCCTGATCCGAAAGACCAAGGCGCGCCAAAACGAACATAGCGACAAAATCCACCATGCCAGCTGCGTGCAAAATGCATGATCGTCAGTGCAAAATTGGCAATTGCGCAAAGTCGTAGAAGAAAATTATCCTGTTGAGTCGCTGCTCAGATAAGCAGCGGCAATTATTGCATTTTTACTTAAAAATTGTGCGGCGCAATAGAGGCTTTGCCTGAGCCAATCGTCAAACCCCCTGTCATCAACAATGCAATAACAGGGGGCATGAATGACACGCTTGTCAGCGCTTAAACTTTCATTGATTCTCGCTTCGTCTTGGTCCGCTTGCGCATTGGCGCAGGAAGCACCGCAGGAACCACAGGCCGAGGACGGCGGCACCATCATCGTCACCGGCACCCGTGCCGTCGGCATGCAGGTCGCCGACAGCGCCGCACCGATCCAGGTCTTGGGTCAGGACGCGATCACACGGGTTGGCCAGCCGAACCTCAACCAGGTGCTGACCCAGATCGTCCCCAGCTTCACGGCGCAGACGCAGGGCACCGATCTTTCCAGCTTCTCGCTGTCGGCCCGCCTGCGTGGCCTCAGCCCCAACCACACGCTGGTTCTGGTCAACGGCAAGCGTCGGCACGGCAACGCCATTCTCCAGGTGCTTGGTGCCTTCTCCGGTTCGGCCGCACCCAGCATCGATCTCATTCCGCCAGATGCCGTCTCGCAGGTCGAAGTCTTCCAGGAAGGCGCAGCGGCCGTCTATGGTACGGACGCGATTGCAGGCGTCATCAACTTCATCCTCAAGGACCAGGCCGAAGGCGGCTCGTTCAAGGTCACGGGCGGTCAATATTATGACAGCCAGGGCGAACTATTCTCGGTTTCCGGCAATTATGGCGTCAAGCTGGGCGAAGACGGCTTCCTCAACGTCAGCCTGTTCCACCGCCGCCAGGATTATACGACGCTGGGCGAAGGCCAGGTCCAGGTGACCAAGCCGGACGGCACGCTCCAGCCCAATGCGCCTGCCCAATGGTCAAACCTTGCCGGCGATGCGCTGGCCAACATCAACGGCGGCCAGCCCAAGACCGAACTCAACCTGCTCTTCTACAATGCCGGCTATGATTTCGGCGGCGTCGAGGTCTACAGCTTCGGTGATGTGTCCCGCCGCGAAGGCTGGGCCAAGCAGGGCTACCGCCATCCCAAGCGCATCTGCTACGAAACCGGAAACCTGGGCGGCGGCGTCACCCCCGCCGCTTACGACCCCAGCATCTGCTACAGCGACACCGGCATCAACGGCATGGTCCCGCTGCAGCATGTGATCGAGGATGAATATAGCTTCACCGTCGGCGCCAAGGGCGAGTTTGGCAGCGGTTGGAATTATGACCTCAGCACCACCTACGCCAATCAGAAGAACGACATCTGGACTGAAAATTCCGCCCATCGCGAAGTATGGCAGGAAAGCTATGCCGCAGCACTGGCAGGCATCGGCACGCCCAATACGCCCGACAAGGCCTATGATGGTGGCTTCCGCCTGAGCCAGACCACGGTGACCGCCGACATCCGCAAGGAATTCGAAGTCGGCATGGCAGCCCCGCTGACCTTCGCCTTCGGTGGGGAATATCGCAAGGACACGTATGAAATCGTCCAGGGCGATTTCTATTCGACCTACAAGACCGGCGTGCAGTCCTTCCCCGGCTACAAGGCGACCGACGCGGGCCGCTTCAAGCGCAGTTCGCGCGCTGGCTATATCAACTTCATCGCCCAGCCGGTCGAAGGCTGGACGGTCGATCTGGCCGGTCGCTATGAAGATTATACCGACTTTGGCGATACGCTGATCGGCAAGATCACGACCCGCTACGACTTCTCGGACGCCATCGCCATTCGCGGCACCGCCAGCACCGGCTTCCGCGCTCCGTCGCTGGCTGAACAGAAATATTCGACGATCAACGTAGGGCCAACCAGCGCCGTCGCCCAGTTGCCCGCGGGCAGCCCGGCCGCCGCCTTGCTCGGCTTCGACTCGCTTGGCCCTGAAAAGTCCAAGAACTTCTCGGCGGGCATCGTGCTACGGCCCGTGCCCAAGCTCGCCATCACCGTCGATGCCTATATGATCAAGATCAAGGATCGTATCGCCGCCACGGCATCGCGTAACGCCGTTCAGGGTGGCGTCGTCCAGCCCGGCGCCGCCGCGATCTTCGATGCGCTCGCTGCCGCCGGCATCGTTCTCGACACCGCCCTGCAACAGGTCGGCGTCCAGAGCTTCACCAACGGCATCGACACCCGGACGACTGGCGTAGACTTCTCGATCAGCTACCCGGTGGCGCTCGACTTCGGCTCGTTGAACCTGTCGCTCAACGGCAACTATAACAAGACGAAGATCACCAACAACAAGGTCGGCTATCCGCTGTTCAACGCCGCGTCGGAAAGCAATATCGAAGACACGACCCCCAAATATAAGGTCGGCTTCGGCGCGCTGCTCAAGGCGGGCAAGCTAAGCGTCAACCTGCGCGAAACCCTCTATGCCAAGACGAGCGTCCTGGTCCGGCCGGGTGTGGGCAGCGGCGTGGTGCCCGAAGGCGGCTTCCTGATCGCCGATGGCGCGCTGATCAACGGCGTGAATGCCAACCAGCTCTACTTCGATGGCGTGGTCAAATCGGCGATCATCACCGATCTCGAAGTCGGCTATGACTTCAACGACAATGTCACCTTCTCGCTGGGCGCGAACAACCTGTTCGACAAGGTGCCGGAAGTGCCCAAGTTCGTCACCGGTGCAGGCGTTGTCGTGAACCCCGGCGTGTCGCCTTACCAGAATGGCTCAGGCTCCTATAACAGCCCCTATGGTCATGGCCCCTATGGTACGGCGGGCGGCTATTATTACGCGCGCATCGACTTCAAATTCTAACTCATGTCACGAAGGGGGGCCGGTTCGGGAACGAACCGGCCCTTTTCCTATGGAGGGTGCCTGCATGACCGGATCGTCCGACAGCCTGTCCCGCCGCATGCTGATGCGCGTGGCTATGGGTGCCACCGCCCTCGCGACGGCGACGCCCGTTCTCGCCCAGCGCGGGCGCAAGGTGGATCTGCCCGACGATCCCGCCGCGATGGTCGCCAGCCTGACCGACGGCATCTTCCTCAACAGCAATGAACATCCCATCGGTCCCGGCGTTGCGGCGCTTGCCGCGCTGGCCAAGCTGCCGCCCTTGTCGGGACGCTATGGCATGGCGTTCGCCGCCAAGCTGGAAAGCCTGTTCGCGCGGCAAAATGGTTTGTCGCCGACACAGCTGCAGGTCCATCCCGGCTCCTTCATGCCGCTCCGGTCGGTTGCGCTGACCTATTCCTCGACCGATCGCCCCATCGCCTATTTCGAGCCGACCTTCGACCAGGGGTTTCTGGGCCTTGGCAACCAGAGCGTGACGCGATCGGTCGCCGTGCCGCTGTCGGGCGATTTCGCCGCAGACCCCCGCAAACTGCTCGCCGCCGCGCCGAATGCGGGCGTCTATTATCTGTGCAATCCCAACAACCCGACCGGCCTGGTCACGGCACGCGCCGACATCGACTGGCTGCTCGCCAACAAGCCCCAGGGCGCAATCCTGCTGATCGATGAAGCCTATATCGATTTCAGCGATGCCCGGACCTGCCTCGATCTGGTCGCCAGCGGCGCGGACGTGCTGGTGACGCGGACCTTTTCCAAGATTTACGGCCTGGCAGGCTTGCGCTGCGGCCTGATCGCGGGGCGCAAGGATCTGCTCGACGGCATGGCCCGCTACGGCACCAACATCACGCCCATGCCCGCCGTGGTCGCGGCGGAGGCGAGCCTGCTCGATCCCATGCTGCTGCCCACGCGCAAGGCTGAGAATAAGGCGGTGCGCGATGATCTCTATCGCTGGCTTGACGCGCAGGGGTTGCGCTACCTGCCCTCGCAGGCGAGTTTCGCGATGATCCATGTTGGTCGTTCGGGCGCAGACGTCACCGCCGCGCTGGCGGCGCAGAAAATCTACATCGGCGGCCCGCGCAAATATATGGACGACTGGGTCCGTGTCTCCTTCGGCACGCCAGCCGAAATGCAGGCGTTCAAGGCCGGACTGCTCAAGGCGCTGGCATGAGCCTCAGCCGCCGCGAGGCGCTGGGCGCGGCGGTGGCCCTGCCGCTGGCGGCGCGGACGGCGCGCGCCGCGACGCTCGCCCTTCCCGACAAGGACAGTTTCGCCGCCACGCCGGTCGCCTATCTCGACAGCGCATCGACGCACCCGATCAGCCTGGGCGCGCGCGCCGCGATGGACGCCTATGTCGCAACGCGGACGCTCGATCCTGCGGCCGTCGCGCGCAAGCCCGTCGATCGCGCGGGAGTCATCGCCAAATTCGCGCGCCTGGTGAACGCGGACGCGGATGAAATCACCTGGGTCCAATCCACCACCATGGGCGAGCAAGCGGTGCTGCGCGCGCTCGGCTTGCCCGGCAGCAAGGGCCGCGTGGTCACCGACACGCTGCATTTCTACGCCGCCTTCCCCATGTATCTGGAAATGGCCAAGCAGGGCGTCGATGTCGCCTGGGTTCAGGCGCGCGACGGCCGCATCGAACTGGACGATATGGCCCGCGCCATTACGCCGGGCACCCGGCTCGTCAGCCTCTCGCTCGTATCGACCTATAATGGCTTCCAGCATGACCTGAAGGCGGTGTGCGACCTGGCGCATAAGGTCGGCGCGCTGGTCTATGCCGACATCATTCATGCGGCGGGGGCGGTCCCGGTCGATCTCCACGCCAGCGGCGTCGATTTTGCCGCCTGTGCCAGCTATAAATGGCTGATGGGCGATTTCGGGCTTGGCTTCCTCTACGCCCGGCGCGGCGTGTGGGATCAGCTACCCCGTACCGAATATGGCTATTATGGCTTTGCCGCGCCCGACGCCCCGCCGGGCATCGGCCTGTCGCCGCCGCAGACCCACGCCTATCCGCTCGACCCGCCGGGCGACGCGCCGGTCAGCTATGCCGTCCGCACAGGCGCGCTCGGCCATTTCGCGACCGGCACCTATGCGCAGGCAATCGTCGCCGCGCTCGACCATTCGCTCGACTATATCGGTCGCCTTTCGGTGCCCGCCATCCAGGCCCATGCCCAGCAGTTGATCGCCCCCTTGCGCGAAGGCCTGCGCGCCAAGGGCTATGCGATCGTCACGCCATCCGGCACCACCGCGCCGCTGCTCACCGCGCTGCTGCCCGAAGCCAAAGCGCGCCTGTCGGACCCGCTGGCCAAGGCCGGGGTGCGTGTGTCACTGCACGATCATCATCTGCGCGTCTCGCCTTCGGTGTTCAACGATGCGACAGATGTCGAACGGCTGCTCGCCGCCCTGCCCCGTGCCTGATATAGTGGAGAGACTGATGGTCCGCCTGATCCCCGCCGCCCTGCTGCTGGCTGCCATGCCTGCGTTCGCGCAGCCTGCCGCCGCGCCGCAGCCGATGCCCGCCAGCCTGCCCTTCTCCCCCGCCATCCGAGTGGGCGATATTCTCTATATGTCGGGGCAGATCGGCCAGGTGCCCGAAGGCATGGACGCGCATAAGGAAGGGTTCGACGCGGCGGTCAGGGGCGCGATGGATGCGATTGGCGGCATCCTCAGGGACAACGGCCTCGACTTTGGCGATGTCGTCAAATGCACGGTCATGCTGGAGGACATGGCCGACTGGCCCCGCTTCAACGCCGCCTATACGCCCTATTTTGCCGGCAAGCGCTTGCCCGCGCGCAGTGCGTTCGGCGCGGACGGTCTGGCACTCGGCGCGCCGCTGGAAGTGGAATGTATCGCGGCTTATTCTTAACCGACCGCCGTTCGTCCTGAGCCTGTCGAAGGACGCGCGCCAACCTATCCCTGATCCTGCCGATTCCGCGCCAACAGGCTCAACCGCGCCCAGTCACCATCAATCAGCGCCTGCTTTTTCGCCCGGCTCCATCCTTTGATCCGTCGCTCGGCCGTCAAGGCTTCGTCGCGGGTGCCGAAACTTTCAGTCCAAACCAGATGGAGCGGTCTACGCGCGAAGGTATAGCCGGGGATCATCCCCATCTGGTGCGCCGCGATCCGGCTCTCCAGGTCATCCGTATGCCCGGCATAGAAGCTGCCGTCGCTGCATCTTAGCAGATAAGCGTGGAAGGCCATCGCTTGTGCGCGTCCTTCGACAGGCTCAGGACGAACGGGGGACTGAGAGAGGCATCATCATGTGATGGGCACGGCTTCCCGCGCCAACAGCACCGGGACGCCATCGCGGACCGGATAGGCCAGGCCCGCCGCGTCGGACAACAGCGCCTTGCGCGCGGCGTCCCAGCGGAGGGGCGTGCGGGTTACTGGGCATACCAGCTTGGTGAGGAGCCAGGGGTCGATCGGTGCAATCTCGCTCACTGCATCGTCGCGCCGCCATCGCGGTCGGCGCGGCCGACAATCTGCATCAGTTGGATGATCCGTTCCGACCGTTCGGACAGCGTGTCGGCTTCCAGCAAGGTCTGCTTGGCGGCGGGGTCGAACGGCGCGATCTGGGCGATGCCGTTGACCAGCGACGTGTCGTCCAGCCGTGACACCGCTGTCCAGTCCACCACATAGCCAAGCGCGTCGGCGAAGCGCCGCGATTCCTGCTCCAGCGCGGCGCGTTCGACCGCGTGCAGCACTTCATCTTCCTGCGGCGCCTGCTCGATGTCCGCCTCGATCTGGCGGAACTGCGTCGCCACCGGCAGTTCGCGGACGAAGCGGAAACGGGCGAGGCCGGTCAGGATGATGTTGAACCGC
The DNA here is from genome assembly GCF_001713415.1 of Sphingobium sp. RAC03. Classification (GTDB taxonomy): domain Bacteria; phylum Pseudomonadota; class Alphaproteobacteria; order Sphingomonadales; family Sphingomonadaceae; genus Sphingobium. Next base: position 1,991,908 of record NZ_CP016456.1, on the reverse strand, counting down.
CCATCCTCCATCGCCTCGATATGGCTGACATGGCCCAGGCACCCCATGTCGAACAGCGAAGGCACCGGCCCGCCTTCGCGCGGCTGGATCATGCCGATGCGCCGGTCGCGCGCCATCGCGTCATGGATCAGCGCCCGGTAGCGTGGCTCGAAAATATGCAGCGGCAGGTCCATGCCCGGCAGCAGCAAGGCGCCGGACAAGGGAAAGATCGAGACGCGCGCGAGGGGCATCAGGCGAAGAGAATCTGCGACAGCTTGCGACGCTGCGCGGATACCCAAGGATCTTCCAGCCCGACGGCTTCGAAGATGGTGACGAGTTGCGCGCGCGCCGCGCCTTCGTTCCAGGTGCGGTCGCGCCGCACGATTTCCAGCAGCGCATCGGCGGCCCCGTCGCGGTCGCCATTGGCCATCAGCCCGCCTGCCAGTTCAAACCGGGCTTCATGATCGTCGGGATCGGCGGCGACCTTCGCTTCCACCGCCGACAGGTCCGCTAATGGCTTGACGTCGCGTGCCAGCGCGATCGCGGCGCGCGCCTGATCCACCGCGCCGTGGCGGGCGATCTCGGCGGGCAAGGCCGCCAACAGCGCTTCGGCCTCGTCCAGCTGGCCCAGCATCACCAGCGCCCGCGCTTGTCCTGCGACCACCTCGACCATGTCGGGGGCCATTTGCGCGATCTGCGTGAACACCGACAGCGCGCGCTCGGCGTCGCCCTCGGCCAGCAATTCCTCGCCCATGGCGATCAACGGCGCGATTTCCTGCGCCTGCGACCTTTCTTCCGATTCGATCGGCAGTTGCGACAGCAATTGGTCGAGATATTGTTTGAGCGCGCCTTCGGTCCGCGCCTGGGTCAAATCCGCGACGGGCTGGCCCTGGAACACGGCATAGACGGTCGGGATCGACTGGACCCGGAACTGGCTGGCGATGAAGCCATTGTCGTCGACATTGACCTTGACCAGCTTGACGCCCTTGGTCGCATAGTCGGCGCAGACCTTCTCGATGATCGGGGTCAGTTGCTTGCACGGGCCGCACCATTCGGCCCAGAAATCGACGATCACTAGCTGGGTGCGCGACGGCTCCACCACGTCTTGGCGAAACGCCTCAATTGCCGCCTTGTCGGCCTCGCTCAATCCCAGGGTCGCCACGCTTCAATCTCCTGCCAATGCGGTGTGTTGCCGCCTCCATATATCGCCATATGGGGCGCGTCACCCTTGTCCCGCAAGATCGCCTGTCAGAAGGTGTAGCCGACGCCGACCGCCCCGACGAACTGGTTGCGCGATCCGACATCCGACACGATCGGCGAATCGGCATATTTGCCGAGCAAGCGGGTGTAGCCGGCGACGCCGAAGATCGCCCAGCCCGTGCGGATATCGCCCGACAGCGATTTGCCTGCCGACAGGTTGACGTTCATCCGACGAAAGCCCGATCCCCGTCCTGCACGGTCATAGACGTCCAGCCCACTGGCCAGACTATCCTGCGGCGTGATGTCGAAATAATAGCGGCCATATTTCTTGCCGACATAATCGGCCGACACGCCCAGGCCGACGAAGGTGGTGATCGACAGTGGCGTGAAATATTCGATCGACGGCGTTATGATGAAGGAGCCATGGGCGCCCGCGACATCCTTGGTCACGGCAACCCGCGCCGACAGATTATCATAATCGCTGGTGATCACCCCGGTCTTGCCGATGCCGATAAAGCCACCCGCTTCCAGCGCGAAGTCGCGCTTCCCCAACGCCTGCACGGCGTCATCCTTGATGGCCTTGCGACTGGTACGGTCAAATCGCAGGTTGACGACCGGCCCCAGCTCGAAATCGACGCCCGGCCCGGTCGGATCGGCAATGGCATCGACATAGAGGGCGGTGCCGCGTGTCCAGAAGGCGATATCGTTCACCTTGCCGCGCGCCTGGGCAATGGGCAGGACACGATATTCGTCCGAGCCCTCATAGCTGGGGATCATGGCGGCGCCGGCCCCGATGGTCAGCGTGCTATGCTGTTCTTCTTCCTGCGCCATGGCGGGCGCAGCGAGGGACAGGGTCGCGACGACGGTCGCGACCAGCGAGCAGCGGAAAAATGGCATGAATGACCCTGTTGTGTTTTTAACGTGCGTTCAGGGTTCTGAATGTTTCGGGCGGGCGACAGGTTCCCGCCGATGCGGCCAACCGATCAAGTCACAGGAAATATTTGAGCTTTATATCCTGTTCGACCGGCGCCCCCGCGACCGGGAAACTGGCCGATTGAAAGCTCGGCGCGCCAAAGCGCAGCGCCGGGTTTCGGGAAAAGCCGACGCCTTCGCGCGGTATCCCGGCGAAGGTATCCAATTTGCCATTGGCATTTTCGTCATGGATGATGGCGATGGCATAGCGGCCCGGCGCCATGGCACCCAACGCCACCGCCCCGCCCTGCGCCGCGACGGCGAAATGGCGCTTGTCGGGATCCTTGGTGCAGTCGGGGAAATATTCCGGCATCCGGGTGACGCAGACCAATATCTGCCCCTTGCCCGATCGCAGGCCTTCCAGCGCCATGCTGACCGACTGGGGCTGGCCCAGCGGCGCAGCCCCCCTCAATCCCGCCAGCGCGATGACAGCCATCGCCAACCGCCCGATCATGCGCGCGCCTTCGTCGTGAAATCGCCCAGCCCCTGGTCGGTGCCGCACAGCCGGTCCCAAAAGCGGAAATAGAGGCCATAATTGCAATTATAGCGGTCATGATGCCGCTGATGATGCGTCGCGGTGATCAGCCATCCGCCGATCGGCCCGCGCACCATCCAGCGCGGGAACATCTCCCACCCCATATGATTGCTGACCCCCATCACCGTCATGATCGTCAGCACGACGCCAAGCGCGCCGACATGGATGGGGATGAGGAACACCAGCGCCGGGATCACCACTGCACCGGTCAGCGCTTCCCAGGGGTGGAAGCTCATCGCTGCCCAGGCCGTGGGCGGGCGGCTGGCATGATGCACTGCATGGGCGATGCGAAACAGCTTGGGCCGATGCATCCAGCGGTGGGTCCAGTAGAACCAGGTGTCATGGGCGGCGAGATAGAGCAGCACCGACAGCGGCAGATACCAGAGCGGCATGGCGGCGACATCGGTGTAGATGCGCGTCCAGCCATGCGCCTGCCAGCCCCAGGCGACCACGCCCGCGGGTATGCCATAGATCAGCGCGGAGGCGAGCGACCAGGCGATCTCCCGCCCCATCTGCTTTTCCAGGCCACGATACAGGCCTGGCTGGCGAATCCGGGTCGCGAGCGCAAAGCCCCCGCTCGCCAACAGATACCGCACGCCGACAATGGCGCTCATCGCCAGGGCGGACAAAAGAATAGCTGCGACCATGAAGCGCCTATAGGCGCGATTGCGCGGCTGCGAAAGCGGGAGCCTGCACTTAAGTGCGGGGGCGTGCCTGCCGATAGCTGCCCAGCACCCGCACCCATTTGGTGTGGAACTCCAGTTCGGCGAGCGCCCGGTCGACCGCCGGATCGCCCGGCATCCCTTCGATATCGCAGAAAAATTCGGTCGCGGCGAAGCTCGCGCCGCGCTGATAGCTTTCCAGCTTGGTCATATTGACGCCATTGGTCGCAAAGCCGCCCATCGCCTTGTAAAGCGCGGCGGGGACATTCTTCACCTCGAACAAAAAGGTGGTCATGACCGGGCCGACATTGGCGATCGGCATTTTGGGTTCGCGCGCCAGCACCAGGAAGCGCGTCATATTATCGTCGCTATCCTCGATATTCTCGGCGATCAGGCGCAGGCCGTAGAGTTCCGCCGCCAGATAAGGCGCGATCGCCCCTTCGCCCGGCGTCTTGCGTTCCGCCACCAGCGCCGCCGCGCCCGCCGTATCGGCATAGGCGACCGGCTGGATACCGCGCTCGCGCAGATAGTGGCGGCATTGGCCAAGCGCCTGGGGGTGGCTGATCGCGCTTTTCACCGGGCTATTGTCGGGCGCCATCAGGCAATGGCGGATGCGCAGGAAATATTCATCGACGATCGCCAGCCCCGATTCGGGCAGCAGGAAATGCATGTCGGCAACCCGCCCATGCAGGCTGTTTTCGATCGGGATGATAGCGCGCGCGGCGAGGTCATTACGCACCGCGTCGATCGCATCTTCGAACGCAAAACAGGGCAAGGGCACGCAATCGGGCGCATAGCCCAAGGCCGCGAGGTGCGAGTTGGCCCCCGGCGCGCCCTGATAGGCGACGGCACGGGCCGGATCGGCGGCGGCCTTGGCCGCGAGGTCGGCGACGATGATGCGGGCGGGGGCGGGATAATTGTCCATGGGTGGTTGCGCGCTTATGCATTTGCTTGGGCCTGCGCAAGCATCGGCGGGGCGGCAGTGAACAGGACTGACATATTTCCCGCGTCAACCCGGCTTGCACCTTGGCGTGTCCGCCATTATGGCAGCCCTCAAGAGGGGGCCGGAACATAGCCGCCCGAAAAGATACGCAAGGGAAATCGAGCGAAATGGGCGATCGTTTCAATACCGTAGCGGGCTGGGCACTGTTCGCGGGCATCATCGCGCTTGGCGGCGCGATCGTCAGTTCCAAAGTTTTCCATGACGAGCGGCCCGAAACCATGGGCTATGCGATCGAGGGCGTCGAAGCCGAGGGCGAAGGCGGCGTCGCTGGTCCCAGCCTCAACACCCTGCTCGCCAGCGCGGACGTCGCGGCGGGTGAAAAGGTGTTCGCCAAGTGCGCCGCCTGCCACACCGTGAACCAGGGTGGCGCGAACGGCATCGGCCCCAATCTGTGGGCGACAGTCGGCAAGGCGCATGGCCATGTCGCCGGTTTCGCTTATTCCGAAGCGCTCAAGTCGGTTCCGGGCAACTGGACGTTCGAAGCGATGGACAAGTGGCTCAAGAGCCCGCGCGAATATGCGCCGGGCACCAAGATGACCTTTGCTGGCCTTGGCAACCCGGTCGATCGCGCCAACCTGATCGCCTGGCTCAATACGCAGGGCTCCAACCTGCCCCTGCCCGCCGCCGATGCCGAACCGGCCGCCGAGGGTGACAATGCGGCCGAGGCAGGCAATGCCGCCAACGCCGCCGAAGCCCCGGCCGAGAACGCAGCCAACGCGGCGGAATAATCGGATTTAGGTGGCACCATCCGCCTTGCGGATTTGACGGGCGCGGCACTTGTTGTCGCGCCCGTTTTGTTTGTGGGGTGGGCGTGCCGGAAGGTGGCGACTGATGTACACCTCTCCCGTCTTCACGGGAGAGGGAGGGGCCCGCGCCGCAGGCGTGGGAGGGTGAGGGTCTGCCTGGCATCTGGAAGAAAAGACCCTCACCGACATCGACTAGGCAGCAAGCTGCCAAGTCTCCGTAGCCTCTCCCGTGAAGACGGGAGAGGGCAAGGTTGACGTCCGTCTCTTGTCATCCTCCCTGGTAGGGGAGGTGGATGGCCGCAGGCCAGACGGAGGGGTGTCGCCCTCTCGATAGGGTGACACCCCTCCCCCGGCTTCGCCGGCCCCCCTCCCCTTACCGGGGAGGAACTTGGTCTCGCTTAGCGTTCCGCGACCAGCAGCTTGTCGATCTTGCGTCCGTCCATGTCGACGATCTCGAAGCGCCAGCCCTGATCGTCGATATAGTCGCCGACTTCGGGCAGGCGCTTCATCAGCCACAGGACATGGCCCGCGACGGTCGCATAGTCGCGGTCTTCGGACAGGTCGATGCAGATGCGTTCGGCCAGTTGGTCCATCGGCATCTGGCCCGACACCAGCAGGCTGCCATCCTCGCGCTCGACCAGATCGGGTTCGTCGAACGCATCGCGGTCCGACGCGAAATGGCCGGCGATCGCCGACAGCAGGTCGGCCGGGGTCACGATGCCTTCGAAATGACCATATTCGTCATGGACCATGACCATCGGCACGTCGGAGCGGCGCAGCACTTCGAGCGCATCCATGGCATCGACCTGATCGGGCACGACCTCCGCCTTGCGCATCAGCGCGCCGACATTGAGCGCCTCACCCCGGAACAGCGCGCTCATGATGTCGCGGGCCTGGACGATGCCAATAATATCTTCCACCGATCCGCGCCCCACCGGCAACCGCGTATGCGGCGTTTCCAGCAGGCGGGCACGAATCGTGTCTTCGTCGGCGGCGATGTCGATCCAGTCGACGTCCATCCGCTGGGTCATGACTTCGCGCACCGGGCGGTCGGCCAGGCGCACGACACCCGAAATGATCGCCCGCTCGCTTTCCTCGATCACGCCCGACTTGCTCGCCTCGGCGACGATCAGGTGCAGTTCTTCGGCCGTGACATGGCTTTCCGATTCGCGGTCCATCCGCAACAGCTTGAAAATCAGGCTGCTCGACCCATCCAATATCCAAACAACCGGCGCGGTGATCTTCGAGAGCCACAGCATCGGCGTCGCGACCAGCACCGCGATCGGTTCGGGCGCGCGCAGGGCGAATTGCTTGGGCACCAGTTCGCCGATGATGAGCGAGGCATAGGTGGTCAGGCCGATCACGACGGCGAAGCCCAATGTTTGCGAGGCATCGGCCGACAAGCCGAGCCACTGCAACCGTTCGCCCACCGGCCCGCCCAGGCTCGCCCCCGAATAGGCACCGGCGATGATGCCGATGAGGGTGATGCCGATCTGGACCGTGGAGAGGAATTTGCCGGGATCGCTGGCCAGCGCGATCGCCGTCGTCGCGCCCTTGCGCCCCGCTTTCTCCAAGCCCTGCAGCCGGGGCTTGCGTGCGGAGACGATGGCGAGTTCGGACATCGCAAAGACGCCGTTCAACGCCACCAGCGCGAGGATGATGACAAGATCGGCCCAGGGAAAGGGCGTCGGATTGGGGAGAGGTATCGTGGCCATGGTGGTCGGGGAAAGGCTATACCCTCTATTCTTTCATTTGCACAACCATCCCATCATCAAGAGTTCAGTTCGCTTGTGGAACAAAGACGTCCGCTCAGCGATTTGGGGACATCCGCTCCACAGGGCGATAAGATAAGGGAATAGTTTCATGAGGATTTCACATCGCATCATCGGTGCGGCCGGTTTGGCTGCCATGCTCGCCACCACCGCCTGCACCACCGACCCGACCACGGGTCAGCGCACGATTTCGAAGGCTGCGATCGGCGGCATCGGCGGCGCGCTGGGCGGCTATCTGCTGGGCGATCTGGTCGGCGGGCGCAGCGATCGGACCGAGAAGATTCTGGGCGCGGGCATCGGCGCGGTCGCGGGTGCGGGCATCGGTGCCTATATGGATGCGCAGGAACGCAAGCTGCGCGAAGAAACAGCAGGCACCGGCGTCGACGTGATTCGCGATGGCGACGACCTGCTACTGCGCATGCCGTCGGGCATCACCTTCGCCTATGACCGGGCCGATGTGCAGCCCCAGTTCCAGCCGACGTTGAACGATGTCGCGTCGGTTCTGGCGCAATATCCCAAAACCTATATCGATGTGTTCGGTCATACCGACAGCGATGGGGCCGACGCCTACAACCAGACCCTGTCCGAACGCCGCGCCCAGGCGGTATCGAGCTATCTGGTGAGCCGTGGCGTCCAGTCGGCCCGCATGGGCACGCGCGGCTTTGGCGAGACCCAGCCGATCGCGTCGAACGCGACTGAGGAAGGCAAGGCCGCCAACCGCCGGGTGGAGATTAAGATCTCGCCGGTGACCGAGGCTGACGTTCGGAGCTGATAGTGTATCCTTCCCTGTAAGGGGCCGAGCGGAGTCATGTGCCTCGGTTTGAGGACCACGACGAGATGGAGGGGTGTCACCCTATCGAGATGGCGACACCCCTGGCCTGCGCTTTGCGCAGCCACCTCCCCTACCAGGGGTAGATTACTAAATGCGCCGATTTTAAGACGTTTAGCCCCCTTCGATGCGATCCCGATCGCAGGCATTTGCAACAGTCCTGCCAGCGGGCGGGGGAAATTCTCCCACCCTAAAAAGCCCCCCCTTAAAACTCCTCCGCAATATCCATCAGCCCCAGCAGCTTTTTCGGCGCAACCTGCCGCCAGCTGGCGCGCAGCCGTTCTGCGATATGCTCCCAGTCCGTATCGCCCAGGTCCAGGCGGATGCCGACCCAATCGGTGCCGAAATAAGCGGGTCGATAATAGCGCGCCGGGTCGGCTTCGATCAGGCTCGCCTGTTCTTCGGGCGCGGTGGTCTTGACCAGCAGGGCGAGGATGCCGTCGCCATGATGGTCGCGGGTGAAATAGGCGAATTTCTTGCCTTTGACGATGCCGAAGCAGGGCATGCCGTGGGAGAGGATCTCGTCCGCCTGCGGCAAGGCCAGCGCAGTTTCGCGCACCTTGTTGAGCAGCCAGTCCGGGTGGCGCTCGCGGCTGACGAACGCAGCGAGGGTGCGGCTGTAGAGCTGATGCTCCGCGATCAGTGTGCGGGCGGCCAGCGTATCGGCATCGTCATCGGGCAGGATCGCGACCGGCGTCTGGCCCAGCACCGGGCCATCGTCCAGCGCCGCCGTCACGATATGCACCGAACAACCCGTATGGCTGTCGCCCGCGTCGATCGCGCGTTGATGCGTGTCCAGCCCCTTATATTTGGGCAGCAGGCTGGGGTGGATGTTGAGCATCCGCTCTTCCCATCCCGCGACGAATTCGGGCGACAGCAGCCGCATATAGCCCGCCAGCGCGACAAATTGGGCACCCGCCGCGCGCAACTGCGCATCGATGATCTGGTCGAAATCGGCGCGCTTCAAGCCCTTATGGCTCTGGCCAAAGGTCGCAATCCCTTCGGCGGCGGCGAGTTTCAGCCCCGGCGCATCCGGATCATTGGCGGCGACCAGCACGATTTCATAGGGACAGTCATCGGCCTTCGCCGCGTAGAGCAGCGCCGCCATATTGGACCCGCGCCCGGAAATCAGGACGCCGACTTTGGCTTTAGCCATCAGTTTAACTCCGTTCGCCCTGAGCCTGTCGAAGGGCCTTACTTTTCTTAAAAGAAAGAACAGGGCTTCGACAGGCTCAGCCTGAACGGAGCAAATTTGTCTTATCTTACCCCAAATGCGTCGCTGACCAGTCGGCCTTCGCGCTCCAGGTCTCGGTCGATCCGCGCACGGTGCAGCCCTTGTCGCCCGCCTGCACCACGCCGATGCGGTGGACGCTCTCGCCCGCCGCGGCCAGCGACGTGGTGACGCCCGCGACATGGGCCTCGTCCACGGCCAGCACCATGCCGATGCCGCAATTGAAGGTGCGCGCCATTTCGGCGGGGTCGATATGCCCCTGCGCCTGAAGGAAGGCCATCAGGCGTGGCTGCTCCCAAGTGTCCGCATCGACCATCGCATGGCAGCCGTCGGGCAGCACGCGGGGGATGTTTTCGAGCAAGCCGCCGCCGGTGATATGCGCCAGCGCATTGACCATGCCCGCGCGCACCAGCGGCAGCAGGCTCTTCACATAAATGCGCGTCGGCGCCATCAGCGCGTCGATCAGCAGCACTTCATTGTCGAAGATGGCGGGCCGATCGAGCTTCCACCCCTTGTCGGCGGCCAGGCGGCGGACCAGCGAGAAGCCGTTGGAATGAACCCCCGACGAAGCAATGCCCAGCAGCACGTCGCCCGCCTTCACCCGGTTGCCGGTCAGCACCTTGGTCCGTTCGACCGCGCCGACGCAAAAGCCCGCCAGGTCATAGTCGCCCGGCGCATACATGCCCGGCATCTCCGCGGTTTCGCCGCCGATCAGCGCGCAGCCCGCGATCCGGCAACCCTCGGCAATCCCGGCGATGACGCGCTCGGCCACGCCGCTCTCCAGCTTGCCGGTGGCATAATAATCCAGGAAGAAAAGCGGTTCGGCCCCCTGCACGATCAGGTCGTTGGCGCACATGGCAACCAGGTCGATGCCCACCCCGTCATGGCGGCCATGGTCGATCGCGAGCTTCAGCTTCGTGCCCACGCCATCATTGGCCGCGACCAGCAACGGATCGGTAAAGCCCGCCGCCTTGAGGTCGAAAAAGCCGCCAAAGCCGCCCAGTTCCGCGTCCGCACCGGGGCGGCGGGTGGCCTTGGCCAAAGGAGCGATGGCGCGCACCAGCGCATTGCCGGCGGCGATGTCGACGCCAGCCTTGGCGTAGCTATAGGATTCGGTATCGGTCATGGCTGACGCGCCTAGAGCAATCGATGCGAAAACGGAAGGATGCATGGGTTGGCGCTTGGCATATAGGGCAAATCCCGCCAAAAGGGCGCGCGTGAGCCTTGCCCAGACCTTGTCCCGCCTTTCTCTGTCGCCCGGCACCATGCTGCGTGCCCTGTCGCGTCCGGCACAGATCCTGTTCGCCATCGCGCTCGGCCTCGCGGCCGCCGCGCTGTTCGCGCAGATGGAGGGGGAGCGTGGCGTACCGCCGATCGCCAGCGGCGGCGATTTCGAAGTGCGCGGCGTCAAGGTCGATGTCGTCGCCAAGGATGCCGATACCGCCCGCTATGCGGGCTGGCGCATGGCCCAGCGGCAGGCGTGGCGGATGCTGTGGAGCCGCACGCATAGCGGCGCGGGTGCGCCAGCCCTGTCCGATTCGCAGATCGAGGCGATGGTGTCGGGCATCGAGATTGATTATGAACAGGCCGGGCCGACGCGCTATGTCGCGACGCTCAGCATCCTGTTCGACCGCGCCCGCACCGGCCAGTTGCTTGGCGTATCGGGCAATGCGATGCGTTCGCCGCCTCTCCTCGTCATTCCCGTAATGTGGGATGGCGGCTCGGCGGTCTCCTACGAACGCACCAATGAATGGCAAAAGGCCTGGGCACGGTATCGCACTGGTGACAGCGCCATCGACTATGTCCGCGTCGCGGGGTCGATCGCCGACCCGATCCTGCTGAACGCCGGACAGACCGGACGGCGCGGGCGGCTATGGTGGCGCGTGCTGCTCGACCAATATGGCGCGGCCGATGTGGTGATCCCGATCGCCCGGCTCGACCGCGCCTATCCCGGCGGCCCCGTGACCGCCACCTTCACTGCGCGCTATGGCCCCGACAACAGTCTGATCGGCAGCGTCACGCTACGCGCGTCCAACGACAGCGGCTTGCCCAAGATGCTGGACGAAGGCGCCCGGCGGCTCGATGAACTCTATATCCGCGCGCTCAACGACGGCCGCCTGCGGCCCGACCCCTCGCTGATCATCGAGGAACCGGTCGATCCCGCCACGCTGGAGCTGGAAAATGTGACCGAGGCGATCGTCGAAACGACCGAACTGCCCACCGCCGCCACGACCGGCACCAGCTTTGCGATCCAGTTCGACACGCCCGATGTCGGATCGGTGACGCAAGGCGAGGCGGCGGTGCGCGCGGTGCCGGGCGTCCGCTCGGCGACGACCAGCAGCCTGGCGCTCGGCGGGACATCGGTGATGCAGGTCAGTTTCGAGGGCACGGTCGAAATGCTCCGCGCGGGCCTCCAGGCACGCGGCTATACCGTCGCGGCGTCCGGTACCACGCTGCGGATCAGCCGTCGCGCCGCGCCCGCCGGACCCGCCCCCGCCGCGCAATGAGCCAGATCAGCCTGCCCTTCGACTGGCATGGCGATGCGCGCGACGGGGATTTCCTGGTCAGCGAGGCCAATGCCCAGGCGGTCACCCATTTGGAGCGCTGGCGCGACTGGCCCCTGTCGGTCAGCGTCCTCACCGGCCCGCCGCGATCGGGGCGCTCGACGCTCGCCCGCCACTTCGCGCGGATGAGCGGCGGCACGATCATCGACGAGGCGCAGGGGCAGGACGAACATCGCCTGTTCCACGCCTGGAACGCGGCGCAGACCGACCGACGACCGCTGCTGATGGTGGGGCGGACCCCGCCCGCAAGCTGGACCGTCGCCTTGCCCGACCTGCGCTCCAGGCTCGCGGCAGTGCCGCATGTCGCCATCACCGAGCCGGACGAAGCGCTCGCCCGCGCGCTGATCGCCCGCGCCTTCGACCGAACCGGGGCAGGCTATGCCGCCGATCTGCCGGACTGGCTATTGCGCCGGATAGAGCGTAGCTATGGCGCGATCGACGCCGTCACCCGTCTGCTCGACGCGGCGGCGCTGTCATCTGGTCGTAAGATTTCCACCGCACTGGCGAAAGAGGCTCTGCAAGCTGCCGGATTTCTGCCTATAGTGCCGCCCGATCCTTCCACCGCCAACCGCGAGTAATCCGTGGCCGAAGCCGATCCCACACCCAGCCTGTCGCTGCACAGCGAACGCTATTTCAACCGCGAACTGTCCTGGCTCGCCTTCAACCAGCGGGTGCTGGAAGAAGCGATGAACCGCGCCCATCCCTTGCTGGAACGGCTGCGCTTCCTGTCCATCTCCGGCGCGAACCTGGACGAATTTTTCTCCGTCCGCGTCGCGGGGCTCAAAGGGCAGCAGTTGCAGGATGTCGACCTGCGCTCGGTCGACGGGTTGACCGCCGGGCAGCAACTCGCCGCGATCGCCGCCGAAACCGCCCGGCTGATGGCGGCGCAGCAAAAGGTCTGGGGCATATTGCACGGCGAGCTGGGGCAGGTCGGCATCGAAGTCATCGGCCCGTCCAGCCCCATGGACCCCTTGTGCGAAGCCTGGCTGCGCGACCATTTCCTGACGCAAATCTTCCCGATCCTGACGCCCCAGGCGCTTGATCCGGCGCATCCCTTCCCCTTCATCCCCAATCAGGGGCTGTCGATCGTCTTCGACCTGCAACGCCTGTCGGACAAGCAGCCGATCCGCGAACTGGTGATGATCCCCGCGACGCTTGACCGCTTCGTGCGCGTGCCGGGGCCAACGGCCCGCTATATCGCGCTGGAAGCGGTGGTGCGGCGCTTTTCGGGCGATCTCTTCCCCGGCTATCAGGTGCGCAACAGCGGCGTGTTCCGCATCATCCGCGACAGCGACATCGAAATCGAGGAAGAGGCCGAGGATCTGGTCCGCCACTTCCGCAGCGCGATCAAGCGCCGCCGTCGTGGCCGCGTGATCCGCATGGAAATCGAAGAGCGTATCCCCGAACCGGTCGAGGAAATGCTGCAGGACATGATCCAGGGGCATGAGGCGATCATCGCCGAGGTCGAGGGGTTTGTCGGCATTGGCGATCTGTCCGGCATCGTCGATGAAGACAGGCCCGACCTCAAATTCGAACCCTATGCGCCGCGCTTCCCCGAACGCATCCGCGAATATGGTGGCGATTGCTTCGCCGCGATCCGCGCCAAGGACATTGTCGTCCACCATCCCTATGAGGCGTTCGACGTCGTCGTCTCCTTCCTCAAGCAAGCGGCGATCGACCCCGATGTGGTGGCGATCAAGCAGACGCTCTATCGCGCAGGCAAGCAGTCGGCGATCATCCGCGCGCTGATCGACGCGGCGGAAGCGGGCAAGTCCGTGACCGCCGTGGTGGAACTGAAAGCCCGTTTCGATGAGGAACAGAATATCCTGTGGGCCGATGCGCTCGAACGCGCCGGGGTGCAGGTCGTCTATGGCTTCATCGACTGGAAGACCCACGCCAAGATTTCGATGGTGATCCGGCGCGAGGGCGAGCAGTTCCGCAGCTACTGCCATTTCGGCACCGGCAATTATCACCCGATCACCGCGCGCATCTATACCGATTTGAGCTTCTTCACTGCGGACCCGGCCTATAGCCGCGATGCCGCCGCGCTGTTCAATTACATCACCGGCTATGTTGAACCCAAGCGGCTGGAAAAGCTGGTCATGTCGCCGCGCGACCTGCGCGACCATCTGTGCCGCCTGATCGATGACGAGATCGACCATGTTCGCGCCGGGCGACCGGGCAACATCTGGGCGAAGATGAACTCAGTGGTGGACCCGGCGATCATCGAAAAACTCTATGCTGCCAGCAATGCGGGCGTTCAGATCGACCTGATCGTACGCGGCATATGCTGCCTGCGTCCCGGTGTGCCGGGCATGTCCGAAAATATCCGGGTGAAATCGGTCGTCGGCCGCTTCCTGGAACATAGCCGCATCGCCGTGTTCGGCAATGGCAAGGCGCTGCCCAATAATGGCGCGAAAGTCTATATCAGCTCGGCCGACTGGATGCAGCGCAACTTCGACCGGCGCGTCGAATTCATGGCCCCGATCGAAAATCCCACCGTCCATGACCAGATTCTCGACCAGGTGATGGTCGCCAACCTCATCGACACCGAACAAAGCTGGGAACTGGACAGCGACGGCCATTATGCGCGCGTCGATGCGGGCGAAAGGCCGTTCAACCTGCACCGCTATTTCATGACCAACCCGTCGCTGTCGGGCCGTGGTGCGGCGCTCGACAATGAAGCGGTGCCCACTTTGCGCTTGCGCGGGCGGGTTTGACCCTCATGAACTCGATGCTCAGCCGGGTCCGCGCCGCTGCCCAGACCATGGCGACCTCGCCCCAGCCCGCCACCGCGCGCACGGCGATCATCGACATCGGCTCCAACAGCGTGCGCCTCGTCGTCTATGACGGGCCACGGCGACTGCCCTTCATCCTGTTCAATGAAAAGGTGATGGCGGGACTGGGCGCCTCGCTCGCCCGGACCGGCCGGATCGAGGAAGAACCGATGGAGCGCGGCCTGCGCGCGATCGGCCGCTTCGCCCATCTGTGCCAGGATATGAAGGTCGCCCATATCCGCTGCGTCGCCACGGCGGCGGTGCGCGATGCGACCAATGGCGACGAATTCATCACCCGCGCCGCCGCCATGGGCCTGACCGTCGAAATATTGACCGGCGCGCAGGAAGCGATCGGCGCGGCCATGGGTGTGCTGTCGGGCATTCCGGGCGCAGACGGCATCGTCGGCGATCTGGGCGGCGGCAGCCTGGAACTGGCCCGGATTCGCGACGGCGCGGTCGAACAGACGATATCGCTGCCTTTGGGCGTCCTGCGCCTGCCCGCCATCCGCGCCAAGGGGCCGGGCGCGCTGGAACGGCGGGTCAAGGCGATGATGGAGAAAGCGGGCTGGCAGCCTGAACCGGACCTGCCCTTCTATCTGGTCGGCGGATCGTGGCGCGCGCTGGCGCGGTTCGACATGCAATTGACCAATTTCCCGCTGCCCGTCGTCCATCAATATGAAATGACCGCCGCGCGCGCCGAACAATTGACCCGCATCGTCTCGCATGTCGGCCGCGCCCGGCTCAAAAGCATCCCGGCGATGAGCGGATCGCGCATCCCGACCCTGCCCAATGCCGCGGCCCTGCTGTCGGTCGTCGTGCGGCAGTTACGGTCGAGCGGCCTGATCGTATCGGCCTATGGCCTGCGCGAAGGGCTGCTCTACGAAGATCTGCCCGCCGATATTCGGCAGGATGACCCCCTGCTGGTCGCGGCCGAAGCGGAAGGGGAGGCGCAGTCGCGTTTCCGCGGCCATGGCGACCGCATCGAACGCTGGATCGCGCCGCTCTTTCTGGACGACAGCGCCGATCTGCGCCGCATCCGCCGCGCCGCCTGCCTGCTCGCCGATGTCGGCTGGCGCGCCAACCCCGATTTCCGCGCCGAACGCGGGGTGGAAATCGCGCTACACAGCAATTGGGTCGGCATCACCGCAGCGGAACGCGCCATGCTGGCGCAGGCGCTCCACAGCAATTTCGGTGGTGGCCTGTCCATCCCGCTCGGCGTCGAACAACTCGCTTCGCCCGAAGCGCTGCACCACGCCGCGCTATGGGGCCTTGCGATCCGCCTCGCACAGCGTCTGTCGGGCGGTGTCGAAGGGCCATTGAACCTCTCGCGGCTGGCGCGCGAAGGCGACTTGCTCACTTTGTCGCTGCAAAAGGACGATGCGGACCTGTTCGGCGAAGCCGTCGAACGCCGCTTGCGCCATCTGGCCCAGGCCATGGGCGTCAAATATCAACTCACCGCCTGACCCGCGCTATCTTTCCCACGTCCGCAAATAGGGCTAAGGGCCAAGGATGACCACCTCTCCCGCGCTGATCAGCCGCTCGCTCTTTTCCTTCGCGATCTTTTATGGTGGCATGGTCTGCATCGCGGGCGTGCTGGGCAACAAGCAGGTGACATTGGGGCCGATCTCGGCGCTTGGACCTATGGTTGGCTTGGGGCCGCTGGCGGTCGAGGCGGGCATCTTCGCCTTCCTGCTGCTGGTGACGATTTCCAGCGCGGTGGCGGAACTCCATGGCCGCGCGGTTGCCAACCGGCTGGTGCAGATCGGTTTTCTGCCGCTGATCGCCTCGATCCTGCTGTCGATCATCGTCCTGTCGGTGCCCGCCGCTAGCGACATGGACCCCGCCCGTGCCGAAGCCTTTGCGATGATGATGGGCGGCACGCCGCGTATCTGGCTCGGCGGCATCATCGCCTATGGCATTTCGCAGACGCTCAACGTCACGCTCTTCGCGGCGCTAAAGGGACAGGAGGGCAGCCGGATGCTCTGGCTGCGCGCCGCCGTCGCCAGCATCCTCTCGCAAATCGTCGATACGCTGCTGTTCGTCTCGATCGCCTTTTACGGCATCTTCCCGATCGGCGAACTGCTGCTGGGGCAGATGCTCGCCAAGGTCGTGCTGTCCGCACTGCTCGTCCCGCCGGTCATCTATCTGCTGGTGGGCCTTGGTCGGCGGCTCGATCGCGCCTGAGGGGTGACACTTCGATTAGTTAGCTAACTAATCAAAATCGAAAAACACGCGACCCTTGTCCGGGTCGCTGTACGGTCCCGGCCTTGCGATACCCCCGCTTAGGGCTTATGCGCCCGCGCATGAACAGCAATCACGCCCCCGATCCCGCGCTCCTCGCCAAGGCCGAAACCCTGGTCGAAGCGCTGCCCTATATGCAGCGCTATGCGGGCAAGACCTTCGTCGTCAAATATGGCGGCCACGCCATGGGCGACCCCGAAGCCGCGCGCGACTTCGCCGAGGATGTGGTGCTGATGAAGGCGGTCGGCATCAATGTCGTCGTCGTCCATGGCGGCGGACCACAGATCGGCGCGATGCTCAAGAAATTGGGCGTCGAATCGGAGTTCGTCGGCGGCCTGCGCGTCACGGATGCTGAAACCGCCAAGATCGCCGAAATGGTGCTGGCTGGCTCCATCAACAAGGAAATCGTCGGCTGGATCGCCGGAGCAGGCGGCCGCGCTGTCGGCATCTCCGGCAAGGACGGCAACCTGATCCTGTGCGAAAAAGTGCTGGGCAAGCGCGAGGCCGACCCCAATTCGGGGATCGAGCGCAATGTCGACCTGGGCTTCGTCGGTGACCCCGTGAAGGTCGACCGCCGCATCCTCGACACGCTGACGCAGGACGGCATCATCCCCGTGGTCGCCCCCGTCGGTATCGGCGCGGACGGCCATACCTATAACGTCAATGCCGACACGATGGCGGGCGCGATCGCCGCCGAACTCGGCGCGTCGCGCTTCTTCCTGCTGACCGATGTCGCGGGCGTGCTGGACAAGGACAAGAACCTGCTGACCGACCTCGACCCGCAGGGGATCGAAGTCCTGCAACAGGATGGCACGATCAGCGGCGGTATGATCCCCAAGCTCGAAACCTGCGTCCGCGCGGTCGAGGGCGGGGTAGACGCCGCCGTCATCCTCGACGGCCGGGTGCCCCATGCAATGCTGCTGGAAATCTTCACCCGGCGCGGCGCGGGCACGCTGATCCGGCGCTAAGGGCGCGTGCTGCCGCTTGTGGACGGCCTGCCGCCTGCGCTAAAGCATAGACCGAAGAACCCGCCCCCTGTGGCGGGTGACCAGCGGAGAACGATAGCTTGTACGAACTTCTGAACGCCCTCAACGGCATCGTCTATATCGTGCTGGAAGCGGTGTGGTGGATCATCATCGTCCAAGCGGTGCTGAGCTGGCTGATCGCCTTCAACGTCATCAACACGTCCAACGAATATGTGCGCAACGGCCTCTACGCGCTCGATCGCATGACCGAGCCGCTCTATCGCCCGGTGCGTAAGGTGCTGCCGGATCTGGGTGCGCTCGACCTGTCGCCGATGGTCGTGCTGCTCGCGGTCATCATCCTGCAGGGGCCGGTGCGCGAAAATCTGTTCGGGGCGCTGATGCGCGCGACGATCTGACCGCGGTCTGGTCGCTGGCGGGCGACGATCTGCTGCTCGCCGTCCGGCTGACGCCGGGCGCTAAGAAGGATGCGATCGGCGGCGGCTGGACGGACGAGAAGGGCGCGGCCTGGCTATCAGCCCGCGTGCGCGCCGTACCCGAAAAGGGCCGCGCCAATGGCGCGCTGATCGCGCTGCTGGCCAAGGCGCTCGATTGGCCCAAAAGCGCGATTTTACTGGAATCGGGCGACACCAACCGGCTAAAGCGGCTGCGAATACGGGATGGGGCGCACGCTGCGGCGCGCCTCACCACCATCATCGACATATGGGTGCAAGCGACATGACCATCGGCAAGATCATCGACGGCAAGGCTTATGCGGCGGGGCTGCGCGACACGGTGGCCGAGGGTGTCGCCGCCTTCGCCGCACAGGCGGGGCGCAAGCCGGGCCTGGCCGTCGTGCTGGTGGGCGAAGACCCGGCCAGCAGCGTCTATGTCCGGTCGAAGGGCAAGATGACCGTCGCGGTCGGCATGGAAAGCTATGAATTCAAACGCCCGGTCAGCATCGGCCAGGACGACCTGCTCGACCTGATCGCCGAACTCAATCAGGACGACCGCATAGACGGCATCCTCGTTCAGTTGCCGCTCCCCGACCATATCGACGAAGCCAGCGTCATCGCCGCGATCGACCCGGCCAAGGATGTCGATGGCTTCCATGTTGTCAATGCGGGCCGTCTGGCGACGGGGCAGGAGGCGCTGGTCCCTTGCACGCCGATGGGCTGCATCATGCTGCTGAAGGATGAGCTGGGCGACCTGTCGGGGCTGGAGGCGGTCGTGGTCGGCCGCTCCAATATCGTCGGCAAGCCGATGGCGCAGTTGCTGCTTGCCGAAAGCTGCACCGTGACCATCGCCCACAGCCGCACCCGCGACCTTGCCAGCATCGTGCATCGCGCCGACATCGTCGTTGCCGCCGTTGGCCGGGCCGAAATGGTCAAGGGCGAATGGATCAAGCCCGGCGCGACGGTGATCGACGTCGGCATCAACCGCGTAACCGATACCGAGGATGGCAAGAGCCGGATCGTCGGCGACGTCGCCACTGCCGAAGCGCTCGCCCATGTCCGCGCGATCACGCCCGTCCCCGGCGGCGTCGGCCCGATGACGATCGCGGTGCTGCTGCGCAACACGCTGGTCGCCGCCCATGCCCGCGCAGGCCTGCCCAAGCCGGAGGGCTTGTGAGGGCACGCGCCGCCCTCCTGACGCTCAGCGCGCTGGCGCTGCTCGCGGTGCCGGTCTCCGCCCGCCCGCCGCTGCGCTTTCAGCCCGACCCCAGTTCGGTCATCGCCGCTGAAATCGCCTTCAACCGGCTGGCGAAGCAAAAGGGGCAATGGACCGCCTTTCGCGACACCGCCGCCGATGACGCCGTGATGGTCGCGCCGCAACGGGTGCTGGCGAAGGATTGGCTGAAAGGCCGAGCCGATCCGCCCGCAACAATGACCTGGTCCCCCTCAATCGTCTATGTCGGATGCGATGGTGGCCTCGCCGCCAGCACCGGCAACTGGACCGCCACGGACGGATCGGTCGGCTATTTCACCACCATCTGGCGGCGCGACAAGAAGGGGCGGTGGGAATGGATATTCGATCATCGCGCCCCGCTCGCCAGCCCCCGCGCTGCGCCTGAATTTCTGACCGGCAAGGTCGCCACCTGCAAGCGGCCGCCGCGTCCCGAAGGGCCACCGCCGGGTAAAAATGACCTGCCCCCGCCGCCCGACGACAGCCTGCTCTGGAGCGCTGACGTCGCCGCCGATGGCAGCCGCACCGTCAATGTGCAAATATGGAATGGCAGCAGCTATGATGCCGTCATCACAGACAGAGTAGGGGCCGGAACATGATCGAATTATTCCTGTCGGCCTTCGTCACCCTGTTCGTGGTGATCGACCCGCCGGGCTGCGCGCCCATCTATGCCAGCCTGACCGGCGAAGCGAGCGCCGCCGAACGGCGCGCCATGGCGATCCGCGCGGTCGGCATCGCGGCCGCCATCCTGCTGGTCTTCGCCCTATGGGGCAAGCAACTGCTCGGCGTGCTGGGCATCGAACTCGACAGTTTCCGCATCGCGGGCGGCATCATGCTGTTCATGATCGCCATGGACATGGTCTTCGAAAAACGCACCCAGCGGCGCGAGGACCGGGCGCAGAAACTCACCGACGAAGAACCCCATGTCGAGGATGTGTCGGTCTTCCCGATGGCGATGCCGATGATCGCGGGACCAGGGTCGATCGCCACGGTGATGCTGCTAATGTCGCGCGCCCACGACCTGACCGAGCGGCTGGTCGTGCTGGGCGCGGTGCTCTTGACGCTGGCGCTCATGCTCGGCGCTTTGCTCGCCGCAGGTCCGCTGATGGCACTGCTCGGCCGCAAGATCGAAGCGGTGATCACCCGGCTGCTTGGGGTATTACTCGCCGCCCTGGCCGCCCAATTCGTAATCGACGGCCTGAAAGCGAGTTTCTAAAAATTCCTCCCCTGCAGGGGAGGGTTTTAGCTCATGCAGCTTCGCGTTTAGTTTGGCCTATGCCGCCGGTGCCCCCTCGACGGCGTGGAAGGCGATGCGGAGAGCTTCGGCCAGGCTTCGGACTTCCAGTTTCTGCATCAAATTGGCGCGGTGGATTTCGACGGTGCGGGGGCTGATGCCCAGGTCATAGGCGATGGTCTTGTTGGGTAGGCCTTCGACCAGCCCGTCCAGCACTTCGCGTTCGCGGTCGGTCAGGATGTTGAGGCGGGCCTGCGCCTCCTGCGCCCGTGCGCCGACCCCGCGCGTGGCGATTGACTGTTTGCGGGCCGATTCGATGCAGGCGAGCAGGGTCGCTTTTTCGAAAGGCTTTTCGATGAAATCGCTCGCGCCCGCCTTCATCGCCGCGACCGCCATGTCGATGTCGCCATGGCCGGTCATGATGATGACCGGCAGCATGATGCCGCGCGCGCGCAGTTCGCGCTGCACCTCCAGCCCGTCTATGTCGGGCATCCGCACGTCGAGCAGGACGCAACCCTGCGGCAGCGTCGCAGCAGCCTTCAGGAAGGGCAGTCCGCCTTCGAAGACTTGCACGCCAAAGCCGCTGGTCTTGAGCAGGAAGGAGAGCGAGCGGCGGATCGCGTCGTCATCATCCACGACATAAAGGGGATAGGGTTCGCTCATGATAGGTCGTCCGCCCGGTCCAAAGTGAAATGAAAGGCGGTGCCGCCCCATTGCGAGGGCGTGGCCCAGATGCGCCCGCCATGGCCTTCGACGATCGTCTGGCTGATCGACAGGCCGACCCCCATACCATTGGCCTTGGTGGTGGTGAAGGGGGTGAAGAGCGTGCGCGACATGGCGGGGTCCAGGCCGGGGCCGCTGTCGGCGACGACCACCTCCACCTTGCCATCGTCGGCGGGCGCGGCGGTGAGGCGCAGGATGCGGGCCGGGCTGTCCTGCATCGCGTCCACCGCATTGCGGACGAGGTTGATGATGACCTGCTGCAACTGCACGCGATTGGCCAGCACCAGATCGACGGGGCGGTCGACCTGCACATCCATGTCGATGCCGCGGCTGTCGGTGCCGATGAAGGCCAGCGCCGCCCCTTCGGCGAGCAGGCTGCGCAGCGGCTCGGGCTGGCGCAGGGTTTCGCCGCGCTTGATGAATTCCCGCAGCGAGCGGATGATCTCGCCCGCGCGCAGGGCCTGGCGCGCGCTTTCGTCCATCGCTTCGCCCAGCATGGCGCGGTCTAGGTCGCCGGGGGCGGCGAGCAGGTCGCGGCCTGCCTCCATATAATTGGCGATGGCGGTCAAGGGCTGGTTGAGTTCATGCGCCAGCGCGGAGGCGAGCGTGCCCATCGCCGTCACCCGCCCGGCATGGGCGAGTTCGGCCTGCAAGTCGGCGACGCGCCGTTCGGCCTGCTGCCGTTCGGTCAGGTCGCGGATGAAGCCGGTGAAGAGGCGCTGGCCCTGATCATTCACTTCCCCGACCGACAATTCGATGGGAAAGGTGGACCCGTCGCGCCGCCGCGCGGCGGTCAGGCGGCCGATGCCGATGATCCGCTTTTCGCCGGTGTCGATATAATGGCCGATATAGCCGTCATGCCGCTCCCGATCCGGCGAGGGCATCAGCATCGAGATATTCTCGCCCAGCACATCGGCTTCGCTATATTGGAACATGCGCTGCGCCGCGGCACTGAACGACACGATGCGCCCGCGCATGTCGATGACGATCAGCGCATCGGGAATGGTCGCCAGGATGGACCCCAGCAAAGCCTGTTCCAGACTGTGCGCGTCGGTCAGCGCATCGCTTTCATCATCCGCTACAGCCATGCGCCGACCATGACCCTCTTTCAGTGCGCCAGCAAGAGGGGCACACGCGTATCGCGCAGCATGGCGCGGGTGACGCCGCCGAACACCAGTTCGCGCCAGCGGCTGTGGCCGAATGCGCCCATGACCACCCAGTCCGCCGCCAGCGTGCCGATCGCCTCGCGCAGCGCCACGTCCACCGCCCGGCCCTTGCGCGGCCAGCTATGCAGTTGCGCCTTGATGCCGTGGCGGGCGAGATATTCGGGCGCGGCGGTCGAGGGAAATTCGGCCTTGTCGGCTTCCTCGACAGACACGATCTCCACCGCCTGCGCCCGTTGCAACAGCGGAACGGCAGCGCGCAGGGCGGCGCAGGATTCGGGCGACCCGTCCCAGGCGACTAGCGCCGTGCCGGTGACGGCAAAACCCTTGCACGCCTGCGGTACGGCCAGCACCGGCGTCCGCCCGCCCAGCGCCAAGTCGGCGACGATCGGCAAGGGATCGGACACATGGACCCGTCCGCCTTCGGGCAGGGTCGCGACGATCGCGTCGCTCAACCGCGCGGCGGAGAGCAGGCCCGCGACGCTGTCGCCGTCGATCTGACGCCAGTCCCAGGCGATATCCTCCTGCCCCAACCGCGCCTCCATCTTGGTGCGATAGGCTTCGTCAATCTCATGCAGTTCGGCCGCGATCGAGGGGGCATAGCCCGCGCCGCCATAGACGTCGGCCGCGACCAGATCGGGCAGCGGCGTCACCTGGACGCAATGGACATGGGCATCGCAAGCGCGGGCGAGGTCGCAGGCGGCCTGCAGGCGGCTGTCCGCGCCGACATCATCATGAATATGCAGCAGGATCGATTTCATCGCACGTCTCCCGGCAGGGTTTATCGCCCCTTGATGGCTAGGCGTCCCCCGGCGCGCGCACCATCAGGGATAGTCCTTATAGAATTTTCTGCGCCCAAATCCGATTCATTCCGGCATGACGTGGACCACGATACGCCTGGAGCTGGCCAGCTCTCCTGCTTTTCCCAAAGGGTCGGTGGCGCGCAGCTATGTGCTGCGGCTGCCGCTGGGAGAGGATGGCGTGATCGACGAACCGGCCTATCGCGCCCATCCCGAACTCGCGACGGTGCGGCGTTTCTGGCCCAACGAACCCGACCGGCACGGCAGCCTGTTGCGCACGGCCGAGGGCTGGGCGCTGGCCTATGCGCCGGGCAAGGAAGATGACGAACGGCTGTTCCGGCTGGACGCGCAAGCGATCCGGGCGGGTAATATGATCACCCTGATCGAACCCGATGGCGCTGCCCTGCACTTCCTGGTGAAGGCATTGGCGGCGGCCTGAATGCAAAAGGATATTATCTGATGATCGCGCTTGAAACCCGGTACGGCTTTCCCTTCACGGTGCGCCCGGCTACCCATGACGATGAGGTGGCACTGGCCGCCTTCTTCGACGAAGTGTCCGACGAAGACCGGCGTTTCCGCTTTCTAAGCGCGGTGCGCCATGTCAGCCCGGCGCAACTGCATGACATTACCGCCTTCGAGCATCACCGACATGAAACGGTGTTGGCATTCGAGCCGGGCGGCGCGACGATCATCGCAGCGGCGACGCTGGCGGCGGACAAGGCGGGCGACATTGGCGAAGTCGCCATTTCGATCCTGCCCGAACTCAAGGGCAAGGGGATCGGCTGGACCCTGCTCGACCATATGGCGCAGGAAGCGCGGCATTGGGGCATCAAGAAGCTCCAGTCGATCGAGAGCCGCGACAATCATGCCGCGATCTCGCTGGAGCGGGAAATGGGCTTTACCGCCCGCGCCGTCGAGGGCGACCCGGCGCTGATGTTGCTGGAGCGCTGCTTCTAGCCCGCTTCGAGCGCTGCGCCCGCTTCCATCCAGACTTCCTCTGCGGCGGCGAGTTTCTTTTCGATCGCCGCGCGCTGGACCATCAGGTCGCTGGTCTTGGCCGTCGCCTTGGCGGGGTTGGCGAGCGCCGCGTCGATGCGGGTGCGTTCGGCCGCGAGTGCAGTCATTTCGCGTTCGGCCTTGTTGACCGCGTTCTTGAGCAGCTTCTGCTTTTCGCGCCACTCGGCGGCGGCCTTTTTATCGGCCTTGCGATCGACCTTGGGCGCGTCGCCGCTGCTGCTGTTGCCGTCGGCCTTGCGCAGGATGATGTCGGTATAATCGTCAAGGCTGCCATCGAACGGCTGGGCGGTGCCATTATCGACCAGCACCAGCCGGTCGGCGACCAGTTCGATCATGTGGCGGTCATGGCTGACGATCACCACGGCGCCCGAATAGTCGTTCAGCGCCTGGACCAGCGCTTCGCGGCTGTCGACGTCGAGATGGTTGGTCGGTTCGTCGAGGATCAGCATGTGCGGGGCGTCGCGGGTGATGAGGGCGAGCGCCAGGCGGGCGCGTTCGCCACCGGACATGGAGCCGACCTTCTGCACCGCGCGCTCGCCGGAGAAGCCGAAGCGGCCGAGTTGCGCCCTGACGGCGCCGGGGGTCGCGCCCTTCATGACGCGGGTCATATGTTCGAGCGGGGTGTCGGTGACGTCCAGCTCTTCCACCTGATATTGGGTGAAATAGCCGACATTCATCTTGGGGCTGGACGCCATTTCGCCTTCCATCGGCGCGAGTTGCGCGGCGATGAGGCGGGCCAGCGTCGTCTTGCCATTGCCGTTGCGGCCCAGCAGCGCGATCCGGTCATCCGGGTCGATGCGCATGTTGATGCGCTTCAAGATCGGCGTGTCACCATAGCCGACCGAGGCCATGTCCATGGTGATGAGCGGCGGGCGTAGTTCCGCGGGGCTGGGGAAACCGAAATGCAGCGTCGGATCTTCGATGGCGGCTGCGATCGGCTGCATCCGGGCCAGCGCCTTGGCACGGGACTGGGCCTGTTTCGCGGTCGAGGCGCGGGCGGAGTTGCGGGCGACATACTCCTGCAATTTCTCGCGCTCGGCCTGCTGCTTGGTGCGGGCCGATTCGAGCTGGGCTAGCCGTTCGGCGCGCTGCCGTTCGAAGGCGTCATAGCCGCCGGGATAGAGGGTGACCTTTCCGCCTTCGAGATGCAGGATATAGTCGACCACATTGTTGAGCAGGTCGCGTTCATGGCTGATGATGACCACGGTGCCGCGATAGGCTTTGAGGAAATTTTCGAGCCAGAGCGTTGCTTCGAGATCGAGATGGTTCGAAGGCTCGTCGAGCAGCAGCAGGTCCGGGTTGGAAAAGAGCAGCGAGGCGAGCGCCACGCGCATCTTCCAGCCGCCCGAATAGCTGTCGAGCGGGCGGCCCTGCATTTCCTCGTCAAAGCCAAGGCCCACCAGGATGCGGGCGGCGCGTGCCGGGGCGGTGTAAGCGTCGATCGTCGTCAGCCGCTCATAGATATGGCCGAGGCGGTCGGGATCTTGCGTATGCTCCGCCTCTTCCATCAGCGCGGCGCGTTCCTTGTCCGCCTCCAGCACGGTTTCGAACGGGGTCGCGGTGCCCGACGGCGCCTCCTGCGCGATATAGCCAAGGCGCGTGTCGCGCGGCATGTCGCAACTGCCCTCGTCCGGGTCGAGCTGGCCGATCATCACCTTCATCAGCGTGGACTTGCCCGCGCCATTGCGGCCGATGAGGCCGACGCGCGACCGGGGCGGCAGCGCGGCGGCGGCACGGTCAAGGATGATGCGGCCGCCCAGGCGCACGGTGATGGCATTCAGATTAAGCATGGCGCGCCCCTAGCATGGGCGTGCGGTGCAGCAAAGTCCACGAAGCGGCGTTTTGCAACGGCGCAGCCGGTTGCGAAGTATACAGTGTCGTGGCCGACGCAAAAGCGTGGGTACAGACGGGTGGCGCGGATTTCGCAATAGGCGAATTTTTGCGAAGTGGGTGGGTGTGCGGAGGGGGGAGCCGCAGGGTGGGGGAAGGTGACAGGGAGAAAGAGCGCGGGTGGAGTATGGCATGCGGTGGGAGATGTAGGACAGGGATTTTTGGCCGATTTCAGACGGTCGGGTTTCCGGCGTGGAGGTCGTTATAGCTGCCGGTCCGGGCTATATCCGCAGGAAACCGAACGCGAGAACGGCGCTGACGGGTGGAGAGCTGACCTACACGCTTGCCCGCCGGGCGCTGAGATTAAGCTCAACAACAAAAGTGATGCAGAAATATCGCACTTCGCTGCTGAAAGGGATAAATCCGCTCTGAGCGGATCAAAGGACTTGCGTCGAATCTCGGATTGCGCGACATAAGTATTGTTCAGGCACCAGAGGGGACAAGTCGTCATTCACTGAGGGATTTTCCCTCCAGGCAGGCTTCGGGCCTTCTACCAAATGGCTGCGGTCGTGGGCTCACGACAGCGGCGCGGAGCGCGCCCCGGACGGCCGGGGCCCGCTCAGGTGATCAGGGTAACGCGTTCCTCCCCCATCCTTCCGAGCCAGGACGGCGCTCTCACAGATTGGCTGTGGGGGTGGCGAAGAAGGAAACAAACCAATGTCACAATTGGATCTGAACGGGGAACGTAGGCGGAAGAAACTGAGTAAGCGGCGGCGTTGGGCGAAGCCCCTCATCCGTCCGCAGACTTTGAAGGCGGTGTTTGCTATCGGGCGGTGGATCGCACAGATCCTTGGTCTCGCGCTGGCAGCCATCAAGTTCTTTCGGGAGTAAACCGCCACCCTGCATTACGTCACAGAAAGGCAAGCACATGTTAGGCGAAGCCCTAAGGCTCATTCGGGTCTACCATGACCTAAAGCAGAAAGAAGCTGCTGAGCGCGTGGGCGTTTCGACCTCCTATATCTCGGAGATCGAACGAGGCACCAAGACGCCCACGCTCGAAGTAATCGAGAAATACTCTAAGCAATTCGACATTCCCGTTTCCTCAATCATGTTCTTCTCGGAGTCGTTGGCGCGTGGTGGTTCAATGGACACCGCTCGCACGTTCGTTGCCGGGAAGGTGCTCGCTCTAATGCAATTCCTCGAAGCCCGCGCTGGCCGGGCACATGCAGAATAGGAAGGCGATTCCGCTCAATCAGTCGAGGCTGTTCAAGGCGAGCAGCCCAGCGAAATTAGCTCAAGTGCTCGGCCTCACGAACAATGCGCTCATGACCTTGATTGCGAGGGCGGATGACTATCACGAATTCGACATCGAGAAGAAGGGGGGCGGCAAACGGCACGTCGAGAACCCAGCCGCTCCCCTGAAAGCCGTGCAGGCGAAGATCGCCAAGTTCCTCGCAGCGATCGAACCGCCGGACTTCCTCTTTTGTCCCGTCAAAGGGCGCTGCTACGTCACGAACGCGGCTTCCCATCGCAACAACCGCGTCGTTCGATGCCTCGACATCAAGAAGTTCTTCCCGAGCACGCCATCACGTCGCGTGTTCTGGTTTTTTGCGACGATCATGAAGTGTCGCACGGACGTAGCGTCGATCCTCACGTCTCTGTCGACCTTTCAAGGCAGGCTTCCCACCGGCAGCCCGCTAAGCCCGATCATGGCATACTTCGCCTATTACGACCTGTGGGCGAAGCTCGATTCGTTCTGCCGTGAACGCGATTACGTCATGACCGTCTACATTGACGACGTGACGATCTCAGGAACGAAGGTGCCGTCGTCGGACATCTGGCTCATCAAGAAGATGATCCACGGTTACGGCCTACGCTACCACAAGGAAAAGTCGTTCATTGACCGACCCGCCGAGATCACCGGTGTGATCGTGAAGGGTGATCGGCTTTCCGTTCCGCATCGGCAGCATCTGAAGCGGCGCCTTGCTCGTCAAAACATGCTTGGCGGGAACGGTGAGGAGCAGGCTCTGAAAGGCCGACTAGCGGGTTTAGACGGGCAGATTAAGCAGGTTGCGATGCACAACAGCCGCAAGATCGAGGAGGGGCCACCCTGAACGAACTAGCAGCGGCTTCGGCCTACCCTCGCGCGAAGGTCGGAAAGTGGTCGATGGCTAACCGTCTGCTTGTCCATCGCCGGAAAGACCGCCTGAACCTGAACGAATGACCGATTTCGGAAAATAGAAATGGGCTCCATAAAGGCGACAACTGGCACTATCCCGCGCACCCCCCTCACGCACTCGCGAAAAACTTCGTGCCCACGACGCCCACCACGATCAGCGCCATGAAGCCCATCTGCACGCCGTTCACGCGGTCGCCGAAGAAGAGGATGCCGCCGATGATGACGCCTACGGCACCAAGGCCGGTCCAGACGGCATAGGCGGTGCCTGCGGGGATGCCGCGCATGGCGAGGGCGAGGAGGCCCATGTTGAGGAAGCTGAGCGCGATCGGGATGATCGACGCCTGCCAGGTGGCGACCCCTGCGGCCCATTTGAGGCTCAAGGCCCAGCAGATTTCAGTAAATATAGCGATGCCGAGGATAAGCCACGCCATGGGCGCTTCCCTTTCGTCTCTCAGCGGGCTCGGTGGGAGGGCGCGCCAGCCGGAAACCCGGAAGAGGCCGCGCGCCGGGGCGCAACGCGCAAGGGTGGTGGACAGGGTTGGGTTCGAACCAACGTAGGGCGTAGCCCGGCAGATTTACAGTCTGCTGCCTTTAACCACTCGGCCACCTGTCCAGTACCCTGTGCGATGACAGAAAACTGCCTTTCATCGCGCCGGAGGCGGCTCAATGGCGAAACGAGGCTTGCCTGTCAATGGGTGGATGTGAAATGAGCGCAATCATGAAAAGAGGTCATCGCTCCGCCAAGCCCAAGGGCGCCTTCCCGCGCTTCTATGGGCGTCACGCCGTTATTGCGGCTCTCGCCAACCCCAATCGCATCGTGCGCAAGATATGGGGCACGCGCGAAGCGCTGGCCCCGCTCGACCTGCCCCCGGTGCTGCCGATCGTCTATGCCGACGTCGCCGATATGGGCCGGATGGTCCCGTCGGATGCGCCGCATCAGGGCATCGTCGCCGAAGTCGAACCACTGGACGATGTCTGGCTGGACGAAGTGCTGGAACAGGGCCGCGACGACAAGCGCCCGATTCTGGTGCTGGACCAGGTGACGGACCCGCATAATGTCGGCGCAATCCTGCGGTCGGCGGCAGCGTTCGACGCGCTGTGCATCGTCACGCAGGACCGGCATGCGCCACCCGAATCGGGCGTGCTGGCGCGCGCGGCGTCGGGCGCGCTGGAGATCATGCCGTGGGTGCGGGTGGTGAACCTGGCGCGCGCGCTCGATGAGATTGCCGAGGCAGGCTATTGGCGCATCGGCCTGGATGGCGATGCGGACACGGTGCTGGGCGACGCCATCGGCGAATCGCGCGTGGCGCTGGTGCTGGGGGCCGAGGGCGAAGGCTTGCGGCACAACAGCATGGCGCATTGCGACATATTGGCGAAGCTGCCGATCAGTCCGCGGATGGAGAGTTTGAACGTCTCCAATGCGGCGGCGATCGCGCTCTATGCGGCGGCGAGTCGGTAGCAGAAAGGAAAGGGTGTCGCCCTGTTGATAGGGTGACACCCCTCCGTCTCCCCTTGCAGGGGAGGATTTTTTTGGGGTCAGTCTTCGGGGGCGATGGTGACGCGCAGGCCGTCGAGCGCGTCGCTCAGCACGACCTGGCAGGACAGGCGGCTGGTGTCGTTGCGGTGGTCGGAGCTGTCGAGCAGGTCGTTCTCGTCCTCGGTCATCGCGGGCAACACATCGGCGAAGTCGGGATCGACATAGACATGGCAGGTGGCGCAGGAGCAGCAACCGCCGCACAGGGCCAGCAATTCGTCAAAGCCGTTGTCGCGGATGACTTCCATCACCGACAGGCCATTGTCGCCTTCGACAGCCTGTTCTTCGCCCGCACGGTTGACCACGATCAGTTTCGGCATCTATCCAGTCCCCTAGGAAATTATCTCCGCTGCTCTGACGGAGGGACGCCGGGAAATCAAGCGCTGCTGAGGGAAACATCATGGTGACGACGGCGCAACAGCTGCGCGACAGCCTGGACGCGATCGCCGCCATCGAGCCGGGTTTCGCCGCCGCGCTGGCGCGGGCGGGCTATCCAGAGCCGCGGGTGCGCGAGCCGGGCTATGAGACATTGCTGCGCACGATCGTCGGGCAGCAGGTCAGCGTGGCGTCAGCAGGCGCGGTGTGGCGCAAGTTGGAGGCGGAACTGGGCGAAGGCTGTGCGCCCGACGTGCTACTGGCGCGGGATTATGATGCGTTGCGCGCGTGCGGGCTGTCGCGACAGAAGCAGGGCTATGCCCGCAGCCTGGCCGAGATGGTGGTGACGGGTACGCTGGACCTCCACGCCCTGCCCGCCGATGACGAGGAAGCGATTGCGCAACTGGTGCGGATCAAGGGGATCGGGCGCTGGTCGGCGGAAATCTATCTGTTGTTTGCCGAGGGGCGGCCCGATATCTGGCCGGCGGGCGACCTGGCCGTGCAGATCGAGACGGGACGAATATTGGGATTGCCCGAACGGCCCAGCGAAAAAGCGACCCGCGCTTTAGCAGACGCCTGGCGACCGCATCGCGGCGCGGCGGCGATCATGGCCTGGCACCATTATAACATCGAGGTATTATGACCAAGACACTGCCGCCCAAACTCCCCCATGCCCGCTACATCGTCCTGCACCATGATGGCGCGTGGAAGATCAATCTGAACAACAGCTATTATGGCCCCTTCGCGACCCAGGCGGCGGCGGTCGAAAGCGCGACGGCGACCGCGCGGCAGGCAAGCGAGGGCGGTTATCCGGCGTCGGTGCTGTTGATGAAGGGGACCGAGTTCGAGACGCTGTGGACCAGCGAGGCGGCGTGAGGCCTGTCCAATAGTGTAGTTTTCAAGGCTTTATCCGCCAGCGGGGGAACTGAACCACGGTGCGGGACATTCCATTGATCCAGATTATATGGAAATGGGAATGAGCAAGAAGGTTCTGATCGTCGAGGACGAGATATTCGTCGCGCTGGAAATCGAGCAGATCGTCGAGGACGCCGGATTCGACGTCGGCGCGATCGCGGCCGACCGGGATGCGGCGCTCGCCTGCGCCGATTCGTGCGACATCGCGCTCGTCGATCTCAACCTGCGCGATGGGCCGACGGGTCCGGCGATCGGCATGGAACTGGCGATGCAGCATGGCGTGCGGGTCATCTATGTGACCGCCAATCCCGCCCAGATCGGCCCGGCTTCGGTGGCGGCGCTAGGCGTGATCACCAAGCCGTTTCGCGCGCATAGCATCGTCGCCGCGCTGCAGCTGGCGGCAGAGGAAACGCCGGAACCCTGCGCTGCCGATATTGCGGGCTTTATTCCTTTCCTGCCGTCCGACTCATCGAACGGCGCGGAATCGAGAGGCTGATCGCAAGGCCTTCCGAGCGCCATTCGCGCTCGATTCTACCACCCAGTTGCCGTTCGACGCTGAGCGTCATCAGGCGGCTGCCGAACCCGTCGGTGCTGGAAGGCGTGATGCTCGGCCCGCCCTCTTCGCGCCAGTCGATGCGGATATCGTCGCCGACCGCGCTGACATCGAGAAGCACGCGCCCGTCCGGGACCGAGAGCGCGCCATATTTGGCGGCGTTGGTGGCGAGTTCGTGGAAGAGCAGCGCGAGCGGCGTCGCGGAACGGTCGTCGATGGCGGCATCGTCGCCCGACAGCAGGATGCGCGAGCCGTCCGTGCCGCGATAGGGCGCGAAAATCTGTTTGAGGATACCCGACAGGCTGCCGACCCCCTGCCCCGGCTGCGGCGCGGAGTCGGCGCTGTGCGGGCGCACGAAATCATGGGCGCGGCCCAGCGCCAGAATGCGGTCGCGCAAGTCGTCGGCGACATCGCTTATCTGCGGATGCTGGCGCGCGGACAGGCCAATGAGGCCAGCGATGACCGAAAAGATATTCTTGATCCGATGAGAAAGTTCGTGCGCGATCATTTCGCGCTCTTCCATCATCAATTTCTGTTCGTGAATGTCGGTGCAGGTGCCGATCCAGCGGGTGATCTCGCCTTCGGCATTGCGGATCGGCAGGGCGCGGCCCAGTGTCCAGCGATATTCGCCGCTATGGTGGCGCAGCCGATATTCGATCTCATAGGGTTCGCCAGTGACGAGGCTAGTGCGCCAGCGGCCCCAGGCGCGCTCCTGATCGTCGGGATGGAAGACGCCGCTCCACCCGTCGCCATCGGTCGAGCCAGCCGGTGTGCCGGTATATTCATACCAGCGCGCATTATAATAATCGTGAAAGCCATCGGGCAGCGTCGACCAGACCATTTGCGGCATGGTGTCGGCCAACGTGTGGAACATGCGGTCGCTGGTGGCGAGCGCGGCCGCGCTTTCATTCTGGAAGGTGATGATGTCGCGGTTGCGGCGACGCCCCTCCAGTTCGACCATCACCTGCCGGGCGAGCAGGACCATGCCCTGGCGCTGCATCGGTGTCAGGTCGGCGCGCGGCTTGGTATCGATGACGCATAGCGCGCCGAGCGGCACGCCATCGGCCCCGACAAGCGGCGCCCCGGCGTAGAAGCGGATATGCGGCGGTCCAGTGACCAGCAGATTGTCGGCGAAACGATGATTTTGCGTGGCGTCGGGGACGACGAAAATCTCCGACCCCAGCATGGCGTGGGCGCAGAAGGAGACGTCGCGCGGTGTCTCCTCCGCATCCAGCCCGGTGCGGGCCAGGAAGCGCTGGCGCACATCCTCGACAATGCTGACCAAGGCGATCGGCGCGTCGCACAGCGTTGCCGCGAACTCCGTGATCTCGTCCAGATTGCGGAAACCACCGGCATCAAGATCGTAGAGCGCGAGCAGCGCG
This sequence comes from Sphingobium sp. RAC03, assembly GCF_001713415.1. Taxonomy (GTDB): domain Bacteria; phylum Pseudomonadota; class Alphaproteobacteria; order Sphingomonadales; family Sphingomonadaceae; genus Sphingobium. The sequence goes on along the minus strand of NZ_CP016456.1, from coordinate 1,959,044 downwards.
GCACGATCCGTCTCCAGGCCGCGGCCCTCAGCCATCGCTGACCCGTTCGATATCCGCGCCGACGGCGGACAATTTCTCTTCGAGCCGTTCATAGCCGCGATCGAGATGATAGACGCGGTTGACCTGGGTTTCGCCTTCGGCAGCGAGGCCCGCGAGAATGAGGCTCATCGAGGCGCGCAGGTCGGTCGCCATCACCGGCGCGCCGACGAGGCGGGGCACGCCGCGGACGACGGCCGTGCGGCCATTGACGGCGATGTCGGCCCCCATGCGCGCCAGTTCGGGCACATGCATATAGCGGTTTTCGAAGATGGTTTCGGTCAGCACCGATGCGCCATCGGCCATGGTCAGCATCGCCATGAACTGCGCCTGCATGTCGGTCGGGAAGGCCGGGAAAGGCGCGGTCGAGAGGGTGAGCGGGCGCAGCTTGCCGTCCGAGGCGACGCGGATGCCGCCCTTATAGGGATCGACCTGCACCCCGGCCTCGCGCAGCGCGACGATGATGGCGTGCATGTCGTTTTCATTGGCCCCGGCGAGATCGAGCGAACCCCCGGCAATAGCGACCGCGCAGGCATAGCTGCCCGCTTCGATCCGGTCGGGCATCACGCTGTAGGTCGCGCCATGCAGCCGTTCGCGACCATGGATCACCAGCCGGTCGGTGCCGACGCCTTCGATATCGGCGCCCATGGCGATGAGCAGGTTGCACAGATCGACGATTTCCGGTTCGCGCGCGGCATTGTCGAGGATGCAGGTGCCCTTGGCGAGCGAGGCGGCCATCAGCGCGTTTTCGGTCGCACCGACCGACACGACCGGGAAGGTGAAGTGACCGCCGGGCAGGCCGCCATCGGGCACGCTGGCACGGACATAGCCTGCGGTAATCTCCAGCACCGCGCCAAAGGCTTCGAGCGCCTTCAGATGCAGGTCGATCGGTCGGTTGCCGATGGCGCAGCCACCCGGCAGCGAGACCCGCGCTTCGCCTGCACGGGCGAGCAAGGGGCCAAGCACCAGGATCGACGCGCGCATCTTGCGCACGATATCATAGGGCGCTTCGGTCGAGGTGACGCGACCCGCGCGCATAGTGAGGACGCGGCCGAAATCCTCCGGCCTTGCCCCCTCGATCATGGTCGAGACGCCCAACTGGTTCAGCAAGTGGCCGAAACTGTCGACATCGGCCAGGCGCGGCAGATTGCGCAGCGTTACCGGCTCGTCGGTCAACAAGGCGCAGGGCAGCAGCGTCAAAGCCGCATTTTTCGCGCCGGAAATGGGAAGGCGGCCGTTCAGTGCGTTGCCGCCGCGAATATCAATGCGGTCCATCGGACAGGGTTAATAGCGGCAAATGCGCGCCGCGCAAGGCGGACGCCGTAGCATTCGTCACCCGTGCGCGGCGTGCGCGCAATATAGCCGCAACAATCGTCGCCAGCTTGATCGAGTTTAGTGCGACGGGCGCAAATGCAGCCAAAAGGCGCTTGAGGCGTTCTGCCATCGTAACGAGAATTGGAAGAAGGTGTTATTGGTGGCAACGAGTTGTTTCGCCGCAAGGCTGGCCAAACAGGTGCCGCTGTCGGACGCGGAAAAGACGGCACTGGCACGGTTGGAGGAAAACCCCCGCAAGGTAAAGCGCGGGGCGATGGTTCAGCGTGTCAATGATACGGTGACGGAATTGTTCGTGCTGCGCGAAGGCCGGATGATGAGCTTCGTCATCATGCCCGACGGCAGCCGTCAGATATTGCGCGTCTATTTTCCGGGCGACTTCATCGGGTCGGCTAGCACCATCTATAGCCGCGCGCCCGAATCGCTGATCGCGCTGACAGACGCGATTATTTGTCCGTTCGACAAGCATGCGCTGCGCCGACTGCTCGATGAATCGCCGCGTGTTGCCGCGTTGCTGTTCCTGCTGTCCAATGCCGAGCGGGTGGCGATGACCGACCGGCTCGCGTCGCTGGGGCGGACATCGGCCAAGGCGCGGGTTGCCTCCTTCCTGCTCGACATGTTCGATCGCATCCGCGTCACCGACGATGCCGTCACCGACAGTTTTGACCTGAAGCTGACGCAGGAGGAAATCGGTGATTCGATCGGCCTGACATCGGTGCATGTGAACCGCATGATCCGGCAGATGGAGGAAGAAGGGCTGATCAGCCGGTCCAACGGCCGCATCACGCTGCGCGATCTGCCCCGGCTGGAGGAGATCGGCCATTATACCAATCGGCAGAAGGATATGGACCTGGACTGGTTGCCGGTCGGATAGCGATCACATCTTGATGCAGACACTCTTCATTTCCGTTCGTGCTGAGTAGAGCCTGAGCCTGTCGAAGGCTCGTATCGAAGCATCTGGCGGCTGCGCATGATCCTTCGATACGCCATTTCGACTTCGCTCAATGGCTACTCAGGACGAACGGTATTTTTTGAGAGGCTTAACCTTCTATTCCTGCCGTGGCGCGGGCGCGAAGCAGCGGTCGCAGCGGCGCCAGCAGGTGACGCCGGGCATGGCGACTGCTGGCTTGAGCTCGGGTTGCGGCGCAAGGCGGGCGAGGATGGCGGGCGACAGGCCTTCGGGCGCGGCGCGATTGTGGCACATCAGGCAGTTTTGCACATATTTGGCGCGGGTCAGGCCGCTATGGTCCTCCTGCGCGGCGAGCGGGCCAGGCCCAAGCAGCAGCACGGCCAGAGCAAGCCGCAGCGCCCGCATCATGCCAGCAGCTCGACATCCCAATAAAGCCAGTCGCGCCAGCTGTCGTGGAGATAGCCGGGCGGGAAGGCGCGGCCATGTTCCTGCAACTGCCAGGTCGTCGGCCGGATCGGTTCGACATGGAGGCGCATGCCCGCTTGCTTGGGCGTCCGGCCGCCTTTTTTCAGGTTGCAGGGTGAACAGGCGGTGGCGACATTTTCCCAGGTGGTGCGCCCGCCCGCGCGGCGCGGCACGACATGGTCGAAGGTCAGGTCGGTGCTGACGCCGCAATATTGGCAGGCGAACCTGTCGCGCAGGAACAGGTTGAAGCGGGTGAAGGCGGGATGTTCGGACGGGCGCACATATTGTTTGAGCGCGATGACCGAGGGGATTTTCATGTCCAGGCTGGGACTATGCACCTGCCGCTCATAGCTGGCGATGATGTCCACGCGGTCGAGAAATACCGCCTTGATCGCTGTCTGCCACGGCCAAAGGCTCAGCGGATAATAGCTGAGCGGGGTGTAATCCGCATTGAGTACGAGCGCCGGGCAGTTTTCCGGGTGCCGTATAAGGTCGGGATGGTACATAGAAACCTTCTACCCCCTTGCCGACGCCGCTGATTAACCAGCAACATGACATCCGCATGACAGCATCAACCAATATCGTCCGTCAAGAGCCTGTATGACCGATACGAACGCCCTACCGCATATGGTGACCCGCTTTGCCCCCAGCCCGACCGGGCGGCTGCATGTCGGCCATGGCTGGTCGGCGTTGCTGGCCATGGACATGGCGCGCGCGGCGGGGGGCGCTTTTCGCCTGCGGATCGAGGATATTGACGGGACGCGTAGCCGCCCAGAGCATATGGCGGGGATCATCGAGGATTTGCGCTGGCTGGGCGTGACGTGGGACGGCGAGGTCGTTTTCCAGTCGCATCGGCTGGGGGCTTATGAAGCCGCGCTCGATCGGTTGCGGGCCATGGGGCTGCTCTATCCCTGTTTCTGCACGCGGGCGGATATTCAAGCGAGTTTGACGGCGCCGCATGGGCCGGAGGGGCCGGTTTATCCGGGGACATGCCGGGGGTTGGGCGCTGGCGAGCGGGCGCGGCGGATCGATGCGGGCGAGGCGCATGCCTGGCGGATCGATATGGCGGCGGGGGTGACGCGGGTTGGGGTGGTGCGGTGGCGGGCGCTCGCCTTTTCTACCTCGTCATTCCCGCGCAGGCAGGAACCCATCTCCCACGCTGTCATGTCAACGCCAGGTTGGGAGATGGATCCCCGCCTTCGCGGGGATGACGATAAAAAGGGTGAGACGCTGCATTCCGCCGACCCGCTGGCGCATGGCGATGTCGTGCTGGCGCGCAAGGATGCGCCGGCGAGCTATCATCTGTCCTGCACACTGGACGATGCCGCGATGGGGGTGAGCCATGTGCTGCGCGGCGATGATCTGAAGGGTGCGACGGATATTCATTGCCTGTTGCAGGCGTTGCTCGACCTCCCCTCCCCGACCTATTGCCACCATCCGCTGCTGGTCGGACCGGATGGCAGGCGGCTGGCCAAGCGGGACAGGTCGATCGCGCTCGCCGATCTGCGCGCGCAAGGGGTCGATCCCGCCGAACTCGCGACTGCCCTAAGAGGCAAGCGCTTTCCGGTTGGAATCAGGCTGGCAAGCGCCTAAGTTGGACATATGAACATAGTCCTCGTCATCGCCCTCATCCTTGCCATGGCCGCGACGCTGTTCGCGCTGATCCGTGGCATCATCAGCTTCCTGCAGACGACGAAGGAGGAGTTGAACGCGCCCGAAGGCAGCGGTCCCGGTCCGTCGCGGTTGAAGCAGAATAAGGCGATGATGAACCGCGTGCTGTTTCAGGCGATCGCCATCGTCATCGTCGCGCTCCTGCTGCTGATGAAGGGCAACGGGTAAGATTTCATGGTCAAGCTGAACAAAATCTACACCCGCACCGGTGATGCGGGGACCACCGGCCTTGCCGACGGTACGCGCCTGCCCAAATATGCGCCGCGCATGCAGGCGGTGGGCGATGTCGATGAAGCCAATAGCGCGATCGGCCTTGCCGTGCTGGCGATCGGCGATGCGCCCGAAGCGGCGTGGCTGACGATGATCCAGAATGATCTGTTCGACCTGGGGGCCGATCTGGCGACGCCGATCACCGATGCGGGCGACCCGCCCTGGGCCTTGCGGATCATCGAAAGCCAGGTCGAGCGGCTGGAGCAGCAGATCGATGCGATGAACGCGGAGCTGGCGCCGCTCGACAGTTTCGTGCTGCCGGGCGGATCGGCGGCAGCGGCGGCGGTGCATCTGGCGCGCGCGATCACGCGACGGGCCGAGCGCAGCGCGACGGCGGCGGCGACCGACGTGACGCTAAACGTGCAGGCGCTGATCTATCTCAACCGCCTGTCCGACCTGCTGTTCGTCATGGCACGCCGCCTGAACGACAATGGTGCGCGCGATGTCAAATGGGTGCCGGGCGCGTCGCGCTGAGCGGTCGGGTCGCTCGACTCATGCGTGGCACGGCTGGTCGCAGGGACGCGCATTAACCCTGTTTCTTCAGGATGCGTTTAGGCGCGCCGACGATTTTCCGCCCGGTCTACAATCATGACTGGGCTGATATGCATTTCTACCTCGCGACTTCCTTCATTTTCCCCCGATCGCTCAGGCTCCGGCTGTTCACCCTCTGCTTCGTCGCCACCCATCTGCCGCTGCTGGGCTATATGGCCTGGGGGCTGGCCACCGGGCGGCTGGCGCTGGCCGAGTTCGTGCTGCTGACGCTGGCGACGGTGATCGGCACCGGCATTGCGCTGTACGGGATCGGCGCGTTGCTCAATCCCATCCATGCGCTGGCGCAGACATTGCAGGGGCAGGATAGCGACCCCACGCCCCTGCCCCAGGTCGGCGATGTCATCCAGACGCTCTATGCCGGGGTGCATCGTGCCGCCCATGTCACCCGCACGCAGATGCAGGATCTGAACGTCGCCGCGCATGAAGACCCGCTGACCGGTATCGCCAACAGGCGCGGTTTCCTGATGCAGATCGACATGCTGCCCCAGGCGCGGCGCAAGGGGTGCGTGGCGATCATCGACATCGATCATTTCAAGCAGGTCAACGACCGGATGGGCCATGACGAGGGCGACCGGGTGCTGGCGGCCTTTGCGCAACGGCTGGCGGCGCAGCTGCGCCGGGTCGATCATGTCGCGCGCTGGGGCGGCGAGGAGTTCATGGTCTTCTTCCCCGACTGTATCGAGGATGAGGCCTGCTGGTCGCTGTCGCGGATCGCCACCCAGATGCGCGACGATCCGATCGGCCAGGTCAATGGCCGCGCAATCAGCTTTTCCGCCGGTGTCGCGCGCTGGCAGGGGACACCGATCGACGAGACGATCGCGAGCGCGGATCAGGCGCTCTACGATGCCAAGCAACAGGGCCGCGACCGGGTGTGCCGCGCCGCTCAACCGGTCTGCTGCTGAAAAAGGAGGGGAACCCTAAAGGGCAGTCATGCGCTTTTTGCTCCATCATCATGCGAGCATAGCGTAAGGGGCAGGCATGGCCAGAAGCTGGACCGAGTTGGACAGGGATGCGCTGATGTCGCGCTATCGCGAGGTGCGGGCGCTGACACAGGCGCTTGGGCTTCCCCTGTCCGATGCCGATGCGACGGTCCAGTCCATGCCCGATGCGTCTCCGGCCAAATGGCATCTGGCGCATGGCACCTGGTTCTTCGAAACCTTCGTTTTGCGCGATCATGTGCCGGGCTATCGGCCGTTCGATCCGCGCTACGCCTTCCTGTTCAACAGCTATTATGAAGCCGAAGGCGCGCGCCATGCGCGGCCGATGCGGGGGATGCTGACCCGGCCGTCGCTGGACGAGATAAGCGACTATCGCGCGCATGTCGATGCGGCGCTACTGGCGGCGATCCCCATGCTGTCGCGCGAGGCTAGGACGCTGGTGACGCTGGGGCTGCATCATGAGCAGCAGCATCAGGAATTGATGCTGACCGACCTGCTGCATCTGTTTTCGCTCAATCCGATGGAGCCCGCGCTGTTCGCCGGACCCGCTGCTGCCTCCATGGACCTGCCCGACGCCCTGCACTGGATTGAAGGGCGCGAGGGGCTGGTCGAGATTGGCGACGAGGGCCGGGGCGGGTTCGCCTTCGATTGCGAGGGACCACGGCACAAGGCACTGCTCCATCCCCATGCGCTGGGGCACCGGCCGATCACCAATGGCGAATGGATCGCCTTCATCGAGGATGGCGGTTATCGCACGGCGGCGCATTGGCTGGCCGATGGCTGGGCCTGGGTGCAGGCGGAAAGCGTCGATGCGCCAGCCTATTGGGCGCAGGGCGAACAGGGCTGGACCCGCTTTGGCCTCGATGGCCGCCAGCCGGTCAATCCGGCCGCGCCGGTGACGCATATCAGCCTGTATGAAGCCGATGCCTATGCCAGTTGGGCAGGCGCGCGGCTGCCGACCGAGGCGGAATGGGAAAGTGCGGCGCAGAATATCGCGCCGACGTCGGGCAATCTGCTGGATGATGCCGCCTGCCCCCGTCCCCACCCCGCCGATGCCACCGCGTCGCTGACGCAGATGTTCGGCGATGTGTGGGAATGGACCGGCAGCGCCTATCGCCCGCATCCCGGCTTTCGCGCGGCACCGGGCGCGGTCGGTGAATATAATGGCAAGTTCATGTCGGGCCAGTTCGTGCTGAAGGGCGGTAGCTGCGCCACGCCGCGCGGCCATGTGCGGGCGAGCTACCGCAACTTCTTTTACCCCCATCAACGCTGGCAGTTCACCGGGCTGCGACTGGCGAAGGATCTGTAACGACCATGCTGCTGACAGACGACGCTCCGACCGTAGCCCATGCGGTCGACCCGGCCTTTCGCCGCGACATCATCGAAGGTCTGTCGCGCAGCCCCAAGGCGACGCCGCCCATCTGGTTCTATGACCGGCATGGGTCGGAATTGTTCGAGGCGATCACCGACCTGCCCGAATATTATCCCACGCGCACCGAAACGGCGCTGCTGGAGAATCATGGTGCAGATTTTGCCGACGCGGTGGGCGAAGGCCGCGCGGTGGTGGAGTTTGGCGCGGGCAGTTCGCGCAAGACGCCGCACCTGCTGCGCGCGATCGCGCCGGGAGCCTATGTGCCGATCGACATTAGCGGCGATTTCCTGCGGGCGAGCAGTGCGACCTTGGCGCAGGCCTTTCCCGACCTGCCGGTGATTCCGGTGGAAGGGGATTTCAACCGGCCGCTGACATTGCCCGATGCGATCGAGGCCATGCCCCGGCTGGGTTTCTTCCCCGGATCGACCATCGGCAATATGGAGCCGGATGCGGCGGTCGACCTGCTGCGCGCGATGCGCCGCCTGCTGGGCGATGAGGCGATGCTGCTGATCGGCATGGACCGGATCAAGGATCGCGACCGGCTGATCGCGGCCTATGACGATGCGGCGGGAGTGACGGCGGCGTTCAACCTGAACCTGCTCACCCGGATCAACCGCGAGTTGGAGGGCGACATGCCGATCGACGGCTTTGCCCATCGCGCGATCTGGAACGATGACAAGGCGCGGGTCGAAATGCATCTGGAGGCGATACGGCCGCTGCATTTCCATGTCGCGGGAGAGAGCTTCCGCATGGCGCAGGGCGAAACCATCCACACCGAAAGCAGCCATAAATATGGCGTGCGCGACGGGCGGCTGCTGCTGCGGTCGGGTGGCTGGGAGCCGGTGCGTGAATGGACCGATGCAGACGGGCTGTTTTCGCTGATGCTGGCCCGCGCAGGGTAGAGCGCGCGCTTTTTCGTCGAATGCCACAGCGCCTCTTCGCCGAGGCATAATTGCGCCGAAATGCACATCAATCCTGCATTTGCCTTTCTTCGACGCAAAGGCCACAGGGCAAGGCCTGATGCAATTTTAGCACATCACCCGAAATTCACATGCACCTTGGGACAGTCGCTGGATGCAAATTGCGTGGGGGTAGCACTCATGCTAATTGTTTCAGCGGGACACAATTAACACGATGTCCGGTTTCAGGGAGGGACGCCATGATTGCATCCAGTAATTCGCGGGCGATTTGCGCCTTATTCGCTTCCGTATCGAGCCTCGGCCTTGCCCCGATGGCGCAGGCGCAGACCGACGGCATGGACATCATCGTCACCGCGCAAAAGCGCAGCCAGTCGTTGCAGGATGTCAGCGTTGCGGTGTCGGCGGTCAGTGGCGACGCGCTGACCAATGCCGGGGTCAGCAATTTGCAGGACATTCAGCAGCTCGTCCCGTCGGTCACGTTCGGCAATGATTTCAACCAGGCCAAGGTGTTCATTCGCGGCGTGGGCGCCAATACCTCCACCACCGGGTCCAGCACCGGCGTCGCGCTGCATGTCGATGGCGCCTATGTCGCGCGCGCCGAAGCGCAGCTGACGTCGCTGTTCGACCTGGAGCGGGTCGAAGTGCTGCGCGGGCCGCAGGGCAGCCTTTATGGCCGTAACGCGGTCGGCGGGTCGATCAACCTGATCACCGCCAAGCCGACCGCCGAATTCAGCGGCTATGCGCGGCTCGGCTATGGCAATTATAATGCGATGACCGGCGAAGCGGCGATCGGCGGGCCGATCATCGATGCGATCCGTTTTCGTTTGGCGGGCAAGGTCGAGGCGCGCGACGGCTATGGCGGCAACCCGTTCAAGGGCGGTGCCGATGTCGATGACCTTAATCGCTACATGGTGCGCGGCCAGATCCACCTGATCGCGTCGGACAAGATCGACTATCTGATTTCGGGCGAATATTTCCGCCAGAACGACAATAGCGGCGCGGTCCATTATCGCGGCCCCGCCTTCCCCGGCGTGCCGCGCCTCGCGCCCACCGGCACCGGCGGTTTCGCGACCAACCCGCGCGATTTGGGCAGCGACGAGCCGCCCTCGGTCGATACCAAAAGCTATTCGGTCACCGGCACGCTCAATATCGAGCTGAGCGATGCGTTCAGCATCGGCAACATCACCAATTATCGCGATTTCAAGACGCAGCTGATCCAGGATCTGGACGGGTCGGCGCTGGTCGCTACCCTGCCCAACTCCACATCGATCCAGACGCGCACGATCGACGCGCACCAGTTCAGCAACGAGTTGCAGTTCAAATATGACAGCGACATCGTGAAGGGTGTCGTCGGCCTCTATTATTTTCACGAGCGCCAGCGGCCACGTGATCAGGTGGGGTTGAGTTCCACCAACGATCTGGCGTCCAACATCACCGTGCTGGCGACGCGGCCGACCTTCGTCGACAATGTCGCAGCCCCGGTCGGATCGGTGACGCTGGCCGAAGCGCTGGCGATGTGCAATTTCCCGGCGGGCACCTCGCCCAACCGCGTGTGCCTCAAATCCAGCCTTGGCACCCGCGCCTATGCGGCGTTCGGGCAGTTGAACTTCGACCTTGGCGCAGCCTTCGGCCTCAATGGCGTGTCGCTGAAACTGGGTGGGCGCTACAGCCATGAAAAGGTGGACAGTTCCAACCCGTCGATCATCCTGACCGCCAACGGCAACCCCGCCGTCGCGCAGGTGCGCAAGACGACCATCGAGGGCACCTATCGCGAACGCACGTTCAAGGATTTCACCCCGGAAATCGGCCTGCAATGGCAGCCCAACAGCGATCTGCTGCTCTATTACACCTATTCCGAAGGCTTCAAGGCGGGGTCGGGTGAGAATGCGGCGGGCAGCACGACGATCGTGCGGCCGGAAAAGATGAAGAACCACGAACTGGGCGTGAAGGCGGAACTGCTCGACCGTCGCCTGCAAGTCAATCTGGCCGCCTATCATTACAAGCTGGACGATCTGCAGATCAACAAGACGATCGGCGGTGGCCCGGCGGGCTTTACCACCATCTTCGAAAATGCGGCCAAGACGTCGGCGACCGGCGTCGAAGCCGATCTGTTGGCCCGCCCGGTCGATGGCGTGCGGGTGCGCGGGTCGGTTTCCTATACCGACAGCACCTATGATGATTTCATCACGGTCGATCCGCTCGATCCGGTGAACGTAGCGCAGGCGGGGCAGCCCGCTTACAACCCCGTCACCAACCCCGATCCCACCGCCTTTGGCGCGCCATGCGGGGCCGATGCGCTCAATGCCAATGCGCCGTGCAACATCCAATTGGCGGGCAACCCGACGCGCAATTCGCCGACCTGGTCCTATAGCGCCGGGATCGAAGTCGACCTGCCGATCATGCAGGAGGCGGGCACCTTCACGGTCAGCGGCGACATGACCGGGCGCAGCAACATCTATTTCACCGAGTTCAAGCGGCTAGTGGAAGGCACGCGCGCTTACACGATGTTCGATGCGTCGCTGCGCTGGGTGGACAAGACCGATACGGTGACGGCGTCTTTGTGGGTCAAGAATATCGGCGATACGCTGCGCGAAAGCAGCACCTTTGCCATCTCGACTGGCCGCATCATCGGTGTGACCTACCTGCCGCCGCGCACCTATGGCGCGACGGTCGGCTATCGCTTCTAGGCTGGATGGCCTGCGCCGGGGCGGGATGCTCCGGCGCAGGTTGCGTTTTTAGAGCAAGATGACTTTAAGTCGCATCACTCCGTTCGCCCTGAGTAGGGCTGAGCTTGTCGAAGACCCGTATCGAAGGGTCGGCTGCGCTTATATCCTTCGATATGCCATTTGCCCTTCGGTCGTCTGGGACTCCGACTTCGCTCAATGCCTGTCCTTGCATATTGGGGTTGGCATTTATTTCAGCCTTGGTTGAATTGGTGCCGACCTGTCTGGGGTCATGACCCCGGACAGGTCGGAGCGGATAGGCTGTGCCTGTCCTTGGGCATAAAGCTCGCGATCCTCAGCAAAGCCGTCCGCTCCATCCATGATCGTCTCGAACGGTTGCCTGAGCCTTGAGCTCGTATGCAAGGTGGAGAAACATGATGTCGAACCAATATGTTGCCGTCGATGTATCTAAGGCGGCACTCGATATTGCCTTACCGGGGGCTAACGGGGTTTGGCGCCGTACCAATTCGGTGGCGGGGATCGCGGCTTTAAGAAGGCGGCTCGCGACCCTTGAACATCCCCATATCGTCTGCGAGGCAACGGGCCGCTATGGCCGGTTGCTCGCTCGCCAGATGGGAGCGGCGGGGATCGCCATGAGCATCGTCAATCCCAGGCAAGTGCGGGATTTTGCTAGAGCGAGCGGTCAACTCGCCAAAACCGATGCGCTTGACGCTGGCATCATCCTACGCTTCGCTGACGCCATGCAGCCCGCCAGAACACCGCCAACACCTGAAAATCAGGCTCGCCTTGCCGAGCAAGTGCGCAGAAGGCGGCAACTGGTCGGTATGCTGGTTACCGAAAAGCAGCGTCTGTCCGGCCTCGATGACGCCGAAACGCTGGCTTCGATCCGCGAGCACATTGCCTTCCTGCAAGGACAAATCGGCCAGTGCGATGCGCGCATAACGGCTGAAATCGAGGCTGATGCCACGCTCGCGCGCAAAGCTATGCTGCTGGAGTCTATTCCAGGCATCGGCGCCACGACAGCGGCAGTGCTGATCGCCGAACTCCCCGAACTTGGTATCGCTGACAAAAAGCAGATCGCAGCCCTTGCCGGCATCGCTCCCATGAACCGTGACAGCGGCCAGTGGCGCGGTCAGGCGCATATTACCGGCGGCCGACTCTCGGTCAGATGCGCGCTCTACATGGCAACATTACCCGCCATCCGCTTCAATCCAACCATCCGCGACTTCTACCAGCACCTCCGCGCGGGAGGCAAAGCGCCCAAAGTCGCCATCACCGCCGCCATGCGAAAACTCCTCATTATCGCAAACGCCATCGTCCAGCAGGATAAACCATGGGCCAATCTCGCTTGACACCCAATACGGTTGCTGAGCCTGTCGAAGAGTCCGGGGTGACGACCTTTGAGGAGCATCTTCTTACCACCCCTTCTCCCCGCCGGGGAGAAGGATATGCAGCCTTAGTGCCGAAGGCACTGAGGCACAGTTGGATGAGGGCGTCGACGCTGAGGCGGCGCGACTCCCCGGTGGTTCGCCCCCCTCGCCCAGCTACGACTAGGCAGCAAGCTGCCAAGTCTGCGCAGCTCTCTCCGTCAAAAGGGAGGAGTAAGAAAGGCCGCTAGGTAATGGCTCGCCTACGAATAGAGCGGGCACCGCGCTACTGGAGCGGGGCAGCGTTACCGGCTATCCCCTGCCCCATGACCCAGAATCACCTCTATCTCGTCGATGGCAGCGGCTATATTTTTCGCGCCTATCATCAGTTGCCGCCGCTCACCAACCAGCATGGCCAGCCGGTCGGCGCGGTCTATGGCTATACGACGATGTTGTGGAAGCTGGCCGAGGAATTGGGCAAGGCGGAAGGGCCTACCCATATGGCGGTGATCCTCGACAAGGGATCGCACACCTTCCGCAACGACATGTATGACCAGTATAAGGCGAACCGTCCGCCTGCGCCCGAAGATCTGGTCCCGCAATTCCCGATGATCCGCGACGCGACCCGCGCCTTCTCGCTCCCCTGTATCGAGGAAGCGGGCTATGAGGCGGACGATCTGATCGCCAGCTATACCAAGGCCGCGGTCGCGGCGGGATGGCATGTCACCATCGTCAGTAGCGACAAGGATCTGATGCAGCTGATCCAGCCCGGCGTCGACATGTACGACACGATGAAGAATGAGCGGCGCGGGGCCGACTATGTCGTCGGCAAGTTCGGGGTGCAGCCCGAACAATTGGGCGACGTCCTCGCGCTGATGGGCGATAGTGTGGACAATGTGCCGGGCGTGCCGGGCATCGGCCCCAAGACGGCGGCCAAGCTGATCATCGAACATGGTGGGCTGGAAGCGGCGCTGGACGCCGCGCCGTCGATGAAGAAATCGAAGATGCAGGAAAATCTGATCGCCCATGCCGACATGGCGCGGCTGTCGCGGCGGTTGGTGGCGCTGCACGACAGCATGGACCTGCCCGAACCGCTCGAAGACCTGGCGTTGAAGGGCATTCCCAAGGAGCCGTTGCAGGATTTCCTGACGCATCATGGGTTCAAGACGCTGCTCAATCGACTGGGTGCGCCCGCAGCGGCGGTGGCAGTTGCTGCCGCTGCTGCGGGCGTGGCCGAGCCGATCGCCGCGCCGGTTGCGCCGCAAGCGCCACCCATCGACCGCAGCCTCTACGAAACCGTCGTGAGCGAAGACGCGCTCGACCGCTGGATCGCGCAGGCGCGGGCCGAGGGGGTCGTCGCGGTGGACACCGAAACGGACATGCTCGATTGCGTGTCGTGCCAGTTGGTCGGCATCAGCCTCGCCACCGGCCCCAACCAGGCCTGCTATATCCCGATCGGCCATGGCGGGCGCGACATGTTCGCGGAAAAACCGGTGCAGCTCGACAAGGTGCTGGTGCTGGCGAAGCTCAAGCCGCTGCTGGAGGATGATGCCGTCCTCAAAGTCGGCCAGAACCTCAAATATGACATGACCGTGCTGCGCCGGCACGCCATCGAGATCACCCCCTATGACGATACGATCGTCATGAGCTTCGACCTGGATGCCGGGCAAAGCCTGTCGGGCCATGGCATGGACGAGGCCGCGCGGACGCATCTTGGCCATGCGTGCATCAGCTTCAAGGAGGTGGTCGGCACCGGCAAGAACCAGATCAGCTTTGCCGAAGTGCCGCTGGACAAGGCGACCGCCTATGCCGCCGAGGATGCGGACGTGACGCTGCGGCTGTGGCGGCTGTTCAAGACGCGCGTGGCCAATGAAGGCGCAAACCGCGTCTATGAACTTGTCGACCGGCCACTGGTATCGGTGATCGCGCGGATGGAGCAGCGCGGAATCAAGGTGGATCGCGAGCATCTGGCGCGGCTGTCGGGCGAGTTTACCGCTGGCATCGCGGCGCTGGAGACCGAGATTCACGAACTGGCGGGGCAGCCTTTCGCGATCGGATCGACCCAGCAATTGGGCGCGATCCTGTTCGACAAAATGGGCTATAAGGGCGGCAAGAAGGGCAAGTCTGGAGCCTATTCGACCGACGTCACCATCTTGGAGCAGTTGCAGGCGCAGGGCGCGCCGATCGCTGCCAAGATATTGGAATGGCGGCAATTATCGAAGTTGAAGTCCACTTATACCGATGCGTTGCAGGCGCAGATCAACCAGGATACAGGCCGCGTTCACACCAGCTATTCGCTGACCGGCGCACAGACCGGGCGACTGTCCTCGACCGATCCCAACCTCCAGAATATCCCCATTCGCACCGAAGTCGGGCGGCAGATCCGCCATGCTTTTGTCGCCGAACCCGGCAATGTCATATTGGCAGCGGACTATAGCCAGATCGAATTACGGTTGGCCGCGCATATGGCCGATGTGCCAGCATTGCGCGATGCGTTCGCGGCGGGCGAGGATATTCACGCCGCCACCGCCAAGGAATTGTTCGGCGAGGTCAACCGCGACACGCGCGGGCGAGCCAAGACGATCAACTTCGCGATCCTCTACGGCATTTCGCGCTGGGGGCTGGCCGGGCGGCTGGAGATCAGCGCGGACGAGGCGCAGGAGATGATCGCCAAATATTATGAGCGCTTCCCCGGCATCAGCATCTACATCAACGAGACGATCGAGAAGGCGCGCGCCTGCGGCTATACCGAGACGCTGTTCGGGCGAAAGACGTGGTTCCCGCGCATCAAGGCATCGGTCCAGCATGAACGGCAGGGTGCCGAACGCGCCGCGATCAACGCCCCGATCCAGGGAACGAGCGCCGACATCATCAAGCGGGCGATGGCGCGCATGGAACCGGCGCTGGACGCGGCGGGGCTGTCGGGCGTGAAGATGCTGTTGCAGGTTCATGACGAACTGGTGTTCGAGGTGCCGGAGGGAGACGTGGACGCGGCGAGCGCGGTGATCCGGCGCGTGATGGAGAGTGCGGCTGAGCCAATCGTGAAGCTGAGCGTGCCGCTGGGCGTGGAGATTGGGACCGGGCCGAGTTGGGGCGCGGCGCATTGATATTAGGAATCAGTCGGTTACCTGGGCATTCCAGGTAGGAATCCAGTGCCACGCGCCACGGCACTCGCCCATGCTCGCGGCTTCGACCAGACGGAATCGGGTGCCGTCCCAGACATAGGCTTCGCTGCCACCGCAGTCGCCGATGCCGCGTCCCTTGGCGAAGCTGTCCAGGCGGGATTTTTCCGGGGTCCAGCCGACATTGACCAAGGTGGGATGCTTGTCATCGCTGAGCCAGCCGGGCGCGGCGTCGAAGGGCGCGAAGCGGAAGGTGCGACGACCGGCGATGCCGGTGGCGATGACCGGAACCGAGGTGAAATTATAGGCACCCGATCCACAGGGCACGAGAATTAAGGTTTCGGTCTTGCTGAGGCGATGCAATTCCGGCGTCTGGTCGCTGCGCATTTCGTGGGCGCAGCCCGTGAAGGTCACGAGTTTGGCCAGTTCCTCGCGCCAGAGCGGGGCTGGCGCTGTACCGCCGGGCACCGGTGCGCGACGGATGACCGGGGGGGTGGGTGCAGGCTTGACCGCCATCACGCCCATGGGACCGGTCGCGACCAGCGCGGTCATCGTACCCGCCCTGCCCTGACGCGCGTCCATGTAGCGCAGCGCAGCGCCTGATCCGGCCAGCGAAGGCGTGCCCCATGACCGGTTTACGGCGCGGACGTCCATCGTGGTGCCGCGTGCCATGGCGATGGCCAGGGCGGAGGCCTGCGGTCCCCGGACCTTTGCCTCGCCATCGCGGGCGCGGGCGGTTGCCACTGTGCGGCCATCGACCAGGAAGCTGACATCCGCCACGCCCTTGCTTTCACGGCTGATCCAGACTTCGGTCGCTGCGTCCGGCCCGGCCTCACGCGCAACGCCGATCATCAGCGGAACCTCGGGCCAGTCGGCGCCTTCGGGCATCAGCGCGACCGCCTCGCATCGGTTGCGATTGTCGCAGCCGATGGTCCAATCCTTGTAGGTTTCAAGCGCGCCCGGTTTTGGCGCCTGCGCCAGACTAGGCGACGATGCCAACAGAGCCGCTAGTGCGGCTGCGGAAAGTGTCTTTGCCCCCATGGGTTAACCATAACCGATTTGGGCGGGCGATGGTAGCATTTCCGTTACGATAGCAAAAGGACTGCCCCTTAGCGCAGGCTGAGCATCAGGCCGGCAAGCGCGGCGCTCATGAGGTTGGCGAGGCTGCCTGCCACCAGCGCCTTCAGCCCCAGACGTGCGATCATCGGCCGTTGATTGGGTGCGAGGTTGCCGGTCACCGCCATCTGGATCGCGATCGAGCTGAAATTGGCGAAGCCGCATAGCGCGAAGGTGACGATGGCGATGGTCGCGGGCGACAGCGCGCCCTGCACCTGGCCAAGGTTGATATAGGCGACGAATTCGTTGAGGACGACCTTCGTCCCGAACAGGCCGCCCGCAACCTGCGCTTCTTCCCAGGGAATGTTGAGCAGATACATGATCGGCGAGAAGACATAGCCAAGCAGCATCTGGAAGCTAAGGTCAGGATAGCCGAACCAGGCACCGATGCCGCCCAATATGCCGTTGGCGAGCGCCACAAGCGCGACGAAGGCCAGCACCATCGCGCCGACCGCGACAGCGAGTTTCACCCCGGTCTGTGCGCCCTGAGCGGCAGCCATGATGAGGTTGGCGGGCTTTTCCTCGTCATGGCTGGCGACCGGCATGGGTTCGCCCGGCGTGCCTTCGGGGAGTAGCGCGGCCGGGCCGACGCCGCTGATCCGCGTTTCGGGCAGCGGGACATCGGGCGTGTCGCCGAGCGGCAATTCGCCCTGCACAGGGACACGCGGATCGGGCATCATGATCTTGGCCATCAGCAACCCGCCGGGTGCCGCCATGAAGCTGGCGGCGAGCAGATAGTCGATGCGGATGCCCATGGAGGCATAAGCCGCCAGGATCGTGCCCGCGACCCCAGCCATGCCGCTGGTCATCACGGTGAAGAGTTGCGAAGGGGTGAGTGCGGCCAGATAGGGGCGGATCACCAGCGGGCTTTCGCTTTGTCCCACGAAGATGTTGGCGGCGGCGCAGAGGCTTTCAACCTTCGACACGCCCGTCACGGCTTCGATCGCGCCGCCAACCCAGCGGACGATGAACTGCATCACGCCCAGATAGTAGAGTATCGACACCAGGCTGGCGAAGAAGATGATGACCGGCAGCGCGGCGATGGCGAAGCTGGCCCCGCCGATTTCGGGACTGGCGAGCGGGCCGAAGATGAAGTCGGTGCCCGCCTGCGCATAGCCCAGCAGGTTCGACACCCCCTTCGACATGCCGCCGATGATGGCGCGACCGGCGGGCACATAGAGGACTAGCAAGGCGATCCCCGCCTGCAACAGAAAGGCCGCGCCGACGACGCGCGGCTTGATGGCGCGGCGATCGGACGAGAGGGCGAGGGCAACGGCAAGAATGAGCAGGATGCCGGCTAGGCCGATAAGAAGATGCATGAAGCGCTTTCGCGGGGGAGGACAATCGGGCGCGACTATATGAGCGGGGCAGCGGCATGGCCAGCCGCTTTGCCGTGCGTGTGGATCATAATAAATGAGATACTATAGTTTTTTCTCCAATTGCTTGGCATCATGCGCCACAAAGACGGACGCAAAGCGGGAGAGGCAGGACCATGGCAGAGACAGGCACAGCAATGACGGCCGGGGCGGAATGGCGGCGGGCGCCGATCCTGCCGATCGCGACGGGCCTTGGCTATGCGACCAGCGTCATCCATATCTATGGGCTTGGCCCCTATATCGAGCCGATCAGCCAATCCTTCGGCTGGTCGCGGACGCAGACCACCATCGGCCTGACGCTGGCGACATTGGTGCAAGCGCTGTTTTCGGTGCCGATCGGGCTGATGGTCGACCGGCTGGGACCGCGCCTGTTCGGGCTGGTCGGTGTGGTCCTGACCTGTGCTGCCTTTGCCATGCTGGGGACAGCGACCGGGGACAAGACCCAATGGCTGATGCTGTGGAGCCTGTTGGCCTTGGCGACATTGCCGGTGCAGGCGACGGTGTGGATCAGTGCGGTGGCGACCCGCTTTGCCGCGTCGCGAGGGCTGGCGTTCGCGGTGACGTTGTGTGGCGCTTCTTTGGCCGCCGCCCTGTTTCCGCTGCTGGGTAGCTGGCTCATCGCGCGCCATGGCTGGCAGACCGCGGCGCCGATCCAGGCGGCGATCTGGGTTGCGATCGCCTTTCCGATGATCTTCCTTTTCTTTCGTGGCGCGCACGACCGGCGGGCGAAAGTCGCACTGGTAGAACGGCAGGCGCTTGAGGGCGCGACGCTGGCCGAAGGGGTGCGTTCGTCCATCTATCATCGGCTGCTGCTGGCCAGCCTGCTCTTCACCTTCACCATCATCGCGCTGGTCGTGCATTTCGTTCCCATCCTGACCGATCGCGGCGCGGAGCGCATGGAGGCTGCGGGGATCGCGGCGCTGGTGGGCATCTTCTCGGTCATCGGGCGGCTGGCGACGGGGCTGCTGCTCGATCGGTTTCGCGGGTCTATGGTAGGGGCGGTCGTCTTTCTGCTGCCGGCCATCGGCTGCCTGCTGTTGCTGATAGGCGGGGAGAGCTGGGGCGCGCAGGCGGCCGCCGCCGCTATGACCGGGCTGACATTGGGCGCGGAGGTCGATGTGATCGTCTATCTCACCACCCAGCATTTTGGGCTCAAGACCTTTGGCGGACTGTATGGCGGGTTGCTGATGGCCTTGTCGGTCGGCACCGCAACCGGGCCGCTTGGGGCGTCGGCGCTTTATGACGCGACCGGGGGCTATGGCCCATTCCTGTGGCTGACCATCGCGCTGATGGTGGCAAGCAGCCTGACATTGGCGAGCCTGCCGCGTCCGGCTTATGCGAACGGTAAGCCTCAGCCATGACGGGAATCATCATGACGCGACGTTTGCTGTTCCGACCAAGCTTGCGTGAGGAGCAAACGAGTGACGACTATAGCAGATGCCCATGATCACGGCCTGATCCATGACCTGAGCCATATGAGCGTTCTGTCGCGCCAGGCAATCGGTCGGCGGCGCACTTTGCGGCTCCTTTTGTCGGCGGGCGGTGCAGCGATGGTCAGTGCCTGCGGGGGCAGCGACGCCAGCGGCTCGGTGGAAACGACCAGTTCGACGACGACCACCACAAACACCACGACGACATCGACAACCGGAACGACCAGCACGTCCAGCGAAAGCTGCGTCGCCGATCCGACCGAAACCAACGGACCATATCCGGCTGATGGGTCCAATAGCGTCAATGGCAGTGTGGTCAACGCTCTGGACGACAACGGCATCGTTCGCGCCGACATTCGTTCCAGTTTCGGCACGGCGTCCGGCACGGCTGCCGGGATTTACATGCAATTGACGATCACTGTCGTGAATGTGAACAGCGGTTGTGCGCCGTTGGCTGGTTATGCAGTCTATCTGTGGCATTGTACGCGCGATGGCCAATATTCGCTATACGATATCCCTGGCGAGAATTATCTGCGCGGTGTCGGCGTGACCGATGCCAACGGACAAGTGACTTTTACCAGCATCTTTCCAGGATGTTATGCTGGACGATACCCGCATATCCATTTCGAGGTCTATCCCAGCCTAGCGCGTGCGACGACCTACGCCAATCGCGTGCTGACGTCCCAATTGGCGATGCCGACAGCGGCCTGTACCGCCATCTACGCCACAAGCGGCTATGCCAGCAGCAGAAGCAATTTCTCCAGCACGACGACAGCCAATGACAATGTGTTTGGCGACAACACGGCAGAGCAGATCGCAGCGATGACGCCCGCCATGACCGGCGACATCACCAACGGCTTTACCGGGTCGGTGACAGTCGGGCTGGCTATCTGATCACAAGGGTGCCTCAGGCGCCCTTCGCGTCCTGCTTGGCCTTGTGCGCGGCCAGCAGGGCGTCGATTTCGACGATGCGCAGGCGTTGGGGGGTGTCCTTGGCCAGTCCCTTGAGACGGCATTCGGCCCAGAGCGCGCGGCGTTCGGCGGTGAGGGCCTTGAGATAGAGGTCGGCCATTTGGGGCTCCTGTAAAAAGATCGGGGGCGGGGCGTTGCCGCCCGCCCCCTCCACCATCGGCTGTGCTGATGGCCCCCCTCCCCGAGCTAGCTCAGGGAGGATTGATCAAGCTGCCTTCGAGCGGCTCATGCGCTTGCGCTCGTTCGGATCCAGATAGCGCTTGCGCAGGCGGATCGTCTTGGGCGTGACTTCGACCAGCTCATCATCATCGATATAGGCGATGGCCTGTTCCAGCGTCAGCTTCCAGGGCGGGGTCAGGCGGACGGCGTCGTCCTTGCCGCTCGCACGGAAGTTGGTCAGCGCCTTGGACTTCATCGGGTTGACTTCGAGATCGTCGGGCTTGGCGTTCTGGCCGATGATCATGCCTTCATAGAGCGCTTCGCCCACGCCGACCATCAGGATGCCGCGTTCTTCGAGCGGACCCAGCGCATAGGCATTGGCTTCGCCCGACCCGTTGGAGATGAGGACGCCATTCTTGCGGCCTTCGATCGTGCCCTTGTGAGGGCCATATTTCTCGAACAGGCGGTTCATGATGCCGGTGCCGCGCGTGTCGGACAGGAATTCGCCATGATAGCCGATCAGGCCGCGCGAAGGCGCGGAGAAGGTGATGCGGGTCTTGCCACCGCCCGACGGACGCATGTCGGTCATCTCGGCCTTGCGCAGGTTCATCTTCTCGACGACCGTGCCGGAAAATTCATCATCGACGTCGATCATGACGGTTTCATACGGCTCGGTCTTGTTGCCGTCCTCGTCCGTGCCGAACAGCACGCGCGGGCGGCTGATCGAGAGTTCGAAGCCTTCGCGGCGCATCGTTTCGATGAGCACGCCAAGCTGCAATTCGCCGCGGCCGGCGACTTCGAAACTGTCCTTGTCGGCGCTCTCCGTGACCTTGACCGCGACATTCGATTCGGCTTCGCGGGCGAGGCGATCGCGGATCATGCGGCTGGTGACCTTGGTGCCTTCGCGGCCGGCCATCGGCGAATCGTTCACGGCAAAACGCATCGAGAGCGTTGGCGGATCGATCGGCTGGGCCTGGATCGGCTCAGTGACCGAGATGTCGCAGATGGTGTTGGCGACGGTCGCGACGGAGAGGCCCGCCAGCGAGATGATGTCGCCTGCCTTGGCTTCGTCAACGGGGACGCGATCAAGGCCATGGAACGCCATGATCTTCGACGCACGACCGGTTTCGATGACCGTGCCATCCATGTCGAGCGCGTGGATTGCCTGGTTCACCTTGACCGAACCGCTGGTCACGCGGCCGGTGAGGATACGGCCAAGGAAATTGTCGCGGTCGAGCAACGTCACCAGGAAGGTGAAGGGCACGCCATCGACTTCCACGGCGGGCGCGGGGACGTGATCGACGATCTTCTGGAACATCGGGGTCAGCGTGCCTTCACGACGGGTCGGATCTTCGCTGGCATAGCCGTTGCGGCCCGACGCGTAGAGGACGGGGAAGTCGAGCTGTTCGTCGGTCGCTTCGAGCGACACGAACAGGTCGAACACTTCGTCCAGCACTTCCTGGATGCGCTCGTCGGGGCGATCGACCTTGTTGACGACGACGATGGGCTTCAAACCCAGCGCCAGCGCCTTTCCGGTCACGAACTTCGTCTGCGGCATCGCGCCTTCGGACGAATCGACCAGAAGGATGACGCCATCGACCATCGAGAGGATGCGTTCGACTTCGCCGCCGAAATCGGCGTGGCCCGGTGTATCGACGATGTTGATGCGGGTGCCTTCCCACTCGACCGAGGTCGGCTTGGCGAGAATGGTGATGCCGCGTTCTTTTTCGAGATCGTTGCTGTCCATCGCGCGCTCTTCGACGCGCTGATTGTCGCGGAAAGTGCCGGACTGGCGGAAAAGCTGGTCGACGAGGGTTGTTTTGCCGTGATCGACGTGCGCGATGATGGCGATATTACGCAGGGACATGTCTTGCCTTCGGGATATGTGTTGGCCCACGCCGACACAAGGTCACGCAGAGGCTTCGGCCGCGCCCCTACAGGAAATGACGCGTTGCGGCAAGAGCAGGGCGGCAGCCAAGCCAAAGGCCAAGTGCCTTCGTGCTTCCCATCGCGCGACGTGGCTCCTATCATCCTTGCGACGATTGCGCCTTGAAGCGCAGGTGTTCTATATCGATATGACACCCAAGGAGATAGCATGGCTACGACTGCGCCCACCGCGACCCAGACCGCGACTGCCGATATGTTGAACCTGACCGCGCCCGACCCGGTGCCGGTCGTCGCGGCCGACAAGGCGGCCGGGCTGGTGCCGATCGACGAGGCGAAAAAGTCCAAGCTGGACGAGAAGGTCGATGCCTTCATCGACGATCTGGTGGCGCAGGATGCCAACAGTCCCGAATTCGGCGTGCGGGTCGACCAGTTGACCAATATGGGGCGCAAGGAAATCGCCGAAGCGGCAGGACACAGCAACCGCTTCCTCGATCGCCCGGTGCGGGCGATGGACAGCGACACCAAGGTCGGCGCGGACCTCGCCGAACTGCGCCGCACGGTCGAGGATCTGGACCCTGGCAAGCGCGGCAATCTGCTCGCGCCCAAAAAGCTGTTCGGCATCATCCCGTTCGGCAACAAGATGCGCGACTATTTCGACGGCTATAAAAGTGCGCAGGGGCATATCAATGCGATCCTGGGATCGCTCGCCAGCGGCAAGGATACGCTGATCAAGGATAATGCCGCGATCGACGTCGAACGGCAGAATATGTGGCAGACCATGGGTCGGCTGGAACAGATGATCCATATCAGCAAGACGATGGACGCCCGGCTGGAGGCCAAGGCGCTGGAGCTGGATTCGAGCGATCCGGCCAAGGCCAAGGCGATCCGCGAAAGCGCGCTCTTCTACATCCGCCAGCGGACGCAGGATCTGCTGACGCAGATGGCGGTGACGGTGCAGGGCTATCTGGCGCTCGATCTGGTGAAAAAGAATAATATCGAACTGGTCAAGGGCGTGGACCGGGCCAGCACGACCACGGTCGCGGCGCTGCGGACGGCGGTGACGGTGGCGCAGGCACTGGCCGGGCAGCGGCTGGTGCTGGAACAGATCAGCGCGCTCAACACCACGACCGCGAACATGATCGATCGCACCGGCGAATTGCTGAAAAGCCAGACCGCGCAGATCCACGAGCAAGCCGCGTCCAGCACGATCCCGATCGAAACGCTGCAACGTGCCTTCCAGAATATCTATGACACGATGGACAATATCGACGCATTCAAGATGAAGGCGCTGGAAAATATGAAGACGACGGTGACCACGCTGTCGGGCGAAGTGGAGAAGTCCAAGGGCTATATCGCCCGCGCGCAGGGCCAGGCCGAAGCCTCGCGCGACGTGCGGGTGGATAATTCGCTGCTGAGCGCGATCGAGGGGTGAGGAGGATGTGCCCCCCTCTCCGTTCGCTTCGAGCGTGTCGAGAAGCGGCTCGTGCAATGCCTGCGTTTCTCGACTTCGCTCGAAACGAACGGAGGTTGCAGCTATGAGCCGGTCCGACCGCGTCTTGGCCGATGCCGAGGCCGTGTTGCGCCGTCATAGCGAGCGCGGGCAGAGCCTGAGTGCGCGGGCGCGGCAGCGGCGCAATGCCGGACTGATGCGCAAGGTCAAATATGCCTTCTGGGCCGTGTTGGCTGTGCTGCTGGGCAGCATGGTGGCCGGGTTCGTGCTGCCGCTTGGTACGACCGGCGTGATGATTGCGCTGGGTGTGATGATCGCCGCGCTATTGCTGATCGCGCTGTTGCCGACGGAGACGAAGGTGAAGTCCGAGGCGCTGGCGCAGACGCCGCTCACCGCCCTGCCACTGCAAACCGAAATCTGGCTGGAAAATCAGCGCAAGGCGCTGCCCGCGCCCGCGATCACGCTGGTCGACAGTATCGGCGTCAAGCTGGAGACGTTGGCCCCGCAGTTGGAACGGCTCGACCCGCAAGATCCCGCCGCGCAGGATGTGCGCCGCTTGCTGTCGGATCATCTGCCCGAACTGGTGACCGGCTATCAGTCCATCCCCCAGCCGATGCGGCGCGAAGAGCGGAACGGGCGCGTGCCCGAACAGCAGTTGATCGACGGGCTGGGCGTCATCGACGCGGAAATCGCGCGGATGAGCGAGCAATTGGCGAGCGGCGACCTGAACAAGTTGGCGACGCAGAACCGGTTTCTCGAACTGAAATATCAGGAGGCGAAGGAATTGGGGGCGTAACACCCCGTCCTTCCCCCATGATCCACCTTACCCTGATCATCGTCGATTTTCTGACTGGACTGCTGGCGGCGGGTGCCTGGGCGCTGGCGTCAGCGGGTGGCGCGATTGCGGCGCTGGTTGGCGGCGGGCTATTGGGGGTGTCGCTATTCCGGCGCTGGCGGCGCAGGCGCTAGTCGCCGCGCACCACGCGATCGACGGTCGGTTGCGGGAGCGGCAGGTCGAAATGGATGCCGAACCGTTTGGCCCGGACCCACATGACCCGCCCCGCCACACTCAGCGCGCTCGCTTCGATCACGACATGGTCGCCGACCTGTGGTGGACTATCGCTGTGGGCCAGCGCGCCTGTCATCGACAGATCAAGCAGATGCGCGCGCACCGGCAAACCCTGCACGCGCAACAGAACCGGCTCGAACAGTTTGAGCCGCGTCGCGCGACGGGCCGCGCCAAGCGAATGATGTTCCTGCAATCCTGTGCCTCCCGTTGGGAAGCATAACATGGGCGAGGACGATGCGTTCCCAACAAGAAAAGTCAGGACGGCATTAACCCTCTTTATCGGTCATTGAGCGCGCAAGGAACAATGCTGGCCGGATCGGGACGTGCGGCGATGCGGCGGAAACGGGCGAAATAGCCGCCGGCGGTTGGCTTGGGGATCAATTCTTCCATGCGGAAGCCCATGGCCGCCAATTCGCAAGCGAGTAGGCGCGGCGGTGTGCCATGCTGGTCGGTCGGTCGATCGGCATCGACGACGATCAGTTCGCCATCCTTTTTCAACGCTGGGGACAGGTGCCACAGGAAGGCATAGGGCTCGGCGATCTCATGATACATATGCACCATCATGATCCGGTCGAAGCTGTTTTCGGGAAGCCGGGGATCTTCGGGCGCGCCCAGCTTGACGCTGACATTGTCCCATTTTTCGCGGGTGATGCGGCGCGAGAGCGCTTCGATCACTTCGGGCATGATGTCTTCGGCCAGCACGCGGCCCTGCGCGCCCACGCGCGCGGCGAGGCGGACAGTATAATAGCCCTCGCCTGCGCCGATATCGGCGACGGTCATGCCGGGGCGGATGCCCGCCCGGTCCATGATATCCTCCGCCTCATGCACGCGGTCGCGCGCTTCCTCACTGGACCAGCGGGTCGAGACGATCGGCGCGACCGGGCGATCGGCCTGGGGAAAAGGCTGGGCAGCGGCGGCGCGCTTAGTCCCGTCGCCCGGCGACAGCATGTCGCAAGCGGCCAGCAGGACGGAGATGCCCACCAGCGCCAGGCGCATCATCAGTCGACATCCTCCACATCGACCTTTTCGCCCGTCACCTTTTGCGACAGCGCAGCGGCCATGAAAGGATCGAGCGCGCCGTCGAGAACATCGTCGGGCGCGGTCGAGGTGACGCCGGTGCGCAGATCCTTCACCAGCTGATAGGGTTGCAGCACATAGGAGCGGATCTGATGGCCCCAGCCGATCTCCGTCTTGGCCGCATATTCGCCTGCCGTGACGGCTTCGCGCTTGGCCAATTCGGCTTCGTAGAGCCGCGCTTTAAGCATGTTCATCGCGGTCGCGCGGTTCTTGTGCTGCGACCGGTCATTTTGCGATGCGACGATGATGCCGGACGGAACGTGGGTGATGCGGACAGCCGAATCGGTGGTGTTGACGTGCTGCCCGCCTGCGCCCGATGCGCGATAGGTATCGATCTTGAGGTCGCTTTCCTTGACCTCGATATCGATATCGTCGTCGATCACCGGATAGACCCACACCGACGAGAAGCTGGTGTGGCGGCGCGCGGCGCTGTCATAGGGGCTGATGCGGACGAGGCGGTGAACACCGCTTTCGGTCTTGGCATAGCCATAGGCATTTTCGCCCTTGATCAGGAAAGTCGCGGACTTGATGCCCGCCTGATCGCCTGCCTGATAATCGACCAGTTCGACCTTATAACCGCGCCGTTCGGCCCAGCGGCGGTACATGCGGCTGAGGATTTCGGCCCAGTCCTGGCTTTCTGTGCCGCCAGCACCAGCATGGATTTCGAGATAGGTGTCGCTGGCATCGGCTTCGCCCGCCAGCAGCGCCTTGATCTTGTCCTCATCGGCGCGGTCGGCCAGCGCCTTCAAGGCGGCGATGGCTTCGCTGACCATATCCTCATCACCTTCGGCCTCAGCCATTTCGATGAGTTCGGCATTGTCGGATTTCTCCGCGGCGATCGCGCGGGTCGCACCGATCGCGCTGTCCAGCCGGGTGCGTTCGCGCATGACTTCCTGCGCCAGCTTCGCATTGTCCCACAATGTCGGATCTTCGACGCGGGCGTTCAACTCGTCGAGGCGGCGTAGCGCACGGTCCCAGTCGAGGAAGCGGCGCAACAGGTCCAGCGCGGCGTCGATACGATCGATATATTGCTGCGCTTCGGCGCGCATAGTCTCATCTCCAAGTGACGGCGGCCCGGCCGACGCTGCACGCTCCTTAGCGTGTCGCGGCGGGCTTGTCGAAGCGCGCTTCCTTCCCGATGCCGGGCCGGTTCGTCAAGCGCTTAGCCCTGGGTCACGCTTTCCAGCACGGCGGCACGCAATTCGGGGATGCCCATGCCTTTTTCCGCCGACGTCGCGATGATGTCGGGATGGGCGGCGGGGCGCTTGCGGATCGCGGCGGCCGTATCGACGAACACCTGTTCCAGTTCGCTCGCCTTGATCTTGTCCGCCTTGGTCAGGATGATGCGGTAACTGACCGCTGCACCATCGAGCATGTCGAGCATGTCGGTATCGACATCCTTGATGCCATGGCGGCTGTCGATCAGGACCAGGGTGCGCTTGAGCGCGGCGCGACCGCGTAGATAGTCGTTCACCAGGAACTTCCATTTGCGCACGACGTCCTTGGGTGCCTTGGCATAGCCATAGCCCGGCATGTCAACGAGGCGGAAGCGCAGCGGTTCGCCAACGTCGAAGAAGTTCAGTTCCTGCGTGCGGCCGGGCGTGTTCGACGTGCGCGCCAAGGTGTTGCGGTTGGTCAGTGCGTTGAGCAGCGAGGATTTGCCGACATTGGAGCGGCCCGCAAAGGCGACTTCGTTCACCGCCATGTCGGGCAGGAATTCCAGCGCGGGCGCGGATTTCAGGAAGGCGATCGGGCCGGAAAAGACCTTGCGCGCTTCTTCGATGATGTCGGGGGAGTCCATATCGTTCACCTCAAAATCCTCCCCCGGCGGGGGAGGGGGACCGCGCCCGAAGGGCGTGGTGGAGGGGTGTCGCCCCATCGATAGGGTGACACCCCTCCGTCTGGCCTGCGGCCATCCACCTCCCCTGCCAGGGGAGGACGGAAAGCCGCTTCGTTACTTCGTTGCCGTCGCCACGCTGAGCGCAGGATGGCGTTTGTAGAGCCACCATTGCTGCGCCATCGACAGGCAGTTGTTGGTGATCCAGTAGACCAGCAGGCCTGCCGCGAAGGGGGCCATGATGAACATCATCATCCAGGGCATGATCGAGAAGATCTGCTGCTGCATCGGGTCCATCTGGGCCGGGTTGAGCTTGAACTGCAACCACATCGAAATGCCGAGCAGCACCGCCAGCACACCGATCGCCAGGAAGGATGGCGGGGTGAAGGGCAACAGGCCGAACAGGTTGAGGATATGCAGCGGATCGGGCGCGGACAGATCCTTGATCCACAACACGAAGGGCTGGTGGCGCATTTCGATCGTCAGCATCAGCACCTTGTAGAGCGCGAAGAAGATCGGGATTTGGATGAAGATGGGCAGGCAGCCCGCGAGCGGGTTGACCTTCTCCGTCTTGTAAAGCGCCATCATCTCCTGCTGGAGCTTGGGCTTGTCGTCCTTATATTTCTCTTGCAGCAGTTTCATCTTGGGCTGCACCGCACGCATCGCGGCCATACTGGCGAATTGGCGCTGGGCGACGGGGAACATCAGCGCGCGGACCACGAAGGTCAGGCAGATGATGGCGACGCCGAAATTGCCGAGCGTTTCGAACAGCCAGTGGAGCAGCGCGAAGATCGGCTGTTCAAACCAGTAGAACCAGCCCCAGTCGATCGCGCGGTCGAACAGCTTCACGCCATCGCGCTCATAAGCCTGGAGCGTTTTGACTTCCTTGGCGCCGACGAACAGGCGCTGGGTCTGGGTGACGGCCTTGCCGGGCGCGAGCATGGTCGAGCCGAGCGCGACATCGGCCTGATACTGGGTGCCTGCCCCTTTGCGGAACTGGCCCGCAAAATCGGCATCCTTGCCAGGCACGAGCGCCGAGAGCCAATATTTGTCAGTGAAGCCGATCCAGCCACCCTTCGACTGAAACTCGCGGGTCGAGGGGCCTTCGTCGAGATCGCTATAGTTGACGTCGTAATTGGCCGCGTTGTTGAACACGCCCATCGGCCCGATATGGATGGTCCAGGTGTCTGGGTCCTTGGGCACGCCGGTACGGCTAATATAGCCATAGGGCTTCACGCCGACCGTGCCGGTGCCGCTGTTCGACACTTTCTGCGCGGCGGTGATCATGTAATTTTCATCGACCGACAGGCGGATTTCGAAAAGCTGGCCCGCGCCATTGTTCCACGTCAGCGTGACGGGGCTGGTCGGCGTGAGCGCGCTACCTTGCGCCGTCCAGACCGTGTCCTTGTTCGGGGTCTTGAGCCCCTCCCCCTGCCAGCCAAAGCCAGCAAAATAGGCGTCCTGCGTCCCGGCCGGGCTGTAGAGGCGAACGTTGGCCGAATCCTTGGCAATCGTTTCCTTATAGGTCGGCAGGACGATGTCGTCGATGCGCGCGCCCTTGAGGTTGATCGAGCCGACGAGCTTGGGCGTGCGGATGGGGACGCGCGGCCCTTCTTTCAGCACGATCGCGCGGTCGCGAATCGCGGCGGGGCTGTCGGCGGTCGGATCGGCAGCGGGATTGGCGACCGGCGTGGTCTTGCCCCCTTCGATCCGGGTGACGGGCGGATTGGCGGCCGGAAAGAAATAGCCCGATACATAGGGCCAGCCGAACAGGATCGCTGCGGTCAGCAAAACCGCGAGAATGATATTCTTCTTGTCGTCCACGCTATTCGGCTCCGCCGTCTCTTGTGTCTTTATCAGGGAACCGGATCATAGCCCGACCCGCCCCATGGGTGGCATCGCATTAGCCGCTTGCCCGCCAACCAGCTACCCTTGATCGCGCCATATTTGCGGATCGCGAGAATCGCATATTCCGAGCAGGAGGGCGCGAAGCGGCAGGAGGGCGGCAGGATGCGCGAAGGACCAAGTTGCCAGGCGCGCGCGATCAGGATGAGCAGGCGGCCGATCATGGGACTTTGCCCCTGTCCCCGCCGCTGCCCCCGCCCTTGCCCCGGCCATGCGCTGCCCGCGCGCCATGGCGCGGCGGACTGTCGCCTGCTTGCGGCGCGCGCGCGATCTTGCCCAGCGCCTTTTGCAATTCGGTGCGCAGCAGGGTGAAATCGCGCTCGATCCCGCCATCGCGACCGATCAGCACATGGTCTGCACCGGCAAAGCCATGGAGCGGCAGCAATTCGCGCGCGAGAACGCGAAAGCGGCGCTTCATCCGGTTACGGATGACGGCGCCGCCCACTTTTTTCGTGACCGTGATGCCAAAGCGCATCGCCGGATCGCCATCGGCACGGTCGCGCACGAGCAGGACGAAGCCCGGCATCGGTGCGCGCTTGCCGCGATTGGCCGCCAGAAAATCGGCCCGTCTGCCCATTATGGCAGGCGCGGTCGACGGCGGCCGGTCGATCAGGCGCTCAGGCTCTTGCGACCGCGCGCACGGCGGGCGCGGATGATGTTGCGGCCGCCGGGGGTCGCCATGCGGGCGCGATAACCGTGACGGCGCTTCCGAACCAGATTGCTCGGCTGAAAAGTGCGCTTCATCGTTCATTCCTCAAAAAACAACTAGAGAATCGGGCGTGACAAAAAAGGGCCGCCAAAGCAGCGGCCGCAAGTCAGGGTGCGTCCGATAGGCAAAGGAGGGGTGGAAGTCAATGGTGGAGCTTGGCGTTGACTACCGTTCGGTTCGAGCCTGTCGAGAACCCTTGGCGCCAGAGTTCTCGACAGGCTCGAACCGAACGGAGGCATGATTATTTCCCGCGCGCGGCGGCGACACCGCTCTGGAGCGCCTCATAGCCGACCGCGCCGTTCAACACCTGGCCGCCGATCACGAAGGTCGGCGTGCCGCTCGCCTGCAATTTCTGGGCGAGCGCGATGTTGGACTGGATTTCGGCGTCATATTTGCTCGATGCGATGGCGGCTTCGGCGTCGGCCTTGCTGATCCCCGCCTTGCCCGCCGCAGCGATGATGCTGTCGCGCGTTACCCGGCCCGCGCCATACATGGCCTTGTGATAGGCCATATATTGGCCGCGTTCGGCGGCGAGCAGCGAGACCTTGGCTGCGTCGCTGCTTTCTTCCGACAGGATGGGGAGTTCGCGATAGACAACCTTCACCTTGGCATCGGCAGCGACCAGCTTGGCAAGGTCGGGCAGCGAGGCGCGGCAATAGCCGCAAGCATAGTCGAAAAATTCAACCACGGTGACGTCGGCATTGGCCGCACCTTCCCACGCCCCGGCATAGGGTTTTTCAAGCGCGGCGCGATTGTCGCTGATGGTGGTCGACATGCGGTTGGACTGCAATTTCTCGATCGCCTGCGGGATGATCTCCGGGTGATCGAGAATATAGTCATGGACGATCTTCTCGATCGCCGCCTTATCGGTAGCGGCGACGCTGGTGGGTGCCTGCACGGCGAGCGCAGTGCCAGCGGCGGCCGCGATAAAGGCGATAGCGCCAAGAGTCATCTGGATCGTCCTGTTGGAAAGGGCCGCGCGAAAGCTGGGCCGAGGCTGGTCTGTCATCTTTATCTTTTCTTCCGCTGCTGCTCGATCGCCGCGCGCGAGGTCATGGCGATATCCTGCGCCCGCAGATAGTCAACCGTGCCCTGCTGCAACCCCTGCATCGCGGCGTCAGCGCTGCGCAGCGCCATGGGATGCTGGCCCATCATCGCATAGCGTTCCGCCGTCGCGAGCGCGGCGCGGGGCGTGTCACCACGGCGGGCATAGACCACGCCCAGCTGATACCAGGCGAAGGGATTTTCCCGGTCGCGCGCTACCGCAATGCGGAGCACATCTTCGGCTTCGGCGAAATTGGCCTCATCCTCGGTCGCGATCAGAGCGTGGGCAAGCAGGACGGAAATCAACGGCTGGTTGGTGCGCTTGACCGCTTCGCGCAAGGGCGCGACCGCATCCTTGGGGCGGCCGCTTTCGAGCAATATCTGGCCCTTGAGTTCCAGAAAATAGGGGTCGTTCGGCGCAGCCGCGAGCAGCGCGTCGGCCTCGTACAAGGCGCGCTGGGGATAGGCGCTTTTGTGCCAGGCATAGGCCCTGGCATAATGGGCCGGAATCGACTGGTCGCTTTCGGGATATTTGATCAATGTCTGCGTCGGTTCGGACACGAAGCCGACCAGCTTCGCCTTGATGCGCTCGAACCGAGCTTCAAGCCGCGGGTCGACCGGCCTCTCCCATGCCGGATCGACGGTATAGACTTCGCGCAGCACATTGATGCGCTCACCTGACAGCGGATGGGTGCGGCCGTAGCTATTGTCCTGCGGAATCGCGAGGCGATATTCCTGATTTTGCAGCTTCTTGAAGAATTCGAGGCTGCCCTTGCCGCTGACCCCCGCGGCGCTCAGATAGCGCGCACCCGCCAGATCGGCTGAGCTTTCCTGCCCGCGCGAAAAGGCGAGGAACCGGCTCATCGCGGCCTGCTGGCCCAGGCCCATGATGCCTAGGCCCGCTTCCGCGCCGCCCGCCGCGATCGCCGCTGCGCCCAGCACCAGGCTGAGCAGCGTCACGCCGGTGGCTTCGCGCATGCCCTCGCCAAAGCGGACGATATGCCCGCCCTCGATATGGCCGAGTTCGTGCGCGACCACGCCCTGTACCTGGTTCACATTGTCCGCCTGCGCGATCAGGCCGCTATGCACCCAGACATATTGGCCGCCCGCGACGAAGGCATTAATTTCGGGGTCGTTGAT
This sequence comes from Sphingobium sp. RAC03, assembly GCF_001713415.1. Classification (GTDB taxonomy): domain Bacteria; phylum Pseudomonadota; class Alphaproteobacteria; order Sphingomonadales; family Sphingomonadaceae; genus Sphingobium. The sequence continues at coordinate 1,926,234 of NZ_CP016456.1, read as the reverse complement.
GACCATGATCTCGACATTGCGCGGCTGCATGCCGGCCGCTTTGACCAGCGGGGCGGACATATCCGCCATGAACGCTTCGGTTTCGGCATCGCGCAAGATGCTTTGCGCCAGCGCGGGGCGCGCGACGCTGGTAAGCGCCAAGGCCGCGAGCGCGACGAGTTTCAACCGGCCCCGCATCAGCGGTGACCGTGGCATGTAGGAGAGCAAACCATCACCGCCGCGCGGTGCCATGGTCGCCCTGAACCGCGCGTGAAGCGAGGCGAAACGAAAAGCGCCGCTGCGCTCCGGTCGGGACCGGCAGGGCAGCGGCGCTTGTTCATGGCGGTGGCGTCCCGTCCGGCTTATTGGCCGAAGGTGCGCTGCCACCAGCCGCGACGGGGCGTGCCGTCTTCATTCTGCCCGTCGTCACTCTGGGCTTCTGGCGCATCGCCATCAGCGACGACCGATTCGGCCACCGGTGCCGGTGTCGGTTCGACCGGAGCAGTTGCCTCGATCGCGGCGTCCGGTGCGGCATCCTGGGCCACGGCGTCCGCCTTCTTGCGGCGGGTGCGCTTGGGCTTGGCTGGGGCTTCCTCGGCAGTCGGTGCTTCGGCCGCCGCAGCCGCTTCCGCTTCGATCTGCGCCTTGGTGCGGCGGGTGCGCTTGGGCTTGACCGGGGCTTCGACCGGCGCTTCCTCGGCGACAACCGCTTCGGCCGGGGCTTCGACGGTCTCTACGACCGCTTCGGCTTCAGCCTTGGGCTTGCGGGCACGGGGACGGCGGCGAGTCTTGGGGGCGTCCTCTGCAGGAGCCTCCTCGACGGGCGCTTGCTCGACCGGCGCGTCTTCCACGACCGGCTCGGCGTCGGCCGATTCGGTTGCTTCCGCGTTCACAGTCTCATCACCACCTTCGCGACGGCGACGACCACCACGACGACCGCGACGACCGCGACGACGTGCGCCGCCTTCCTCTTCGGGGCCGTCATTGGCTTCGACCGGCTCGGCTTCGGCTTCACCCTCTGCGTCGGCATCGGCTTCGCTATCGCCTTCTACAGCGCCCTCACCCTCGGCGGCGCCTTCGGTCTGGCCATCCTCACGCGGACCGCCACGACGACGACGACGGCGGCGACGACGACGACCGCCTTCGCGATCCTCGCCCCGTTCAGCGCGGTCGGCGGCTTCGGCGGGCGTTTCGGGCTCTTCAGCCTCTTCTTCCTCGACTTCCGCTTCTTCCTCTTCCTCGATGACGTCGAAATCCTCGTCGTCTTCGGGCAGCGGCGCGTAGCTTACGACGCGCTCAGGGCGCGGGCCGCTGGCCTCGACCGACATGCGCGCGCCCTCGACTTCGCCATCGGGCAGGATTTCGATCCGCACGCCATAGCGCTGCTCGATCTCGTCCAGTTCGCGACGCTTGTTGTTGAGGACGTAGAAGGCCGCTTCCTGGCTGGCGCGCAGGGTGATGCAGTTGCCGCGACCACGGGCCGCTTCTTCTTCCAGCATGCGCAACGCCGACAGGCCCGCCGACGAGGCGGTGCGGACAAGGCCGGTGCCTTCGCAATGCGGGCATTGGCGGGTCGAGGCTTCCAATACGCCGGTGCGCAGACGCTGACGGCTCATTTCCATGAGGCCGAAGCCCGAAATGCGGCCGACCTGGATGCGGGCGCGATCGTCGCGCAGCGCTTCCTTCATCGCCTTCTCGACCTTACGGATGTTGGAGTTATTCTCCATATCGATAAAGTCGATGACGACGAGGCCCGCCATGTCGCGCAGGCGCAACTGGCGCGCAATTTCGCGCGCGGCTTCCAGGTTGGTGGCGACGGCGGTCTGTTCGATGCCATGTTCACGGGTCGAGCGGCCGGAGTTGATGTCGATCGACACCAAGGCTTCGGTCGGGTTGATGACCAGATAGCCACCCGATTTCAGTTGCACGACCGGGTTGTACATGGCGGCCAGCTGATCTTCGACGCTGGCGCGCTGGAACAGCGATACAGGGTCTGCATATTGCTTCACGCGGCGCACATGGCTCGGCATCAGCAGGCGCATGAAGTCCTTGGCGGCGCGATAGCCTTCCTCGCCCTCGACGATGACCTCTTCGATATCCTTATTGTAGATATCGCGGATCGCCCGCTTGATGAGGTCGCTGTCATTGTGGATCAGTTCGGGCGCGGCGGCCTGCAGCGTCTTTTCGCGAATCTCGTCCCACAGGCGGGCGAGATAGTCGAAGTCGCGCTTGATTTCCGGCTTGGTGCGCTGAAGCCCGGCGGTGCGGACGATGCAGCCCATGGACGACGGCAGCGCCATTTCGGCGATGATCGTCTTCAGCCGCTTGCGGTCGGCCGCGTTGCTGATCTTGCGCGAAATACCGCCGCCATGGCTGGTGTTCGGCATCAGCACACAATAGCGACCGGCGAGCGACAAATAAGTGGTCAGGGCCGCTCCCTTGTTGCCCCGTTCTTCCTTGACGACCTGGACCAGCAGCACCTGGCGGCGCTTGATGACGTCCTGAATCTTGTAGCGGCGGCGCAGCGCCATGCGCTTGCGGCGCAGTTCCTCGGCCGCATCATCGCCGGGCTTGCCGCGACGGCCCCGGTTCGGACGACCACCTTCGGACGCCTCGCCCTCGGCCGCTTCGCCTTCGGGTGCGCTATCTTCATCATCGTCATGATGATGCGTCGCTTCGACGATCTCGACGCCCTCGCCATCCTCGTCCTCATCGTCGAAGTCGGCGCGCAACGCGGCCTCTTCTTCGGCGTGCTCGCGCTCTTCGCGCAGCAGGGCTTCGCGATCTTCGCGCGGGATCTGATAATAGTCGGGGTGGATTTCGCTGAAAGCGAGGAAGCCGTGGCGGTTGCCGCCATAATCGACAAAGGCCGCCTGGAGCGAGGGTTCGACCCGCGTCACCTTGGCCAGATAGATATTGCCCTTGAGCTGCTTGTGCTCGGAGGATTCGAAGTCGAATTCTTCGATCCGGTTACCTTTGACGACCGCGACACGGGTTTCTTCCCGGTGGCGCGCGTCGATCAGCATACGCATTGTCATTTATGATTCTCCGGCGATGGCGGTCGACGGCGCTGGGCCGGGCCACCATGCGATAGTGAAGGGACGGCCGCCTGCGCGCCGGTAAGGGCGCGGATGTCGGCATCGTCCGGGTTAGATGGAAAAACTGCGCGTCTGCTGCGTCGGCAGGGCCGGACATGGCGCCGGGCCGAACCAACCACGCCGCGACGCCCGTTGCCGGGGTCAGCGTGGATGGAAATTCATGCCTCATGCAGCGTCAACCTGTTCATAACATCGGCGCGGCGGCGCGGATCGCGCCAACCTGCCGTCTTCTTGGGCCTGCGCCGCGCCGTATGGAAAAGACGGACATTGCAGGAATGTGAATGGGTAGCAGCCAAAGCGGTAGGGAGCAACGGCTGCAGGAAATATTATGTCGCGGACACCGTCCGCCGCGCCCCTTCTGCCGCTTCATGCTGAAAATGCTGTTAACTCTCTCATTTTACCGAATCCAAGGCGGCGATGCTTAACCCGGTCTTTAGCGTGGGGACGCTGGACGGATGTAAACAGCATGAAATTTGGCTGGACGGCTGACTGGGCTGCGTTGCACAAGCGGTACATGTTTCTGAGCCTTGCCCTGGCAAGCACGATCGCCCTGTCGGTTCCCGGCAGCGCCGGTGGTATTTCCGGTGTCTTCGTGCAGAATGACCGGGTCGTCGTCCGCTTCGATGATCGGGTGAATGGCGCGTCGGCCTTCCTGCTGGACGCGCCGCGCCGGATCGCGCTGGATATCGATGGTGCGCAGGTCGGACGCGGCCATTTCGCCCCCGCCAGCAGCGCGGTGTCAGCCGTGCGACAGGGGCAGCTAAGCGAGGACACGGCGCGGGTGGTGCTGGACCTCGCCAGCCCCGCCACGCTCGACCAGGCACAGATCGCCGCCGATGGCAAATCGCTGAGCTTCGCGCTGCAGGGCGTGACCGACAGCCGCTTTCGCAGCGAAGTGGGCAAGGGCCGCATGCGCTTCGACGCGCCTGCCGAGATGGCGGCCCGCCCGCAAAAGCGGCTCCATTCGATCACTGTGCCGATCCCGGCGGCGGCACGCGGCGTCTCGCTGCCCTCAGTCGAAGGGTCGCGCGATGGTGCGCGGCCGCTGGTGGTGATCGACGCTGGCCATGGCGGCCATGATCCGGGTGCGATCAACACCGACATGGGCAAGCGCGAAAAGGATGTGACGCTGGCGATCGCGCAGGCGATCCGCGACCAGCTCGTCAAATCGGGCCGGGTGCGCGTCGCGCTGACCCGCGACGATGACAAATATCTGATTCTGCAGGAACGCTATGGCATCGCGCGCAAACTGGGCGCTGACCTGTTCATCTCCATCCATGCCGACGCAGCGGAAAATACGCAGGCGCAGGGCGCGACCGTCTATACCCTGTCGGAAACCGCGTCCGACCGCGAGGCGGCACGGCTGGCGGCGCGCGAAAACAAGGCCGACATCATCAATGGCGTCAATCTGGGCGGCCAGTCGGGCGACGTGTCCTCGATCCTCATTGACCTCACCCAGCGCGAATCGCTCAACATTTCGGCGAGCTTTGCCCGGTTGCTCCAGCGCGAGGCCGCACCCTATGTGCCGTTTCGCAGCAGCTATCATCGCTTCGCGTCGCTGATGGTGCTCAAAGCGCCGGATACGCCCTCAATCCTGTTCGAGACCGGCTATATCAGCAATGCCGACGACGCTGCGTTTCTGTCATCGCGCGAAGGGCAGTCCAAGATCGCGCGCGGCGTGGCCCGCGCGATCGAGGTCCATTTCGCGCGGAAGCTGGCGATGCGGAGCGGCACGGCGGGCGGGTAAGCTTTCAGCGCGTCGATCCATACTGGCATTGCCCGCAATTTGACCCTAGAGCCTCGTACCCATGGAAGAGGCCAGCCCCGATACCGCCCCGTCATCCTTTGCCTATCGCTTGCGTCGCGACGCCAGTGGCGCAGGCGGGCTGTTGCGTCGCCTGTGGCAACGGCGGCTGGTGCGCTGGGGCGCGATTGCGCTGGGCGGATTCCTCACCGCTTGCCTGCTGTTCTGGCTGATCTTCGCGCGCGGTCTGCCGGATGCCGCGACGCTGCTCGAATATGAGCCGCCGCTGCCGACGATCGTGCGCGATATCAATGGCCAGCCGGTCCACAGCTATGCCCGCGAGCGGCGCGTCCAGCTGCAATATAGCGATTATCCGCCGCTGCTGATCCGCGCCTATCTGGCGGCGGAGGACAAGACTTTCTTCGAACATCATGGCGTCGATATTCCCGGCTTTGCGGGCGCGGTGGTCGATTATGCGAGCAAGCTCGGCTCCGGCCAGCGCGCGCGCGGCGGTTCGACGATCACCCAGCAGGTCGCCAAGAATCTGCTGATCGGCGATGAATATTCGCCCACGCGCAAGGTGAAGGAGATGATCCTCGCCTACCGCATGGAAAATGTGCTGAGCAAGCAGCAGATCCTCGAACTCTATCTCAACCAGATATTCCTCGGCCGGAATGCCTATGGCGTGCAGGCGGCCTCGCGCGCCTATTTCAACAAGGACGTTGCTGACCTCGCTCTGCATGAAATGGCCTATCTGTCGATCCTGCCCAAGGGTCCGGCCAATTATCGCCCCGAAAGCGAAAGCGGCATGGCGCGCGCGCTCGACCGGCGTAACTGGGCGCTGGGCGAGATGGTGAAGAGCGGCTGGATCACGCCTGCACAACGCAATGCGGCGGCGGCGCTGCCGCTCGGCACGGTCGCCATGCACAGTTCCAGCTTCGATGCGCGCGCGGGCGGCTATTATATGGAGGAAGTGCGTCGTCGCCTGATCGGCCTGTTCGGCGAAAAGGCGGAGGACGGCCCCAACAGCGTCTATGCCGGTGGCCTGTGGGTGCGCAGCCCCTATGATCCGGTGGTGCAGGACAGCACCGCCAACGCCCTGCGCAACGGCCTGCTGCGTTTCGACGCCGGGCGTGGTTGGTCGGGTCCGGTCGCCAAGATCAAGATCGACAATGGCTGGGAACGCGAACTGGCGGCCAGCTATATCGACGTCGATTATGCCGAATGGCGCGTCGCCGTCATCATCAGCCGCACCTCTTCGGAAGCGCAGATCGGCTTTGCCGACGGCAGCACCGGGACTCTGCCCGCAAGCGCGGCGCAAATGGCCTATCGCAAGAGCGGTGGCCCGGCCTTTTCCGCGATGCAGCCCGGCGACCTGATCGTCGTGGCGCGCAATGGTGCCAATTGGGCCTTGCGCAACATTCCCGAAGTGTCGGGCGGCATGGTCGTGGAAGAAGTGCATTCGGGCCGCATTCGCGCGATGCAGGGCGGGTTCGATGCGCGCCTCTCCTCCTATAACCGAGCGACGCAGGCGATGCGCCAGCCTGGTTCCACCATCAAACCCTTCGTCTATGCCGCTGCGCTCGACAGCGGGATGACCCCTGCCTCGATCATCGTCGATGGCCCCTTATGCGTCTATCAGGGTGCAGGCCTGGGGCAAAAATGCTTCCGCAACTTCTCCGGCGGCAGCGCCGGGCCGCAGACGATGCGTTGGGGCGTGGAGCAATCGCGCAACCTGATGACCGTGCGCGCCGCCAGCCAGACCGGCATGGAAAAGGTCGTGCGGACCATCAAAGGGTTGGGCATCGGCGATTATCAGCCCTACCTCTCCTTCGCGCTGGGCGCGGGGGAAACGACGGTGGAGAAGATGGTCAACGCCTATGCGACGCTGGCCAATCAGGGGCGGCAATTCCCGTCCAAGGTGATGGATTATGTGCAGGACCGGCGCGGCAAGGTGATCTGGCCCGAACGGTGGCGGCCGTGCGACGGATGCAACATGGCGAACTGGGACGGCAAGCCGATGCCCCGCTTCGGCATGGAGGGCAAACAGGTCATGAACCCGATGACCGCCTATCAGGTCGTCCACATTACCGAGGGCGTGGTCCAGCGCGGCACTGCGACGGTGTTGGCGGATTTGAAGCGCCCGCTGTTCGGCAAGACCGGCACCACCAACGGCCCGACCAATGTGTGGTTCGTGGGCGGATCGCCCGACCTCGTCGCGGGGGTCTATATCGGCTATGATCAGCCGCGCAGCCTGGGCGGTTGGGCGCAGGGCGGCCGTATCGCCGCGCCGATCTGGAAAGCGGCGATGGCCCCGATCCTGGAAACCATGCCCAAGACGCCCTTCGTCGCCCCGGCGGGCATCCGCATGGTACCGATCGACCGGCGGTCGGGCAAGCGCGTCTATGGTGCCTGGCCGACCAGCGAGCCGAAAGCCGCCGTCATCTGGGAAGCGTTCAAGCCCGAATCCGAACCGCGCCGCACCATCCGCAAGGAAGAGGCCGAGGCGCAGGCCAAGGTCGCCGCCGCCAAGGCCGCGTCCGGCCAGCGCCGCCAGCGTACCGACAGCGACTTTTTGCAGGATCAGGGCGGGATCTACTAAGGGTGCGGCGGGACAGCCGCGCCCGGCAGGTTGCGCGCGTCCTTCTGGCGCTGATCTATCTGGTCGCAGGCGTCGCGCATTTTCGGTCGCCGGGCGGGTTCATCGCCATCACGCCCGACTGGGTGCCCTTCCCCGCCACCGTCGTCTGGTTGACCGGGATAGCAGAGATTGCCGGGGCATTGGGCTTGATGCTGCCGCCGCTGCGCCGGGCGGCCGGTATCGGCTTGGCGCTCTATGCCTTGTGCGTATGGCCCGCCAATATCCACCATGCGCTGGGCGACATTCCGCTGGGCGGGGTGCATTTGAGCTGGTGGTATCATGGGCCGCGACTGGCGCTGCAACCACTGATCATCTGGTGGGCGCTATGGGCGGGCGGCGTGATCGACTGGCCGTTCGCGCGGCGACGCTGATCCGACCATCGTGCGATTGTCTTTTGAGGCGAGCGGCTTACTGTGCCCCCTCCTGACCGACGATCACAAGAGAGAGCGATGACCCGGCATCTTCCCTGGATAGCGTTGGCGATTGTCGGCGCGGTGGCGCTAAGCGTCGTGGCGGTATCGCGTGGCGAGGCAGTCAATGCGCTGTGGATCGTGGTCGCGGCGGTCAGCAGCTTCCTGGTCGCCTATCGCTATTATGCGCTATTCATCGCGCGCCATGTGATGCGGCTCGATCCGTCGCGGCCGACGCCTGCCGTCCGCCGCGCCGACGGGCTGGACTATGTCGCGACCGAGCGGACCGTCTTGTTTGGCCATCATTTCGCGGCGATCGCGGGCGCGGGGCCGCTGGTCGGACCAGTGCTGGCGGCGCAGATGGGCTATCTGCCCGGTACGCTGTGGATTATCGTGGGCGTCGTGCTGGCGGGCGCGGTGCAGGATTTCATGGTGTTGTTCATCTCCATGCGCCGCGACGGCAAGTCGCTGGGCGAACTCATTCGCATGGAAATGGGCCAATGGGCCGGGACGATCGCCCTGATCGGCGCCTTCATGATCATGGTCATCATCCTCGCGGTGCTGGCGCTGATCGTCGTTAAGGCGCTGGCCGAAAGTCCGTGGGGCATGTTCACCGTGGCGGCGACCGTGCCGCTGGCGATGTTCATGGGCGTCTATACCCGCTGGATTCGGCCGGGGCGGATCGGCGAAGTGTCGCTGCTGGGCCTCGTCGGGCTGCTCGCTGCGATCGTTTATGGGCAGGCGATTGCCGCCTCGCCGGTCTGGGGACCGATCTTCACCTTTACGCCGGTGCAATTGTGCTGGATTTTGATCGGCTATGGCGCCGTGGCGTCGGTGCTGCCGGTATGGCTGTTGCTTGCGCCGCGCGACTATCTCTCGACCTTCCTCAAGATCGGGGCGATCGCGGCGCTGGCCATCGGCATCGTCATCATGGCCCCGCCGCTCAAAATGCCCGCGCTGACCCAGTTCGTCGATGGCGGCGGGCCGGTGTGGGCGGGCGGCCTCTTCCCCTTCCTGTTCATCACCATCGCCTGCGGCGCGGTGTCGGGTTTCCATGCGCTGATTTCCAGCGGCACCACGCCTAAGCTGATCGCGAGCGAAGCCCACGCCCCGGTGATCGGCTATGGCGCGATGCTGATAGAGGCGTTCGTGGCGATCATGGCGCTGGTCGGTGCGTCGATTCTGGACCCCGGCATCTATTTCACGATGAATAGCCCCGGCGCGATCATCGGCACCGATGCCGCGAGTGCGTCGGCTGCCGTCACCGCCATGGGCTTCCCGATCTCGGCCGACCTCATCACCCAGACGGCCAAGGATGTCGGCGAACATAGCATCATTTCACGCACCGGCGGCGCGCCGACGCTGGCGGTGGCGATGGCGGAAATCTTCAGCCATGTCGTCGGCGGCCCGGCGATGAAGGCCTTCTGGTATCATTTCGCCATCCTGTTCGAAGCCCTGTTCATCCTGACCGCGGTGGATGCGGGCACGCGCGCCGGGCGCTTCATGCTGCAGGATCTGATCGCGCTGGCCGTGCCGTCCTTCAAGGAGAGCAAGAGCCATGTGCCGGGCGTCGTCGCAACCGCGCTGACGGTCGCGGCCTGGGGCTTCTTCCTCTATCAAGGCGTCACCGATCCGCTGGGTGGGGTGAATACGCTGTGGCCAGTCTTCGGCATCTCGAACCAGATGCTCGCCGCGATCGCGCTGATGCTGGCGACGGCGGTGCTGTTCCGCATGAAGCGTGACCGCTTCGCCTGGGTGACGATGATCCCGACCGCCTGGCTGCTGGTCTGCACTTTGTCGGCGGGGTGGCTCAAACTCTTCTCGCCTGATCCCAAGCTCGGCTTCCTCGCTCATGCGGCCAAGTTCGGCGCGGCGGCGGACAAAGGCGAAGTGCTTAGCCCCGCCAAGTCGATGGCGGAGATGGAGCGCATCATCTTCAACGACCGGATCGACGCGGCGCTGGTCGCGCTGTTCCTGGCCGTGGTCTTGTCGCTTCTGGTCTTCACGATCCGCACCTGCCTCGCCGCGCGTCGCAGTACAGAGCCGACCGCGCAGGAAATCCCCGCGCAACTGGTGCCGACCGCATGAGCGGGCTGCTCGACACGTTGCGCCAGACCGCGCGGTTGATGGTCGGGATGCCCGACTATGACGCCTATCTGCGGCATTGCGAGGCCCATCATCCGGGGCAGCCAGTGATGGACCGCATCACCTTTTTCCGCGACCGGCAGGAGGCGCGCTATGGCGGGAAGAATGGGGGGCGGTGTTGTTAGGGGGGAATACTTAGCGGAACAAAGCGACCGCTTGATTCCATATTTGACGGGCGTTCATCGAAATTTTATGCACTTGATATAATCTGTTATGTGCGAAGTGTCGGGGGACTCCATTGGCCGTTATATTCACATTGATATTTATCGCTGCGGTCGTCGGCATTTTTAAGCCTTACATCAAAGGCTGGAAACGTTGGCATTTCGGTGCTGCTGCATTCGTTGTATTCATTCTTATTGGCGTTGTGGGGCCGCAAAGTGTCGAAAGCGATTTGAAGAGCGAATCCAAGAAGCAAGAAGCCTCAAAGGCCGCTGGCTCCCCTGACAAGCCCGCAGCTGCCGACAGCGACGAATTTGAGAAGCCTGCCGAACCTGAAAGTGCTTGGTCCTACAGTGCAGATAAGGATGAGATGCGCGGTCGGACGACATATTACGCAACGCTAACCGGTACGAACACACTCAGCCTTGGCTTCCCCTACGGCGACCAGATAGGCAAAGTGCTAATACGTCAGAGTCCACAGTTCGGCTTCGATATTCTCTTGGGCGTTGATAGCGGCCAAATCCTTTGTAACAGCTTCTCGGACAGCCATGTTAATGTGAAGTTCGATGACGGGCCGATCCGTCGCTATGGCTGCACCGATGCCAGCGACGGCACGAACAACATGGTCTTCGTTCAAGGTGCAAAAGGCTTTCTGACGAATCTCAAGAAATCAAAGAAGATGGTAGTGGAAGCCCAATTCTATCAGAACGGTATGCAACAGATGACTTTTGACACTACTGGACTCAAGTGGGAGCATTAAAATTGTCATTGGTTCAAAAAGAAGTAAGCGATCGGTCTTTTTTTGGAAAGCTAGTTAAGTGGCTTTTCATAGGCTTCAATGTGTTAATGCTGATTTGGATGCTTAGCGCTATGAGCATCTTGGGAGGCATGGATGCACCGGACAACTCGGCAGAACAGGCGGGACAAGCTATTGGTGCTGGGATCGGCTTCACGTTCCTACTGTTCCTCTGGGGCCTCGGTGACATTATTCTGGGTATGTTTGTTCTATTCACGAAGCGCAAAAAACTGATCACCGTCGAAGAGTGATCGAATGCAGCATGAATTTATGGTGTCAGTTTACCAAACACCCTGACCCCATTTTCATTTCAGCAATAATCACCCCCGCATCCGGTTGAACCCCGCCACCATGCCCGCCGTGATCGACAGCGCGATTTCCGCGGCGCCGATCGCGCCGATGTCCAAACCAGCCGGGCCGTCGATCCGCGCCAAGTCCTCCGCGCCAAAACCCATGGCCGCCAGCCGCTCCAGCCTTGCCGCGTGGCTTTTGCGCGAACCAAGCGCGGCGATGTAGCCGGTCGGCGCGCGCAACGCGGCGGCCAGCGCGGGGTCGTCGATCTTGATGTCATGGCTGAGCGTGACCACGGCGGTCGATTCGCCGGGGAAGCGCGCGGCGATAGCGTCGTCGGGCCAGCGGTCGTCCAGTTCGACGCCGGGGAAGCGTTCGGCGGTGAGGAAGCGGCCGCGCGGGTCGATCAGCACCGGGGTTACGCCGATCGCCTGCGCCAGCGGCACGAGCGACTTGGCGATCTGCACCGCGCCGACGATCAGCAAGCGGCGGGGCGGATCATAGCGGTTGAGGAACAGTCCCTCCCCGCTCCCTTCCTGCGTCGCGCCGGTCGCCAGGTCGGTCGCCAGCGTGACGGCGCGCCCGCGCGCGTTCGCCGTGTCGATCCGGTCGAACAGGTCGGGGAGAAAGCCATCCTCCCCCACCGGCTGGACCAGCACCGCGATCTCGCCGCCGCAGGGCAGACCGACCTCCCACGCATCGCCATCGGCCACGCCATAGGTTTCGACATGCGCCGCGCGGCCTGCGATCACTTCAGTGGCGCGTTGCAGCACGTCGGTTTCGACGCAGCCGCCGGAAATACTGCCTTCGAACCGGCCGTCTTCATGGACGATCATATGGCTGCCGCGCGGGCGCGGGGCTGATCCCCAGGTCGATACCACCGTCGCTAGCGCCAGCCGCGCGCCGCGCCATTCCAAGCCCTTGCGGATCACCGCGCCATTGTCGTTCACACCGATACTCCTTTGGCGCACAGATAGGGTGGTCTCACCACCTACACCAGACGCCTGCCAGTCCACACGACGCGGCCGACGATGTCCACCAGCGCCGGGTCGATATCGGCCCAGTCGGGATAATGGACATTGTCGCTGACCACGCTGAACCGGCCCCGCAGTGGCCCCATGGCGATTCGCTTGACCATCAGCACGCCGTCGAGCCGCAACACATAGACGCCGTCGCGCAGCCGCAGCGCATCATCATCATGATCGACCATGATGTCGTCGCCGTCGCTAAGCGTCGGCGCCATCGATTCGCCATCGACGCGGATGATCGACACGCGCTGCGGCCGCACGCCCAAGTGCCGCAGCCAGTGCGCGTCGAACGCCATCACGCCCGCCGCGCGCTCATCCTCGTCCAGCGTGCCGCCGCCCGCCGACGCGCCCAGCGCCAGCCGGGGTACGGCGACCACGGCCGGCACGCTGCGCATCCGGCCGGACGTTGCCGACAGGGGCGCCGCCGCTGTCCCGCCCAGCATCTGTTCGGGTACGCCGAAATAGCGGGCCAGCACGCGGCGATCATCCTCATCCAATTTGCGCGGCGTCCCGCGCTTGATGAACTGCTGGATATAGGCGGGGTTGCGGCCGATCAGCCGGGACAGATCGGCATAATTCTCCCCCCGGTCGGCGATCAGCCGTTCCAGCGCGATACGAGCGTCCTGCGATTCATCCATGATCCGTCCATTACTGATAAGATTTTTCCTAGACAAGTAGGAAATTGGCTTTGAGATAGGAATATACCTAACGGCTCGCGCGGGGCGAGTCGCCATGACAGGGGAGATTGAGGCCGATGCTGTTGCGCATGATCGAGACATTCCTTCGCCGCCACGAGATGCCGCCCGCCACCTTCGGGCGGGCCAGCGTGCGCGATCCACGGCTGGTCTTCGACCTGCGCGGCGGACGCGAGCCGGGCGAACGGATAAAGAGACGTGTAGAACATTTCATGAACACATATCGCAGGAGCAGCGGCCAATGACAAGCATCGATCCGCATGTGCGCGCAGGCAACCTGATCCGAAATCAAGCAATAGGAAAAGGCACGGCCGACCCCCTGCCCCGCCTGCTGGCCCAATTGCTCGCGCGGGCGGGCGACAATGCCCGCGTCGAACGGGCAGTGAGCCGCCCTTGGGCCAGCGCTTTGTTCGAGGGGCGACGCCATGTCGTGCGGCTGGCGATCAGCGGGGCGGAGGCGCAGGCGAGCAAGGCGCGCCTGCTCGATGGGCTGAGCGAAGCGCAATGGGTGCTGCCGCGCCATTTCGTCGCCGACATCTGCGTCGATGCAGAGGGCGACAGCGCCGACGGCCTATGGGTGGAGCTGTCGGCGCTGACGATCGAGGAGTGGTAGGGGGTTAGCGCGCCCGGCCGGTCATGCTGCGCAACGTGCCCAGCGCGGCGCGCAATGCGGCGTCGGTGTCGGTATCGGGCGTGTCGCGCACCGGTACCGGCATGGCGGGCGGCATGTCGGCCAGCACCCGGATGCCATCATCGGATGCGGTGCGGCGACGCTGGGACAAGCCGCGTTCCAGCCGCTCGGTCAACTGGCCGATCGTGAGTCCCTGGGTCGAGGGGCGCGGCGCTGGGGTTGGCAGGGGCGCAGGGGGTGCCTTGGCTTCGATGGCCGGTGCGGCCTCTTCTGCCGCCTCCGGCTCGATCAGGGGCGCGGCCGGGCGCAGGAAAGCGGGCTGGGGCAAGTCCGCCTCGGCAACCGGCAAGGGCGCGGCGGGCATGGGAAAATCCGGCGTGGACCGGATGGCGGGCGCCTCCACCACGGCCTGCGCCACCAGCCCGCGTCGTCCTGATTCAGGGCGGGCGAAAATATCGACGCCGTTCAGGTCGCGGCTGGCGAAGATCGGTGCGCGCGCCGGCGCATCGGGATGGGCATCGGCCCGGCGCAGCGTCGGCGGCGCGCCTTCGACTGATTCGATGGAACGGCCCCGCGCCAGCGCGGCCCATTTGGAAAATGCGAAACCCATTTTTCGTGCTCCCTTGGCGCGTTCGACGCGCTGCTTCTTTTCACCTGGTTCCGTCGCCACAGTCGTGTCGCGCCGCATCGTCAAAATGATCCCCATCACCATTATAGCGGCGAAAAGAGCGATCAATATTCGGGCCTTGAGGCCAAGTGGCGGCGCGGCGGCGGGCAGCGCTTCGCTCAGCCCACTGGACGCCACCAGCATTTCGATCAGCCCCACCGGGGTCAGCAGCACCGCCAGTGCGGCGACGAGGCCGCCCAGCGCTGCCATCACCATGGCCCGGTCCGGTCTTGATCCGCGTGGCGCCATATGCCGTCAGGCCGCCGCCCGCGCGCCGTCGGCTTGGGCCAGCAAGTGCTGGTAGACCGGTTCGTAGCGCAGGATATTGGCCGACCAGTTGCGCTCGCGCTCGACAAAGGCGCGTGCCACGGCGCGGCGTTCATCCCAGGGCGCGCGATCGGCGAACAGCCCGGCAAGCGCCGCTGCGATGCTCGCCGGATCGTCTGGCGCGAAGAGCGTGCCGGTAACGCCATCCTCGATCAGCTCGCGATGGCCGCCGACGCTCGACGCAGCAACGAGTCGCCCCTGCGCCATGGCTTCCAGCGGCTTGAGCGGGGTCACCAGATCGGTCAGCCGCATCGCCTTGCGTGGGTAAGCAAGAATATCGACCTGCGCATAATAATGTTCGACCTGGTCGTGCGGCACGCGGCCGACGAAGATGATATGATCGGCAAAAGGCGACGCCATCGCCTGTTCGCGCAACGCCTGTTCGCGCGGGCCACCGCCCACCATCAACAGCCTCGCTTTGGGCCGGGCACGCACGAGTCGCGGCATCGCCGCAATCAAATCGTCCAGCCCTTCATAATCGTAGAAGCTGCCGATGAAGCCGACGACATCGGCCCCCTCCAGTCCCAGCCTAGCCGTCAGCGCAGGGTCGCGCGGGACCGGATCGCCAAACTGTTCCATGTCGACGCCATTGGGCGACACGATGATCTTGTCCCGATCGATGCCGCGCGCGATCAGGTCGCCGCGCAGCCCTTCGCAGATTACCGCGACCGCATCGGCGGCGCGCACCGCATGGGTTTCGAGCTGGCGGGTGAGCCAATAGCGCGGGCTTCCCTGCGTCCCGGTGCCGTTGCCGACCGCCGCATCTTCCCAGAAGGCGCGGATTTCGTAGATCATCGGGATGCCATGCCGCTTGGCGACCCGCTGCGCCGCGATGGCGTTGAGGACGGGCGAATGAGCGTGGATGATGTCGGGCCGCCAATCGCGCACCAGCGATTCGATCGCGTCGGCATGCGCCGCTATGTCGCGCCATTCGCGAATCAGCGGATTGCCGGTCGCGGGCTGCCCCGGCGTGCGGTGGAAATGGAGGCCATCGACCACCTCTTCCAGCGGTGCCGCGCCGTCCTGTGGCTGTGGCGCGACATGGCGATGGCCGGTGATGCCACGCACCGCCCAGCCCTTTGCCATCTGCGCGCGCAGGATCGCACGGGTCCGAAAGGTGTAGCCGCTGTGGAGCGGGAGGCTGTGGTCCAGCACATGAAGGATGCGAGTCATAGCCAGCCCTGTCTGCCGAAAAAGGTTTAACGCCCCGTCAACTCTGTCTCGCTAGGACGAAGAGGCGGCTACCGGGAACAAGAACGCATAATGATCGACACCTTATCCTTGCTGGTCAGCCATGGCGTGATCCTGCTGACGGCCTGGCGCCTGCTGTCGCGCCCCGACCTTGATCGCGATCCAGAGCCAGAGGGTGAGACGGGCGATGCGTGACCTGTTCTTCCTCGCCTTTCTGGGCGTCTTCTTCCTGATGGGGTTCAGGCGGCCGTTCCTGCTGGTCGCGGTCTATGCCTATATCGACATCGTCTCGCCCCAGCGCCTGTCCTATTTCCTGCTCAATTCGATCCCGATCTCCTTCATCGCCTTTGGCGCGATGGTGGGCGCCTGGCTGGTGATGGACGACAAGAAGGATTGCCGATTCTCGGCGCGGCAGGGGCTGATGCTCGTGCTGCTTGCCTGGTGCGGCTATACCACCATGACCGCCGATTTCCCGGTCGAGGCGCTGACCAAATGGAATTGGGTGTGGAAGGCGATCATCGCAGGCGTGTTCCTGCCGCTGGTGTTGCGCACACGCTTGCGAATCGAGGCGATGACCGTCTTCATGATCCTGTGCGCCAGCACGATCATCATCAATGGCGGCCTCAAGACCGCCTTGTCGGGCGGCGGCTATGGCGTGCTCAACCTGATGGTCGACAATAATAGCGGGCTATATGAAGGCTCCATCATCAGCTGCGTCGCCATCTCGCTGATCCCGCTGATCCTGTGGCTGGCCAAACATGGCACCATCTTTCCGCCCGACTGGAAGGTGAAGGGTTTTTGCTATTGCCTGTGCCTGGCCTGCCTGTTGATGCCGATCGGCACCGAGGCCCGTACTGGCCTCGTCTGCATCGTCATTCTGGCCGGGCTGATGCTGATGCGGTCGCCCCGGCGCTTCGTCTACGGGCCGCTGATGCTGCTGGCCGCATTGGTGTCGATCCCCTTCTTGCCCGCCAGCTTCACGCAGCGGATGCAGACGATCGAAAACCATCAGGGCGACGAAAGCGCCTCCACCCGTGTCGCGGTGTGGATGTGGACGCTCGACTATGTGAAGGATCATCCGGGCGGCGGCGGGTTCGACAATTATCTGCAGAACAGCTTTACCTATGTCGCGCGAAGCGTCGTGACCGACAGCGGCGGCAGTCGCCTGGAAACCCGGATCGTCACGGACAAGGGCCGTGCCTATCATAGCGCCTATTTCGAGCTGCTGGGTGAGCAGGGCTATTTCGGCTTTGCGGTCTGGGCGCTCATTCACCTCATCTGCTTCATCCGCACCGAATCGATCCGCCGCTTCTACCGCAAGCGCGATGGACCGCAGGAAGCGTGGATTTCGCCCTTCGCGCTGGCGCTGCAACAGGGGCATATCATCTATATGATCGGATCGCTGTTCGTGGGTATCGCCTATCAACCGTTCATCTTCATGATGTTGGCGCTGCAAATCGGCCTCGACACCTATCTGACCCGCAAGCGCAAGACGGCGGCACGGCAGGATCTGGCCACAGCGCTCGTCGCGCGGCAGGGCGTTCCGGCATGAACGGAGAATTGCGGGCGCTGGGCCTGGCGCAGGGCATGTTGCTGGGGCTGTTGCTGGCCTCGCCGATGATTGCGCCTGCGCTTTTTTCGGCGGGTGTCGGCGCGCTGTTTGTCATGGGCGGCTTCCAACTGCGCCTTGCCGATCGACGCTGGGAGAGGCGCGATGGCGTGGGCGATTGGGTCAGCCATATCCGCATGGCCCCGCAACGGCTGCTCCCCTGGGGCGCAACGGCAACCGTGGCGCTGATCGCGGGTCGTCCAACCGAGGCACTGGCGATCCTGATGGCGGTGCTGGCGTGCGAGATGCTGCTCTATCCGCTGCTTGCGCCAGCCATGGGACGGCTGACGCGCGGCGGGATCATGCTGCTGCTTTTGCTGATGCTGCCGCTATGGGGGGCCGATGTCGCGGCACTGCGTTACGCCAGCGCCTATCTGGTCGGGGTGGGTGGATGCGTGTTCTGGCTGCGCGGGCCGGATGGCGATGGCCGGGCGCTGGGATGGGCGATTGCGGGATCGTGCGCCGCCGCTATGATCGCCGTCTTTGCACCGGACGTTCGAGCGCTCATGCTGGCCGGTGGCACATTATGCGCCACGCTGGCGCTTGCGCATCTGTCGGTGTTGCGCCGCCGCCCGGTGCCGTGGCATCCGGACGGCAGCCAATCGTTCAGGCGGCTACGCTGGCCCCTTCGGTCACGGCCTTCGTAAAGGCTTCGACAAAGGCAGGGATGTCGTCGGGGTTACGGCTGGTGATGATATTACCGTCGATCGCAACCGCCCGATCGACAACCTTTCCACCGGCGTTGGTGAGGTCGGTACGCACCGAAGGCCAGGACGTGACGGTGCGGCCGTTCACTACGCCCGCCTCGATCAGCAGCCAGGGACCATGGCAGATGGCGGCGACGGGCTTGCCGGCGTCGGCAAAAGCACGGATGAGCGCGATCGCCTTTTCATTCACGCGCAGCGTATCGGGATTGGCGACGCCACCGGGCAGGATCAGCCCGTCATAATCGTCCATCGAAACGGCATCGAGTATGATGTCGGGGGTGATGGTATCGCCCTTTTCATCATGCTTCATGCCCTGGATCGGGTCGCTTTCGGGCGAGGCCAGCGTCACCTTGGCCCCGGCTTTCATCAGCATGTCGCGTGGATCGAACAGTTCGGATTGTTCGAACCCATCCGTGGCGATGATGAGAATATGGCTGTTTTCGATGGCGGACATGGGTGTCTCCTGCATGGGGGGAATGGCCGTTTAACGGCCCGGAGCCCCCATGGTTGCGGAACGAAGCGACGAAAGGCGGGTTTGGGGAGACGAGAAGGACGCCATGCCCCAAACCGCCATAATCCATGCCAATGACAGCGTGCCCGGCATCACGCGGCGCCCGTTGAAACAGGGCTGGGCCTATCGCGATGCCGATGGCGCGCGGATCATAGACCGGGACGAGATCGACCGGCTGAACGCGATCGCCCTGCCGCCTGCCTATCGCGACTGCTGGTTCTGCCCCTCCCCCTATGGCCATATCCAGGCGACCGGCTATGACGACAAGGGGCGCAAACAATATCGCTATCATGCCGACTTTCGCGCCGCGCGCGAGGCGGAGAAATATGCCGGATGCCCCCATTTCGGTCGCGCCCTGCCCAAGTTGCGCGCCCGGCTGGAGGCGGACCTGTCCAAACGGGGGCTGCGCAAAGATCGCACCATCGCGGCGGTCATCCGCCTGCTCGACC
The DNA here is from genome assembly GCF_001713415.1 of Sphingobium sp. RAC03. GTDB lineage: Bacteria > Pseudomonadota > Alphaproteobacteria > Sphingomonadales > Sphingomonadaceae > Sphingobium. Next base: position 1,907,156 of record NZ_CP016456.1, on the reverse strand, counting down.
TCGCCAAATTGCGCGTCGGCAACGAACATTATGCCACGACCAACAAGAGCTTCGGCGCGACGACGCTGCGTCGCCGTCACCTCGACCTCAACGGCCAGTCGTTGACGCTGCGCTATCGCGCCAAGTCGGGCAAGGAACAGCAATTGACCGTGACCGACAGTCGCCTGCTGCGCTTCGTGCGGCAGGTACAGGATCTGCCGGGCCAGCATCTGTTTCAATATCTGGACGAGGAGGGTGAAGCGCGGCCGATCACGTCAAGCGACGTCAACACCTATATCGCCGATGCCATGGGAGAGCCGTTCACCGCCAAGCATTTCCGCACCTGGGGCGCGTCCACGATCGCCTTTGAAACATTGGCGGCCGGGCATGTTTCTTTGAAGGAGATGATCGACCCGGTGGCGGTGGCTTTGGGCAACACGTCGGCGATCAGCCGCAAATCCTATGTTCATCCCGCACTTATTGCCCTATGCAAGGAGGGGCAGGATGAATGGCGCGACGAGCTTCGCTTGCCGCGTCGAACACGATATCTGTCGCGAGAGGAACGCGGATTGATCGCCTTTCTCGATACTTTGGTGGACTGCGCCCCGCTTGCAGCGGCGGCCTGATCCGCACTCAACAGACTACAGGATAGCATGGCCAATACGAAAACCCCCGCCGACCCCGTCATCACGGTGCGGCCGCCCGATCTCGGCGCGATGTGGCGCTCGACCAGCGACTGGCTTGCCGTCCATTATGTCCAGATATTGATCGCCATCGGGGTCGGCGTCTTGATCTACCTCGCGCTGACGGCGCTGCGCGGGGTTGGCAAGCGGCACAAGGGGACGCGCGGCGATCCGCTAGGCTATGCCAATGTGCTGGGGCGGGCCGCCGCGCGCACGACGCATTTCTTCATGGTCATGGTCGCGGCGCGGCTGGTGGCGGGCTATGCCGATGCACCGGCTCCGCTCTACAAAACGATCGCCTTTCTCTTCACCATTGCGGCCGTGTGGCAAGCGGCCTTGTGGGCGCGGGAGATCATCTTGGGACTGGTGGAGCGCAAGACGCTGGCGCAGGATGGCGGCGGCGAGACACTGGCCAACGCCATGGGGCTTATCCGCCTGTTGGTCAGCGTCGTCCTCTTTGCCGTCGCGACGATCGTCGTACTGGATAATCTGGGCGTCAACGTCACCGGACTTGTCGCGGGCCTTGGCATTGGCGGCATCGCCATCGGCCTCGCAGCGCAGGGCATATTTTCCGACCTGTTCGCTGCCCTGTCGATCATCTTCGACAAGCCGTTCCGCCGGGGCGAGACGATCAATTATGACATGACGACCGCCACGGTCGAAAAAATCGGTCTGAAATCCACCCGCTTGCGCGCCATTACCGGCGAGAAGAAGGTGATCTCCAACGCCAATCTGCTGCAAAAGGAAATCACCAGCTATTTCACGCTCGACCATCGCCGGATCAAATTCGCGATCGGTGTCATCTACCAGACGCCGCCCGACGTCGCCGAACAGATTCCCGACATATTGAAAACGATCGTCACGGATCTCGGCGCGAATTTCGTTCGGTCCGGTTTCATCAGCTTTGGTGCGTCGAGCCTGGATTTCGAAGTCGAGTTCGACGTCTATCTGCCCGATTGGGATGCCATCTACGTCATCCGTCACAAGGTCGGCCTCGCCATCCTGCGCCAATTCAACGAACGCGGAATCGAGTTCGCCTATCCAACCCAGACCAGCTTTACCGCGGCACCCGACGGGCGGATGGTTCTACCCTATCCCGATGTTCAGGCGGTCCGTCAGGTCGAGAAGGAATGAGGCTGTCGCTGAACGGATCAGCCCATGCCCCAGAGCGGGCCGGGTTGCAGTTGCCCGTCGCACAGCGCCAGCCCACCGTCGCGATCCTCCGCCAGTAATAGCGCGCCGTCCAGGTCGATCCAGTCCGCGCCCTGCGCCAACAGAGCGGCAGGTGCAATGCCAAGCGACGTGCCGAGCATGCAGCCGACCATGAGCCGGAATCCGCGCTCTTTCGCTTCGCGCGCCAAAGCCAGGGCTTCGGTCAGCCCGCCGGCCTTGTCGAGCTTGATATTGACCGCGTCGAAATCGCCTAGCCGGTCGAGATCGGCGCGCGTGTGGCAGCTTTCGTCGGCGCAGAGCGGCAGCGGCGCATGAACGCCCGCGAGGCGCGCCTCCTGCCCATGGATCACGGGTTGTTCGACCATCTCCACGCCCAAGGCCGCGAGTGCTGCTGCTTCTGCAGCGATGTCGCGATCATGCCAGCTTTCATTGGCATCGACGATCAGCCGCGCCGTGGGTGCGCCGCGCCGCACGGCGGCGATGCGGTCACGGTCGCCTTCGCCGGTCAACTTGCATTTGAGCAACGCAAAGCCCCGCGCCGCCGCGACCCGCGCGGCTTCCTCCATCCGATCGAGATCGCCCAAGCTGATCGTGAAAGCGGTCGCCAGCGGTGCGGGTGGTGCCAGACCAGCCAACTGCCACACCGGCGCGCGCGCCTGCTTGGCTTCCAAATCCCATAAGGCACAATCGAGCGCATTGCGCGCCGCGCCGCGTGGCATGGCGGTCAGCAGCGCTTCGCGGTCCAATGGTCCGGTATAGGCATGCAAGGCGGCGACGCAGCTTTCAGCGCTTTCGCCCTCATAATAGATGGCCGTGCCCTCGCCCTGTCCGACATGGGTGCCATCGCCCACGGTGCAGACGACGACATCGACATGAGTCTTGGCCCCCCGGCTGATGACGAAGGCACCCGCCACCGGCCAGCGTTCGACGGTCGCAGAGACTATACGGATCATCGCGCTTTCCTGCGTCATCGGTTGACCATGGTCGAGACCGTCATATGAGCGAAACATAAAGTCCGGCATAGTCCCATGATGCAACAAGGAGCCTATTTTCCGTGACATCCCGCGACCTCACCGGCTTTTTGCCCCTCGATGAAGCCCATGCCGCGCAAAGCGACTGGCCGCGCCGCCTGTCGGACATCGCGTGGCGCATCGGTTTCGGTGCGATCGGCTGGCCGTGGTTGCTCGCCAGCTTGTCGGGCGGACGCCCGGCGGACAAGCGCGCGTTGCTTGATGAACTCGGCCTGCCGCATGATGCGTTGCCGCATCTGGGCAGTTGGAAGGCCGATGTCGGTTTTCTGCGCCATATCGTGCGGGAGATTGCACGGCTACGCCCTGCCCATGTGGTAGAACTGGGTGCAGGCGCTTCCTCGCTGATCGCGGCGCGAGCCTTGCAATTGCACGGCGGCGGGCGGTTGCACAGTTTCGACCAGCATGGCAGCTTTGTCGAGGCGACCCGGCAATGGCTAGGCGACCATGCCATCGATGCCGACATTCGCCATGCGCCGCTGACGCATGAAAGCGCGGATTGGCCCGGCCGCTGGTATGCGCTGGACGGCGTGCCGGAACGCATCGATCTGATCATCATCGACGGCCCGCCCTGGAGCGTCCATCCGCTGGTACGGGGCGCGGCGGACAGCCTGTTTGCGCGATTGTCGCCCAATGGCGTGGTGCTGCTGGACGATGCCGCGCGGCCGGGCGAACGTATCGTTGCGCGGCGCTGGCGCGAGAGGTGGCCGCATATCGACTTTCGCCTGATGCGCGACGGGACCAAGGGCACGCTGGTCGGTCGCCGCCGCGATCTGACCGCGCCGGTCGCCAACGACAATGAGGATGGGCGCACATGGCGGCATATGCGCCGTGCGGCGGCGGTTGCCGCACTGCTGGGTATCGGCTGGATCGCGCGCGGCGAATTGGGCGAATTTCCCCAGAGCGCGCAGGCGAGCAGCTTTCTGGACGAAGCGGCCGCCTCGCGCCGCACCGGACTGCTGCGGCAGGGCATGGCCTCGCAGATCGAAAGCGCGACGTTCGACGCGCAGGAAATCCAGCGGTCGACCGGCATCATCCTGCCTGCATTGCCGGGCGATTGGCGGGTGACCGACGTTCAACTGTTTCCGACGACCGACAGCCCCGCCATCGCGATGACCATCGTGACGCCGGAACAGGAGACGCTGTCCCTGTTCGCCGACAAGGCCGAAACCCCCGCCGAGGCCACGCCGCTGGTCGCCCGACGTGCGGGAGATGTAGTGGCTTATTGGGAAGTCGGCACCATGGCCTATGCCTTGACCGGCGAGGGCGACACGCGCCGCATCCTGCACCTGGCTGGCACCATCGCCCCCATGGGCAGGACGCCCCATTGAGGCTTTAGGGGCGGCCTGCTAAGCGCCGCGCATGGAGGACAGCCCGCAACCCACCGCCCGCGCCGACGCGCGACCCGCCCTTGGCAGCCTGGCGATGTTGTGGCGGTTCGCCCGGCGCTATCCGGCGCGCATTGCAGGGGCATTGGCTGCGTTGATCGTCTCGTCGGCGGCGACGCTAGGCATCCCCAGCGGCTTTCGCTTGGTGATCGACAAGGGGTTCATGGGCGGCGGCGACATCAGCCGCTGGTTCGAATATCTGCTGCTGATCGTCATCATCCTGGCGTTGGCCAGCGCGCTGCGTTTTTACTTCGTGTCCTGGCTTGGTGAACGGGTCGTCGCCGATATTCGCAGCGCGACCCAGGCCAATTTGTTGCGGCAGGCACCGCGCTTCTTTGAAGAAAACCGCCCGTCCGAAATCGCGTCGCGCATGACCGCCGACACGGCTATCGTCGAGCAGGTGGTCGGATCGACCGTGTCCGTGGCGCTCCGCAATCTGGTGACTGGGCTTGGCGGGCTGATCTATCTCTTCGCGCTGGCCCCCAAGCTGGCGGCGCTTCTGTTGCTGGGCATTCCCGTCATCCTGCTGGTGCTGATCAGCCTGGGCCGCAAGGTGCGCGGCCTGTCGCGCGCCAGTCAAGATCGGCTGGCCGATGTCGGCAGCGTCACCAGCGAAGTGCTGGGCGCGATGAAGATCGTGCAGGCCTTTGGCCAGGAGGCCCGCGAGGCGATGCGGTTCAACACCACCGTCGAGGCGGGTTTTGCGACCGCACGCCGCCGCATCGGGTTGCGCGCGATCATGACCGCCGTAGTGATCGCTTTGGTGTTCGGATCGATCACCGCCGTCATGTGGCAAGGGGCGCTGGACGTTGCCGCGGGGCGATTGTCGGGCGGCAGCATCGCCGCGTTCGTGCTGACCGGCGGATTGGTAGCCGGAGCGTTCGGTTCGCTGTCCGAAAGCTGGGGCGACCTGTTGCGCGGCGCGGGTGCGGCCAGCCGCCTGCACGAATTGATGAGCGCGACGCCTGACATCCTGCCGCCTGCCGTGCCTGTGCCGATCCCGGTCACCACCAATGGCGCACGGCTGACCTTTGCCGACGTCTATTTTCATTATCCCACCCGCCCCGATCAGGCCGCGCTGAACGGCGTGTCACTGGACATCGCGCCGGGCGAGACAGTGGCGGTGGTCGGGCCGTCGGGCGCTGGCAAGACGACCTTGATCCAGTTGGCGCAGCGCTTCTACGATCCCGACCAAGGCGTCGTGCGTCTGAACGGCGTGGCCCTGCCCGATGCCGATCCAGCCGCTGCGCGCGCTATGATGGCGATGGTGCCGCAGGATAGCGTGATCTTCGCAGCCTCAGCACGCGACAATCTGCGCTACGGCTGCTGGGACGCCAGCGATGACGAGATTTGGGAAGCGGCGCGTGCCGCCAACGCCGAAAGTTTCCTGCGCGCGCTGCCACAGGGTCTCGACACATTCATGGGCGAAGGCGGGGCGCGTCTGTCGGGCGGCCAGCGCCAGCGGCTCTCGATCGCGCGCGCCCTGCTGCGCGACGCGCCGATCCTGCTGCTGGACGAGGCCACGTCGGCGCTGGATGCGGAGTCCGAGCGATTGGTGCAGGATGCGTTGGGGCGGCTGATTCAGGGACGGACGACCATCGTCATCGCCCATCGGCTGGCGACCGTCCGGGCGGCAGACCGGATCATCGTGATGGATGAGGGCCGGATCGTCGAACAAGGCGACCATGCGTCGCTAGTGGCACAGGGCGGGCTCTATGCCCGGCTCGCCAGCCTGCAATTTCAGGATATGCCCGCCGCCTGACGCGTGCCGTTGCTCCGCCCGTCAGGCTCGGGTGGCGGCCTCATGCAGTTTCACGACATGGTCGAGGATCGCCGGATGGAGCGGGTTTTCAAAGGCGCAACCCGCCTCATGCCCGCGCGTCCAGAGGACTCGCGCACGACGCCCCTCGAAGCCGGGCAACATGATCCATAATTCGCCACCAGGCAGCAGCTTCATGAAACTTTGCAACCGAAAGCCCGACACCGAGAGGTCAGCGATCGCGCTCTTGACCCAGGTTTCGCCGGGACGCCGAATCTTGACGCTGATCCGCACATGACGGCGTTCGGCAGCGCGCGCCTGATGGCTGGCTTGATGATGTCGATCGGCGCCCATGGCTTGCACTTCATTCCATTCACCGGTCAGTGTCGGGGATTGAGGTAAGGAATTGGTTAAACCCGCACGTTTTCGGTCGGTTTTGCGGTGCTGGAGACAGGTCACAACCAAAAAAAGGGCCGCCCGAAGGCGACCCCTGATGGTCCGGCATGATCATAAGGTCTATCTGCTATCCACTGCCCGCCAAACTGGGAAGTCCTGACGCGAGCAGGGAGAGGCAGATCAGGCCTTAGAAATTGCCATATTGTTCGTTGCCGACGAAACCCAATTTGGTGACGCCTGCCCGCTTGATCTCGGCGAGCACTTCATCAACGGTCACATAACGGGTCTGCGCGTTCGGCTGGAACTGAAGTTCCGGCTCGACGGGCAGGCGCAGCGACTGTTGCAGATACTGGCGCAGCGTCAGCAGATCGATCGCCGAACCGTTCCAGGTGATGATCCCGGCTGCGTCGATCGCAACCTTGTTCTTCACTGGATCGACCATGGGGGCGTCGTTCGTCGAGGACTGCGGCAGATCGATCTTCACCGCGTGGGTTTGGATCGGGATGGTGATGATGAACATGATGAGGAGCACGAGCATGACGTCGATCAACGGCGTCGTGTTCATTTCCATCATCGGTTCGCCATCGTCGCTACCGGCGCTCATTGCCATGGGGCGTACTCCTAGAAATTCACAATAATCAGCACGTATCGGACGTTACATACGAGTGGTTTTCATACCTGGTTCCGGCTCGGAAATGAAGCCGACCTTCGGAAAACCTGCGCGCTGCATCGTGTAGATCGTGCCACCGATGCACCGATAGGGGGTATTGATGTCACCGCGGATATGCACTTCGGGCAGATCCTCCGGCGTCATATTCTCGATGCCGCCAACCTTCTTGATGTCCGCTTCCAGCTTGGCAACGGCGCGGTTGAGCAGGTCTTCGGAATTGACCTTGGTCATATTCCAGTAAACCGCACAGCTACCGTCTTCTGCTGGCATGATGGACAGCGAGACGTTCTCCGGCTTGGTCGTGGTCGGTTCGAATTCGACCTTGGGAAGCTCTAGATCGACCGTCTGAAGCACGACAGGGACGGCGATCAGGAAGATGATGAGAAGCACCAGCATGACGTCGACGAGCGGCGTCGTGTTGATATCTGTGATCGGCTTTTCTTCGCCGGAGCCACCAACGCTCATTGCCATTGATCAGTATCCTAACATGTCTGTCATTTTAGACCGCACGCCAGGAGCGGCGATCTTGGGAGCCGAAGATGCGCGATGCATTCCGGCTCCCATATTTGATCAGGCCTTGGTGGCGGCTGCAGGAACCGGCTTGCCCACCTGGGCAGGAGCAGGCGTGCCGACAACCGGCTTCACTGCACCGTTCGAAACCATGTAGCCCAGCAGGTCGGTCGAGAAGGACGAGAGGTCCTCGGCGATCGCCTTGTTACGGCGCTGCAGGAAGTTGTAGGCAAGCACGGCGGGAACCGCGACGACCAGACCCAGAGCGGTCATGATCAGCGCTTCACCGACCGGACCGGCAACGGCGTCGATCGATGCCTGACCCGAAGCACCGATCTTGATCAGCGCGCGGTAGATACCGATAACCGTACCGAACAGACCGACGAACGGCGAGGTCGAACCAACAGTCGCGAGGAAAGCGAGACCGCCGCCCAGCTTCCAGTTGATGGCGTTTTCCGAACGGGCCAGCGAACCGTGCAGCCAGTCATGGGCTTCGACCGGATCGGTCAGCTTGCTGTGCTGTTCCTGAGCGGCAATGCCGTCATCGACCAGCTGCTTGTAGGCGCTGTTCTTTTCCAGCTTGGCGACGCCTTCCTTCAGGCTATTCGAACGCCAGAAGGTCGTGCGGACCTTCTTATACTGGTTGATGACCTTCTGCTGTTCGATCAGCTTGGTGAACAGCACATAGAAGGTGCCGACCGACATGCCGACCAGGATGATGAACACGGTCCAGGCGATGATGCCGCCCTGTTCCAGAGCTTCCATGAGGCCGTAGGGGTTGGCGGCTTCCGCGGCAGGTGCGGCAGCGGCCGCGATGATGGAGTTCAACATGATCAAGACTTCCCTCTCAATGAGATCAAGCGAAGGAAAGGCGGCGCGGTGCGCCCGCCCTTCCGTTCTGAATTATTCCGGCAAACGCCAAGTGATACGGCCGTTGTACGTGTCGGACATATCCCTGCCATCGGAACCCTTGGCCGGCTTGAAGCGTGCGCGACGCGGCAGCAGGCGGCAGGTCGCTTCATCCAGATCGGAATGACCGGTCGATGAAGTGATGGTGCAGTTGGTCACGCGACCATCCGGGCCAATTTCCAGACGGAAACCAGCCGTACCCGAACGTTCTTCGCGCTGAGCGCGGCTCGGATAGTCGGCATCGCTGAGCCAGCTGCCTGGCGACCCACGCGGCGAAGCGCGCGTTGCGGCCTGAGGCGGCGGCGGCGGTGCAGCCGGTGGTGGGGGCGGTGCTGCGACCGGGACGGGGTTGAACACCGGAGGCGGTGTCCGAACCGTCTGAATCGGCGGCGCCGGGGTCGGAGTCTGCACGATCGGCGGCGGAGCGACTACCGGCGGCGGCTCGATCGGCTGATCTGGCGGCGGCGGTGGCGGCTCTTCGTCCGGTGGTGGCGGTTCCTCTTTCACGTCGATCACGTTCAGCTGTTCTGCCGCTTGTTTGACATATTTCATGCCAAGGCCGGAGACGAAGGCATAGCCAAGAACAGCGTGAATCAGGGCGACGATGATGATCGATATCGTGCGACTCGATCCTTCCGAGTGGTCAGCATAGGCCATTCAGCAACGACACTCCTTAACTCATCTTACCAATGGGTTCTACAAATCAGCCAAAAACGACCCCAACCGTCCGGGCTCCCCCCGGTCAGCTTTGGCCCCTGTCCTTCTATTTGCTACCGCGCAAACTCCTATCGCGGTGCATCGCGGCACGCAAACGCTTTATCGATATGTTCATTTGCGGTTACCACTTCATATAGGAATGACTTGCCTGTGACATCCTTGCCACTGGCCAATAACACAGGACGAAGCTGACCATGAAACCCGCCACGCTGATCCGCCGCCTCCTGCCGCCATGCCTCATTTTGGCCGCAAACATCCCCGTTTTTCCAGCTTTAGCGCTACAACAGCCGATGGTAGCGCAACCGGCCGGAACCGGTACGGGCCTGTCCTACGCAGACCTCGCAGACCTCGCCGATACCGCCCCGATGGTCGCGGTTGTGCGAATCCGCAACATCATCACTTTGAAGCCCGATCAGGCGCAAGGCGTCCCGCCGGGGCATAAACGGCTCTATATCGAGGCGGATGTGACGAGCTTGATTCGCGGCGAGGCGGGAATCAGCCCCCTTGTAACCTATCTGTACGACGCGCGATTGGACGCCCGCGGCAAGCTGCCCAAGCTCAAGAAGGCGTCGTTCATCCTGTTCGCCCGTCCCGCGACCCGCCCCGGCGAAGTGCAGTTGGTCGCCCCCGACGCGCAGATCGCAGCGACGCCAGTGATGGTGGACAGGGTCAAGTCCCTCCTGTCGTCTATGGTCGCGCGCGATGCGCCGCCGCGCATATTAGGCCTGGGCGATGCCTTCCATGTGGCGGGCACGGTGGCGGGCGAAGGCGAGACGCAGATTTTTCTGCGGACCGAAAATGGTGACCCGGTATCGCTGTCGGTGCTGCGTCGTCCGGGGCAGCCGCCGCGCTGGGCCGTCGCGCTGGGCGAAATCGTCGACGAAGCCGCGCGCGCGCCAGTGCCTGGCACGCTGCTCTGGTATCGACTGGCGTGCAGCCTGCCCCCTGTCCTCCCCGCCCGCGCGGTCCGCACATTGGCCGTGGCTGACGCAGAGGCAGCGCGCGCCGACTATCGCCTGGTGATCGAAGCGCTGGGACCATGCGGACGGACGCGCATAGCGCCATGATCGAGGAAGGCAGCTTTTGCTTGGACCGTCGGGCGCGGGCGGCTATCAGCCCGGCTTTCATCATCTTCGCCAAGAAAGTGACGCCACCATGACCAATCTGCACCGCCATGCCCCGTTGCGCGTCGCGCTCGTCGGTCTCGGCACGGTGGGCGGCGGGGTCATTCGGCTGCTCAACACCAATGGCGACCTGATTGCCCGGCGTGCGGGCTGTCCGATCCAGATCGTCGCCATTTCCGCGCGCGACCGGAACAAGGATCGCGGCGTCGATCTGTCACCTTATGAGTGGGTAGACGATATGAACAGCCTCGCCACCCGCGACGATGTCGATGTGGTGGTGGAACTGATCGGCGGGTCGGACGGCCCGGCGCTGACGCTGGCGCGCCAGTGCCTGACTGCGGGCAAGCCGTTCGTCACCGCGAACAAGGCGATGCTGGCGCATCATGGGCTGGACCTCGCCCGGCTTGCCGAAAAGGGCGGCATTGCGCTGAAATATGAAGCGGCGGTCGCGGGCGGCATCCCGGTCATCAAGGGGATGCGCGAAGGGGCCGCCGCCAACGAGATCGCCCGTGTCTATGGCATCCTCAACGGCACCTGCAATTACATTCTGACGACGATGGAGAAGGAAGGTCGCGGCTTCGACGAGGTTCTGAAAGAGGCGCAGGAACTGGGCTATGCCGAGGCCGATCCCAGCTTCGACATTGATGGCGTGGATGCGGCGCACAAGCTGACCATCCTTGCGAGCCTGGCGTTCGGTACGGAGTTGGATTTCGACGCGGTCGCCACCACTGGCATCCGCGACGTCATCGCCGCCGACATTGCCGAGGCCGCCGCGCTGGGCTTTCGCATCCGCCTGGTCGGCATGGCGCAGAATGGCGCGGACGGGCTGTTCCAGCGGGTTCACCCTATGCTGGTGCCGCTCGACCACCCGCTCGCGCATGTGGATGGGTCGCTGAACGCCGTCGTCGCAGAAGGCAATTTCGTCGGCCGCCTCTTCTTCCAGGGACGTGGCGCGGGCGATGGTCCGACCGCGTCGGCGGTGGTAGCCGACCTGATCGACGTGGCCCGCGACGAATATGGCGATGCCTTCGCCATGCCGGTCGCCGCCCTGACGCCGCAGAATACGGCCGACGCCGGTGCGCGCATTGGCCGCACCTATCTGCGCTTCATGGTGCAGGATCGTCCCGGCGTGCTGGCGGAAATCGCCGCCGCCACGCGCGATGCGGGCGTGTCGATCGAAAGCATGATCCAGCGCGGCGCGCATCAGGAAGACGGCGTGCTGGTCGCCATCGTCACCCATGCGGGCGAAGAACGCTGCATCCGCGACACGCTCGAACGGCTCGCCGGGTCGGACAGCCTGCTCGGCACGCCGATGGTGATGCATATTCTCGACTGAGTGCCGCTCAAGGCTGCCCGCTACCCTTGAAGCGATCGGGCAGCGGCGGTGGTGGGGCGAGGTCAGCATCGGGATCGACGATCGCGGTGATGCTTTTGCCGATCATGTCGGCCGCCTTCAAGACGGACAGGCCACCAACGCAACCCGCCCCCTGCCCGCCCGACACGCCACAACTGCCCTGTTTCACCGGTGCGGCCGAGGCGCGCGGCGTGTCACCACGCATCGGTGCGCCGCTGTCTGCCTCCTCTCGCGGGAGCGGGAGCCGCTCCCGCGCATTACGCTCTGCCTGGCTCTCCCCGCAGACGACGATGGCGTCCCCGCTACGGTCGCATCGCCGGATCACCTGCGTCTTGGTGCGATAGGCCGCCATCAGCGATTCGGTGTCGCGCGCCAGCGCTGTGCCGGGGTGGCTTGCTAGAAGGACGATTGCAAAGAGGGCCCGGCGAACCATGCGCGCACAAGAGCAAGCGATCATGGCGGCATCATGGCCATGCTGCTCGACAAGGTTGGGGGGACCGCCTATCGCCTGCCCCAATAAGAAAAGGCAGAGGAATGACGATGGTACAGGCAAGTTCGCCCCTTGATCGGGTATTGGTGCTGGAAATGGTCCGCGTCACCGAAGCGGCCGCGATCGCCGCGTCGAAACTGATCGGCCGGGGCGATGAAAAGGCCGCCGATGCCGCCGCCGTCGAAGCCATGCGCCTGGCCTTCAATGACCTCTATATGGACGGCACCGTCGTCATCGGTGAGGGCGAACGCGACGAAGCGCCGATGCTCTATATCGGCGAGAAGGTCGGCAATGCGATCGGCACAGGTCCGCGAATCGACATCGCGCTCGATCCGCTGGAAGGCACCACCATCACTGCCAAGGCCGGACCCAATGCGCTGGCTGTCCTCGCCATTTCCGAGGAAGGTGGACTGCTCAATGCGCCCGACGTCTATATGGACAAGCTGGCGGTCGGCCCCGGCTATCCCGATGGCGTCATCGACCTCAACCGGTCGGCCAAGGAGAATGTCGAGGCCGTGGCCGCCGCCAAGGGTGTGGAGCCGAGCGACATCATCGTGTGCGTCCTTGATCGGCCGCGCCACGAGCGACTGATCGCAGAGTTGCGCGCCATTGGGTGCGGCATCATGCTGATCCCCGATGGCGACGTGGCAGGCGTGATCGCCACCACCGACCCGGAAACGACGATCGACCTCTATATGGGATCAGGCGGGGCACCCGAAGGCGTGCTGGCCTGCGCGGCGCTGCGCTGCGTCGGGGGTCAGTTCAAGGGGCGGCTGCTGTTCCGCAACGAGGATGAGAAGCAGCGCGCGCGCAAATGGGGCATCACCGACCTCGACAAAATTTATGATTTGAAGGAATTGGCCAAGGGTGATTGCATCTTCGCGGCAACCGGAGTCACCGACGGGTCACTGCTCGACGGGGTCAAGCGCCTGCCCGGCGGCAAGCTGACCACTGAAAGCGTGGTGATGCGCGCCAGCACCGGCACGGTGCGATGGGTGAAGGGCGAGCATCGGAACAGCCATAAGCCGCTCTGACGAGCGACGATGGCCGAGCCTAGCGCCCGGCGCGGTGATTGAGGTCGTGACCGAGGGCGAGGATGGCAACGCCGATCAGCGTATAGATGCTTTCCTGCCAGCCATGATCCATCGTCATCGCGCCCGCCATGACGCCAAGGCCGAGCGAACCGATCGCGGCGGGCATCATGAACCGGTGGACCATCGCGCCATGGCCGAGCGCGATCGCGCCCAGCAGGATCGCCAGCACCAGGCCGACCTCATGGAACAGCGGGCTTTCGAAAATGCCCCCGGCGCTGGCCAATACGCCCAGCACGACGGCGGTAACGAAGCAATGCGCGACGCAGAGCCCCGATAGCGCCATCGCAATACGATCGACGCGACCGGTCAACAGGGATTGGCGAAGGGTCGAGGACATGGACACCACATAGGCCAAGCCAGCGTAGGTTACAACATTACATCGACATTTTTTGTGAAAGCTCGCCGGGCGGTTCAGGCGGCGAGGCGCAGGCAGTTCCGGCCGCTATGTTTTGCGCGGTAGAGTGCCTTATCCGCCGCTTCGAGCATCGCCGATCGCGTGGACGTGTCATCCAGTTCGACCAGGCCCGCGCTAAAGGTGATGCCGATATGTTTGCCACAGGACACCGGGATCGGATCGAGCAATAGCGCGCGCAGACGTTCGCAGAGCAGACTTGCCCGATCGATGTCGCTGTCCGGCAGCAATATCGCGAACTCCTCGCCGCCCAACCGGCCTATACTGTCCTGGGCAGAAAGCCCCGGCGTCAACCGATCGACAAAGGCGGTCAGCACTTCATCGCCGACACCATGACCATGAACGTCGTTGACCGCCTTGAAATGGTCGATGTCGATCAGCAGCAGGCTGGACCGGACGCCATGCCGGGTCCGCAATATCTCGGCTTCCAGCTTTTCGAGGAAGGCGCGGCGACTATCCGCCCCCGTCAGCGAATCGCGGGCTGCGACCTGTTGCAGCGCGCGCTGCCGCGCCTTGTGGCGGGACATGTCGCGGATCGTGCTGATGACGCCGCTGGGCTGCCCCCGTTCGTCGACCACCGCGCGCGTGACCATTTCGCACCATTCCATGGCACCGATCGACAGGAGCGGCCGGAACTCGACCGTGTGGATCGACCCAGGGCGCATCAGGGCGCGACGATGAGCGGCGATCACCTGTGGCCGATCCTGCGGATCGACCAGATCGGCGGCGGATTGCCCTATCAGCAATTCCGGTGCGCAACCAACCTGTTCGAAGGCCGAGGGCGAAGCATAGTCGATTATGCCGGTGACGCCGATGTTCAGCACCACGTCGCCGCTATGTTCGGCGATCGCCCGGTAACGCGCTTCGCTTTCCCGCAGCAGTTGGAACAAGCGCCGGCGTCCGTTCAATTCGGCGGCGACCGGCATCGACAGCAGGAAACTGAGCGCCAGATAGAATTGGAACGCCTGGATGCGCGCGCCCATATCGGCGGACACGATCGCCAACGGCCCCCCGCCCGACAGCGTGGCCGTGCCACCCACCAGCGCCAGGATCACGATCGAGGCCGCGGCACCCATATGCCCGACGCGAAAGGCGATCAGGACGAGCGGCAGGAGCGGCGCGAACAGCATCGGATACCGCGCCCAGTAAAAGATATGGACGATGATCAGGGTGAACAGCGCCAAGATGAGGACGGCCTCGATCTTTTCCGCCCTCGACTTGTCCCGCCGCCAGCGGCGCAACTCGCCTTGCATCAGCATCACCAATATCGGCGCGCAGATCAGCCCGCCCAGCGCATGGCCGGTATACCATTGGACCCACGACGCGCCGAACGATACCGGCGTCAACAACGACGCGACCGCCGCCGCCGGGATGCCCGTGATCACATCGGCTACCGCGCACAAAGCCAGGATGAAGATCATCAGCGGCCGGGTGGCGCCGATCGTCGGCCGATCCGACAGGAAATGACGGCAGATCAGCGCCACGATCAATGCTTCGGCCATGTTGATGACAGCCATCGGGATCGCCGCCAGCGGCCCCATGCCGAACAGGCTGGTAGAAAGGGCGCTCGCTATGGCGCAGGTCAGAATGATGGGGGGCCAGCGCCGGACCCGCGTGGTCAGCAGCTTGGCCATCACATAGGCGTTCGCACCCCAGATGAACGCCAGACCGCCCTCGAAGCGCGACAATAGCAAAGCAAAAGTCGCCGCGACAAAGTAAAGGCTGCCGGTCAGAACCAGCGAAAGCAAGGCGCGGGATAGTCGAGAAGTGGAACGTTGCATGTTCCAACCTGGGATAGAGCGATATCGTTAAAATTTGCTCACGGCTCCTTTTGTCCAACAAAAGTCAAAGAAAACCCCCGGTGCGCAAACACCGGGGGAAGACTGGACGGGCGCTATCAGACCGGCTGTCAGGCGGATGCGTCGGCCAGGGTCTGATCGGTGGGAGCGGAGATGGACGGGTTGCGGTCCTTGATCGCCGCACGCGCCGATCGCACGCCTGCGCCATAGTCGGGGTGGACTTGATCGAACAGCTTGCACTGACGCTCTTCGATGAAGTCGGGGATGTCGCCCATGGCCGCGGCTATATTGGCAAACAGGCGGGCCTTTTGCCCTTCGTCGAACAGGTTGAACAGCGCGCGAGGCTGGACGAAATCATCATTGCCCTCGCGGTGGTTCCACCGATCCGCGTCGCCCGATATTTTGAGCGGCGGCTCGTCGAAGCGATGATCCTCGACCGGCCCGCCAAAGCTGTTCGGCTCATAATAGGCTGCCGGATTGGGATTGTTGGGGAAGAAACGCATCGCCCCATCCTTGTGATAATGGTTCACCGGACAGTGCGGCGCATTGATCGGCAACGCTTCATAATGGGTGCCGATGCGATGGCGATGAGCGTCGGCATAGGCGAAGATACGCGCCTGGAGCATCTTGTCGGGCGAAAAGCCGATACCCGGCACGATGTTGGACGGGCTGAACGCCGCCTGTTCGATTTCCGCGAAATAATTGTCCGGGTTGCGGTTCAACTCCATCACGCCGATGTCGATCGGCGGATAGTCCGCATGGGGCCAAACCTTCGTCAGGTCGAACGGGTTGTAGGACGTCTTGTCAGCATCCGCTTCCGGCATGATCTGGACCTGCATCTTCCATTTGGGGAAATTGCCGGTCTCGATCGCCTCGAACAGATCCTCCTGCGTGGATTCGCGGGTGCGGCCGACGACTTGGGCCGCTTCCTCATTGGTCCAGTGCCGGTGACCTTGCATCGTCTTGAAATGGAATTTCACCCAGAAGCGCTCGCCCGCATCGTTGATCAGCGCAAAGGTGTGGCTGCCATAGCCGTTAATGTGCCGTATGTCGGTCGGCAGGCCACGGTCGGACATCAGGATTGTGACCTGGTGCAGCGATTCGGGCGACAAAGACCAGAAATCCCACATCGCGGTGGGTGACCGCAAATTGGTGCGGGGATGACGCTTTTGCGTGTGGATGAAGTCGGGGAATTTGAGCGGATCGCGCACGAAGAAGACCGGCGTATTGTTACCGACCAGATCCCAATTGCCTTCGGGCGTATAGAATTTCAGCGCAAAGCCGCGCACGTCGCGTTCAGCATCGGCGGCGCCCGCTTCGCCCGCCACGGTGGAGCAGCGCAGGATCATCGGCGTCTGCGCGCCGGGTTGCAGCACCTTGGCCTTGGTATATCGGGAGATGTCACCGGTGATCGTCAGCACGCCATGCGCGCCCCAACCCTTGGCATGCACGACTCGCTCCGGCACCCGTTCGCGATTCTGGTGGGCCAGCTTCTCGATCAGTTGATAGTCCTGCAGCAGCAAGGGGCCGCGCGGCCCTGCAGACAGGCTATTTTGATTGTCGGCGATCGGCGCACCCGCGCTGGTGGTCATGGTCGGCTTGTCGGCCATCATCATTCTCCTCATCTTGGATGAGGGGAGAATAGGCCCGAATGGCATTTCGACAAAACAGTATATACCGCGCTCGATGATCGATTTTACCGATCAATAAAAGCGCTATGCGCTTTTAGCCATGCACCCGAATGGTCAGGCCTTCTCTAGCGTGCATTGCAACGGATGCTGGTTCTGCCGGGCGAAGTCCATCACCTGGTTAACCTTGGTCTCTGCAACTTCGTAGCTGAAAATGCCGCATACGCCCACGCCGCGCTGATGGACGTGCAGCATGACGCGGGTCGCCTGCTCCATGTCCATGCGAAAGAAATGCTGGAGCACATGGACGACGAATTCCATCGGCGTATAATCATCATTGAGCATCAGAACCTTGTAGAGCGAGGGCTTTTTCGTGCGCGTACGGGTGCGCGTCGCGATGCCGACGCTGGGGCCGCCAGGGCCTTCGCCTTGGTCGTCCTGGTCCTGACCCGCCATTGTCGCAGGGTCGGCATAGGCTGAGGTGATGCTGTTCATGATGATCGAGAATATGGCGATTTGTCCGCCCATGGCAAGGGGCCGATGGGGCAGGACGATGCAGCAGACCGGATTTCAGCGTTAACGCGAAAGGGCGCCCTTCCCATCGGGGAAGAGCGCCCTTTCAACTACAGGCAGGAAAGCGCGGGCGCTTACGCGGCCAGCGACTTCACCTTGTCGGTGACGAGCGTCACGCGCGCGGTCAGCGGCTGGGCGATGTCGCCGGCAACCTTCATCATCGCTTCGCTGTTCTTCGCGGCTTCCTTGGTGAATTCGTCGAAGCTGCTGGAGAACATCTGGCTCTGCAGCTGGAAGAACTCGGTGGGCGTCTTGACGGTCGCGAAGCTCTTGAGGGCGGCGGTCGCCTTCTCGAAATTCTTGCGGCTGTAGTCGACGGCTTCCTGGCTCATCGTTTCCATCGCCTTGGCAGCGATCTTGCCCGATTCGACCATGGCTTCGATATTGCCCTTGGCGATGTCGCTCATTTCTTCGATCGCCTTGGTCGACTTCTCGACGCTGGCCTTCGCCTTCTCATTCATGTCGGCATAGGCGGTTTCGAGCTTGGCCTTGGTGTCCTCGGCGAACTTCTTTCCGGTTTCCATCACGTCGTTCATGATCTTCGTTCCTTCTGTTGCCGACAGCGGCAGGGTTGCGGTCGTCTTGGCCTTTTCGTCGAGGCTCTTTGGTGTCTCAGCTTCGGGGGCCGCCTCAGCGGCCGCTTCCGTATCGGGTTCGGGCATGGCATCGACAGCCGTCGTTGCAGCGACGATCGCTGCGGGACTTGCGTCTGTTGCCTTCACGGATTTGGCGGATGGATTAGCATCCATCGCAGGCACGGATTTGGCGGACGGATTGGCATCCATCACAGGCACGGACTTCGCGGACGGATTGGCGTCCATTGCGGGGACCGATTTAGCCGATGGGTTAGCGTCCATCGCCGGAACGCTAGATGCCGTCTTGCGCGGGGCAGGTTTCCGAACGGCCGGTGTTGGCTCGATCGCCGCCTCAGCCGCTTTCAATGCTTCGCTTGCCGATAATGTCGCCGAGTCGCGTTTACCGGGCTGGGCAGTGCGTCCGGTCTTTGGGGTAACAGCCATGACCATCCTCCGTTTGTTGCACTGCACAATAAGCCCGCGAATAAGAAATTGCAAGATTTATTGTGCAGTGCAACAAAAGTGCCATCTGCGCCCTGTCGCATGCCCCGAACGGCTCGCCGCAACTTATCTAATTACGTGTTTATTCGCCTTTCACATAGCGCCCTGGCGCATCCTCGATCGCCTTGAGCCGCCCCTTGCCGGGCTGGCGCGCGCCCTTGACCGCGACGGTGCGCGAATCGATCGTTTCGAGCCAGCCGCGCCAGTCCGGCCACCAGCTTCCCTTGGTTTCCTTGGCGTGTGCGACGAAGGCGTCGAGCGTGGGCTGGGCCTCGTCGCAGACCCAATATTGATATTTATAGGCGGCTGGCGGATTGATGACGCCCGCGATATGCCCCGATCCCGCCAGCACGAAGCGGATCGGACCGGACAGATTTTCGGTCAGCTTCCAGACGCTTTCCAGCGGCGCGATATGATCTTCCTTGCCAGCCTGAACATAAGCGGGCGTCTGCACCGTCTTGAGGTCGATTGGCGTGCCATCGACACTGATCGCGCCGGGGGTCACCAGCAGATTGTCGCGATACAGCTGGGTTAGATAGTCGCGATGCCAGCGCGCGGGCAGGTTGGTCGTGTCGCCATTCCAGTAGAGCAGGTCGAACGGCGGATAATCCTGCCCCAACAGATAATTGTTGACGACATAGTTCCAGATCAGGTCGCGCCCGCGCAGCAGGTTGAAGGTCAGCGCCATGTAGCGCCCGTCGAGGAAGCCGCCGGTCGACAATTTGTCCACCAGCTTCATCTGTTCATCGTCCACGAACAGGGTGAGGTCGCCTGCCTTGCTGAAATCGACCTGGGCGGTGAAGAAGGTCGCGCTCGCCACCTTGTCCGCCTCGCCGCGTGCCGCCAGCAGCGCCAGCGTCGCCGCCAACGTGGTGCCCGCGACGCAATAGCCGATCGTGTGGACGCTCTTGACCTTGAGCAGGCCTCGCACCGTGTCGATCGCATCGACTTGGCCGCGCAGGATATAATCGTCCCAGGTCAGATCCTTCATCGAGGCATCGGCGGATTTCCACGACACCAGAAAGACGCTGATCCCCTGATCCACCGCCCATTTGACGAAACTTTTTTGTGGGGACAGGTCGAGAATATAGAAGCGGTTGATCCATGGCGGGAAAATGATCAGCGGGGTTTCCAGCACCGTGTCCGTCGATGGCGCATAATGGATCAATTGGTAGAGCGGGGTTTCATGGATGACCTTGCCCGGCGTCGCGGCGATATTACGGCCCAGTTCGAACTGGGTACCGTCGGTATGGGTCAGTTGCCCCTTTTCCATGTCGGCGAGCATATGCTGCAAGCCCTTGACCAGATTCTCGCCGCCGCTTTCGATCGTCTTCTGGACAACCGCCGGATTGGTCAGCGGAAAGTTGGAGGGCGACAGCGCATCGAGCATGCCCCCGGTCGCAAAGCGCAGCTTGGCCTTCTGCTTCGGGTCCACGCCATCTACCGCATCGGCCAATTGGGTCATATAGTCCGACACCAGCAGATAGCTTTGGCGGATGATGTCGTAGAAGGGATTTTGGGTCCAAGCCGGGTCGGCGAAGCGGCGGTCCTTGCGCGCGGCGGGGCTATCGGCCGGAACCGGGGCTGGTTCGTCCCGCCACATGCCGCCCGAATCGATGAAGCGCTGCCACATCGCCAACCCTTCGTCGGCAAAGCTCGATTGAATGCGCGCCACGGTCTGCGGATCGAACGGCAGCGTCATGCCCGACGCGCCCGCCGCCTGCTCCAGCATCAATTGCTGGGCGCGACCGATCGCATGCGTCCATTGCTGCATCTGGTCCAGCGTCGGCAGATGCGGCTCCATGACATCAGCTTTTTCCATGGCCACTCTCCTCTTCCTGGTATCATTTCATCGCACCGCTTTTTCTGGCGTGGGACAGGCTGGCCGGTTATAGCCAGATTGTGACGCGACAACGGCGTGCGCCGCACTATTCCCTACCGAGAGCTTTCAGGAAAGCCCCTATAATGTCCGAAGAATTCTACCGCATGAAGCGCCTGCCCCCTTATGTCATCGCCGAAGTCAATGCGATGCGGGCAGCGGCACGCGCGGCGGGCGAGGATATTATCGACCTTGGCATGGGCAATCCCGACCTGCCGCCGCCGCCGCATGTCATCGACAAGCTGATCGAGGTGGTACGCAAGCCCGACGCCCATGGCTATTCCCAGTCCAAGGGCATTCCCGGCCTTCGCAAGGCCCAGGCCAATTATTATGGCCGCCGCTTCGGCGTCGATGTCGACCCGGAAACCGAAGTCGTCGTGACCATGGGGTCGAAGGAAGGGCTGGCGAGCCTCGCCACCGCGATCACCGCGCCCGGCGATGTCGTACTGGCCCCCAACCCCAGCTATCCGATCCATATGTTCGGCTTCATCCTGGCGGGTGCCACGATCCGGTCAGTGCCGACGACGCCGGATGAAAATTACTTCCGCTCGCTCGAC
Organism: Sphingobium sp. RAC03; assembly: GCF_001713415.1. GTDB lineage: Bacteria > Pseudomonadota > Alphaproteobacteria > Sphingomonadales > Sphingomonadaceae > Sphingobium. The sequence goes on along the minus strand of NZ_CP016456.1, from coordinate 1,885,958 downwards.
CGGGCGATGGCCTTCACCGTGCCGCGCCCATCGATCCTGGTGGTCAATTATCCGTCGAACCCGACCGCCGAGACGGTGGACCTGGCCTTTTACGAGCGGCTTGTCGCCTGGGCGAAGGAGAATAAGGTCTGGATCTTGTCCGACCTCGCTTATTCCGAACTATATTATGACGGCAAGCCGACGCCCTCGATCCTGCAGGTGCCCGGCGCGAAGGACATCGCGATCGAGTTCACGTCGCTCAGCAAAACCTATTCGATGGCGGGCTGGCGGATCGGATTTGCCGTGGGCAACAAACAACTGATCGCGGCAATGAGCCGGGTGAAATCCTATCTGGATTATGGCGCGTTCACGCCGATCCAGGCGGCTGCCTGCGCCGCCCTTAACGGGCCGCAGGACATCGTCGCGAAGAACCGCGAGCTTTATCACAAGCGCCGCGACGTGCTGGTGGAAAGTTTCGGCCGCGCCGGATGGGACATCCCTGCCCCGCCCGCCTCCATGTTCGCCTGGGCACCGCTGCCGCCTGCGCTCAAAGAGATGGGGAGCCTCGAATTTTCCAAGCAATTGCTCACCCATGCCAAGGTCGCGGTCGCGCCAGGCGTGGGTTATGGCGAGGATGGCGAAGGCTATGTCCGCATCGCCCTGGTGGAGAATGAGCAGCGGTTGCGGCAGGCCGCGCGCAACGTGAAGAAATATCTCCAGTCGATGGGTATCAACACGCCCGCTAAGGGCGCAGCCTGATCATCAGGCGAACAGGAGCGTGATGAGCGGCTTTATTTCCCTGCCCCAGGTTTCGCAGGTCGCCCAGACGATCCAGCTGGCCGTGGCACCTGTGTTTCTGCTCGCCGGGATCGGCGCATTCCTCAACGTTTGCGCCGCGCGTCTGGCGCGCGTCATTGATCGGGCGCGGGTCGTCGAAAAGGCCGTGATGGTGTCGCGTGGCGAGGAACATGACCGGTTGGTCGGCGAAATTCGTGTACTCGACCGGCGGATGAGCGTGGTCAACGGCGCGATTTTCCTGTGCGTGGCGTCGGGTTGCGCCATCTGCCTGGTCGTGATCCTGCTGTTCGCCTCCGAACTGGTCGATGCCCATCTCGGCACGGCGATTGCCATCCTGTTCATTCTGGCGATGCTGTTGCAGGCAGCGGCATTCGGCACCTTCATTCAGGAAATCCGGCTGGCCGCTCGCACCATCCATATCCGCAACGAAGTCCTCTATCACAAGGCCGAGGCGGAGGAAGAAAACGCGGCATGACCCGCTTCACCGTCAATGACCGGCCCGTGCAATATCGCATGGACCCGGAAACCCCGCTGCTTTGGGCATTGCGCGATGCGTCGAACCTGACCGGCACCAAATATGGCTGCGGCACCGGCGATTGCGGCGCCTGTACGGTGGATATCGACGGCGAAGCGGTCCGATCCTGCCAGGTCACGATCGGCAAGACCGAAGGGCGGTTCGTCACGACGATCGAGGCGCTGTCGCCCGATCGCGGCCATCCGCTGCAACAGGCGTTCGCCGCCGACAATGTGTCGCAATGCGGCTATTGCATCCCCGGCATGATCATGGCCGCGTCGGTCCTGCTCCGCCGGAGCAATGACCCCAGCGACGAGGATATCGACGCCGCGATCACCAATATCTGCCGATGCGGCATCTATCCCCGGTTGCGTGGCGCGATCAAACGGGCGGGACGGATCATGCGCGGGGAAGAGCGGATTGCCGCCGCGCCACCGCCCGGCATTACCCCGGAAAATGCTTCGAAGACAGTGCCAGCGCTCGAAAAACCCTGACTGCTTAGTCGGACGGCGCGATCATCGGTCCCAAGGCCTGAGCGAGCGTCGTGCCCGAATAGGGTTTCTTGACCAGCACGATATGCGCGAACCGTTCTGGCAATTCCAGTCCGTCGCCATAGCCGGTGGCGAAGAGGAAGGGGATGCCCTTCTGTGTCAGCAGATCCGCCACCGGTAGGCTAGTTTCGTGGCCAAGGTTGAAGTCCAAGACCGCCAGGTCGATCGACTGGACCATGATCGCTTCCTGGGCACGACCCACGCTGGCGACGGTCGAGACTTCGGCGCCCAGATCGCGCAAGGCATCCTCGCCATCCATGGCGATGATCATATTATCCTCGACCAGCAAGACGTTGCGGCCGCGCAGCAGGCCGGGCGTCACGGCTCTTACCGGCTTGGCCCGATCCCGCGACACGGCTTCGGGCAGGACCGAGACGATATGCCGCGAGGGAATGCAGAAATGCGCTTCGATCCCGGCCAGCCGGTAGTTGATTTCGGCATGCCCTTCCAGATCATAGGGGATCGAGCGTTCGATGACGGTCGAACCGAATCCCCGGCGCGTCGGCGCGACCACGGCGGGGCCACCGCTTTCGGTCCAGTCCAGCAGCAGGCTTCCATCCTCATCCACACGCCAGTCAATCGTCACGGTGCCACTGTCCGACAGCGCGCCATATTTGGCGGCGTTGGTCAGCATTTCGTGGATGACCAGCGCCATGACGGTGAAACAGCCGGGCGTCAGCAGCACATTGGGACCGGATAATTGCACCCGGTCGCGGCGCTCGCCCAGATAGGCACCCGCTTCCACTTCTATGAGGTCGTACAGGCGCGCAGGGCTCCAGCGATCGGCTGTGATCTGGTCATGTGCCCGCGCCAGCGCATGGACGCGGCTTTCGAGTGTGCCGATAAATTCCTCGATCGTCGCCGCACTATCACGGGTCTGCGACAACAGGCCGCGGATCAGCGAAAGGATGTTGCGGACGCGATGGTTCAATTCCGCGATCAGCAATTCCTGCTTCTCGTTCGCGCGCTGCCGTTCCTGGTCCGCCGAGTCGGACAGGCGCAGCACGACTTCGAGCAGGGCGGTGCGCAGCGCTTCGGCCACGCGCAGTTCGGCGGGGGCAAAGGGCAGCGCTACGCCCTTGACCAGTTGCGACCAGCTTTCGAAGCTCTTGCGCGGCGTCAAGCGTGGGCCGTTGGGGCCATATTCGATATGCTTGTCCTGCTGTCCGGCCCAACGCACCGAACGCAACTGCTCGGCCCGGAACAGCACGACATAGTCGCGCGGACGACGCGACAGCGGGATCGCCAGCAGCCCGGCGGCGCGATCGGCATAGTCGGCGGCGCCCGGCAGCACCGCAGAAAGAGTGTCGGTGGTATAGATTTGGCTGGCCGCCACGCGATTGAGCATCGTGACGATGGCCGAAAAGGCCGCAGGATCGGGCGTCAGGCCGGAAAAGGTCATCTGCCCGTCGATATAGATGCCCACGCCATCGGCCGGAATCGTGTCGAAAATGATGTCGCCAAGCCAGCGGGCATTGGACAGCAGGTCATGATCCTGCGCGACGGCCGCCATCAACCGGTCGGCCACCTGCCGGGCCTTGCCCTCATAGGTGGCGGTTTCGGCGCGTTCGCGGCTTTCCAGCATCATCGAGAAGATCTGGCCGAACAATTCGGCCGCGCTGCGCTGGGCGAAAGTCGGCAGGCGGGGCGCATAATGGTGGCAGGCAAACAGTCCCCATAATTTGCCTTCGACGATGATCGAGATGGAGAGCGATGCCCCCACCCCCATATTGCCGAGATATTCGATGTGGATCGGCGACACGGCGCGGGTGAGGCAGAGCGACATGTCGAGCGCCGCACCGGTAGGGTCGAGCGCAGGCACCACCGGAACCGGCATAGCCTTCACATCGGCGATCACACGGAAGATGTTACGCAGATACAGGGCGCGGGCCTGCACCGGAATATCCGATGCGGGGTAATGGAGGCCATAAAAACTATCGACACCAGAGCGCAGCGCTTCGGCGACCACCTCGCCGTCGCCGCCCTCCGCAAAGCGATAGACCATGACCCGGTCGAAACCGGTCAGCGCCCGCACCTGCCGCGCGCCATCGCGCAGGAACGGGGCCATGCCCTCCACCTGCGCCAGCCGGGAGACCATCGAGCGAACGATGCTGCTTGCCTCCATCTCGTCATAGGAAGCGGGTTCGCCCTCGATCACGACCAACTGCCCGGAAAAATGCACGGCGATGTCGAACGCCGGGCCGCCGTCCATCAGCACCAGAGAGAAGATGCGCTCGACCGAATCGGGACCGCGCAGCAGGGTGATGCGATTGCGCAGCATATGGATCGCATCGGCGGAAAAGACCGCACTGATCGGCTGGCCGAGCAAGGCTTCGGGCTCATGGCCGATGAAGGCGGCACTATTGGCCGATACGCGCGACACCAGCCAGTCGGCAGTCAGCGCGATCAGAAAACCGAACGGCTGGATCGTGCCAAGGACATGGATCGGCTCGCGATCGCAATTGGTAAGGTCGACGGCGAAGCCGGTCGCACCGTCGACATCAGCCATGGGCAGTTGCCCGCTCTGCCGTGCCCGCTTGCGAGAAGAGGGCGAAGGCCGCCTGGGCGCCCTGCACGGCATCGTCCAGCCAGCCTTCGCCGCCTTCCGCACCAGCGCTATCGAGCGCGTGCTGGAAGGCAATCCATTCGCCCTTGCCATGGACCGCCGAGAGATAGGCAGTGGGCAGATCGGGTGCGACCTTGCGCGCCAACATGGCACCGCCAAGCCGCGAGCCTTCGAGCGCGTAGAGCAGCCCCCAGCGATAGCCCTCGCTGGCACGATCCTCCAGCGGCAGGGGGGCGGGCATGGCCTGTCCCAGTGCCGCGATGTCGGACGCCAACAGCGGCAGGCGAGGCGCCGACGGCCGTGCAACCGGCTCCAGCGCACCCAGAGCGCGGGCATGGGCCGTCAGAAAGCGGCGATAGCTGTCGGGCGAATCCATCGCATGATCAGCAAACAACGCATCGACCTGTCGATGATTGTCTGTCGTTGCGTCGCGCAAGGCCAGGCGGATTGCGCCAACATGGGGGGATTTTTTCACGGCGCAGTCCTATAGCGAGTTCGTGACCGCTGCACTGATCTGGATCAGCTTTTATGCTTGCACAGCACATATCGAACATCGGGCACGCGATATTTATCATGATCGCAAGATGAACCATAGTCCATGTTCACCATCGTCCAATGCTTTCAAATGGCTGACGAACGGGTTCAGACTTGCGACACGCCGAATGGCATAGTCGTACACCATCAGGGCGCATTGTGTGCCCGCATGAAGAAAGTCCGAACCATGTTCAGGAAGATGATGCTGGCGGGGTTGATGAGCGCGACATTGCTGAGCGGCATCGCGCCTGCCTATGCACAAAGTGAGCCGCGCGACCGTGGCAATCGCAGCGAGCGGATGCAACGGCCTGATCGTGGTGCGGGCGAACAGCGGGGCAATCGCATGGTTCGACCGCAAGGCGACCAGTCCTATCGCTGGCAGCAGCGCGGGAACGTAAGCCCGCAAGGGCAGCCACAGATACAGCGTCCGGCCCAGGCACCAAGGCCCGCCGCCGGGATGGCACCCTATCGCCCCGACATGCGGGATCAGCGCCGTGCCGACCCGCGCGTGCGCGCCACGCCTGATCGCAACCTGCCAAGCCAGGTCGTGACCACGCCTGGCCAACGCGACGGATGGCAGGACCGGCGCGAAGAGCGGCGGGACGATCGCCGGGATGTCCGCGCAGACCGCCGGGATGGACGGCAGGACTGGCGTAATGATCGACGCGACGATCGCCGTGATGATCGACAGGATCGGCGCGACGACCGCAGGGACGATCGGCGCGACGACCAGCGGTGGAACAATAACCGTGGCTGGGTAGCGGGCGTCGGCAACAATAATTGGAACAATGGCCGCCGCTATGACGATCGCGCGCGCTGGAGCAACCAGCGGCGCTGGGATAATGGCTGGCGGCAGGATCGGCGCTATGACTGGAACAGCTATCGCAGTCGCAATGGCAACCAGTTCCGCATGGGCCGCTATTATGCCCCGCGCGGATGGGACTATGGCTATCGCCGCTTTTCGGTCGGGATCACCCTGTCCAGTCTGCTCTATGCCAATAATTATTGGCTGAACGATCCCTATGCCTATCGCCTGCCGCCTGCCTACGGCACGCTGCGCTGGGTCCGCTATTATGACGACGCCATGCTGGTGGATGTACGCGACGGCTATGTCGTCGATGTGATCCACGGGTTCTTCTGGTGACGTGACGAAACTTCCTGAACTGGCCTTCAGGAATCCCTGACCCCGGAGCGGCAACGCTTCGGGGTCTTTTCATGCGCCTGCGGTCTGTGGCAGGAAGCGCCAATGACGGACATAATGGACGATGGCGGCATTGCCTCCCCTGCGCGCGCGCAGATCGGTGCGGGCGTGCGCGCTCGGCTGGAACGAAACCCGATGGTCAGCCGCATCGACAGCGACAGGATCGACATCTTTGGACGCCACGGCTTTCTGAGCAGCGCGGAATGTTCGGGTCTGCGGGCGATCATCGACGCGGGCGCACAGCCATCGACATTGTTTTCGGGCAGCGCGAATGCGGACTATCGCACCAGCCATAGCTGCAACCTCGACCCCTTTGACGACTTGGTCCGAACGGTCAGCGATCGGATCTGCGCCTTGACCGGCCTTCCCGCCGACCATGGCGAAACCTTGCAAGGCCAGCGTTATGCGGCAGGGCAGGAATATAAGGTTCATTGCGACTATTTTCCGGTCACCGCGGATTATTGGCAGCGGATGCGCAAGAGCGGCGGACAACGTAGCTGGACCGCCATGATCTATCTGTCAGCCGTGGAAGCGGGCGGTGAAACCCACTTCCCGCATTGCGAATTCATGGTGCCGCCGGTTGAGGGCATGTTGCTGGCCTGGGATAATATGGACCGCACAGGCGCGCCCAACGCCATGAGCCTGCACGCCGCGCGTCCCGTGGAAGCTGGCACCAAATATGTCGTGACCAAATGGTTTCGCGAGCATCGCTCGGGCCACTGAAGCCCGATACAATTTGCGACATAAATGACTGAAAACTGACAGACGCATTCGCGCATCGTTCAGCCGCGGAGCGGCATATCTCTGTGTGTTGGCAGCGGAGCCGGACCTTTTCCTTTCGGTTGAGCCGCCAGACAATATGGAGACGAGATATGCGTAAACTGATCATCCTGGGCCTATTGGCCGCAACGGTTGCGCCGAGCGTTGCATCGGCGCAGTCCGCCCGCGAAGTCCGCCAAAGCCAGCGCGAGTTGCGCGAAGAACAGCGCGATCTGCGCCAGGCGCAGCGCTATGGCGACCGCCGCGACGTGCGCGATGAACGACGCGACGTGCGCGAGGCGCGCCGCGAAGTACGCGAAGACTGGCGCGATTATCGCCGCAGCCATCGCAGCGTCTATCGCGCCGGCAACTGGCGGGCGCCCTTCCGCTACAATCAGTGGAATGCAGGCGCGCAGCTTCGCCCGGCCTATTACAACTCGCGCTATTATATCAGCGACCCCTATCGCTATCGCCTGCCCCGTCCGGGCATGAACCAGCGCTGGGTCCGGCATTATAACGACGTGATGCTGGTGAATGTGCGCAATGGTCGCGTGATCCAGGTGCATCGCGGCTTCTTCTGGTAAGAGTCCGCTGACAGGAGAACGGCCCCAACGCACGAGCGTTGGGGCCGTTTCTCTGGTCTCATCCCTTGGCCGCGCTGCCCGTTGCCGGGCAGGCGCGGCCGATGGCACGCGGGGCGCGCCATCAGTCCGAAAGGGGGGTGGACTGACCCGCAAACGGCCCGTCCGGGCAAATGTTCCAGCGCGAGGCGCTGCCTTTATGCCGCCAGCGCTTCCGCAATCAGAGCGCGGCTGTTGGCGATGCCGTAAAGCGCGATAAAGCTGCCCATGCGCGGCCCCTGATCCGCGCCGAGCAGCGTCTGGTAGAGCGCTTTGAACCAGTCGCGCAGTTCAGCGAAACCGAACGCCTCGTCCTTGCCGATGGCATAGACGATATTCTGGATATCCTCGGCCGATGCGCCTTCCGGCAGCGCGGCAAGTTCCGCATCCAGCCTGCGCAGAGCCGCCGCCTCATGCTCGTCGGGCGCGCGACGTTGCAGCGTGGGGGCCACGAAATCGCGATGATAGGCCAGAGCATGGCCGATCAGCGCGTCCAATTCCGGGTAGGTTTCCGCATTGGCATCAGCGACGTAATTTTTGAGATAGGCCCAAACCTGATCGCGGCTGGCATCCCCCATCACGCCGACAAGGTTCAGCAACAGGCCGAAAGTCACTGGCAGCGTGCCGTCCGGCAGCTTGCCATCATGCACATGATGGACCGGGTTGCCGAGCTGCTGCTCGATCGCCTGGTTGGCATAATTGCCGCGAAACTGCCAATATTCATCGACCGCGCGCGGGATGACGCCCATGTGCAGTTGCTTCGCCTTCTTCGGCTCGCGATAAGCATAGAAAGCCAGGCTTTCCTGCGGGCCATAGGTCAGCCATTGTTCGAGGCTGAGGCCATTGCCCTTCGACTTGGAGATTTTCTCGCCCTTTTCGTCGAGGAACATCTCGTAATTGAAGCCTTCGGGCGGCCGTGCGCCCAGCGCGCGACAGATTTTGGACGATTGGGTCACCGAATCGATCAGATCCTTGCCCGCCATCTCATAATCGACGCCCAGCGCGACCCAGCGCATCGCCCAGTCGACCTTCCATTGCAGCTTGGCTGCCCCGGACAGGATCGACTGTTCGATCATCTCGCCCTCATCCTCGAAACGGATGAGGCCAGCGTCGGCGTCGATCACCTCGACCGGCACCTGCAGGACGATGCCGCTCTTGGGGCTGATCGGCAGTACGGGCGAATAGGTCGCCTGCCGTTCCTTGCGCAGGGTCGGCAGCATGATGTCCATGATGGCCTGATAATGGCGCAGGACATTTTTGAGCGCATCGTCGAACGCCCCCGCCTGATACCGGTCGGTGGCGGACACGAATTCATAATCGAATCCGAAACGGTCCAGAAACTCCCGCAACATCGCATTATTGTGATGCGCGAAACTTTCGAACTTTTCGAACGGATCGGGCACCTGCGTCAGCGGCTTGCCCAGATGCTGCGTCAACATCGCCTGGTTGGGCACATTGTCGGGCACCTTGCGCAGCCCGTCCATATCGTCGCTGAACGCGATCAGCCGGGTCGGCACATCCGACAGCGCATGCCAGGCATTGCGGACCATGGTAGTGCGCAGCACTTCGTTGAACGTGCCGATATGCGGCAGGCCCGATGGACCATAGCCGGTTTCGAACAGGATATGTCCCTTGGCCGGAACGCCGCCGTCCGGCCCATGGGGCGGATAGCGTTTGAGCAGCTTGCGCGCTTCTTCATAGGGCCAGGCCTTGGCCGCCTGCGCGGCGGTACGGAGCGTGTCGGATACGGTCATGCCCGGCCTCTACCGCCCCGCCCCGCGAAAGGGAACGGCTTTTGCTGACAATCCCCGTTAGGAATTGGCCGTCTTTGCCTTTCATTAACCTTGAATGTTGATAATGGCTGCGGTGATTGGAGGCGATATGCAGATCAAGCGCAGCCGTGAGCGCATCTCCGTCGAGATCCCCATCGTCGTCACGACGGTGCTCGACAGCTTGCGCGGCGTGATCGTCGACTTGAGCGAAGGCGGTGCCCAGGTCGTTGGCTGCACGCTCCCCCCGAAATCCCAGTGCCAGCTCGACTTGGATGGCTATAGCGTGTTCGGCACCGTTCGCTGGTCCGAAGAGGACCGGATGGGCATTCGCTTTCCTTACGAATTGACCGAGGGGCCGCTGTTCGAAAAGCTCGAAGCGGTAAAGGCAGCCCGCCGTGCGCCACTCCCCTTTCAACCACGCCCGCAATCCATGGGCATGGGCGGTGGCGGATTTGGCCGCCGTACAGGCTGAACGCCAACCAAAACAGGTTTTCCTTTTGTTCCTGTTCGCCTAAGCCGGGCAGGTGATCGACCCCGCCGACCTTCCCGCCCTTCACGCCAGCCATGGCGGCATCTGGTTGCGCGATGGCGGCCGTACGCAAGGGCTTGCCAAGGGACGGGCGATCGCCCGCGCGGCCGAAACCCCCGTGCTGCTGCTCAATGCACCTTTGACCGGCCAGCGGCTCGGCTATCCCGAATTGAATGGCCTCGACCTGCTGGAATTATGGGCTTTTCTCCACCCCGCCCGCTTTCTGGTGCCCACACCCAAGGGGCTGGCGGCAGCGCTCAATTTGGCGGTTCCGGCCAGCGAAGGCGACATTCCTGGCCTGCTGCAACAAGCGGCACAAGTGATGCTCGATCGGCTGGGATCGACCGACTGGACCGAGCGCGAAGGCGGCTGGACCGCAGCGCAATCGCTGCACCGGTTGCGCTGGACCTGGGCACCGCTGGTCGCGCCGCGCATCGCCAAGCCCAAGGAAGCCGAACGCTGGCTCTTTTCCAAATTGCCCGAATGGGAGGAGGCGCAGCCCCGCCCCGCCCCGCGCACGATCGCGCTGGATGAAGGACAGGTGCTGGCCCGGCTCGACGCGCTGACTGGCGCTGGGGCCGAGCCGCGTCCTGGTCAGCGCGCCTATGCCGCCGCCGCCAGCGCCGCCTTCCTGCCGCGTCGCCATCGCGACCAGCCCAATATGCTGCTCGCCGAAGCAGGCACCGGCATCGGCAAGACGCTGGGCTATCTCGCCCCCGCCTCGCTCTGGGCGGGACAGGCGCAGGGGACGGTGTGGGTGTCGACCTATACCAAGGCGCTGCAGCGCCAGCTCGATCGCGAATCGCTGCGCCTCTTTCCCGACCCAGCCGTCGCCGCCAAGCGCGTGGTGGTGCGCAAGGGGCGGGAAAATTATCTCTGCCTGCTCAATCTGGAAGATGCGTTGCAGGGCGGCTTTACCGGCCGCGCGGCGATACTGGCGCAACTGGTCGCGCGCTGGGCAGCGTTCAGCAAGGATGGCGACATGGTCGGCGGCGACCTGCCCGGCTGGTTGCCGACGCTGTTCCGGCGCAATGGATCGACCGCGCTGACCGACCGGCGGGGCGAGTGCATCTATGCCGGCTGCCCCCATTATCGCAAATGCTTCATCGAGCGGTCGTCGCGGGCGAGCGCGGATGCGGACATTGTTATCGCCAATCATGCGCTGGTCATGATCAACGCCGCGCGCGGGCGGGAAACCGGCCAGCGACCACAGCGAATCATCTTCGACGAGGGCCATCATCTATTCGATGCCGCCGATTCGACCTTTTCAGTCGCGCTGTCGGGGCAAGAAGCGATCGAGCTGCGCCGCTGGATCATGGGGCCGGAGGGCGGATCGCGCGGGCGGCGGCGCGGGCTGGCGGCGCGCCTGTCCGATCTTGCCAGCTATGACGAGGAAGGCGGACAAGCGATCCGCGCAGCGATCGACGCAGCGCAGGCGCTGCCCGCTGACGAATGGCTCAAGCGCGTCGTCGCAGGCGAACCGTTCGGGGCGCTGGAAGCCTTGCTGACCGCGGTACGCGCCACCGTCTACGCCCGCGCCGCCGATACGGGCGAGGCGGATGCAGGCTATGGCATGGAAACCGAGCTGGCCGAACCGGATGGCGCACTGGTCGAGGCGGCACAGGAAGCGGCGCTGGCGCTCGACGCGCTCATCAAGCCATTGGTGCGGCTGGGGCGGCGGCTGGAAGCGGTGATAGAGGATGCGCCCGACTGGCTGGACAGCGCGGCGCGGGCGCGGATCGAGGGCGCAGTGGCATCGCTCGGCTGGCGGCGCGACCTGATCGCGGCCTGGCTAGCGCTGCTGACGCGCATCGGCGGCCCGGCGGACCCCGACTATGTCGACTGGCTGGCGGTCGACCGGATCGAGGGGCGCGAGTTCGACATCGGCATCCACCGCCACTGGCTCGACCCCAGCCGCCCGCTCGCCGAAGCCGTGCTGAAACCGGCCCAGGGGGTGATCGTCACCAGCGCGACGCTGAAGGGCGGCGGCGAATGGAGCAATGCGGAGGGGCGCAGCGGCGCGGTCCACCTGCCCCATGGCGCCGAACGGTTCGAGGCGGCCAGCCCCTTCGACTATCCGGGGCGCGCCGAGGTGTTGATCGTCACCGACATCAAACGGGGCGACATCGCCGCCTTGTCCGGTGCTTATGGCCGCTTGATCGAGGCGGCGGGCGGCGGCACGCTGGGGCTGTTCACCGCGATCCGGCGGCTGCGCGGCGTCCATGCGCGCATTGCCGACCGGCTGGCGCGGGCAGGCCTGCCGCTTTACGCGCAGCATGTCGACCCGATCGACACCGGCACCCTGGTTGATATTTTCCGCGATGATCCGCGCGCTTCGCTGCTCGGCACCGATGCCTTGCGCGATGGCGTGGACGTGCCGGGCCATTCGCTGCGGCTGGTGGTGATGGAGGGGGTGCCCTGGTCCAAGCCTACAGTGCTGCACGCGGCGCGGCGACTGGCTGGCGGCGGCAATGCCTATGACGACCGGTTGATCCGCGCGCGGCTGGCGCAGGCGTTCGGGCGGCTGATCCGCCGGGCCGAGGACAGGGGCAGTTTCGTGATCCTGTCGGCCGCGATGCCCAGCCGACTATTGAGCGCCTTCCCGCCGGGAACGCCGATCCGTCGCCTGACGCTGGACGAAGCGATCCTGGCGGTCAACGCCAGTGCACGCGCGCAAACGCTTGGCGAAACGGCCGCTTTGGGGCATCAGGGGGCCGAATCCGGCATGCCCCCCCAGGAGACAGAATGAAACGGCTGACCCTGTTGCGCCACGCCAAGTCGGACTGGGACGATCCGGTGGCTCGCGATTTCGACCGGCCGTTGAACCGCCGGGGCGAGAAGGCTGCCATATTGATGGGCCAGTTCGCCGCGCGCCGCGCCATGCAGTTCGACATGCTGGTCGCCTCGCCTGCTGTGCGGGTCGTGGAGACGCTGGACGTCTTCTTCACGGGCTATGGCCAGATACTCGACGCGCATTGGGACCGGCGCATCTACCTCGCCTCCTCCCCCATCCTGTTCGATGTCGTCCGCGACCTGCCCGACAAGGCCGACAGCGTTTTGATGGCCGGGCATAATCCGGGGCTGGAGGAGTTGATTCTCGATCTGGTTCCTGATGATGGCAACAATGACTTGCGCGAGAATGTGGAGGCGAAGTTTCCGACCGCCAGCATAGCAGTGCTTGACCTCGCCATTGACCGCTGGTCGCAGGCAAAAGAAGGTGTCGCAACACTAGCCAGCTTCACCCGACCGCGCGACCTCGACCCCGCATTGGGGCCAAGTTCGCGGTGACGCCGATCACGTGGCGCCGGGCGGAGGCACGCGACGCCCCTGCCCTCTCCATATTAGGCGGGGCGACTTTCCTCACCAGCTTTGCCCATGATCATCCGGGTGCGGCGCTGACCGCCCATATCCGCACCGCGCATGGCGAGGCCTATTATGCATCAGCGCTCACCGATCAGGCGCAAACGGTGCTGATCGGTGAAACCCCGCTCGGCGCGGCGGTGGGCTATGCGATGATCACCCCGCCGGACCTGCCGATCGCGACCGACCCGGCGCGTGACGTGGAATTGAAGCGCGTCTACCTGCTGCATGGCTGGCAGGGTGGTGGGCATGGCGATAGGATCATGGCGCTGGTGGTCGAAGAAGCGCAGCGGCGCGGGGCGCGCCGATTGCTACTCGCCGTCTATCCGCAGAACGAACGCGCACGTCGCTTCTATGCGCGACACGGCTTTGGCGAGATCGGCGAATTGACCTTCATGGTCGGGGACGTGCCGTTCCGCGACCTCATCTATGCGCGAACGCTATAAAGCAATCGCACGCGCCAGCGTAGCACGGATGGTTTCGAGACGCGTCAGCAGGTCATCTTCGGCCTGAGGCGGCGAAACCGGAGGAGGAGCGCCATTGCCCTCTTCCAGCGCCTTTTGCGCACCCTTGACGGTGAAGCCCTCCACGTTGAGCAGATGGTGGATGCGGCGGGCGAGATCGACATCGGCAGGGCGGTAATAGCGCCGATTGCCGGAGCGCTGCAGCGGTCGCAACTGCGGAAACCGCGTTTCCCAATAGCGCAATATATGCTGGGCCAGTCCCAGTTCACCGGCCAGTTCGCCGATGGTCAGAAATGCCCCCTCCACCTTTTTCATGATAACGATGTTGCACCCACAGCCGGGCACCCGTCAACCATGGTAAATGTCGGAGAAAGAAGAAAAAGCCAGTGGGCTAAGCCGGAGATCAGGCGACCCGGTCGCGCATCGTCTGGCTGGCGCGGAACGTCAGCACCCGGCGCGGCTGGATCGGCACCTCGACCCCGGTCTTGGGATTGCGGCCCATGCGCTGCGTCTTGTCGCGCAGGACGAAGGTGCCGAAGCTGGAGATCTTCACATTCTCGCCGCGCTCCAGCGCGACTGACATATGATCGAGGATCGATTCGACCAGCGCAGCGGCTTCCGCCCGCGACAAGCCGACATGGCGGTTGAGGCTTTCCGCCAGATCCGCGCGCGTCAATGTACCCGTGCCGCTCATAACCCGTCGCTCCCCGATGACAGAGCGCCAAATTGACCGATTTATACCAAATGTGCAAGCATTGCCTGCCGTTACGTCACAGGCGAATGACGCAGGCGCCCCAGGTAAAGCCGCCGCCCATCGCTTCCAGGACGATAAGTTCGCCCGGCTTGATCCGCCCGTCGCGCACCGCGAGGTCGAGCGCCAACGGAACCGACGCGGCGGAGGTATTGGCGTGGCGGTCGACGGTCACCACCACCCGGTCGGGCGACAGCTTCAATTTGCGCGCCGTCGCGTCGAGGATACGGGCATTGGCCTGGTGCGGGACCAGCCAGTCGATGTCGGCATTGGTCAGGCCCGCCATCGCCATGACTTCATTGAGGACCGAGGCGAGGTTGACGACCGCATGGCGGAACACCTCCTGCCCGCGCATCCGCAATTTGCCCACGGTCTGCGTCGTTGACGGGCCGCCGTCGACATAGAGAAGCTGATTGTGGCGGCCATCGGCATGGAGTTTCGACGCCAGTATGCCGCGCGCACCATCCGCGCTTTCCTCCGCCCCCAACACCACAGCGCCTGCACCATCGCCAAACAGGACGCAGGTCGCGCGATCCTCCCAGTCGAGGATGCGGCTGAAGGTTTCCGCGCCGATCACCAGCGCGCGGTTAGCGGCACCCGATCGGATCATGCTGTCCGCCACGGTCATGGCGTAGAGAAAGCCTGAGCAGACGGCGGCCACGTCGAACGCGACGCAATCGTCAATGCCAAGCGCGGCCTGGACGGTCGTGGCGGTGGCAGGAAAAGTCTGGTCCGGGGTCGCCGTCGCCAAGATGATGAGGTCGATATCCTGCGGCGCGACACCCGCCGCGTCAAGCGCGGCGCGGGCGGCATCGGTCGCCAGCGTAGAGGTCGTTTCCCCCTCTCCGGCAATATGCCGATTGCGGATGCCGGTGCGCTCAACGATCCATTCGTCGCTGGTATCGACGGTCTGCGCCAGTTCGGCATTGCTGACCGCGCGAACGGGCAGGGCCGAGCCCGTGCCCAGCAATATCGATCGACGGATCACTTGACGGGCAGCTCCAGCTTGGCGGCTTTAGTAGCCGACAGGTCCGCAATGCCCGCCATATCGGCGGCGATGCGGCGGGTGATATCCTCTTCCAGCAGCCGCGCGGCAACATGGACCGCATTGGCCACGCCCTTGGCATCGGCGCTGCCATGGCTTTTCACGACGACGCCGTTGAGGCCCAGGAAAACCGCGCCATTATGGTTGTTGGGGTCGAGATGATGTTTGAGCAGGTGCATGGCAGGCTTGGAGATCAGGAAGCCGATCTTCGAGCGGATCGAGCTGGTGAACGCCTTGCGCAGCACGTCGGTAACGAAGCGGGCGGTGCCCTCCGCAGTCTTGAGCGCGACATTGCCCGAAAAACCGTCGCACACGATCACGTCGGTATCACCGCGGCTGATCTTGTCGCCCTCGGTAAAACCATCGAACTGAAGCGGCAAGGTGTCGGCGGCGCGCAATATGGCGGCGGCGTCGCGGATCTCGTCCGTGCCCTTAAGATCCTCGGTGCCGATGTTGAGCAGGCGCACACGCGGCCGTTCAAGGTCGAAGGCGATACGCGAATAGGCCGCGCCCATCACCGCGAACTGGACGAGGTTGCGCGCGTCGCATTCGGTATTGGCGCCCAGGTCGAGCATGATGACGTCATTGTCGCCCAGCGTCGGCAGCATCGCGGCCAGCGCAGGGCGATCGACGCCCGGCATGGTCCGCAGCGCCACTTTCGCCATCGCCATCAGCGCGCCGGTATTGCCCGCCGATACCGCCGCCCCGGCCTGACCCGATTTCACGGCCGCAATGGCCATGCTCATCGAGCTGTCCTTCTTGCGGATGGCGACGCCGGGCTTGTCCGCGCCATCGACCACCGATGCAGCATGGACGACGTCCGATGCGGCCCGCAAATTAGGGTGGCTGTCGAGCGCGGCCTTGATCCGCGCTTCGTCACCGAACAGGGTGAAAAGGAGTCCATCGTGCCGGTGACGCGCGAGTGCAACACCCGCGATCATCACACGCACGCCTTCATCCCCGCCCATCGCGTCAATTGCGATTCGCGGTTGCCTGGACACGCTGATCACCCCTTTGCGGAGATCGAGACTGGCTTACGCCCCGACGGCGACGATTTCGCGACCGTTATAATGGCCACAGGCACCGCACAGATTGTGCGGGCGCTTGAGTTCGCCACAGTTGGAGCATTCCTGGAATGCTTCGACGCGCAGCGAATCGTGGCTACGGCGCATACCGCGCTTGGAGGGGGACGTTTTCCTTTTGGGGACAGCCATGTCGGCACCTTGTTCCGTAAATTATCTGGTTGTGCGACTGGCCGGTTTCCGATGGAGACGCAGACGCCACAAGGCGCCGCAGACCCATGCGGCCCGGGTGATCGCGAAGCCCTGCGCCTATAGCGGTTTTTGTTCGGGGTGCAAGTCCTTCCTTGCCGATCGCGCCCCACGCCCTAGACTGAAGCCCTACCGCAACGGGGGAATTTTCATGGCTTTGCCGATCACGCTGACCTTTGCCGCAGCCTGCGCGCTGCTCAACCTGTGGCTGGCGATTCGCTGCGTCCGGCTGCGCGCCAAGGACAAGGTGCTTCATGGCGACGGCGGCAGCGGGCTACTGGCGCGGCGGATGCGCGCCCAGGCCAACTTCATCGAATATACGCCGATCGTGCTGATCCTGTTCGCGCTCGTCGAGCTGGCGGTGGGTGGCTCCTTGTGGCTGTCCATCGCAGCGCTGGTCTATGTGCTGGCGCGCGTGGCGCACGGCTTTGGCATGGATGCAGACAAGCCCACCATCTGGCGGGCCGTTGGCGCATTGGTCACTTGGCTGGTGATGGTGGGTCTCGCGATCACGGCGCTGACGATCGCCTACACCGCCACGCGCGAAGTGCCTGTGCCGCCCGCGCTGGCGGCACAGGTGTAGGCTTTAGCCCGCCAGCACCGAATCGGCGACAAAGGGGTTGGTGCGGCGCTCATGGGCGAAATTGCTCATCGCACCGTGGCCGGGGACGAAGGCCGTGTCGCCCCCCAATGGCCACAGCTTGCCGGTAATCGCGTCGATCAAATCCTGATGATTGCCACGCGGGAAATCGGTGCGACCGATCGATCCCTGGAACAGCACGTCGCCGACGATGGCGAGCTTGCTCGGCGCATGGTGGAACACGACATGGCCCGGCGTATGGCCGGGACAATGAATGACGTCGAAGGTCAGGTTGCCGACGGTCACCCGGTCCCCGTCCTGCAGCCAGCGATCGGGCTCGAAGCTCTCGCCCGGTACGCCCCAGCGTTTACCGTCTTCGGCCAAGCGCTCGATCCAGAAACGATCCTCTTCGTGTGGCCCTTCAATCGGCACGCCAAGATCGCGGGCCAAAACCCCCGCCTGCCCGCAATGGTCGATATGGCCATGGGTGACGAGCAATTTCTCGATCGTGACCCCCTGCTCCGCCGCCGCGCGTTTCAACACCGGCAGGTCGCCGCCCGGATCGACGAAGGCACCGCGCATGGTTTGGGTACACCAGAATAGGGTGCAATTCTGCTGGAGCGGGGTGACCGGGATCAGCATGGCTTTGAGCGGAGGTGTCGTCATGCCCCCGATGTGGCGAAGCGACGCGGCGGGCGCAAGGCTAGACCGCTTCGTCCAGCGCCGCAAAGGGCTCGGCCAGGCTGATGCTGTCGAGTACCTTGGCGGTCTCATCGCGAACGCGCAGCATTACGCGGTGCAGGCGGCATTCCGATTCGGGCAGGCAGTTGGTGCAGCTTTCATGCGCGAAACGACTGGCGCAGGGGGTCAACGCCAGCGACCCGCGCGTCATCCGCACGATGTCGCCATAGCTGATATCGACAGGTGCCAGCGCCAGCCAATAGCCCCCGTCCCGCCCGCGCTGGGTCGCGACCAGCCCTTCGCGCGACAATTCGGAGAGGATGACGGTCAGGAATTTCGCGGGGATGTTCTGGCGCGTGGAAATCTCGCCGAGCGGCACCGGACCCTGGCGGTAGCGATCGGCAAGATGTTGCAGCGCGCGGATGGCGTAACGGGTCTTCTGGGACAACATAGCGTCGTTATTCGCCCCCTCGGCCGATTTTACAACCCGCTCAACGCGCGGGCGTAACCGCCGCCCGCGCCTGACCCGGAAAGTCGCTGAACAGGCCATCTACCCCGGTGGCTGCGATGGCGCGGACATAGCCCGTGAAATCACCCAGCCCCTGCGGATCGTCGAGCCGCTGATATTGCGGCGGCAGGAAGCTGTTTTCCATCCGCATCGTCCAGACATGGACCTGCAAGCCCGCATCATGCGCGCGCCCGACGAGCGCCGTCGCCCCTTCGGGCGCGATGACCAGCGCCGCGGACGGCCCGATCCCATCGGCATAGGCCGCAACATCGGTCAGCCCCTGGACGGCGAGCATGTCGGCATAGCTGGTGCCGGGCAGGTCGGCAGGGCCGCCCTCGGCATCGACCAGCTGGATGAGACGCAAGCGCGAGGTGGCGCGGATCGCTTTGAGATTACCGACCTCGAACGACTGGATGAACACCGGATCGGCCTCGGTCTGATAGCCATAGCGGCTCAGCAAATCGAGCAGCGGCGCCTGATGCGACAGGCCAAGCCCAGCGAAATAGCTCGGATGCTTGGTTTCGGGATACAGGCCGATGCGGCGGCTGCTCTCGGCCTCCTTCGCGCGCACCAGTTGCACTATCTCTTCGAAAGTGGGAATCGGATAGAGACCGTCGAACCGCTTGTTGGCAGTGCGCAGGTCCGGCAACCGCTCGCGGGCGCGCAGCGTGCGCAGTTCGGCGAGGGTGAAATCCTCGGTGAACCAGCCCGACATTTCGATGCCGTCGATCGTCTTGCTCGTTTTCCGATCGGCAAATTCGGGATGGTCGGCGACATCGGTGGTGCCGCCAATCTCATTTTCATGCCGGGCGACGAGGACGCCGTCCTTGGTCAGCACCAGGTCCGGCTCGATATAGTCCGCACCCTGGTCGATCGCCCGCTCATAGCTGGCGAGCGTATGTTCGGGCCGCTCCCCACTGGCACCGCGGTGAGCGATGATCAGCGGATCGGCCCGCGCGGCATAAAGGGGGATGAGGCTCATCAGCAGCAACAAGCCGATCCGCACCACATCCCCGCCCCTCAAGCCGAAACGCCTTGCAGCGCGTTTTCGTAGGTCGTGGCCTTGAACCCGATGATCGTGCCCTTGCCGGTGTCGAGGATCGGCCGCTTGATCAGCGACGGGTTGGTGATCATCAGCAGGATCGCCTTGTCCGCATCGATATGCGCCTTGTCTCCCGCGTCGAGCGCGCGGAAGCTGGTGCCGGAACGGTTGAAGATGGTTTCCCAGCCATGTTCCATGACCCATTCCTCCAGCTTCGCTTTATCCACGCCCGAAACCTTATAGTCGTGGAAGCTGTAGGGGACGCGCTCATTGTCCAGCCAGTTACGGGCCTTCTTGATCGTGTCGCAATTTTTGATGCCGTACATGGTGATCATGGCGACTTATCCTTTGAAGGCGGTGACTTCGATTTCGATCTTCATCTCCGGCTTGATGAGGCCGGTGACGACGCAACTGGCGGCGGGACGGATCGTGCCGAACACCGGCGCGGTCGCCTGGCCCAGATCGTCCCAATAGGCCGGGTCGGTGATATAATAAGTGACACGCACTACGTCGGCGAACGAAAAGCCTGCATCGTCCAGCGCCTTGCCGATGACCTTGAGCGCATTGGCGGCCTGATCGACCACGCTGTCGGGCATCGTCTTGGTTTCGGGGTCCGACCCGGTGGTTCCGGCGACGAAGCACCAGTCGCCCTGGACGATGGCGCGCGAATAGCCGACCTGCGCCTCGAAGGGCGAGCCGGACGAAATGAGCTGGCGAGGCATGAAGATTCCTGTTGCAGTGCGAAAAGGATCATTTGGGCCTTTGGCCTTTCAGCCCGGCGCTGTCCAGTGGTTTCCGGGGCCAGTGGTTTCCGGGGAACGCGCCGCGATGCCGACCGTTGAAGGGCGATCAATCCCTATAAGGAGACCGGCCATGGACCGCCCTACCCCCGACACGGAAGATAATAGCGAACAGGCCGATGCGGGCACGCAGGCGCAGGACGTCGCCGCCGATGCGCAGGCGCGCGCGACCGATCCGTCGGAAGATAGCGAGCGGGGCGGCGATGCCAATCCGGCGCAGATCATTCCCGACGATGTGCCCGACCTGGTCGAGCGGATGAACGATATGAACCGGTCGGGCCGGATCGACATGGATGCCTATGCGGGGGAGCCGCAGATGGATGATGAAGATGACGCCTTCGGAACGACCGAAGACGACGAGTAAGTCGTCAGGCGGCGGCGCTGTCATCCAGCCCGAAATTGATCATGCCCCGCGCCATATGGCCAAGCGCCTGCGTCATCGAATCGGCAATGGCGGGATCGATATCGTCCCGCGCTGCAATGGCGCAGGTCATCGCCATCGCCCATTGATCCGCCAACGCCGGGGTGATCGGAAAGGCGCGATGCAGCGACATGATGCACGGCCCGCGCTCAAACCAGTCGCGCGGGCCGCCCAGCCAGCCGGTCAGGAAGCGGGTCAGGCCGTGCCGTACCGGACCGAGGTCCGCTGCGTGAACGTTGCGCAGGTCCGCATAGGCTTTGTCCTCTTCCAGCAGATCGTAAAAGCGGGTGACGATGGCGCGAACGGCGGGTTCGCCGCCGATACGGGCATAGGGGCTGGGCGGCGCGGCTGCGTTCATGGGAGATGGCTCCGTTTCGGATAACCCTTTCAGCATGACGTTGGTGCGCGCCCTGTCTTTGATCCCGGCCAAATCGCGCCGGATCGGTGCGAAGATGGTCGCACTTTAACCTGTCATTTGCTGTTGGCCGCCTAGGCTCGCCCGATGGCAAGACAGGCATATGGGCGCAGCAAACGGCTCAGCGCGGCCATTAGCGGCCCATCTTTCATTTATATCCTATGTCTGGGGCTGCTGCTGGGCTGGTATGGACCGCAGTGGATCGACCGGGCAGCATTGCCGACCGCCCCGGTAGCGGGGCAAAGTCAGAGCAGCGATACGCTATCGGCGCAGTTCGGCTTTTGCCACAGCGGCGGCGGGGTCGATTGCGTCGTGGATGGCGACACATTCTGGTTCAAGGGCGCGAAATATCGGATCGCCGACATCGACACGCCCGAAACCCATGGGCCGCGCTGCGCCGCCGAGGGGGCATTGGGCGCGCAGGCCACGCAGCGGCTGCAAGCCTTGCTGAACGCTGGGCCTTTTTCCCTGGAAAGCATCGACCGCGATGTGGACCGCTATGGCCGGTCGTTGCGGGTCGTGACGCGCGGCGGCAACTCGATCGGCGGCATACTGGTGGCCGAGGGGCTGGCGCGGGAATGGGACGGGGCGCGGCGTCCTTGGTGTTGAACGCAGCGCCCCTATTCTCCTGTTAGCGGCAGTTCACGCCGCCACGGTCGATTTCGCGGCCCAGCAGAGCGCCCGCGCCACCCCCGATCAGGATACCGGCGATGTTCGACTGGCCACGGTCGATCTGGCCGCCGAGCAATCCGCCCAGCGCCGCGCCGACGATCAGGCCGGTGGTGCCGTCCGAGCGGCGGCAATAATAGCGGTCGTCATAGCCACGATAGATGCGGGTGCGGCGATCGACGCGGATCGGCTGGTAGCCGCCGCGATAATAGCGATCGGGCCGATAGCTGCGGCCATAGCGCGGGTCGGGGCGGTTCCAGTCATAGCTGTAGACCGGACGGCCAGGGCGGCGATAGGTCACGCGCTGGTCGTTCCGACGGACCTGACGCCAGTCGCGGCGATAATCCCGACGATCCACGCGGCGGTCCTGACGATCATCGCGGCGGTCGGCCCGGCGATCCTGACGATTGTCGCGGCGGTCATCCTTGCGATCGGCGCGGCGCTCCTGCCGGTCATCGCGGCGATCCTCGCGCCGCTCGCGATTGTCGCGGCCCGGCTGCGCAAAGGCGGGCGTCGCGGCAAGCCCCGTCAGCGTCATCGCGCCGAGCGACAAGGCGGCAATGGCCTGTTTGAAGGTGAATGTCATGGGCGGGTCCTTCCCTGGGTCGTGTCTCTGCTGTCAGAACCCCAGTGGATACAGGATGTTGCATGAACGGAACAAAACATGCCGTTCATCATGGGTTTGGTTGGTGGGAAATGGGCGCGGGACGGTCGCTGACGGTGAAGATGCAGATGATAGAAAGCAGCGGGATTGCCTTGCGGGAACGATGGATAGCCGGCAGAAAGATGTGATGTCCACTATCCATCTTGTTCCCGACGATTTACGTGCATTATATACTGTGAAGGAGTGGCGGAATGCCACCGGCATACTCGCGACGGCCTGTCCAGAAGAATGGGCAGAAATCATTGAAATTCTGAGAAATTTCCGTCTACTTCGTTCGCAGGTACAAGCTGCCGGGAAAAACCGCTCGCCCATATCGCGAGGACTGGACGGGCGTTTCTATGAAATGGGCTGGGTTGAGAAGAAGTTCGACACTTCGATTACTATCGACGACCAGGTCTATGAAAGCCCAACACATAAGGTAGATTGCTTCAAAGGCCGTGTGGCATTGGAGTTAGAATGGAACAATAAGGATCCATTTTTCGATCGTGACCTAAATAATTTTCGTTTACTCTTTGACTTACGCGCAATCGACGTTGGCGTAATCATTACTCGCGCAACGGAATTACAAGGCATTTTTAACAAACTTGGCAAAGGCTCTTCTTACGGAAATTCCACTACACATCATGAAAAGTTATGGCCTCGTTTGGATGGTGGCGGTGGCGGTGGATGCCCCGTTCTGACCTTCGCTATCACACCAGAGCTTTATATCGACGACGGGGCACCAACTGCCGCTATACAAGATGCAATGCCAATTGTGGACGATGACGAAGATGCAGAGTCCTGAGCGTTATTCCGCTGCTATAGCGCTGTTGTAGCTGTACGTATCCCATGTCGGCTTATAGCTGTCATCCGCCTGATTGCCCCATACGTCCCAACCTTTCCGCGCGCCACGACTGAACATTTCGAGACGTGGCCCCCATGAGCAGGACTCGATGATGTCATATTGCTCATCGGGCTTGCGACTATGTTCACGCTTGCGCGTCTGAATCATGTTGACCTGGCTGCGACCTGGATCCAGCGTGCGCGCATTTTTTCCCCGCACACCAAACAGCAGTAATTCCGTTACGTTACGGAAATAAAATCCGACACCTCGACCGTCAGAACCGCCATCCTTACGCACTTTATGCCAAACGATATTGGAAATGTAACGATAACCCCAACTTTCCATGACTTTAAGCCCATCTGGTAAAAGGGCGTTCGGGACCCACAGATAGAGATGAGAGGGGTCGGCTGCGATGTCTGCAACAGGAAGCGCGCAAATCTCTTCCAAAGTCATCGTACTGTAGCGATTGAGCCGCTTGTGTTCAGGTGCCACCTTTCCGGTGCGATTTTGAAATTGCCATGGCGGATCGGCCATAATGGTGCCGTAGCGCTTACCCTTTGCAGTGGCTGCAAGATCGATATGAGCTTCGAATGGGTCATGAGATGAGAACATAAAGAGATCCTGGCAGATCCGCATTTTCGGATCAATCCGCAAATGCGGATTGATCCATCAAACAGCAATCTTTACTCCGCCGCGATCCCCGCAGCCTTGAACATGTCCGGGTCCACCTCATCCGCATTGGCGGGCACGGCGCGGGTCTTGCGGCGGTCGAAGGCGTCCCACACGTCGTTCCACTGGCCGCGCGTCGCGCCCTTCGAATATTCCGTCGCGCGGGTTTCGAAGAAATTGGCATGTTCCACGCCGTTGAGCAGCGGGCTGAGCCAGGGGAGCGGATGCTCTTCGATCATGTAGATGGGCTTGAAGCCAAGCTGGCCCAGCCGCCAGTCGGCGATGTAGCGGACATATTTCTTGATGTCCTTCGCCGTCATGCCGGGAACCGGACCCATTTCAAAGACCAGATCGATGAACGCATCCTCGATCCGTACCGTCTTCTGGCACATATCCATGATATCTTCCCGGACCGCCGGGGTCAGGCAGCCGCGTTCGGCGCAGAAGGCGTGGAACAGCTTGATGATGCCCTCGCAATGCAGCGTCTCGTCGCGGATCGACCAGGTGACGATCTGGCCCATGCCCTTCATCTTGTTGAAGCGCGGGAAGTTCATCAGCATCGCGAAGGACGCAAAAAGTTGCAGGCCTTCGGTAAAGCCGCCGAACATCGCCAGGGTGCGGGCGATATCTTCGTCGGTATCGACGCCGAACTGCTGCAGATAGTCATGCTTGTCCTTCATCTCCTTATATTGGAGGAAGGCGCTATATTCGCTTTCGGGCATGCCGATCGTGTCGAGCAGATGCGAGTAAGCCGCGATATGCACGGTTTCCATGTTGCTGAACGCGGTCAGCATCATCTTGACTTCCGTGGGCTTGAACACGCGGCCATATTTTTCGTGGTAGCAATCCTGCACTTCCACGTCGGCCTGGGTGAAGAAACGGAAAATCTGCGTCAGCAGGTTGCGCTCATGATCGGACAGTTTCTGCGCCCAATCGCGGCAATCCTCGCCCAAGGGGACTTCTTCGGGCAGCCAGTGCAGCTGTTGCTGGCGCTTCCAGAAGTCGTAGGCCCAGGGATATTCGAACGGCTTATATTGCTTGGAGGCTTGAAGAAGAGACATGGTGAACCTCAGTTAAATTTGATCGTTTCAACGCCCTCAACAGGGCCAAATAATCCGAATATCATCGCCATCATAATCAGTAGAAACAGAGGCGCAAAAACCATCTGTATTCTTCCAATCATATTTATGTCTTTGACCGACAGTTCAGTACCTTGAATCGGCTGGCCAAAAATCTTGCGCCCTTCAAACGGATTTCTAGTCATCCGCGAGAAACGAACGCCATTGAAGAAAACACAGAGTGAAATAAGCGACACAATAGTAAGAAAAATCCAACCATCAGTCAAAACGACCCTCCTACTCGGTCAAAGTATCACTTTGACCGAAATTACTGACAGGCCAGACACTCGTCATAGTCCGTGCTTTCGATCTCGAACTTTGGCGCGTCGATCGTGTTGTCGGCTTCCACGCCGCCCGCAAAACCGGCACGCTGCACGCTCTTCGACCGCAGATAATAAAGCGACTTGATGCCCAATTCCCAGGCGCGGAAGTGGAGCATGAGCAAATCCCATTTTTCCACATCGGCCGGGATGAACAGGTTCAGCGACTGCGCCTGGTCGATATAGGGGGTGCGGTCGGCCGCGAGTTCGAGCAGCCAGCGCTGGTCGATCTCGAAGCTGGTCTTGAACGTGTCCTTTTCTTCCTGGGTCAGGAAGTCGAGATGCTGGACGCTGCCGCCATGTTCGAGGATCGAGTTCCAGACATTATTGCTGTCCTTCGCCTTCTCGATCAGCAGCTTTTCGAGATAGGGATTCTTGATCGAGAAGCTGCCCGACAGCGTTTTGTGCGTATAGATATTGGCCGGGATCGGTTCGATGCACGCGCTGGTGCCGCCACAAATGATGCTGATCGACGCGGTCGGCGCGATCGCCATCTTGCAGCTGAAACGCTCCATCACGCCCTGGTCGGCGGCGTCCGGGCAAGGGCCACGCTCGATGGCGAGCTGCATCGAGGCTTCGTCGACCTGGCCCTTGATGTGCTTGAACATGCGCAGGTTCCACGACTTGGCCATCGCACCCTCGAACGGGATGCCCCGCGCCTGGAGGAAGCTGTGGAAGCCCATGACGCCAAGGCCAACCGAGCGTTCGCGGCTGGCGCTGTACTTGGCGCGCGCCATTTCGGGCGGGGCGCGGTCGATATAATCCTGCAACACATTGTCGAGAAAGCGCATAATGTCTTCGGCGAAGAGCTTTTCGTCTTTCCACTCGTCCCAGGTTTCCAGGTTCATCGACGACAGGCAGCAGACCGCCGTACGATCATTGCCCAGGTGATCGCGCCCGGTCGGCAGGGTGATTTCCGAACAGAGGTTGGACGTTGAGACTTTCAGGCCCAGGTCGCGATGATGTTTGGGCATCATGCGGTTCACCGTGTCGTTGAACACGATATAGGGCTCGCCGGTCGCCAGGCGGGTTTCGACCAGCTTCTGGAACAGCGCGCGCGCGTCGATGGTGGAGCGGATCGACTGGTCCTTGGGGCTGCGCAGATGAAATTCACGGCCGTCGCGCACGGCTTCCATGAATTCGTCGGTCAGAAGGACGCCATGATGCAGGTTGAGCGCCTTGCGGTTGAAGTCGCCGCTGGGCTTGCGGATTTCGAGGAATTCTTCGATTTCCGGGTGCGACACGTCGAGATAGCAGGCGGCCGAACCGCGACGCAGGCTGCCCTGGCTGATCGCCAGCGTCAGGCTGTCCATCACGCGGACGAAGGGAATGATGCCGCTGGTCTTGCCGTTGAGGCCGACCGGCTCGCCGATGCCGCGCACGCTGCCCCAATAGGTGCCGATGCCACCGCCGCGCGAGGCGAGCCAGACATTCTCGTTCCAGGTGTTGACGATGCCTTCCAGGCTATCGTCCACCGAGTTCAGATAGCAGCTGATCGGCAGACCGCGTCCGGTGCCGCCATTGGACAGGACCGGGGTGGCGGGCATGAACCAGAGTTTGGAGATATAGTCATAGACACGCTGGGCGTGATCCTGATTGTCCGAATAGGCCGACGCGACGCGGGCGAACAGATCCTGATAGGATTCGCCGGGCAGCAGATAGCGATCATTCAGCGTATCCTTGCCGAATTCGGTCAGCAACGCATCGCGCGACGCATCGGTCACGATGTCGAAGCGACGCTCCACCACGGTCGAGGAGGTCAGGGGTGCCGCCTCCTTGGGCTGCGCCTTGGCCGGAGCCGCCTTGTTCGTTGCCGCTACCGCGTCCAACACTTCATCCATCACAGTCGCCACGTCGCCAGTACCACCTTGTCCGCTATCTCGAAAATCCATCTCAGCCCCCGAATGTTCCTGTTCCGTTCGATTCGGTCAAGCCCCGCGCCATCCAGTCGCGCATCAGCCGCAAACCGTTTCGTGCCGGGACCGGAACGAGGCCCGCCAGACCGCGATCGCACGGACAAAATGCCCTTCAAGCGAAACCATGTTCCGCGACGCAATCACAATCTGTTGGGTGACCCCCGTTAACCCGATACAAGGGATAGTGCCATAGCCCCTTTGGGACGCAAGAGGGTAAATGACCGTTTAGAGACTCCGTTCGTCGCTCGCCCGATTCATTTCATCGCCGCTTTTGCCTGTCGCGACGCCGCGACGCATGGACTTCCCTGCCCCCCGCAAAAGGCAAGGGGGAGCATGGCCCCAAAAAAATATATAGGGGCTTGCCACGCAAATGCGTGCGCGGCCGGAGTCGCCCCTCTCCCACCCCCTCACATTACCCATACTGGACTTGGGAGCGAGGATGCGTATAGCCCCAGCGCAAGCAGGAACCCGCCGTGCAGGGCCGGGCCGCAGATATGGGGACTAGGGTAGATGACGCTCATCAAAACCGCCGATCTGATCGACAGCGTGGCCGACGCGCTCCAGTTCATCAGTTACTATCACCCGATGGATTATATCCGCGCGCTCGGCAAAGCCTATGAGGCCGAGCAAAGCCCGGCGGCCAAGGACGCCATTGCGCAGATCCTGACCAACAGCCGCATGTGCGCGGAGGGACATCGCCCGATTTGCCAGGACACCGGCATCGTCAACGTCTTCGTCAAATGGGGCATGGAGTGCCGGTTGGACGATAATAGCCGGTCGATGCAGGACGTCATCGACGAAGGCGTGCGCCGCGCTTATCTGAACCCCGAAAACCGCCTGCGCGCTTCGATCCTGCGCGACCCGGCCTTCAGCCGCCAGAATACCAAGGACAACACGCCCTGCGTCCTGTCGGTCGAAATGGTGCCGGGCAACAAGGTCGTCATCGACGTCGCGGCCAAGGGTGGCGGGTCGGAGAATAAGACCAAGTTCAAGATGATGAACCCCAGCGATTCGATCGTCGACTGGGTGCTGGACATGATCCCGCAAATGGGTGCCGGCTGGTGCCCGCCCGGCATGCTGGGCATCGGCATTGGCGGCACCGCGGAAAAGGCGGTGGCGCTGGCCAAGGAAAGCCTGATGGAACCCATCGACATGGGCGAGTTGAAGCAGCGCGGGCCGCAGACCGAGATCGAGAAGATGCGGGTCGAGATTTTCGACAAGGTCAATGCTTTGGGCATCGGCGCGCAGGGTCTGGGCGGCCTCTCCACCATCCTCGACGTCAAGATTTACGACTATCCCTGCCATGCGGCGGGCAAGCCGGTTGCAATGATCCCCAATTGCGCCGCGACGCGCCACGCGCATTTCACGCTGGACGGCTCTGGCCCCGCCTATCTGGAAGCGCCCAAGCTGTCCGAATGGCCCGACGTCAACTGGACGCCCAGCAAGGAAGCGATCCGCGTCGACCTCAACACTTTGACCCCGGAAGTCGTGCAAAGCTGGAAGCATGGCGACCGGCTGCTGCTGAACGGCAAGATGCTGACCGGTCGTGATGCCGCGCATAAGCGAATCAAGGATATGCTGAGCCGGGGCGAGCCGCTGCCGGTCGATTTCAAGGGCCGCGTCATCTATTATGTCGGCCCGGTCGATCCGGTCGGCGACGAAGTGGTCGGCCCGGCCGGTCCCACCACCGCGACGCGCATGGACAGCTTCATGGACATGATGCTGGAACAAGGCTTGCTCGGCTGCGTCGGCAAGGCGGAGCGCGGCGTCGCCGCCACCGCCGCCATCGCCAAGCATAAGAGCGCCTATCTGATGGCGGTCGGCGGCGCGGCCTATCTGGTCGCGCGCGCCATCAAGGGTGCCAAGGTCGTGGGCTTCGAGGATCTGGGCATGGAGGCGATCTACGAATTCGACGTGGCGGACATGCCGGTGACCGTCGCGGTCGACAGCGAAGGGCAGAATGTCCACCATCTCGCCCCGCTGGTCTGGCAGGAAAAGATCAAGCGCGAAGGCTTGCTGGAAGGCGTGTGAGCGCGCGCTAACGCTTCCTTCACCATGCTGCGATACCCCCATGGAAATGGGGAATATCGCAGACATCGGAACCGTCGCCAGAGCGGTCATGAAGGTCGCCAAATTGTCGGGCGACCTGGGCATCCGCACGCTCGATTTGCAGGCCGACATCAGCGAACTGGCCGACCGGGTGACGCAGCAGGCGCAGATGATCGAGGCGATCAGCGGCGCCGCCGGGCAATTGTCGCGGGATGGCGACAGCGTGGCGCTGGCCGGGCAGGATGCGCGGGAACAGGCGATCGCTGCGCGCGCCATCATCGACGATTCGGGCCGCCAGCTCTCCGCCGCCAACAGCAATTTCGTCGATCTGATCGACCAGGTCAGCCATATCCATGCGCGGCTCGACGGCTTTGGCGAGGCGCTGCGCACCGTCGCCCATGTCACCAGCATGATCAGCGGCATCGCCAGCCAGACCAACCTGCTGGCGCTCAACGCCACGATCGAGGCGGCGCGGGCGGGCGATGCGGGGCGCGGCTTTGCCGTGGTCGCGGCCGAGGTCAAGAAACTGGCGCAGGAAACCGCCGCCGCCACCCAGACCATCGAACAGTCGATCGCCGCGCTGACCGGCGAGGCGGGCGGGATGCTCGCCAGCATCACCCAGGGCGCGCAGACCGCGCGCACCGCCCAGTCGGACACGCGCAACATCGAAACGCTGGTCGAACGGCTCGCCGCGCTGATGCTCGACCTGTCGAGCAACAGCGAGACGGTGGCGCGGCGGATCGCGTCGATGGTCGGGTCCGCGGGTGAAATCCGCACCGGCATCGCGACGCTGGCCAGCACGTCGAGCGCCAATGCCGACGGGCTGCAACGGCTGTCGGGCCGCGTGTCGACCGCCAGCAGCGACACCAATATGCTGCTGCAATATCTGGCCGAAAGCGGGGTCGATATTCCCGATTCGCCCTATATCCGCTTCAGCCTGGAGTCGGCGCAAAAGGTCGCGAACGCCATCGAGCGGGCGATCGAGCGTGGTGAGGCAAGCGAAGCGGCGATCTTCAGCGACGATTATGCGCCGATCCCCGGCACCAACCCGACGCAATATACGCATCCTGTGCAGGCGGTCATCCTGCCCGTCGCCCGCGCGCAGCAGGAACGGGCGCGCGGCTTTACCGGGCTGTTCGGCATGACCTTCACCGACCGCAACGCCTATGGCGCGGTCGCCATGCCCGAACGGGCACAGCCGCAGCGGCCGGGTGACGACGTATGGAATGCGGAACATGCGCGGCAGGGGCTGATCTTCGACTTTCCCGACACGCGCGAACAGGCGCGGACGACCCAGCCCTTCTGCATCAAAGCCTATCGCCGCCTGACCGCCAGCGGCGAAGTGCTGCTGCTCAAACAGGTGATCGCGTCGATCCATGTAAAGGGGCGGCACTGGGGCATTTTACAAATGGCCTATCAGGACCAGGGCTAAGCGCACCCCGGCAAAGCAGCCAACGCGCCCTTGCCAAATCTGTGAAGTTCACACCGTCGCAGGCCACGCAATTGCGGGCGAACGGACGGGTGGCGTCGATTTCGCAATAGGATAATTTTTGCGAAGTGTGGGCGCGCGTGGAGGCGTGTGGGGACGGACGGGGAGAAAGAGCGGGACGACGTTTCGACAAGGACCGGCAAAAGACGGGACAGAATGTTACGCAGTCGCCTTCTTGGTTACATCGTCAGCAAGCTTCGTCCGAGCAACATACACTTTCGACAAGGCCGTTATTACAGCGCCAGAATTGGTCGCATCCGTCGTTTCTTCAACCGCAGTTTGAAGCGCCTTTAGTTCGTCCGAATAGCGGTTGGTCGCCGTTTTTCCGAATGCGTCCTGCATGGCAAAAGTTTTTGCGGCGTGATCGGCCATCGCTTCGCGAACGTTCTGTCGCACTTCGGACAGGCTTTGACCTTCAGCGGCAGCGTCGTTGAACGCGGCTACCTTCTTATCCAAGTCCGCGCCGCTATCACGAAACGCGGCAACACGGCCCATGTTATAAGTTTGGACGGTTGCTTCGCGAGCGTCTTGGCGTGCGACATATAGCTGAATGCTGGCTGTGACTGCCCATAGCAGCAACCCGCCCGTGACGGCCACTTGCATACGGCTTTTACGCCCGCACGTAGGGACGTTGCCGAGGGGAATGGCCATTTCATCGCTATCACTTGCGAAGTGTAGCATGATTTTCGGAGTTTTTCAATGTAGCATTAGCCTTAAGTGTCGCCTGAGTTTCCGCCTTCACGGCAAGCTTACAAGCTTGTTCCCAGCGATCCTTACCCAATAACTCCAAATACCGTTTAACAGTTTCATCCACGTCTCCGAGGCACTGATCGTCAGCTTTTCGAACGATTTGAGCGCTCACCGTAGCTTCCCTAGCTTCGGCATAAGGCACGTTGGCCGTAGCCATTGCGAACAACGCTATGGCTGCAAGAGGTTCAATTTTTTGCGACCGCCACCGGAACCAGCCGGGTGATTGCACGTAAATTGAGAGATCGTTGCGGTCATCCTCATTTATTTCAGAATCAACCGCCAATTCGTATATATTATCAACTTTTAAATCTTCGTCATTCTCGCGCGCCTCTTCAAGAACTTCAATAAGTTCAAACCACAGAGAACTTAGGAGATTATCTTTCGACGTAAAAATATTCTTTGATGTTCTGAATGTCGATACAAACGACCCATCGTAGACATAATCATCGAATGCCTTATCGTATATTTCTTCATATCTGCTGCGCCCAAGATCAAAAAACGCTGCTAGAGAATGCAGTTGAGCAATAAGATCGTCGCCAAGCTTACGCTTCTCAATTTCGCCAACCCATTTTACGCGACGGCCATAATAGGTATATTTTTCGTCGTTACTGTCTTTTGCCGTTACGGTCTTCAGAACGCCGCGCTTGTCCAGCAGCATCCCAATCTTAACCCCGGTCGTATAGCCCTTGTCGGGCATGACGACGAGGTCACCCTTCTTCGCTGTGAAGAACAGTCCTTGGAGGAATGTCAGGGTAGCTTGATCGCCTGCGCTCCGAACGAAACGGTCTGGCCGCGCCGCGCCCGCTTCAACCCGACGTTCGATACGATCAGCAGCAATATGATCGAGAAGTTCGTCGTAATCCCATTCATCAGGGTCGTTGCCGAGATCGTTTAGATCGCGAACATCAATGAGTGCTACGGCAGTTTCTGAAACTACGTCGTGGAATTTGTAATCCTTGCCGGGAAAGTATTTCCAGACCTTATGGTCCGCCGGAAGAATGTATGTTCCAAGCGCAACGTTGATGCTCACTAAGCCGTTCCCTCACTAGCTTCGTGGCGATGTAGGCTGATTTACCTGCTATTGTCTACGGAGTAACGATTTTTCCAGCTAGACGCACAAACAGCGCATGTGGGAAAGGTTGTGGTTTTATACGTCCTTTGCCTGTCCTTCCTCGGAACCCGAAATTCCCCATCCGGAAGTCGATGCACCGTGCTAATTAATTGAAATAAAAATGGGAAGGTGGTGGTAGCGGCAAAGATTGAACTTGCGAACCCACCCGTGTGAAGGGTGCGCCGCATGTGCTCCTAAACGAATAGCAGCTGGCGGAAGCCAAAATTGCCGTCATAAATGGCGCATCTCGGTCGAGCGGTGCCACTCCGCCCGTCATAGTAGCTTCTCGGCCCTCCTCCTCTATGGGTACAATGATGACCAAGATGTGGAGCAAATCATGAGCGAGCCGTCGACAGCGTGGGATGGGGCGGTGGTGCGGCACTGGTTGGCGCGGCGGTGCGATGCGGCGCGGCTGGATCAGGCGGCGGCGGATCGGCGCGGTTATGAGTCGCGGGATGAGTATGACAAGGCCGCCGCCGAGGAATGGGTGTGCCGCGCGCTGCAATTGCCCGATTGCATCGAGACGCAGGCGCTGTTCGCCCAGCGGCTCAAGGAGCTGATCCACCAGGAAGATTATGCGGCGACCGGCGTCTATGACGATGTGCGGTTCGAGCGGCATGTCCGCAGCCAGCTGCGCAAGATCGCCAAGATGGCCAAGGCGAATGAGGGGTTCGACAAGAAGCTGCATTATCAGTGAGGCGGTATCCGTAGGGCGGTGGCGGTTGGCGGCGCAAACGAGGGTCCGTTCAGGGCCTTGTTGACGCCACACCGACCGGCCGACACGCGCTCCCATGCAGCCTAACGCCCCGATCGTGCGTTCACCCGCCATGGACGACACGATCGAAACCCTGTCGCGCAAGATGGCGGCGGCTGCCGAAGCGCTCGATTTCGAGGAAGCGAAGCGGTGCCGCGACGCGATCAGCCTGATGCGCGGGGGCGCCAGCGCGGCGGAGGCCAAGGCGGCCGATCTGTCCGGGGTGGAGCGATCCCGCCCCGGCGCGATGGGCCTTGGCACCAGCCAGCAACGCATGACCCCGCCGCCGGGGTGGACCCCGCCGACGAAGCCCGATCCGATGACGGCGGCGCGGGGGAAGCGGGGGAAGCGGGGTGGGTCGTGAGGGTGTGGGTGCTGCGCTGCGGTTACGATCTAAAAGCCCCTCCCCCTTGAGGGGGAGGTTGGGTGGGGGTGTGCCGCCGCTAGCGTGGACGCTCGGCTTCGCCTCGCTCCCCCTCCCCCGGCCCCTCCCCGCCGGGGAGGGGAGATTAAAGGCGCGCGGATAATCTTATCGCGGATAATCTTATAGAGCGCCACCACCCACACACCCCCTCTTGCCCCGCCGCCCCCGTCCGCTATGGCGCTCCGCATGGGTCGGCTTATCCGCATCGTCAGGGGCTTGGGGGTCGCGCTGTTGTTCGCGGTGGTGGGGCTGTGTCTGGCGATCACCATCGTTCCGCCTTTCCTCGACCGCATCTATTATGACGGGCCGGTCAGCCGCCACTATGATGGCGCGCATTTCTTCAATCCCGATGAGGAGATCGAGCCGCCCGCGCCGCCCGGCACCAGTCGGCAGGGGTTCCTCCTGCGCTGGCTGCTGGGCGACGACGATCGGCCGCAATGGCCGGTCGGGATTGCGGTCAAGCCCGCTAAGCCTGCGCCCTTTGCCGCGCCGCGCGGCATGGTGGCGACCTGGGTCGGGCATGCGAGCGTGCTGGTGCAGGCGGCGGGGCTGAACATATTGACCGATCCGATCTGGTCGGACCATGCCAGCCCCCTGCCCCCCTTTGGCCCCAAGCGGGTGGCCGAGCCGGGCATCCGCTTCGATGATCTGCCCAAGATCGACCTGATCGTCATCAGCCATAATCATTATGACCATCTCGACCTGCCGACGCTCAAGCGCCTGTGGGAGCGGGACAAGCCCAAGATCGTCACCAGCCTGGGCAATGACGCGCTGCTCCGCGCGCATGGCATTCCCGCGACCGCGCTCGATTGGGGCCAGTCGGTCAGCGGCGCGGCGCTCAACGGGCTGGCGCCGGGCGCGGTGATCCAGTGCGGCAATTACGAACATTGCCCCGATTATCGCGTCCATGTGACCCGCAACCATCATTGGAGCAGCCGCTGGGGCAGCGACCGCAACCGGGCGCTGTGGTCGAGCTTCGTCATCGCGACGCGGGCGGGCAATATCTTCTTTGCAGGCGACACCGGCGCGGGCGACATGGGCTGGCCGATCGAGGCGGCGCGGATCGGGCCGATCCGGCTGGCGCTGATCCCCATCGGCGCGTTCCGATTCTGGAAGGGGCAGATGCAGTCGGACGCGCATGTCGGGCCAGTGCAGGCGGTGGAGATGTTCAAGCGGCTGGGCGCATCGACCGCCATCCCCATCCATTGGGGAACGTTCCGCCTGTCCTACGAACAATGGGATACGCCGCCGCGCATGCTGGAACTGGCGCTGCGCTGCCAAGGGATCGCGCGCAAGCGGTTTGCGCCGCTGCGCATCGGGCAGGCGTTGCAGGTGCCCGGCGTCAGTCCGGTCGAGCGGGTCACCCCCACTTGCGACGAACGGGCGATCCGCCGGCTGGAGTGAGGCGCGGCCTTTCTATTTGCAAAAGGCGGCCGAAATGGGGAGAGCGGGGGCATGAAATCTCTTCCCCTCCCCGTCCTCCTGTTCTTCCTGCCCGGCATCGCCCTGGCGCAACCGGCGGCGGGTGATCCGGCCACCATTGTCGTGACCGGCGCGGGGCTGGACCTGCCACCCGGCACGCCCGCTTATGGATCCGTGGTGATCGACCGCCAGCGCCTGCAGGACAGCGCATCGGGCCGGATCGAAAGCGTGCTGGGCGATGTCGCGGGCTTCCAGCAATTCCGCCGGTCCGACAGCCGGTCGGCCAATCCTTCCGCGCAGGGGGCGACGCTGCGCGCGCTGGGCGGCAATGCGTCGAGCCGGACGCTGGTGCTGCTCGACGGGGTGCCGATGGCGGACCCGTTTTTCGGCTATATCCCGTTCAGCGCACTGGTGCCCGACCGGCTGTCGGTGGTGCGGGTGACGCGCGGCGGCGGCATCGGCGCGTTCGGCGCGGGCGCAGTGGCGGGGACGATCGAACTGGCGAGCGCGACGCGCGACCAGTTGCCCGGCTTTGCCGCCAGCGCTTTCTATGGCAGCCGCGATTCGACCGAAGTCTCGGCCAGTGTCACGCCCGATCTTGGCAGCGGCTATGTCTCACTATCAGGACGGTGGGACCGGGGCGACGGGTTCCAGACGACACCGAAGGACCAGCGCGTCGCCGCGACCGTGCCCGCCGCCTATGACGGCTGGTCCACCAACCTGCGCGCGGTCGCGCCGATCTCCGCCACCTCGGAAGTGCAATTTCGCGCGACCCTGTTCGAGGATAAGCGCACGTTGCGCTTCGCCGGGGCGGACAATAGCAGCCAGGGGCAGGATGCCAGCATCCGCTATATCGATCGCGGCCGGTGGCAGGTCGATGCGCTCGCCTATGTGCAGGTGCGCAATTTCTCGAACATCGTCATCTCCTCCTCCACCTTCCGCCGGACGCTGGACCAGCGCAACACGCCCTCGACCGGGATTGGCGGCAAGATCGAGCTGCGCCCGCCGGTGGGGGAGGCGCATGTGCTGCGCGTGGGCGTCGACAGCCGCTTTGCGAGCGGCGACATGTTCGAGGACGCCTATAATGCGAACAGCGCCAGCAATCCCGCGACCTTCCGCCGCCATGCCGGGGGCGAGCAATGGACGCGCGGGATTTTTGTCGAGGATGACTGGACACCAGGCGGGCCGGATGGGCGGCTGGTGCTGACCGGCGGCGTGCGCGCCGATCGCTGGTCGATCAGCGACGGTTTCTACCGGCAGGTCAGCGCGACCAGCGGCGTCGGCACGTCGAGCGACTATGCCGACCGGTCGGACTGGGAAGTGTCGGGCCGGGCGGGCGCGCTCTATCGGGCGAGCGACGCGATCGCGCTGCGCGGCGCGGCCTATAGCGGCTTCCGCCTGCCGACGCTCAACGAACTCTATCGCCCCTTCGTGGTGTTTCCGATCACGACGCAGGCCAATGACGCGCTGACGCCTGAAA
Source organism: Sphingobium sp. RAC03 (assembly GCF_001713415.1). Taxonomy (GTDB): domain Bacteria; phylum Pseudomonadota; class Alphaproteobacteria; order Sphingomonadales; family Sphingomonadaceae; genus Sphingobium. The sequence continues at coordinate 1,849,139 of NZ_CP016456.1, read as the reverse complement.
AGCTGAAAGGCGCGGAGGTCGGCATCGATCTGACCCCGCTGCCGGGCATCAGCCTGTCGGCGACCGGCTTCATCAACCGGCTGGACGATGCGGTCGCCAATGTGACGCTGACCGCCACCACGCGCCAGCGCCGCAATATCGACCGGATCGTCGCCAAGGGGGTGGAACTGACGGCGGACGCGACGCTGGGTGCCATGCGCCTGTCCGCCTCCTATGCCTATAGCCGCAGCCGCGTTCATGCGCCGGGCGAAGCGTTCGATGGCCTGACCCCGGCGCAAAGCCCGCGCCATGCCGCCAGCGCCACCATCGCCTACAGCCCGGCGCAGGGGCCGACCCTGTCGACCACGCTGCGCTATGTCGCGAAACAATATGAGGATGATCTGCAAAGCGACGTCCTGCCGCACGCGATCACGGTCGATGCCATCGCGCGGCTGCCGCTGGCGGGCGGCGTGACGCTGGTGGCGCGCGGCGAAAATCTGCTGGATGAGACGATCGTGACGCGCAATGCGGGCGGATCGATGGATCTGGGCACGCCGCGCACACTCTGGATCGGCGTCAGCTTCGGCGGCTAGAAGCGGATCAGAGCGGAGGACGGGACTTATGGCAATCGCCTATCTGAACGGCACCTTCCTGCCACTGAACGAGGCGCGCATTTCGCCGCTCGATCGCGGCTTCCTGTTCGCCGATGGCGTCTATGAGGTCGCGGCGGTGATCGACGGGCGGCTGATCGACAGCGCCAGCCATCTCGCACGGCTGGAAAGGTCAGCGGACGCGCTCGGCATCCGCCTGCCCGTGTCGCTGGCGCAGATCGAAGCGGTGCAGACGCAATTGATCGCGCGCAACGGCGTGACCGAGGGGCTGGTCTATCTCCAGCTCACGCGCGGGGCGGAGGCGGGCCGCGATTTTCTCGCCGCGCCCGATATCAAACCCACGCTCTTCCTGTTCGTCGCGGACAAGCCGGTGCTGGACGTGCCCGCCGTCCGCACGGGCATCGCCGTGGCGACCATGGCCGACCTGCGCTGGGCGCGGCGGGACATCAAGAGCGTGGGTCTGTTGGCGCAAGTCATGGCGAAACAGGCCGCGCGCGACGCGGGCGCGCAGGAGGGGTGGATGGTGGAGGACGGCTTCGTGACCGAAGGCGCATCCTCGACCGCCTTCATCGTCACCGACGAAGGCATCGTCACCCGCCCCTATAGTCAGGCGGTGCTGGCGGGTTGCACCGGCGCGGCGCTGACCGCGTTGGCACAGGAAAGCGGCATCACCGTCGTCCATCGCCCCTTCACCGTGGCGGAGGCGCTTGCCGCGCGGGAAGCCTTCATCGCCAGCGCCTCGACCCTGTGCCAGTCAGTGGTGCGGATCGACGGCCAGCCAATCGGCGACGGCACCCCCGGCCCGGTCGCGATGCGGCTGCGGGCGCTCTACATCGCCTTCGCGCGCGCCACCGCCGCCTGACAAATGACTCCATAATGGAGGGATCATGCGGCAGCCCCTCCCCTCCCGCCAGATCGGCGCGAAGATGGTGGAAAAACACCCGCACGGGGCCGGTATCTTGCCCCTTTGCACCAGATTATCGTCACTATGGCGACAGATGCGGCTGATTTGATCCGTTCTTGCTTTAGTCCCAGGAACGAAGCTAGAACGGAGCGGGGCAACAATGGAAGATTTTTCCTACAGCATGGGCAGGGCGGATCCTTTGCGGCGCGATCATCGGGCGGGCCTACTCGTCATCGCCGACCGAATCGATGTGGCGGACCTGACGCCGGTGGCCGATGCCGCCGGGTTGCGGCTGCTGGGCGTTGCGCCGCTCGCCGACGCTCCGGCCCGGCTGGATGGCCAGTTGCAATGCGATGTGCTGCTGCTCTTCTGCCCCGCATCGACCCCCGCGCTGGAATCGCTGCTGGCGCAAGTGGAGGCGCAGGCGGTCCGGCAGGGGATGGCCGTCATCCTGGTCGCGGGATGGGAGACGATCGATCTGGCCTTTGCGGCCGCGCAAGGATCGCACACCCAATTGCTGTGCGACCCCGACCATAGCGACCTGGCCGCGGCCCTGGTGACCGCTGGCGAAGAACGCCCCGCCCCCGGCCAGGTCCACGACCGGGATGGCGACAGCAGTAGGCTCGAACAGTTAAGCGCGGAGGTCAGCCGCCTTGCTCGCACGCTCGATGCGCTGACGCAGCGGTCGCACTTTGCCGCACCCTCCTTCGACCCCGGCCCGCGCATCGCTGACCGGCCGAGCGACTATATCGGCATGCCCGCGCTCGCGCCGATGGGCACCGCCACGCCCCCGGCCTATGTCCCGACGCCGACGCTCAGCGCGACGCAGGTGCGCGACCTGCTGCGCGCGCGCCGCATCCGCGCCGACTTCCTGCCCGGCGACCTGTTCGCCGACCCGGCCTGGGACATGCTGCTCGACTTGCTCGCCGCCCGGCTGGAGCAGGAGCGCGTCTCCGTCTCCAGCCTGTGCATCGCCGCCGCCGTGCCGCCGACCACGGCGCTACGCTGGATTCGCACCCTGACCGCCAAGGGGCTGGTGGAGCGACAGGCTGACCCGCAGGATGGCCGCCGCATCTTCATCGCCCTGGCACAAGACGCCGCCGACGCGATGATCCGCTGGTTCGGCGCCAGCCGCCGCCTGCTGGCGAGTTGACGGTTGTGACTTTTTAAACGTCAGAACTTGCTGAATGACTTGCACCAGCTTTCACTAAGTGATCCAATGGTGAGAAGCATAAAATTGTTCTGCGGGCGTCTTAATGATAGAAAAATATGAATAAGCATCATATTACTATACATTATGTCATATTCACGATGTTGGTGGAAATAATAGTATAGAATACTCCATAATATTATTTTCGAATCTGAGAATTTTATCAAATTTCTGGAGAATTTATATGTTTGAAGTGGTCGATAAACTTTTCCTAGCCACATACAAACGTGTCATCGAAGCATATCCGTTCGGCGAAATTAACGTCGGACAAATGCCTCGGGGCGGAAACCCCAGAGTTGTCGATGGAGCAGATTATCGCCGTGCAACTGGTGACGGTGCCGTTGTTGCACTGGACTCGTCGTCTGTATGTTCACGCGGGTCCAATAAAGCAACAGCATCTGGTGTTGACAGCGTCATTTCCGTTGGCGCTAAAAGTATTTTAGAAAATTGCACTTTTACGATAAATGGCGATAACTGTGCGATTATTGTTGGTGAGAACTGCCGGTTACGTGGCTTAACTATTAAGGTTAGCTTTCCAAACTCAGTAGTCATAATTGGATCTGATACGACTTGGGAGGGGGGAGTAATATTTTCCGAAAGCGGCAATATAGTTGCCATCGGAAATGATTGCATGGCCTCAAGTGGGGTGATGATTCGAACGACTGATGGACATGCTATTTTCGACGCAATAACCCGAAAACCGCTGAATATGGCCAAGGATGTATTTGTCGGACATCATGTCTGGCTCGGCAATAGTTCGCGCGTTCACAAAGGAGCAAAGATAGGATCCGGGTCTGTTCTAGGACAGTCTTCGATCGCATCGAGTACGTTGAAGAACAATGCGATTTATGCGGGCGTACCCGCTCGAAAAATTCGCGACGATATTGTTTGGTCGCGGAGTGCTGATTATGCAGATATTCCGGCTATGTATTTACCCGAAATGTAATGATTTTCGTTTCTGCTCGGCGTCGTAACATTGCCCGACATGCCGATGATCTTTGGACGAGAGACGCCTGATCGTTCATGAGCAAGTAAGGCTTTTACGGACGTCCCATACATCGGCGCTGACAGTCGCGAATTTGTTCAGCTAGCCCCTGTTGACGGATACGAAAAGTAGCGTAGAAGCGCGAAACTCCCCCTAGGGGCGATTAGCTCAGTTGGTAGAGCGTCTCGTTTACACCGAGAATGTCGGCGGTTCGAGCCCGTCATCGCCCACCAGTTTTGCCGAACAGAAACCGTCCGGGGGACGGTTTCCGGCAAAACGCCGAGCAGCTATGCTGCGAGGCCATCGCCAATCCAACCGCCTGCGTAACGTTCATCGTACAGCAAGCCTGGATGCGGCATCTTGTCGCCATGCCCAACCCCATCTTCCTCGGCAGCACCCTCGCGCCTGCCCTGCTGATGCTGTCGCCGCTCGCGGTGATCGCGGCCAAGGACTGCACCGACTGGCAACCTGCCGCCAAGGCCCGGAAAGGCGACATCTCGACCCCATGCAAGGCGCCACCGCTGCCTTTGATGTAGCGGCATATTGCCGCGCAGCGTCCGCACTGCTAATTCCCCCATCCATGATCCAGCCGCCAGAAATCCTCCGAGTCTCCAAAACCCGCGTTTCCTGTGACGGATCGGGCGACATTCCCGCCGCGCTCGGCCATCCGCGCGTCTTTCTGGAGATTGACGAGCATGGCTATGTCGATTGCGGCTATTGCGACCGGCGCTTCGTGCTGATGGGTGGCGTGGCCGACACCGCGGACATTGGCGACAAGCCCGACATCGCGTCCGGAGCCAGCCTCTAACTTTTCCGTTGGGCTTGGGTGATGCCGTCCCTATATCGGATGGCATGACCGATATTTCCGCGCACTTTACCGACGCCCGTGGCCTGCTCTATCGTCCGGGCCTGCTCGATCCCGACGGTGCCCGCCGCCTGACCGCCGATGCGCTCAAAAGCTGCGACGATGGCGAACTTTATCTCCAATATCGCGCCAGCGAGAGTTTCGGCTTCGATGACGGGCGGCTGAAAACCGCCGATTATTCGACCGATGCCGGTTTCGGCCTGCGCGGCGTGTCGGGCGAGATGACCGGCTTTGCCCATGCCAATGACATTAGCGAAGCGGCAATCCGCAAGGCAGCGCAGACGCTGACCCTGCTCGATCCCGCCGCCGCGCCGCCCGCCCCGCCGCCGCAGCGCACCAACCGCCATCTCTATACCGATGCCAATCCGCTGGAGATCGTCCCCTTCGCCGAGAAGGTGACGCTGTGCGCCGCGATCGACGCCGCCGCCCGCGCCCGTGATCCGCGCGTCGCCCAAGTGTCGGTCAATCTGGCGGGCAGCTGGTCCGTGGTCGAAATCGTCCGCGCCGACGGCTTTACCGCGACGGACATCCGCCCGCTCGTGCGCCTCAACGTCTCGGTGATCCTCGAAGACAATGGCCGCCGCGAAACCGGCAGCTTCGGTATCGGCGGGCGCTATCTCTACGATCAGGTCATGGACCCGGCCGTGTGGAACCGCGCGATCGACGAAGCGCTGGCGCAGGCGCGCGTCAACATGCGCTCGGTCGCCGCCCCTGCGGGCGAAATGACCGTGCTGCTCGGCCCCGGCTGGCCCGGCGTGCTGGTGCATGAAGCGATCGGCCATGGCCTGGAGGGCGATTTCAACCGCAAAGGCACCAGCGCCTTTTCCGGCCGCATCGGCGAGCGCGTCGCCGCGCCCGGCGTCACCGTGGTCGATGACGGCGCGATCGCCGACCGGCGCGGGTCGCTGTCGATCGATGATGAAGGCACGCCGACGCGCGAAAATATCCTGATCGAGGATGGCATCTTGCGCGGCTATATGCAGGACCGGCTCAATGCCCGGCTGATGGGGGTCGAACCCACCGGCAACGGCCGCCGCGAAAGCTATGCCCATGGTCCCATGCCGCGCATGACCAACACCTTCATCAAGGGTGGCAATGACGACCCCGAAGAACTGCTGTCGCGCATGAAGATCGGCATCTTCGCCAAGAGCTTTGGCGGGGGCCAGGTCGACATCGTGTCGGGCAAGTTCGTCTTCTCCTGCACTGAGGCCTATAAGGTCGAGAATGGCAAGCTGGGCGACCCGATCAAGGGCGCGACTTTGATCGGCGATGGCCCCACCGCGCTGACCAAGGTGGTCGGCATCGGCAACGACTGGGCACTGGACGAAGGCATCGGCATGTGCGGCAAGGGCGGGCAAAGCGTGCCCGCGGGCGTCGGCCAGCCGACGCTGCTGCTGCAGGGGCTGACGGTAGGCGGCACGGCGACCTGATTGCCGTAAGCGGCCTATGGTGGAACCGGATCGGCCGCTCGTCTGTATAGGTCGGTATGAACATGCTCACCGACAGCCATGATGCCGTGACCGCCGACTGGGCCGCAGCCCTGCTCGACTTCTGGTTCAATGAGGTCGGCGAGGCCGGATGGTGGGAGAAAGACCCCGCATTGGACCAGCGCTGCATCGCCCGTTTCGGCGATCTGTGGCAGGAAAAACAGGCATTGCCGCCCGAAGCCTTCCTCGACCGCGCCGATGAGGCTTTGGCGGCGATCCTGCTGTTCGATCAACTGCCCCGCAACATGTTCCGCGATACCGCACAGGCCTTCGCCAGCGATCCGCTGGCCCGCGACGTCGCGCGCGGGGCGATCGCCCATGGCTATGACATTCAGATCGGCGGCACCGGGCGGCTCTTCTTCTACATGCCCTTCATGCATAGCGAGGCGCTGGAGGATCAGGAGACGGCGCTGACCCTGTTCGAAGGGGCAGGCGACGATCATTGGCTCGGCTTTGCGCGTGATCACCACGCGATCATCGCCCGTTTCGGCCGTTTCCCGCACCGCAATGCCGCCCTCGGCCGCACCACGCTGCCCGATGAGGAGGCAGCCATCGCGGAAGGCGGCCAATGGTAGGCTGATGCTGCCTCTTTTTTGAGCAGGCGCGCGCCGCTGCTCAATTTTTCGGCGCTGCTTTTCGTCGCGCCGCACACTAAGCCCGTATTAACGCGCCATTAGCAAATTGGCACGCCTCTTGCTGAGTATGTCCCCGCACACCAGTAACAGGGGGCGACATGAAACTTGTCATGGCTATCATTAAGCCGTTCAAGCTCGACGATGTTCGCGAGGCACTATCCTCGCTCGGCATCGCAGGCATGACGGTCAGCGAAGTGAAGGGCTTTGGTCGCCAAAAGGGGCAGACCGAAATTTATCGCGGCGCGGAATATTCCACCAACATGGTTCCCAAGATCAAGGTCGAGGTCGTTTGCGACGACGACCTGGCACCGCGCGTCGTGGAAGCGACGCAGGCGGCCGCCAATTCGGGTGCCATCGGCGATGGCAAGATCTTCGTCCTCGATGTCGGTCAGGCCGTGCGCATCCGCACCGGCGAGACCGGCGAAACCGCGCTGTAAGAAGGGGGGAATGATGACCTTTTCCAAGAAACTTTGCGGGATGGCGGGGGCAGCGGGGCTGTCGCTCTTCGCCGCCCTGCCTGCCTGGGCGCAGGAAGCCGCCGAAGCGGCACCCGCCGCAGCCGTGCCCAATCCGGGCAACAACGCCTGGATGATGACGTCGACCGTCCTCGTCCTGCTCATGATCCTGCCCGGCCTTGCGCTGTTCTACGGCGGCCTGACCCGGTCGAAGAATATGTTGGCGACGATGACGCAGATCGGTGCGGCCGCCTGCCTCGCCATGCTCATCTGGGTCATGTACGGCTATGGCCTGGCCTTCGGTCCTGAAGGCAATGCCTTCATTTCGTGGGGCAAATGGTTCCTGGTCGGCGTCACCACCGACAGCACGGCCGCCACCTTCTCCGACGAAGTGATTTCGGAATATGTGTTCGTCAGCTTCCAGATGACCTTTGCCGCCATCACGGCTGCGCTGGTCCTGGGTTCGGTGGTCGAGCGCATGAAATTCTCGGCGGTCATGCTCTTCACCGCCATCTGGCTCACGATCGTCTATTTCCCGATCGCCCACATGGTCTGGGCTGGCGGCGGTCTGCTGTTCGACATGGGCGCGCTGGACTTTGCCGGCGGTACCGTGGTGCATATCAACGCTGGTGTGTCCGCGCTGGTCGCCTGCCTCATCCTTGGCAAGCGCATCGGCTATCCCAAGGAGCCAATGGCCCCGCACAGCATGACGATGACGATGATCGGCACCGGCATGCTCTGGGTTGGCTGGTTCGGCTTCAACGCGGGTTCCGAACTGGAAGCCGACGGCACGGCGGCGCTCGCCATGATCAACACCTTCGTCGCCACCGCGGCAGGGGCGCTGTTCTGGATGCTCGCTGAAAAGGCCCATGGTCACAAGGCTTCGGCTCTCGGCTTCTGCTCCGGCGTGATCGCCGGTCTGGTCGCCGTGACCCCGGCTGCGGGCAATTCCGGGCCTTTCGGCGCCATTGTCCTGGGTGCCATCGCTTCGATCATCTGCTTCTACTTCGTGTCGGTCATCAAGCCCAAGCTTGGCTATGACGATAGCCTGGACGCCTTCGGCATCCATGGTGTGGGCGGCATCGTCGGCGCCATCGGCACCGGCATCGTCTACCAGCCCTTCCTGGGTGGCCCCGGCGACGGTTCGACCGCCATGGGCGCCCAGGTGATGACGCAGATCATCGCCGTGGTCGTCTCCATCGTCTGGGCCTCGGTCGGCACCGCCATCGCCATCTTCATCGCCAAGGCTGTCACCGGTCTGCGGGTGAGCGAAGAAGTCGAGCATCAAGGTCTCGACCTCGGTGAGCACGGCGAGCGCGCCTACAATATGTAAGTTTGGCAGGGCGGGCCGCCCGACCGGGACATGGCCCGCCCGCCCCACCTTGTTCCTCCTGCGAACAGCCCTGGGGCCGATGCGAAAGCATCGGCCCTCTTTTTTGGGCTTACGGTGAAGGGTATGGCTCACGGCAATAAATGCCGTTCCCCGGCGAAGGCCGGGGCCAGTTCAGAGCGTGGGACTGCGCCCCAGCGTCCGCCGGGGAACATCCAAACGCGCGGCGATCAAACGATAGGGCGCGTCCACAAATGCGCGGGCCGGGGCGCATCGGCAGGCCAGCGCTTGGCGCGACCGATGACCTGCATGCCCGCCCGCGCGACCCAGCCAAGCTTCGCCGCCTTGGTCGTGATCACCCGCGCGTCCCAGGCCTGTTCGCCCCGGCGCGCGACTTCGCGAACGATGTCGCCATAGATGCCCGCCGCCGCCAGCACCGCCCAGGCCGCCCGTGGCGGCAGGGCGCCAGTGCCATGACGCGCGCTCTCCTCATAGGCCGCGGCCATATCCGCCATGCGCCGCGCCAATATGGCGAGCTGCGGCCGGACCCAGGGCTTCATATGTTCGCCGGGCGGCATATCCATTTCGGCCAGCCATTCCTGCGGCAGATAGCAGCGGTCGGCGGCTTCATCCTCGCTGATGTCGCGGGCGATATTGGCGAGCTGGAACGCCAGCCCCAGGTCGCAGGCGCGGTCGAGCGTCGCCTGATCATCGGGATCGACCCCCATCAGCACCGCCATCATGCAGCCGACCGCGCCCGCGACATGATAGCAATAGCGCAGCATATCGTCCTGGCTGCGCGGTCGCCATTCGCGCGCGTCGAGCGCGAACCCCTCGATCAAATCATGGGCATAGCGAGCGGGAATGGCGCATTCGCGCATCACCACGCCAAAGCCGTCAAAGGCCGGATCGCCGGTCGGTTCGCCGCGCAACGCACTGTCGGTCATCACCCGGATGGTCGATAGCCGCGCCTGCCCGTCCACGACGCCCTGCAACGTGCCGCCATGATCCTGCCCGTCAGCGATATCGTCGCATTTGCGGCACCAGGCATAGAGCAGCCAAGCGCGCTCGCGCGTCTGCGGATCGAACAGGGTCGAGGCCATGGCGAAGGATTTGGAGCCGCGCGCAATGCTCTGCTTGGCATGGGCGACGAGCGCGGGGCGGTCGAAATCTCCCCTCCCGCTTGCGGGAGGGGTCGGGGGAGGGGGTGTTACATCCATATCGCGGACATGCCCTCCCCTAACCCCTCCCGCAAGCGGGAGGGGGAGTTTTGCGTCACAATCGATCCGCCTTCATCGCAAAGATGGTCTCATGCGGCTGATAGGCGGCCAGCGCTTCCAGCAATTCGTCAATGCCCTGGGCATGGATCAAAATCCCGGCATGTTGCGCGCGGATGAAGCCCGCTTCCACCATCTGCCGGTTGAAGCCGATCAACTGGTCATAAAAGCCCGCGACATTGAGCAGTCCGACCGGCTTTTGATGATAGCCAAGCTGCGCCCAACTGATCGCTTCCCATAATTCGTCCATCGTGCCGACCCCGCCGGGCAGCGTGATGAAGCCATCCGACAGGTCGGTGAAGAGCTGCTTGCGCTGATGCATCGTCTGGACGACGTGTAACTCCGTGCAGCCGCGATGGGCCACTTCCGCACCAACGAGCGCTTCGGGGATCACGCCGATCACCTCGCCGCCCGCCTCCAGCGCCGCATCGGCGACCGCGCCCATCAGGCCGAGCCGCCCGCCGCCATAGACGACGCCGATGCCGCGTTCGGCCAAGGTGCGGCCCACCATGCGCGCCGCGTCGATATAGGTCAGGTCGGCCGGCGTCGCCGAACCGCAATAGACCGCCAATTTCTTCATCGTCTCTAGCCCAGATCTTCCAGCATCAGCGCGGCGGTTGCCTTGGCGCTGCCCACCACGCCGGGGATGCCCGCGCCGGGATGGGTGCCGGCCCCTACCAGATAGAGATTGGGAATGACATCGTCGCGATTATGCGCGCGGAACCAGGCGCTCTGCGTCAGCAACGGCTCCAGGCTGAAGGCGCTGCCCAGATGCGCATTGAGGTCGCGGCCGAAATCGGTCGGCGCATAGTGGAATTGCGTGACGATACGCGACCGGATGTCGGGGATCAAGCGATGCTGGATCTCGTCCAAGATACGCTCGGCATAGGCTGGCGCAAACTGATCCCAGTCGATCGGCAGCTTGCCCATATGCGGCACCGGGGCGAGCGCATAGAAGGTCGAATGGCCTTCGGGGGCCATCGACGGATCAGTGACGGTCGGGTGGTGCAGATAGAGCGAGAAATCCTCCGGCAGCACGCCATGATCGTAGATATCGGTGAGCAGCCCTTCATAGCGCGGCCCGAACAGGATCATGTGATGCGGAATGCCGGGCCAGCTGCCCTTGATACCGAAATGCAGCACGAACAGGCTGGGCGACCAGCGCTTGTTGGCGAGCCTCCCGCCCTGCTTCTGTCCACGGGGATGATGGCCCAGCAGGTCACGATAGCTGTGCATCAGATCGGCGTTACTGGCGACCGCATCGGCCTCCCCGCGCCAGCCCGACGCGGTGTGGACGGCGGTGACCTTGTCACCATAGGTTTCGATGCGGGTGACCTTGTCGCCCAGCCGCAACGTGCCGCCCAGCCGCTCGAAATGGGTCGCCATCCCCTCGACCAGCTTGTTGGTGCCGCCCTTGGCGAACCACACGCCACCATCCTTTTCCAGCTTGTGGATCAGGGCATAGATGGCACTGGTCTTCATCGGATTGCCGCCGACCAGCAAAGTGTGGAAGGACAGCGCCTCGCGCAGCTTTTCATTCTTCACATAGGAAGACACGACCGAATAGACTGACCGCCACGCCTGGTAGCGGGCCAGCGCCGGGGCGGCCTTGATCATCGAGGCGAAGTCGAGAAAGGCGACCGATCCGAGCTTGCGATAGCCCTCTTCGAACACGCCCGCGGCATAATCGAGGAAGCGTTCATAGCCCGCGACATCGCCCGGATCGAGCTTGGCGATCTCGGCACGCAGCGACACTTCGTCATTGCTGTAATCGAAATTGGTGCCATCGCGCCAGTTGAGCCGGTAGAAGGGGCTGACCGGCATCAGCGTCACATCCTGCGCCATGTCATGGCCGGACAGACGCCATAGCTCGTTCAGGCAATCGGGGTCGGTGATGACGGTCGGCCCGGCATCGAAGGTGAAGCCGTCCTTCTGCCACATATAGGCCCGGCCGCCGGGGCGATCGCGCGCCTCGACCAGCGTGGTGTCGATGCCTGCGGATTGCAGGCGGATGGCCAGCGCCAGGCCGCCAAAGCCCGCGCCGATGATTATCGCTTTCCTGGTCATCAGGCGGGCGGATTCAGCAATGTTCGCATGGCATCCCTTATGGGCACGGGGGGGCGGCCGCACAAGATGCGGACACGGTCAGTGATGGTGGAACGTCCGGCGTAGAAACGCTGGATGAGGGGCGCGCGCAGGCCATAGAAGCGCGCGAAGATACGCCAGCGCTGGTCGGGCACCGCCGCACCGAACAGCATCTTGCCAAGCAGCCGATAATAGCCGCCGCTGCGCCAATGCGCCGCCGCATGGGCGCGCGTGACGGTCGCCAACTGGTCGAGCGGCTGATCGACCAGCCAGGTGGCGAACCGCACCGCGTCAGGCAGCGAATAGCCGGTCATCGGCTGGAACAGCCCGGCCCGCACGCCCGCGCGCGCCACCGGATCATCCTTGGGCCAATAACGGTCGAAATCGCCACCATGGACCACGGGCAACACGCCCTGTTCGCGGTGGATCAGCGTGCCGGTCCAGCCCTTGTCGCTGGCATAGGCGGCGATACGCGCGTCGATGGCGGCCACGTCCAGGTCGGGCGTGTCACTGTAATAGGTATCCTCGATGAAGATCGTATGATCGTCCCACGGCAGCAGATAGACGAAGCGATAGCCATCCATCTGCTCGACCGTTGCATCCATGATCACGGGCCGGTCGATGCCATGCGGCGCATCGAGCCGCAGGGCATGGCCGACAAACTTCTGCCAACCACAGCGCAGCGGCGACAGGTCCGCCGCCCCGCGCGCGTCGATCACCGCCCCCGCGTCAATCTCCCGCTCGTCGGTCAGGCGGACGCTGGTCGGCGTGACGGCGGCGACGCTCGCGCCGGTCATCGTCACATCGCCCAGCGTCGCCCGGACATGCGCGTCGAGCCGGGGCGAGGCGATGCTGTTATAAGGGGTGTCGAGACGGCGATGATGGCCTGGAAAGCGGACCTCATGCCCCTGTTCCCAGCGATGGGTGACAAGCGGATCAATGAGCCAGCGGTCCTGTGCGGCCACGTCGCCATCGAAGAAGGACCAGATGTGGTTGCCGCCGATCGCCGCGCCGCTTTCGATCAGCCGAATACGGACATCGGGCCGCTTGGCCGCGAAGGCAAGCGCGATCAGGCTGCCGGACAGGCCGCCGCCAAGGATCGCCAGATCGCAGTCCAACCGGTTTGTCATCGCTCCCTGTTAGGCGAGGGGGGCTGGCAAAGCCATGGCCGAAGTGGGAGCAAGCTATGGTTTTTAGGGCAGGTGATGGGCCTTGTCGCGACCGCGCCCATAGTATAGGGGGCTACCCTATGCATATAGTCGCGGATCGAGACAAATTACTGGCGCGGGTGCGCCGGATCGCGGGGCAGGTCGCCGCCGTCGAGCGTCAACTGACGGGCGAGGCGGGCTGTTCGGAAACATTGCAACTGGTCGCTTCGGTGCGCGGCGCGGTCGGCAGCCTGATGGAGGAACTGATCGAGCAGCATATGCGCGAGCATGTCGCCTGCCCCGGCCTGTCCGACGAGGCGCGCGCCGCGGCTGCCGAAGAAATGCTGGCGCTGATCCGCCGTTACGGGAAATGACGATGCACGACGATCACTCTCACGGCACCGGGCACGGCCACGCCCACGCCCATCATGACCACGCGCCATCGCCCGCCAGCATGGATGGCGAGGACAGCCATTATTTCGACCATATCTATCTGTCGGACGGGCATGATAAAAATGCCCGGCGGACGCTGTGGGTCGTGTGGCTGACCGCCGCGACCATGGTGGTGGAGATCGTCGCGGGCTGGATGACCGGCTCGATGGCGCTGCTCGCCGATGGTTTCCACATGGCGACCCATGCGGGTGCGCTCGCCGTGGCGGCGGCGGCCTATCGCTATGCGCGGCGGCACGCGCGCAATCCGCGCTTCACCTTCGGCACGGGCAAGGTCGGCGACCTGTCGGGCTTTGCGTCGGCGCTGCTGCTCGGCGTCATGGCGCTGTTCATCGCGATCGAATCGGGGATGCGCTTCCTGGAGCCGGTGCAGGTCGCGTTCGGTGAAGCGACGCTGGTGGCAATCGTCGGCCTCGTCATCAACATCATCAGCGCGTTTTTGCTGGGCCACGACCATAGCCATGATCATGGACACGGACATGATCATGGCGACGACCATCACCATGGCCATGCCGACAACAACCTGCGCGCCGCCTATGTCCATGTGCTGACCGACGCGTTGACATCGGTACTGGCGATCGCGGCGCTGCTCGCCGGGCGCTATCTCGGCTGGTGGTGGCTGGACCCGGCGGTCGGCATATTGGGGTCGATCGTCATCGCGCGCTGGGCCTGGGGCCTGATGAAGGACACCGCCGCCATCCTGCTCGACACCGCCGAACCCGCGCTGACGGCCAAGGTCCGCGCGCTGGCCGAAACCGAAGGCGCCACCATCCGCGACCTCCACGTCTGGCGCATCGGCCCCCACGCCCACGCCGTCATCCTCAGCCTAGCCCCCGGCGCAAACGGTGCCGCCGTCCGCGCGCGCCTCCACGCGCTCCCCCGCATGGCCCATGTAACGGTGGAGTGCGGGTAGGCCTTGCCGATCAAATGTCGGCGAGCAGCGCCTCATAGTCGCGGCCGCCATAAAAAATGCCTACGAAAACAACCGCCTCACCCTCTACCAGATAGGCCATCGTGACACGCCGACGCCATGTGGTGGTACGTAGACCAGGACGGATGTCGTCGCGTGGGGTGCCACGAAGCGGAAAATCCGCAAAGGATTCCATGTGATCGAGGATAGCGGCGGTAAAACGCCGTGCAATATCGAGTGAAGATGCAACCGCGACATAATCGAAAATTACAGTTAATTGCGCGCGCGCTTCGGGTGTCAGAACAACATGATGGGGCACCGTCAGTCGTGCCGAACTGCCTGTTCATACCGTTGGGTCAGGTCATCGCGCATATCATCCAGCGTTATGCCGCTCCCAGGGTCAGCCCGGTAAGCGTCCAGTGCCGGTCCGACCTCGGCCCGCAACCATTGCTCCACCGCCCGGTCGCGCGCGCGCAATGCTCGCAAACCATCGCGGATGACTTCGCTTTCGCTCGCATATTCACCCGACGCCACTTTTGCCCGCACATCGTCGGCCATGTCATTGGGCAGGGTTACGCTCAGTTGCCGAGTGGTTCGCATAGCTTTTCCTTACACAGTAGGATTAAATCCTATTATTTAAGGAAAAGCAACTGCACTCACTGCCCCTTCACCGCATCCATGATCTGCCGCACCGGCGCGATGTCATAACCAGCCGCCGCCGCCTGCGCGGCCAGCACGTCGCCATCGTCGCCCGCCCGCGCGCGGGTCAGCGCCCATAGCAAGGTGCTGCGCGTGCCCGACCGGCAATAAGCGAGCATCTTGCCGCCTGCCTCCGTCTGTTCCAGCGCGCTCGCCATCTCGTCCAACTGCCATGGCGCGAAACCGCCATGCGCAACCGGCACCGCGACATAGGCGATGCCCGCCGCCTTGGCTGCGGCTTCGATCTCCGCGCCATTCACCTGTCCCGGTTCCTCGTCATCGGGGCGGTTGTTGACGATGATCGTCACGCCCTGCGCCTTGGCGTCGGCCACCTGATCCAGCGTGATCTGCGGCGAAACAAGGATGCGGTCGGTCAATTTGCGGAACATGGGGCTTCTCCTTTGGCACAGGCCATGCGCCGGTCAGGGTCAGGATTCAAGAGCGGCATTTCCGCCTGCTCGTTGCGCAAAGCCCTTACAATGTAGGATTTCCGATGATCTACACTGTCGGATGAAACGCGCTCGCACCCCACCCCGCCCTGCATCCCGGATCGACCGTCGCGTGCCTGTCGCGTCACAGCCGTGTCACTGTCGCGCCGGTGTCGCGTCACCGGGTCTTCGGACGCACTTTACCGACACTTTTCCGGCGCAATCGGCCGGAAAATGCGCCCACGACATCGTGAACTTGAATGCGACGCGGGACTGTGACCCCTGGCGCTATAGAAACGGCCGAATCGCCGCCAGGAATGCGTCGCCCCAGGCATCCAGCTTCTTCTGTCCCACGCCGCTGATCGTGCCGAGATCGCGGATTGAGGACGGCCGCTGTTCGGCCATTTCGCGCAGCGTTGAATCATGGAAGATCACATAGGGCGGCACGCCCGCCTCCTGCGCCAGTTCGCGGCGGCAGGCGCGCAGCGCGTCGAACAGCGGATCGCCGACCGGGTTCGCGTCGGCTCCGTTGCGGGCATTGCGCGACCGTCGCTCGCGCTTGGGCGGGACCAGAATGCGAACTTCTTCCTCCCCGCGCAGGATGGGCCGCGCATTGGGGCCAAGCATCAGCCCGCCATGCTCGGTGGTCTCCAACGCATCGCGCACTAGCAAAGCGCGCGACACGGGACGCAGCAACGCGACCTCGTCCCCCGACACGATGCCATGGACCGAAATCTTGTCATGGCCACGCTCGCGCACCTTGTCGTTGGGCGCACCGGTCAGCACCGCCTCGATATGGCCGGACCCGAAACTCTGGCCGGTGCGATAGACGGCGGACAGATATTTGCGCGCCGTCTCGGTCGCGTCGATGCTGGCGGGCGGCGAGAGGCAATTGTCGCAATTACCGCACATGGCAGGCGGATCTTCGCCGAAATGGCGCAGCAATATGGCGCGGCGGCAGGTCGCGGTCTCGACCAGCGCGCCGAGCGCCGCGATCCGCGTGCGCTCGCCTTGCTGACGACTCTGTTCCAATTCCAGGATCCGCTGGCGGGCGCGGGCGAAATCCTCCGCCCCCCAGAAAAGATGCGCGACCGCCGGTTCGCCGTCGCGGCCCGCGCGGCCCGATTCCTGATAATAGCCCTCAATCGACTTGGGCAGGCCCGCATGGGCGACGAAGCGCACGTCGGGCTTGTCGATCCCCATGCCGAACGCGACGGTGGCGACCATTACCATATCCTCGCTGGCTATGAAGGCGGACTGATTGGCGGCGCGGACCTTGGGGTCCAGCCCGGCATGATAGGCGCGCACGGCGCGACCGCCCCGCCCCAGCGTTTCCGCCAGCTTCTCGGTCGCGGCGCGGGTCTGGGCATAGACGATGCCGGGGCCGGGATTGGCGGCGACCAGATCGGCCAGCTGCCGCGTCAGGCCATCACGCGGATGGACCGCATAACGGATATTGGGCCGGTCGAAGCCCGATATGATGAGGCCATCGTCGGGAATGCCGAGCTGGACGAGAATATCCTTGCGCGTATGCGCGTCGGCCGTGGCGGTCAGCGCCAGCCGGGGGACATCGGGAAATTCGTCGAGCAGCGGGCGCAGCAGGCGATAGTCGGGGCGGAAATCATGGCCCCATTCGGACACGCAATGCGCTTCGTCGATCGCGAACAGGGCGACCCTGGCCGAGCGCAGAAGATTGCGGAACCCTTCCTGGCTGGCGCGTTCAGGCGCGACATAGAGCAGGTCGAGATCGCCATTGCGCAACCGGTCCTGCGTCTCGCGCCAGTCGGCATCGACGCTGGTCAGGCTGGCGGCGCGAATGCCGACCGCCGTGGCGGCGCGCAACTGGTCGTGCATCAGCGCGATCAATGGCGAGACGACGACGCAGCAGCCGTCGAGCGCGACCGAGGGCAATTGGTAGCAGAGCGACTTGCCCGCCCCGGTCGGCATGATGGCCAGCGTCGGCTTGCCCGCCATGACGCGCGCGACCACCTGTTCCTGCACCCCGCGAAAGCGGGTGAAACCGAATATGTCGTGAAGGAGCGTGGGAATGTCGGGCCGCATGACGCGGCCTTAGCGGGGGAAAGCGCGGGGGGCCAGCCTTGCCGCCGCTTAAGGAGTCGGATCGAGCAGGCAGCCCCAGCCGGGCCGATAGCGGGCGGTGCGCGTGGCGATCAGGGGCACGCGCGCCTCGACCGCCTTGTCTTCGGGCCGGTCGGTCAGGGTGACGAGCGCCATGCCCGGCTCCTTGTCGTCCTCGCAACTGCCCATCGCGCGCCCTTCGACATAGCGGCACGAACAGGCGAGGCGCGCGCCATAGGCGGTGCCCAGTTCTGCCTGACCGCGCAAACCGCTCCAATGCCAGCCAAGCACGGCCAGCAGCGACAGGATAAGCACAAGGGCAAGATAAATGATCGTCCGGCGGCCCGGCATATTCCCGACTCGGTTGGGGATGGCTAAGGGCGCGGCTTATGAAGATCGAATGGAACAGCGTAAAGCGGCTTGGCCTTGGCGCCGCCCTGGTGGCCCTTGTCGGCGCGGGCGGGCTGTGGCGCGTGCGCGCGGCCGACCCGCAGCCGCTCTACCATGTGGCGCGCGATGCGGCGGTGGGGGAGGCTGCGCTGCGCGCCGCGATCGACCCCTTGTTCGAGGATGCGGCGATGGGCGACACCCGCGCGCTGCTGGTGATGCGCGACGGCGAAATCGTCGCGGAACGCTATGCGCCGGGTTTCGGGCCGGAGACGAAACTCCTGTCCTGGTCGATCGCCAAGAGCGTGACGGCGGTATTGGTGGGCCTGATGGTGGCGGACGGACGGCTGGCGATCGACGCGCCGGTGCCGGTGGCGGCATGGAGCCAGCCGGGCGATCCGCGCGGCAAGATCACGTTGCGCCAATTGCTCCAGATGACCAGCGGCCTCGATCATGTCGAGGATGGCGAACCGATCCAGAGCGGCGACACGGTGCGGATGCTGTTCACCGACGGCGCGCAGGACATGCGCGCCTATGCCGAGGCCAAGCCGCTGGGGCAGGCGCCAGGTGCCCACTTCGCCTATTCGACCGGCAGCAGCATCATCCTGTCCGACCTGATGACGCGGATGCTGACCAACAGCAGCGATCCCGACGTGCGGCGCCGGGCGATGGCGATGTTCATCGACGGACGGTTGAAGGCACCGGGCAAATTGCCCAGCCTGACGCCCGAATATGATGCGGCCGGCACGATGATCGGCGGCAGCATCATGCATATGACCGCGCGCGACTATGGCCGCTTTGGCGAATTGCTGCGGCGGCAGGGGCGCGGCCCCAGCGGGCATCAGATATTGCCGGAAAAATGGGTCGACTTCATGCGCACGCCATCGAAACGCAACCCGGCCTATGGCGCGCACCTTTGGCTCAACCGCGAAGGCAGCGAAAGCGCGCTGATGCCGGGCATCGCCCCCGCCAGCCTGTTCGGCTGTGTGGGGCATAATGGCCAATATATCTTGGTGTCGCCCAGCCAGCGGCTGACCGTGGTGCGGATCGGCATGTCGCCGGAAAAAGAACAAAGGGTCGCGGTGAAGGCGGCGCTGGCGCGGGTGATCGGGCTGTTTCCGGGCTAGAGGTGGAAGCGGCCCTCGATCACCGTACGGCACTGGCCGGTCAGGATCACCCGGTCGCCATCGAGGGTGCAGCCAAGCCGACCGCCGCGCGCCGACGCCTGAAACGCGCTGAGGGTCGTCTTGCCCAGGCGCTTGGCCCAGAAGGGGGTGAGCAGGCCATGGGCGGACCCCGTGACGGGATCTTCATCCACGCCGCCGCCCGGTACGAAGACGCGGCTGACGATATCGCTATCCTCACCCGGCGCGGTGGCGATGAGCATCACGTCGCCCTGCGCCTTCAACGCCACAAAGTCCGGCGCGAGCGCGCGCACCGCAGCGGCATCGGGGAAGAGGAACAGGCTGTAGCCACCATCCCGCCAATGCGACTCGACTGGAGTGCCCCCCAGCCCTGCCGCCAGTTCCGGCAAAGCACGGGGCGCCATATCCCAGGCCGGAAGCGACAGCGCATAGCCATCGCCAGCGCGCGATACGGACAACATGCCCGCATGCCGCGTGCGGAAACGCACCACATCCCCCTGCCCCATCAGCACATGGCCGCTGGCGAGGGTGGCATGACCGCACAATTTCACTTCGACGGTCGGGGTGAACCAGCGCAGCGCATGGTCCGCCTCTGGGTCGTCGGGCGTCGCTACGGTGAAGGCCGTCTCCGACAGGTTATTCTCCGCCGCAATGGCCTGCAGCGTGGCATCGTCGAGCCAGGCGTCGAGCGGCATCACCGCGGCCGGATTGCCGGTGAAAGGGGCATCGGCGAAAGCATCGACCTGAGTGAAGGGCAGGCTGGTCATGGAACGGTTCCTTGTCATTTGCTCCGGTCTGGCGGAGGCATGGCCCTGCGAACAGAGCCAGCCCAACCGGATTGGCGCTTAGCCGAGCAGCACCAGCGCGCTGCACACCGCTATGCCCACGACGATGTTGATCGGCACGCCGATCCGCACGAAATCGGCAAAGCGATAATCGCCCGCGGCATAGACCAGCGCATTGGTCTGATAGCCGATCGGCGTCGCAAAACAGGCCGACGCGCCGATCATCAGCGCGATGATGAGGGGGCGGGGATCGACGCCCAATTGCTGCGCGATCGCGATGATGATGGGCGTCAACAGGGCCGCCACCGCATTGTTGCTGAGCAGTTCGGACAGGATCAGCGCAAAGAAATAGATGAGGAAAACCAGCGACCAGGCCGGTGCATTTTGCAGCAGCGGCGTGATCCAGCCGACCATCAAGGCGACGCTGCCTGCCTGTTCGAGCGCCAAGCCGACCGCCAACATCGCGAAGATCAGGATCAGCACGTCGCCGTCGATCGCACCCCAGGCCTCTTCCGGGTCGATGCAACGGCTGAGCAGAATGACACCGACCGCGATGACGGCAGCCAAACCGATGCCGATGACGTCGAGCGCCGAGAGCAGCACCACGCCTGCCATCGCAACTATGGCGATCCATGCCTTCTTGCGGCGGAAGGCGCGCACCCGGCTGACATCGACGCCGATCAGATGCGGATTGTCGCGCAACGACCGCATCGCATCGTCACTGCCTGCGATCAGCAACCGGTCGGCACCGCGCACCCGCGTATTGGACAGGTCGGGTCCGGACAAATGGCGCGCGCGATGAATGCCGATGATCCGCACGCGCAGCGCATGGAGGAAGGGAATGTCCGCCAACCGCTCGCCAATGGAAGGATGGCTGGGCGCGACCATCGCCTCGACGACCGCCCCTTCCTGCCCGGATGTGCGCGAATCGGCGGCGATGCCGAGTTCGAAGTCCCCCGCCTCCCGCAATGTCATAATCGCCGCGCCATCGGCGCGGACGATCAGCCGGTCGCCGCTATGCAGTTCTTCTTCCATCAGCTCGCGGCGACGAATGTCACCGCCGCGCTTGATGCCGAGCAGCTTGACCGACCGCCCGAACATGCCGAGCGTGCTGACGTCCCGGCCAACCAGATCGCTATCCTGCGGCACCACCAATTCGGTCAGATAATCCTGCACATTACCGCCATTTTCTCCGGCAATGGTAGGCGGGTCGCTTGGCAGCAGGAAGGACAGCAGCAGCAGCGCGCCGACGCCTGCCAGGGTTCCAGCGAGGCCATAAAGGGTGATGTCGAAAATGCCGAACGGGGCCATGCCCTGGTCCGCGGCGATGCCCGCAACGATCAGGTTGGTCGATGTGCCGACGAGAGTGAGGCAGCCGCCCAGCACCGCGACGGTGTTCATCGGGATCAGCAGTTTCTTGACCGGATAGCCGGTCGCCTGCGCCAGTTTGAACATGATGGGGATCAGGATCACAACCACGGGCGTATTGTTGAGGAACGCCGACAGGATGATCGTGCCGATCGCCACTTCGGCAAGGGCAAGCCGGGGACGCTTTTCCGCGCGCGTCATGATGAGGTCGGCGACGCGGCTGATGACACCGGTTCGGATCAGCGCGCCCGACAGGATGAACATCGCCCCGACGGTCAGCGGCGCGCTATTGGAAAAGACCGAAAACATCGCCTTTTCATCCAGCATGCCGAGCAGCGCGAAAATGCAGGCCCCCACCACCGCGATCACTGTGGGGGAATAACGTTCGCGCACGAAAGCGATGAACATGGCGGCCAGAACCGCCAAGCCGATTTCGGCCCGATACACGCCCAGCAGCGCGGTGATGAAATGCATGATGCCCCTGTCCCCAACAAGATTGGCGCTGGCCGCCGATCTTGCCGGGCTGAAACGAAATGGGCCAGCCATGGTTGCATGGCTGGCCCGTGTCGCGGCGGTCAGGGGACGTTTTGACCGTCAGTCCACGCAATGTGTGGTGACGCTCCCCAGGCTTACGCTCTGCCGCTTGCCCGTCGAACAGGCGATGGCGTCATACTATCGCAACAAAAGTGAGTCGTCTCGTTTTTTTACGGTCGGTTCGGCGCGTCATTCCCCGCATTGGGCGCGGTGAAGCAATTTCTGGTCGGCCAGCACCAGCGCCATCATCGCTTCGACTACCGGCACACCACGAATGCCGACACAGGGGTCGTGGCGGCCCTTGGTGATGATGTCCGAAGCCTCACCCTCGCGCGTCACGGTTTCGACCGGAATCAGGATCGAACTGGTTGGCTTGAAGGCGACGCGCAGCTTGATCGGCTGGCCCGTCGCGATGCCCCCCGCAATGCCGCCTGCATGATTGGCGAGGAAGGTCGGTCCATCGGGACCGGGACGCATCGGGTCGGCATTCTGTTCGCCGCGCAGGCTCGCAGCCGCGAACCCATCGCCAATCTCGACGCCCTTGACTGCGTTGATGCTCATCATCGCCGCGGCCAGTTCGCTGTCGAGCTTGGCATAGAGCGGCGCGCCCCAACCGGCCGGAACGCCACTGGCGACGCATTCCACGATCGCGCCGAGCGATGAGCCATCGAGCCGTGCATCATCCACCAGCTTTTCCCAGCGGACGGCCGCTTCCGGGTCAGGGCAGAAAAAGGGGTTCTGGCCGATCTGCGCCGCGTCGAAATTGTCATAGTCGATCGCGTCGCCACCGATCGCGCTGACATAGGCAAAGATGTCGACATCAGGGATGACGGCACGCGCAACCGCGCCCGCCGCCACGCGCGACGCCGTCTCGCGCGCAGACGAACGTCCGCCGCCGCGATAGTCGCGAAAGCCATATTTGGCATCATAGGCATAGTCGGCATGACCGGGGCGATAGGCCTTGGCGACGTCCGAATAATCCTTGGATCGCTGATCGGTATTCTCGATCATCAGGCTGATTGGCGTGCCCGTCGTCCGCCCCTCGAACACGCCCGACAGGATGCGCACCTCGTCCGCCTCGCGACGCTGGGTGGTGAATTTGGACGTGCCGGGCTTGCGCAGGTCGAGCCAGGGCTGAATGTCCGCTTCGCTGAGCGGCAGGCCGGGCGGGCAGCCGTCCACGACCGCGCCGATCGCCGGACCATGGCTCTCGCCCCAGGTGGTGAAGCGGAACATGCGACCGAAACTATTGACGCTCATTCTGCCGCTTCGCTATCCCAGGCTGCACCAAAACGCTGCGCCATATAGCGCGCGCTGCCGAAACGTCCGGCGAGCAGGCCTGCCACCGTGAGGTCAGCGTCCAGTTCTTCCCAATGCAGACCGAACCCCGCACCCAATATTTCCACCGCTTCCAACTGCTCCGCACTGGCGGTTTCCAGTCCTTGCGCGAGTGTGGCAGGGAAGGCGAAGGTGGCACCGTTGACCAGATCGATCACGATGTGTCCGGTGTCGCGATCATAGCGCGCGGCCCGCGCACGCGGACTCGTCGCCAGATCATGCGCGCCACGTTCGATGGCTGCGTCGAATTGAGACTGGGTCAGTTCACCCATGAATGGCGTTCCACCTTTCGATCAAATAGTCGCGCTTTTCTCGCACGATTTGCAGCGCCCGTCGACTCTCGCGCAGATCAGCGCCGACTACTCGAACAACTGCTACCTGTCCGTCATGCTCACCCAACGCAATTTTCGTTTCCCCGTCGCCAAACACATGGACATGAGCCGGGGCGTGATCGTCGGTATAGATCATGACGCGCAGATTGCTTTCGCGCAGGACCGTCGGCACGCGCTTACTTATCGAGCGCGATATCCGGGGCGTCTTCGGCTTTCATGCCGATGACATTATAGCCTGCATCGACATGGTGGATTTCACCGGTCACGCCGCTGGCCAGGTCCGACAACAGATACAGGCCTGCGCCGCCGACATCCTCGATGGTCACGTTGCGGCGCAGCGGGGCGTTCAGTTCGTTCCATTTGAGGATATAGCGGAAGTCGCCGATGCCACTCGCCGCCAATGTCTTGATCGGACCAGCCGAGATGGCATTGACGCGGATATTTTCGCGACCCAGATCCATCGCCAGATATTTGACGCTGGTTTCCAGCGCCGCCTTGGCCACGCCCATGACGTTATAATGGGGGATGACCTTTTCCGCGCCATAATAGCTGAGCGTCAGGATGCTGCCGCCATTGGGCATGAGCGCGCGCGCGCGGCGCGTGACTGCCACGAAACTGTAAGCAGACACGTTCATGGTCATTAGGAAATTGTCGAGGCTGGTATCGACATAGAGGCCGCGCAGTTCATTCTTGTCCGAAAAACCAATCGCGTGAACGACGAAGTCGAGCGTGCCCCAGCGCGCCTCAATCTCCGCAAAGGCGGCGTCGAGCTTGTCCATGTCCGTCACGTCGCAATCGATCAGGAAGTCCGAACCCACCTGCTCCGCCAAAGGCCGGACCCGCTTGGCGAGCGCGTCGCCCTGATAGGAAAAGGCCAGTTCAGCGCCCTGTTCATGCAAGGATTTGGCAAGGCCCCAAGCCAACGACTTGTCGTTCGCCAGACCCATGATGAGGCCGCGTTTACCCGCCATCAAGCCGTTCATATCTTCGTTCCGTTCCCTTGGTCTTCGGGCAGCAAGGCCACTTCCTCTTCGGGAAATTCCGCCAGCGCCGCATTCAATTCCGCGCCAATTACCACGCCAAGCCCGACTAGGAAGAAAAAAATGAGCGTGATCATGACGCCGGCCAGGCTGCCATAGGTCCGGTCATAGCCGCCCAGCAGCGACAGGGTCGGCGGCAAGAGCAATGTCGTGCCATACCACCAGAGCGACGTCGCGACCGCGCCGGGCCATTTGGGGAAGCGACGATCCTTGTATAATGTCGGCGTCAGTGACACGAACAGCGACCAGAGCGCCACGCAGACGATGACCATCGGCACCAGCTTGGCCGACGCGACGAGCGCGATGGCATCATCGGCCCAGGGAAGGAGATGGGTCAGAAACTGGTCGATGCCCGTGATCACCACCTGGAGCGAAAAGGCGAACATCACCGCCACGACGCTGGCCAAAGTGATGCCGACCGCGCTCAGCCGATAATGCCAGAAGGATTTGGTACTTTTGGTGCCATAGGCGCGGCGCAATATGTCGCGGATGGTTTCGATGAGGCTGCCGACGGTCCACAGACCCACGAATCCGCCCAACCATAGCAAAGGACCGGAGCGGGCATTGAGCACATCGCTGATCGGTTGCCGCACGACATCGGCGACGCCGCGTGGAACCGTTGTCAGGAAGGCGTTGACCGCGGCCAGGCCATCTTCGGTGCGGCCGAAGATACTCGCCACCGCCGCTGCGACGATGAAGAAGGGAAAAAGCGTCATCAGCGAGAGATAGGCAAGGTTCCCGGCGTGAATGAAGCCATCGCTATAGGTGCCGACAGCGACCCGCTTCATCACCTCGAACGCTTGCGATCCGGGGCGCACCCGCTTCATCTGGCGATGGAAATGGGCGCGTGTCCGTGCCGCCATATGGCGACGGGATTCGGGCGTATAGGGCGAATTCAGCGGCATCCGCCCCCTAACGCCTCAAACACCAAGATGGGCGCGCACAGGTCGGCTGTCCTGCCAGCTTTCGACCAGCGCCCGGATCGCCGGATCATCGGCGGGCACATCGATGTGCAGGGTCACAAGTTGATCCCCCCGCGCGCCGTCCTTGCCGGTAAAGCCCTTGCCCCGCAGCCGCAGCGTCTTGCCCGACGTCGCACCCGTCGGCACGCCCAGCATCACCGCACCATCGACAGTCGGCACCTTGACCTTGCCACCCTTGACCGCCTCGTCGAGCGTGATCGGCAGGTCGAGCAGGACATTGTCGCCGTCGCGGGTGAAGAAGGGATGGGGTTTCACCTCGATCGTGACGATCGCGTCACCTGCGCCCCCTGGCCCCGCCTGCCCCTTGCCCGACAGGCGCATCTGCGTGCCGGTTTCGACCCCAGCGGGCAGTTTGAGGTCGATGGTCTTGCCATCCTGCAACGTGATCCGCTGGGGCGCCAAAGTCGCAGCATCGGTGAACTGCACTGCCAGGCGATAGGCGACATTCGCGCCCTTGGACGGCGGTGCCTGTCGGCCAAAGCCGCCGCCACCAGCACGGCGACCCGCGCCGCCGAACAGGCCTTCAAAAATATCGCCGAAATCCGCGCCGCCCTGATCGAACCCGCCGCCGCCGGGCTGGCCGCGAAAACCGCCGCCGCCTCCCCCGCCGCCAAAGCCGAAGGGCGCGGTCGGATTGCCATCGCCGTCAATCTCGCCCCGGTCGAACCGGGCGCGCTTGTCCTTGTCGGACAACAGATCATAGGCGTTGGTAGCGGCGGAAAATTTCTCCGACGCCTTGGGATTGTCCTTATTCTTGTCGGGATGCAGTTCCTTGGCCAGCTTGCGATAGGCCGACTTGATCTCTGCCTCGGTCGCGCCGCGCGCAACGCCAAGGGTGGAATAGGGATCAGCCATCGATACTCTGGTGCCTCTTGTTCTGGGACGGGGAATTGCCGTCCTATGTGGCGAAAGCGACGCGTCGGTTCAAGTTGCGCAATAGCCCGTATCGACACTATCACATCGCCCGCCTAGACAGTGGGGCATGATCGATCCCTTTGCCTTGTTCGACGACTGGTACAGCCAGGCGCGTGAAACCGAAATCAACGACAGCAACGCCATGGCGCTGGCCACCGCCGATGCGCGGGGCTGTCCCTCCGTCCGCATGGTCTTGTTGAAGGGCCATGGACCGGACGGCTTCATCTTCTACACCAATTTCGAGGGGCGCAAGGCGGGCGACCTGGCCGAAAATCCCCATGCTGCCCTGCTCTTCCACTGGAAATCGATGCGGCGACAGATACGGATCGAGGGTACGGTTGACCCCGTGGATGATGCCACGGCCGATGCCTATTTCGCGACGCGCAGCCGCGACAGCCAATTGGGAGCCTGGGCCTCCGACCAATCCCGCCCCCTGCCCTCGCGCGAAATCTTCATGGCCCGGTTCGAAGAAGCCAATGCGCGGTTCGAGGGCCAGCCGGTGCCGCGTCCACTCCATTGGTCGGGGTTCCGCCTCGCCCCTGAACGCATCGAATTCTGGCAGGATCGCGAACATCGCCTGCACGAACGCCGCCTGTTCACACGGGACGATGCGGGCTGGACCGAAGGGTTGCTCTACCCCTGATAGGCGCGGATTGCACCGTTTGGGATGAACCGAGGCGCGGAAAGCGGCGGCTTGTTCGTCTATCTCAAGGCGGGGGCCGCACGCCGATTGCGGGTGGCCGATGCGCCTGTTAGGTGTTCCCTGACGGTTGTAATAATATTGCGAGCGGCGTCCGCGCGGCTCATGAGGGAATAGATGCGCAACAGACTGACGGCCTTCATCCTCACCGGCATGGTCCTTGGGGTGATCGTAGGGTTCGCCGCGAACCTGTGGGTGGGTGGCGACGAAACGCTGGCCAAGCAGGTCGCGGGCTATTTCCACCTGTTGGCCGACATCTTTCTGCATTTGATCAAGATGATCATCGCGCCACTGGTCTTCTCCACGCTGGTTGCGGGCATCGCCCATATGGGCGACAGCGCAGCGCTGGGGCGCATCGGCGGGCGGGCGCTTGCCTGGTTCGTCATCGCCAGCCTGATTTCGCTGACGCTGGGCCTCGTGTTCGTCAATTTCTTCGCACCGGGCGAAGGGCTCAACCTGGTCCGCAATGGTGCGGAATCGGGCGTGAATACCGAATCGCTCAATTTCCGTGACTTCATCCTGCATGTCTTCCCGACCTCCATGGTCGGCGCGATGGCGGAAAATTCGATCCTCCAGATCGTCGTCTTCTCACTGTTCGTCGGCGTCGCGCTGACCGCGATCGGCGAGAAGGGCAAACCGATCGTCGGCGTGATCGAGGCGATGGTCGAACTGATGCTGCAGGTGACGGGCTATGTCATGCGCGTCGCGCCCTTCGCCGTATTCGGCGCCTTGGCGTCGGTGATCACCACGGAAGGGCTGGGTGTGCTGGTCACGTTCGGCGAGTTGATCGGCGAATTCTACATCGCGCTCTTCTGCCTCTGGCTGCTGCTGTTTGCGGCGGGATCGGTGTTCCTGGGTAAGCGGATGTTCACGCTGATCCGCTATGTCCGCGAACCGATCCTGATCGCCTTCTCCACCGCCTCGTCGGAAGCCGCCTATCCCAAGATGCTGGAACAGCTCGATCGGTTCGGCGTGCCGCGCCGCATCTATAGCTTCGTGCTGCCGCTCGGCTACAGCTTCAACCTCGACGGCTCGATGATGTATGCGACCTTCGCGACGATCTTCATCGCGCAAGCCTATGGCATCGACCTGCCGATCGCGACGCAGATCACGATTCTGCTGGTGTTGATGGTGACCAGCAAAGGCATCGCCGCCGTGCCGCGCGCATCCTTGGTGGTGGTCGCCGCGACGCTGGGCCAGTTCGACCTGCCGGTCGAGGGCGTGGCCTTCATCCTGGCGGTCGACCACTTCATGGACATGGGCCGCACCGCAACCAACGTGCTGGGCAACGCCATCGCCACGTCGGTCATCACCAAATGGGAAGGAATGCTGGAGGTCGAGGAACCCATCGACGTCCCCCATCCCAAAGCCCCCGCCCACACCGCCGCGCATGGCCGCGCGGGGCTGGAACTGGCATCCGACATGGTGGACGAGGACAAGAAGGGGTAGGCTGTTTTCGGTCCGCGGGCGACGTTTTCAGCATCGTCCAGCCGTTCATGACGGCGGCAAGCCGACCACAATATTGCCAGACGCTCTTAAAAATCCGGCTTTTCATAATGGGGCGGCGGCGCGATCACTTCCATCCGCTCGGACAATAGCGGGCGGAAGGACGGGCGCGACTTGAAGCCGGCATACCAGCGCCGCACCGGCTCATGCCCCTGCCAGTCGATCCCGCCCAGATAGTCCGCGACCGACAGATGCGCCGCCGCCGCGATGTCCGCGAGGCTGAGCGTACCGCCTGCCATCCAGCTACGATGGTCGAGCAGATAGTCCATATAATCCATATGCACATTCGCGCGCTTCATCGCTTCGCGCAGGATGCGGGCTTCGGGCGGCGCGCGCTCGATCAGCCGTTTCTTCATCCGTTCGTGCAGCAGCGGGCCGACCACGTCGCCATAGAAATTCTGGTCGAAAAAGGCGGTCAGCCGCCGCACTTCAGCGCGCCCGGCGGCGGTGCCGGAAATCAGCGGCACCTTTTCCACCGTTTCCTCGAAATATTCGCAGATCGCCTGGCTGTCGATCAGGGTCAGACCCTTGTCATGATCGGCCATGACCGGCGTGGTGCCAGCCGGATTGAGGTCGAGAAATTCGTCGCGCATCGCCCAGGGCGATTCGCGGACCAGATCATAGCCGATCCCCTTTTCGCCCAGCAGCAGCCGGACCTTGCGAGAGAAGGGGCAAAGCGGAAATTGATAAAGCAGCCACATAGGCGATCCTTGTTAGGCGCGCGCGGGTCGGGGGGGAAGCGGCAAAATGGCGGAAGCCGCCTCAACAATTTCGGTCATATCGTCCAAAAGCATGGCAAGAAACGGCATGGTCCGACCTTCCGATCCGCCGGGCGGGACGATAGAAGAGACTGCGATAATGATTACGCGATGGAAAGGATGCCCCCATGCCTGACGATTTCTTCCCGGTGCCGGGGGACTGGGCCAGCAGCGCGCTCATGGACCGGGCCGCGCGTGATGCCGACTATGCGCGTTCGATCGAGGCGCCCCACGACTATTGGCTGGAGCGTGCCCACCGGCTCGACTGGATCACGCCGCCGACCAAAAGCGACGAAAGCAGCTTTGCCGAGGCGGATTTCGGCATCCAATGGTTCGCGGACGGGGTGCTCAACGTCAGCGCCAACTGCATCGATCGCCATCTGGCGACGCGCGGCGATCAGGTCGCGATCCTGTGGGAACCGGACAGCCCCGACGAGGCACCGCGCCGCTACACCTATCGCCAACTCCATGAAGAAGTGTGCCGTTTCGCCAATGTCCTGAAAAGCGCTGGCGCGCGCAAAGGCGACCGCATCACCATCTATATGCCGATGATCCCGGAGGCCGCCATCGCCCTGCTCGCCTGCGCGCGGATCGGCGCGGTGCATAGCGTGGTGTTCGGCGGCTTTTCGCCCGAAGCGCTGGCGGGCCGCGTCATCGATTGCGATTCGACGCTGGTCATCACCGCCGACGAAGGCCGCCGCGCGGGCAAGACCGTGCCGCTGAAAGCCAATGTCGATGCCGCGCTCGCCCATTGCCCCGGCGTCAAACATGTCGTGGTCGTGCAGGCGACCGGCGGCGCGGTGACGATGGCGGAAGGCCGCGACCTGTGGCTGCATGAGGCGACAGCGAGCGTCGAGGCCGACTGCCCGCCCGAACCCATGCAGGCCGAAGACCCGCTGTTCATCCTCTACACGTCGGGATCGACCGGCAAGCCCAAGGGCGTGCTGCACACATCGGGCGGCTATCTGCTCTGGGCCGCGCTCACCCATGAACTCTGCTTCGACTATCGGCCCGGCGACATTTATTGGTGCGCCGCCGATATCGGCTGGGTCACGGGGCACAGCTATATCGTCTATGGCCCGCTGGCCAATGGCGCGACGACGCTGATGTATGAAGGCGTGCCGAACTGGCCGACCCCGGCACGAATCTGGGAAGTGGTGGACCGGCATCAGGTCGAGACCCTCTTCACCGCCCCCACGGCGTTGCGCGCGCTGATGAAAGAAGGCGACGCCCATGTGAAGGCGACCAGCCGCGCCTCGCTCCGCCTGCTCGGCACCGTCGGCGAACCGATCAACCCGGAGGCATGGCGCTGGTATCATGGCGTCGTCGGCGAAGGCCGCTGCCCGATCATCGATACCTGGTGGCAGACTGAAACCGGGGGCGCGATGATCGCGCCGATGCCGGGGGCCACCGACCTCAAGCCCGGTTCCGCCACCTTACCCATGCCGGGCGTGATGCCGCAGATCGTCGATACCGAGGGCAAAGTGCTGGACGGCGCGACCGAGGGCAATCTGGTCATCGCGCGTAGCTGGCCGGGGCAGATGCGCACCGTCTATGGCGACCATGACCGCTTCTTCCAGACCTATTTCACCACCTATCCCGGCAAATATACCACGGGCGACGGCGCGCGCCGCGATGCGGACGGCTATTATTGGATCACGGGCCGCGTCGATGACGTCATCAACGTATCGGGCCATCGCATGGGCACGGCGGAGGTCGAAAGCGCGCTGGTATTGCACGAAAGCGTCGCCGAAGCGGCGGTGGTCGGCTTTCCCCATGATATCAAGGGCCAGGGCATCTACGCCTATGTCACGTTGAACGCGGGGATCGAACCCAGCGACGCATTGCGCCAGACGCTGGTCAAATGGGTCCGCAGCGAAATCGGCCCGATCGCCACCCCCGATGTCATCCAGTTCGCGCCCGGCCTGCCTAAGACCCGCTCCGGCAAGATCATGCGCCGCATCCTACGTAAAATTGCGGAAGGCGAAGTCTCCGCGCAAGCGCTAGGCGATACCAGCACCCTGGCCGATCCTTCGGTGGTGGACAATCTGGTCGCCAATCGTCACGGTTAGGAAACGAACAGAAGGAAGCGCTGCCATGGACCGCTATAAAGGAGTCGCCCGCGCCCTGCATTGGGCCATGGCCTTGCTCATCATCCTCGCCCTGGTGCTTGGCATCGGCCATGATGCACTGCCCAAGGATTGGGCAGTGATCCCGATCCACAAGTCGATCGGGCTGACCGTCCTGGCGCTGACTTTGGTGCGGATCGTTTGGCGGCTGGCCAATCCCGCGCCGCGCTTGACCGTCGCCATGCCCAGTTGGGAAAAAGGAGCGGCGCACGCCACCCACGCGCTCTTCTATATCTTCATGATCGTGCTGCCCCTGTCGGGCTGGATCATGACGTCGGCGGGCACGCGACCCTTGAACTGGTTCTTCCTGTTCGACGTCCCCAAATTTCCAGTGACCAAGGGCGACCTGATCGTCGATCTGGCGGGCGAAGGGCATGAGATTATGGGCTTCATCTGGGCGGCGTTGATCCTACTCCATATCGGCGCGGCGCTGCGGCATCATTATCTGCTCAAGGACAATGTGATGCGGCGGATGCTGTAGGCACCCGCCGACCAACGGGCGTTCGGGTTCGACCAACGACGTTGTAATAGCATTACATCGCTTGACCGACGCAGCGAAACGGTTGATCCCGCGTTGCATCAGGGCGCAGAGCCATGTGGCCGCGCCGTCAAGACGTGTCGGAGTCTCAAAAACCTATGTCCCTCGCCAAAATCCTGCCGCTGTTGCTGGCCGCCGCCCCCATCGCCCTTGCCACGCCCGCGCTGGCGCAGATGGCCCCCACCGGCCCCGCTGCCGGGATCACCACCCAATTGCCGCGCGGCGCCGTGCCCAGCCATTATGCGATCACCGTCACCCCCGACGCCGCCAATCTGAAGTTCACCGGCAAGGTGACGATCGACGTCGCTGTCAGCACGGCCATGCCGACGCTGGTGCTGAACGCTGCCGACCTGAGCTTCGGCGACGTCATGTTGACGCCCGCCAAGGGCAAGGCGATCAAGGGCACCGCCAAAGTCGATGCCGATGCGCAGACGGTGACGCTCGACTTCGGCAAGCCGCTGGCACCCGGCAATTATAAGCTCGCCATCACCTATGCCGGCGTCATCAACACCCAGGCGAACGGCCTGTTCGCGCTCGACTATACCGACAATGACGGCGCGTCGAAGCGCGCGCTATTCACCCAGTTCGAAGCGCC
Source organism: Sphingobium sp. RAC03 (assembly GCF_001713415.1). Classification (GTDB taxonomy): domain Bacteria; phylum Pseudomonadota; class Alphaproteobacteria; order Sphingomonadales; family Sphingomonadaceae; genus Sphingobium. The sequence continues at coordinate 1,816,549 of NZ_CP016456.1, read as the reverse complement.
CGACGCCCGCCGTTTCGTGCCGAGCTGGGACGAGCCAAGCTACAAGGCGACTTTTGACCTGTCTGCCATCATCCCCACCGGCGAACTGGCCGTCGGCAACATGCCGGTCACATCGACCAAGGATCTGGGCGGCGGCAAGACCCAGGTGACGTTCGGCACCAGCCCCAAAATGTCTTCCTATCTGCTCTTCTTTGGCCTGGGCGAGCTGGAGCGCGCGACCAAGATGTCCGGCGCGACCGAAGTCGGCGTCATCACCGGCAAGGGCAATACGGGTAAGGCGCAGTTGGCGCTCGACGCATCAGTGTCCATCCTGCCCTATTTCAACGATTATTTCGGCGTCCCCTATCCCCTGCCCAAGCTGGACAATGTCGCTGGCCCCGGCCAGAGCCAGTTTTTCAGCGCGATGGAAAATTGGGGCGCGATCTTCACCTTTGAGCGCGCTCTGCTGGTCGATCCGCGCTTTACCTCCGAAGCGACCAAGCGCCGCATTTATGAAACCGTCGCGCATGAAATGGCGCATCAATGGTTCGGCGACCTCGTCACCATGGCCTGGTGGGACGATCTGTGGCTGAACGAAGGCTTCGCAAGCTGGATGGCGACCAAGGTCACCGACAAGTTGCAGCCCGACTGGCAAATGCTGCTGACCCGCGTCGATGGTCGCGAGGCGGCAATGAGCCTCGACTCGCTCGCCACCACCCACCCCGTCGTTCAGAAGATCACCACCGTTGATCAGGTGAACCAGGCGTTCGACGCCATCACCTATCAGAAGGGCGAAGCCGTCATCACCATGCTGGAGGGCTATGCCGGCGAGGATGTGTGGAAGACCGGCATCCGCAGCTATATGAAGGCCAATGCCTATGGCAACACCGTCACCGACGACCTGTGGAAGGCGGTCGAGGGCGCAGGCGCCAAGGGGCTGGTGTCGATTGCGCATGACTTCACGTCGAAGCCCGGCATCCCGCTGGTCAAGGTCGACAGCGCGCAATGCCAGGGCGGCAACACGCTGCTGACGCTGAGCCAAGGCGAGTTCAGCCGCGACAAGAAGGACAAGACGCCCTTGAGCTGGAATGTGCCGGTCATGGCGCAGACCATCGGCGGCGCGCCGCAGCGGCTGATCCTGCAGGGCAAGGGGCAAATGACGCTGCCAGGCTGCGGTGCCTATGTCGTCAATGCCGGGCAGACGGGCTATTATCGTTCGCTCTACCCCGCCGCCAATGTCGAGGCGCTCGCCGCCGGTTTCACCACGCTGCCTGCGATCGACCAGACCGGGCTGCTGGCCGACAATTTCCAGCTTGGCTTGGGCGGTTATCAGCCGATGGGCCTGGCGCTCGACCTGATCGACGCCGTGCCCGCCACCGCCACCCCTGCCGTGCTGGCGCAGGTGCCCGGCTATCTGGACAGCGCCTATGCCATGCTGGAGGGCGACACGGCCGGGCAGGCTAAGGTCGCGGCCTACACGTCGGCCAAGCTGACACCGGTTCTGACCGGCATCGGTTATGATGCCAAGCCGGGCGAAAATCCGCAGGTGCCCGTGCTGCGGTCGGCGCTGGTCGGTACATTGGGCGAGATGGGCGACAAGGCCGTGGTCGCCGAAGCCAATCGCCGTTTTGCCGCACTGGCGAGCGATCCCGCCGCGCTCGACGGTCCGCTGCGCAACGTCTGGATGGCGATCATCGCTAAAAATGCCGATCAGGCGACCTGGGACAAGCTGCGCGCGCTGGCCAAGGGCGCAAAGACCGACCTGGAAAAAAGCACGCTCTATGCGCTGCTCGGCGGAGCCAAGGATGAAAAGCTCGCCCGCCAAGCGCTCGACCTGGCGCTGACCGACGAGCCGGGCAAGACCACCAGCGCTGCGATCATTTCGCAAGTGGGCTATGAGCATCCGATGCTGGCGGTCGACTATGTGCTGGCGCACCGCGCGCAATATGAAGGGCTGATCGACGTTTCGGCCCGCAGTCAGGCGCTCGCGCGGTTGGGCGGTGGATCGGCCGACCCGGCGATGGCGACCAAGCTGGACGCCTATGCGACCCAATATCTGACGCCGGAATCGCGCAAGGTGGTCGATCGCGCCATCGCCGCGATCAACACCCGCATCGAAACCCGCACCCGCTTGAAGCCCGCGCTGACGGCCTGGTTCGCCAAGAAGTAAGACGAAAAGGGCGGCCTGTGAGCCGCCCTTTTTTTGCCAACTCCCTTAAATCCTCCCCTGTAAGGGGAGGGGGACCACGAAGTGGTGGAGGGGTGTCACCCTATCGATGGCGCGACACCCCTCCGTCCGCGCTACGCGCAGCCACCTCCCCTGCCAGGGGAGGAAGGCACCCCATAGACCTCACTCCTGCAACGACACGCCCGGACTGCGCGGATCGGCGGCGCCCTGCCAGCGGCCATCGGGCAGGCGCTCGGCCGCATTGGCCTTGAGGCCCATGCGTGACAACGACACGCGATGGCCGAGTTTTTCGAGCGGTGCCTTCATCGCCTCCAGCGACGTGCCCTGCTCCAGCACCAGCCCTTCGCCGTTGAAGTAGATCAGCCCATGCGCGATCGACTCCTGCGCCGACAGGCCCCAGTCGAAATGGGCGATCAGCGCCTTGGCCACCTGCATGATGATGGTCTTGCCCCCCGCCGCGCCGACAGTGAAGACGGGCGTGCCCGCCTCATCATAGACGATGGTCGGCGACATGGACGATAGCGGCCGCTTGCCCGGCTCCACCCGGTTGGCGACCGGCGCGCCGTCCTTTTCCGGGGTGAAGCTGAAATCGGTCAGTTCATTGTTCAGAATGACACCGTTAGCGATCAACTGGCTGCCAAAGAAACTCTCGACCGTCGATGTCCAGGCGGCGATGTCGCCTTCCCGGTCCACCGCGACGAAATGGCTGGTGCCGCTTTCGGGCTGCGGCCGCGAAGCGGTGCGCGGCTGCGCGCCGGGCGGTGTGCCGGGCTGATAGTCGTTGAGCGCCTTGTTCAAACGGATGCGCGCCGACCGCTGCTTGAGATAGGCAGGATCGATCATCCCCGTCAGCGGCACCGACACGAAATCCGGGTCGCCCAGCCATGTGCCACGATCGGCATAGGCCAGTTGCATCGCCTCGCCGATGACATGCCAGGACCGGGGGTCATCCTTCCCCCATGTGCCGAGCGGAAAACGCTCGACCATGCCCAATATCTCCAGCACCGTCACTCCGCCCGACGAGGCCGGACCCATGCCGCACACGGTATAGACGCGATATTTGCCGCAGACAGGCTTGCGCAGCTTGGTCTGATAGCCCGCAATGTCCGCTTCCGTCATCGGCACCGGGTTTTTCGGCGCGTTGGTGACGGTCTGCGCCAGGATGCGGGCATTTTCGCCCGTATAGAAAGCGTCCGGCCCTTCCGCCGCGATCCGCTTGAACAATGCGGCGAGCGGCGGGTTTTTGAGCATCGTGCCCATCGGCGCGGGCTTGCCGTCGATCCAGAAATATTTCTGGATTTCAGGGAAGTCGGCCCACACCCCCGCGACCGCCTTCATCGCGGTGTCGAGCCGCTGGCGCACTTCATAGCCCTCTTCCGCCGCGCGAATGGCGGGCTGGAACAGATCGGCCCAGGGCAGCTTACCCCATTTGCGATGCGCGTCCCACGCCAGCCGCACATTGCCCGGCACCCCCACCGAATGGCCGCCCGGCCAGGCGTTGCGGAAGGATAGCGGTTGGCCATCGGCTCCCATGAACCGGTCGGGCCGGGCGGCGGCCGGGGCCGTCTCGCGCCCGTCGATCGATTCCAGCAGCCCGGTCTCCCCGTCATGATGCATCAGGAAACCGCCGCCGCCGATGCCGCTATTATGCGGCTCGACCACGTTGAGCGTCAGCATCATGGCGATGGCGGCGTCGGTGGCGCTGCCCCCCTTGCGCAATATCTCCTGCCCCGCCTGCGCCGCGCGCGGATCGGCGGCCGAAACGGTGGCATTGGTCGATACCGGCGCGCGCGCGCCGGCGGGCAACGGCACTAAAGCGAGAAGGGCGAAAGGGGCCAGCAGGCCAGAAAAACGACATGTCATGGGGCTTACCCTATAGCGGGAGTTGCCGATCGCAACCCTTTCCAGCCCCTTGGACGGATCAGCCGTCGATACCCACCAGATCGGCAATCGTCGCCACGCCGTCGCGCGTCATCAGCGCCTTCAACTCCCGGTTGATCCGCCGCGCCAGATACGGCCCTTCATAGACCAGCGCGCTGTAAAGCTGGATCAGCGACGCCCCCGCTCGGATGCGGGCATAGGCCTGCGCGCCGGTCGCGATGCCCCCCACCCCGATCAGCGGCAACCGATCGCCCAGCAGGCGACGGAAATCGCGCAGCCGCGACAGCGACAGGTCGGTCAGCGGCGCGCCCGACAGCCCGCCCGCCTCGCCCGCATGGGTCGATCGCAGCGCGGGCCTGGTGATGGTGGTGTTGGACACGATCAGCGCGTCGACCCTGTGGTCGATACAGGCCGCGGCGATATCCTCGACATCGGCCGGTTCCAGGTCGGGCGCGACCTTCAGGAAAATGGGCGGGCCTCCCTGCGCGCGCGCGGCCATTACGGCACTCAGCAAGGCGTCGAGCGCGCTGCGATCCTGCAGCGCGCGCAGGCCCGGCGTATTGGGGGACGAGATGTTGACCGTCAGATAATCAGCGAGCGGCGCCATGCAGGTGACGCCCGTGACATAGTCGGCAATGCCCCGTCCGGCGGCGGCCGCATCCTTGTTCGCGCCGATATTGATGCCGATAACCGGACCGTCACCAACCGGCCGACGATAGCGCGCGATACGATCCGCCGCCGCCCCCTGCCCGCCATTGTTGAACCCGAAGCGATTGATCACCGCTTTGTCCTCGACCAGCCGGAACAGGCGCGGTTGCGGATTGCCCGGCTGGGCCAGCGGCGTCAGCGTCCCCAGCTCGGCAAAACCAAAGCCAAGGCCGTGCATCTTGTGTGCGATCCGCCCATCCTTGTCATAACCCGCCGCCAATCCGACCGGATTGGGAAAGCGAATGCCCGCCACCATGGTTGCGAGCATCGGATCGGGTGCCAGCGGCGCGCGTGTCGGCATCATCCGCAGCGCAGCAAGAGAGAGATGATGGGCACGCTCGGCATCGAGCGCAAACAGCAGCGGGCGGATCAGACGATAGGACATGGGACGTGCCTATGCCAGCGCCGCGCCGACACGTCGAGTCGCTGTGGCTAAAGCGCCACAACCGCCTGTTAGTGACATATCATGACAGGAAACGTCATGAATGAGACGGTTTAGGGCAGTGGAATGTCTGATTCATCCAATAATATTACGGCGATTCCGGCGTAAAGCACCCCTGCGACCCGAAGGCTCGACGGCTTCCAGCCGATGAGACCTTTTCCTGACCCGGCGATGAAAATCGCCGGGTCATTTTTATGTGCAGTGCAGTAGCGAGGCAGAAAAGTAACAGTTCTTTCACCATGTTACTTGCGCGCGGGTGCAGTTGGCGCATAGTAAACCCCTTGGGGTGAAAAAAATGGGGTTGCACAAATTCGGAATGGCCGGGGGCGCAGTCGCCCTGCCGGACGAAGGGGGTCCGCTGTCCTATACAGTGGCCGCCGCGCAGGGACCGGTGCGGCTGCGCTATTTCGCGCCGCCTGAACAATTGCGCGCCTATTTCGGTTCGCTTTATCTGTTCACCGTCGACGCCGATCATTATGGCGACGCCACCCGTGCTGACGTGCCACAGCTGCGTTTCATGCTGTCGGGCGGTGGCAACTATCATTTTCAGGACGACGTCGTGATGCCGACGCCCGATGTCTGTCTGCTCGGTCCGACCATGGGCGCGACCCGCTTCGAATTGAACCGGCCCAGCCGGGTCGTCGGCATCTCCCTCCTGCCCGCCGGGTGGCAATCGCTCCATGGCGGCGACGCCAGCCTGTTGGCTGACCGCCTGTGCGACCTCGCGGCGGTCGGCGGCGCGCATCATGCAGAGCTACTGGCGGAATTGCGGGCGATCGACGAGACGGAGGCCGACGAGATCGCGGCGCGGTGCTGGGCCGCGCTTGGCCGCCTGGTCAAACCGCTGCGCGGTACCACCTGGGCCTTGCTCGATGCGGTCGATGGCTGGCTGATGGGCGAAGGATCGCCGCGAATCGAGGCGCTGGCCGAAGCCACCGACCTGTCGCCGCGCCAGCTCGCGCGCCTCACCAACAAATATTATGGTGCGCCGCCCAAGCTGCTGGCGCGCAAATATCGTGCCCTGCGCTGTTCCGCGCGAATCGCCCTGGATGGCGAAAGCTGGCAGCAATTATGCGAGGAGGCGGGCTTCTACGACCAGTCCCATTGTATTCGCGAAATCAAGCACTTCATTGGCCTGACCCCGCATCAGTTGCAGAACGAGCCCTCCGCCGTCGCCCAGCTCACCCTGCTGCGCCGTTCGCTGGGCAGCGACGTGGCGATGCTCAACCGCCTATCCTAATTAGCCCTTGATTCCCGAGCCTGAGAGGACCAAATGCCAATCGGACGATATTGATCCGATTTAAGAATGGTTCGCAACTGGCATGAGATTATCAAGCTTCGCTGATTATGCGGTCGTGCTGATGTCCGCCGCTGCGCGCCATTGCGGCGCTGCCAAGATGAACGCGACCACCCTGGCCGCCGAAACCGGCATCCCGCTGCCCACCGCGCAAAAGCTGGTGGGTCGCCTGTCATCGGCGGGCCTGCTCGAATCGAGCCGGGGCACGGGCGGCGGCGTCCGCCTGTCGCGCCCGCCCGCCACCATCACGCTCGCCGATGTGGTGGAGGCGGTCGAAGGGCCGATCGCCATGACCGCCTGCGCCGACACGGGCACGCATGACTGCACGCTGGAGCAGGATTGCCGCATTCGCCCGCATATGAACGTCGCCAATGAAGCGATCCGCGCTGCCCTGGCTGGCGTGACCATCGCCAGCCTTACACGAGAAATGGCATGACCGAGCAAATCACCACTGTCCCAGGCTATTCTGTCCGTAACCAGGAAGCGCAGGACGCGGCCGATCGCGCCTCGACCTACGAACATGGCTGGTCGTCCGCCATCGAACAGGATTTCGCGCCCAAGGGGCTGAACGAAGACACGGTCCGCTTCATCTCCGCCAAGAAAAACGAACCGCAATGGCTGCTCGACTGGCGGCTGAAGGCGTTCGCGATGTGGAAGACGATGACGCCGCCCGACTGGGCGAAACTCAACGTGCCCCCGATCGACTATCAGGACGCCTATTATTATGCCGAACCGAAGAAAAAGGTAGAGCTGGATTCGCTCGATGAGGTCGATCCCGAAATCCTCGCCACCTACAAGAAATTGGGCATCCCCATCGCCGAACAGGAAGTGCTGGCCGGGGTGAAGGGCAGCCGCCGCGTCGCGGTCGATGCCGTGTTCGATTCGGTGTCCGTCGCCACCACTTTCCGCAAGGAGCTGGAGGAAGCGGGCGTCATCTTCCGCTCGATCAGCGAGGCCGTGCGCGAATATCCCGATCTGGTGAAAAAGTGGATGGGCAAGATCGTGCCGATGCACGACAATTATTTCGCGACGCTCAACTGCGCGGTCTTTTCCGACGGCACCTTCGTCTACATTCCCAAGGGCGTCCGCTGCCCGATGGAGCTGTCCACCTATTTCCGCATCAACGCGGAAAATACCGGCCAGTTCGAACGCACGCTGATCGTCGCGGATGAAGGCAGCTATGTCTCCTATCTGGAAGGCTGCACCGCGCCGATGCGCGACGAGAATCAGTTGCACGCCGCGGTCGTGGAACTGGTCGCGCTGGACGATGCGGAGATCAAATATTCGACCGTCCAGAACTGGTATCCCGGCGACGCGGACGGCAAGGGCGGCATCTATAATTTCGTCACCAAGCGCGCCTTGTGCCAAGGTAGGAACAGCAAGGTTTCGTGGACTCAGGTGGAAACCGGGTCGGCGATCACCTGGAAATACCCGTCCTGCGTGCTGAACGGCGACAACAGCGTCGGCGAATTCTACTCGGTCGCGCTGACCAATAATAGGCAACAGGCCGACACCGGCACCAAGATGATCCACAATGGCAAGAACACCCGCTCGACCATCGTGTCGAAGGGGATTTCGGCGGGGCGGAGCAACAACACCTATCGCGGCCTGGTGCGCGTTGCGCCGGGCGCGGAGGGTGTCCGCAACTTCACCCAATGCGACAGCCTGCTGCTCGGCGACCAATGCGGCGCCCACACCGTCCCCTATATCGAGGTCCGCAACCCCAGCGCCCAGATCGAACATGAAGCGACGACCAGCAAAATCAGCGACGACCAGTTGTTCTACGCCATGCAACGCGGGCTGGACGCGGAAAGCGCGGTGAGCTTGATCGTGAATGGTTTTGCGCGGGAGGTTCTGCAGCAATTGCCGATGGAGTTCGCGGTGGAAGCGCAGAAATTGCTGGGGATTTCGCTGGAGGGATCAGTCGGCTAGTGGGCAAGCAGACCGATCTTAACGACTGGGCGATCCAGATCGACTCCCCTCCCCTTCAGGGGAGGGGCCGGGGGTGGGGCGTCCCAGCCGGGCAGCTCGATTCGATGGCGACATATGCCCGCGCCAATCGCCGCAATCCAACCGAGCCGGAAACGCGGCTGTGGAGTATTCTCGCGCGTTCGCGGCTTGGAGGTTATAAATTCCGTCGACAGGCAGTGATCGGCAACGCCATCGCTGATTTTCTGTGCCCGCGTAAAGCGCTGGTGGTGGAAATTGACGGGCACACGCATGGCGATCAGACGGCTGACGCGCGGCGTACCGATCAATTGGAAGTGCATGGTTATCATGTCTTTCGGGTCACGAATGATGACGTGATGCGCAATCTGGAAGGTGTGGGACGAGCGCTGCTCGATTGCCTCAAAAGCCTCCCCGATCGGCGAACGCCCCACCCCAACCCCTCCCCTGAAGGGGAGGGGCTTTTAGAACAACACTCCAAGGGAACAGAGTTTTGAGCGACGAAGACGATATTCAGGATGCCCTCGCGGATTTCGCGGAGGATGTCGGTAATGGCCAGTCATGGACCGCCGCGATCCGTATCCTGACCGAGGATTATGAGCTGGAAGAAGGCGAGTTGGAGCCCCGCGCCCGCGCTGATTTCGGCGATCTCGACGCGTTCGAGGCCGCCAGCCGCGATGCCCTGCAAAAGGCGGACGCGGCGATGACGGAGAAGCTGCGCAAGGACAAGGCTTTCCACAAGGCGAAGGCGCCCAACCTCGCCCGCATGGGTCCGGTCAGCGAATTCGTCGTCGCCCTGCTGGAAAAGGGACCGCCAGAGGGCGAGGCCGACTGGTGGCCCTATATGCCGGTCAAGCGCTACATCGACACGCTCTTCCCCGCGCCGGGCGACGTGCGCGACATGGCCTTCTGGACCGCCCGCACCCTCCAGCGCGCGCACGAAGGCTAAGAGATGTGCGGAGCATCCTTCATCCTCCCCTGGCAGGGGAGGTGGCAGGGCGCAGCCCTGACGGAGGGGTGTTCCGCCATCGATAGGGTAACACCCCTCCACCATCGCGATGCGATGGTCCCCCTCCCCTTACAGGGGAGGATTTCAAATATTGCACCGCCGGGAATGATCCATGCTTAATATCGACAACCTGACCAACACCATCGACGGCAAGACGATCCTCAAAGGTCTGTCGCTCACCATCAACGAGGGCGAAATCCACGCGATCATGGGGCCGAACGGCGCGGGCAAGTCGACGCTGGCCTACACGTTGGGCGGACGGCCAGGCTATGAGGTGACCGGCGGCGAGGCGCTCTACGACGGTGTGAACTTGTTCACATTGGAGCCGCACGAGCGCGCTGCAGCAGGGCTGTTCCTGGGCTTTCAATATCCGGTCGAAATCCCCGGCGTATCCAACCTGCAATTCCTGCGCGAAAGCCTCAACAGCCAGAAGCGCGCGCGCGGCGAGAAGGAGCTGAACGGCGGCGAATTCATCCGCCTCGCCAAGGAAAAGGCCGCGCTGCTCGGCCTCGACATGGACATGCTCAAGCGCCCGGTGAATGTCGGCTTTTCGGGCGGCGAGAAGAAGCGCGCCGAAATGGTGCAGATGGGCATCCTCGATCCCAAGCTGGCGATCCTGGACGAGACCGACTCCGGCCTCGACATCGACGCGCTCAAGATCGTGGGCGCAGGCATCAACGCGATCATGCGCAAGCCCGACAAGGCCGTGCTGCTCATCACCCATTATCAGCGGCTACTCGACTATGTGAAGCCCGACTTTGTGCATGTGCTGGCGGACGGACGCATCGTCAAATCGGGTGGCCCCGAACTGGCGCTGGAACTGGAACGCGAAGGCTATGCCGAGGTGGTCGGGGCCGAGGTGGTCGCCGCATGACGCACAGCCTTGCCTCTTTTCCTGCCGTCATCCCGGACTTGATCCGGGATCTATTGGCTCTACCGAGCATGATCGCGCGACGCGTGCGCGCATGGATCCCGGATCAAGTCCGGGATGACGGAGCTTTATGATGGCATCCGCTGTTCTACCCACCCGCCGCCAGGAAGACTGGCGCTATAGCGATCTGGAGGCTGTCGCCTCGCTTTGGCCCCTGCCCGCACCGACCCGCATCGATGTGGCCACTGGCGAAACCGCCAACCACCATCTGCTGCAGGACGCCGCAGAGGGCAGCGCGTCGGTACATGACTATGTCATCACCGTCGCCGACGATGCGCGCTGTGATTTCCACCTGCTCAACATCGGCGGCACGCTCGGCCGCGTGACCTTTGCCGTCACGCTGGGCGCGCGCGCGCATTTCGGGCTGCACGGCGCGATCATCGGTGGCGGCGACCAGACGCTGGAGATCATCACCTCGGTCACCCATGCGCAGCCCGACGCGACCAGTGGCCAAACCGTCCGGTCGGTCCTGGGCAGCCGCGCCACCGGCAGCTACCTCGGCAGCATCAACGTCGCCCGCGACGCCCAGCGCACCGACGCCTTCCAGTCTATCAAGGCGATGCTGCTCGATCGCACCGCGACGGCCAACGCCAAGCCTGAACTGGAAATCTACGCCGACGACGTCAAATGCGCCCATGGCGCGACCGTGGGCGAACTGGACAAGGCCGCGCTCTTCTACATGGCCTCGCGCGGCATGGACCCGGCGACCGCCAAGACGCTGCTGCTGCGCTCCTTCGTCGCGGGCGTGTTCGACGACATGACCGACGAAGCGCTGCGTGAACAGTTCGAAGCGGCCGCGATCGCCAAGCTGGAGTCGCTGGTATGAGTGAAGATACATATGCTCCCCTCCCTTTCAGGGGAGGGGCCGGGGGTGGGGGCCATCCTCTTGACCCAGCGCGTGTGGTATCCCCCCACCCCAACCCCTCCCCTGAAGGGGAGGGGCTTAAGGGACTCCGCCACGACTTCCCCGGCGTCCTCGACTGGCACTATCTCGACAGCGCCGCGACCGCCCAGAAGCCGCAGGCCGTCATCGACGCCATCGCTCGCGCCTATGGCCCGGACTATGCGACCGTCCATCGCGGCGTCTACGAGCGCTCGGCCAATATGACGCTCGCCTATGAAGCCGCGCGCCGCAAGGTCGCCCGCTTCATCGGCGCAGCCTCGGACAGCGAGATCGTCTATGTTCGCGGCGCGACCGAGGGGATCAATCTCGTCGCCCAATGCTGGGCAGGCGAACAGCTGAAAGCAGGCGACCGCATTCTGCTCTCCACCCTCGAACATCATAGCAATATCGTGCCGTGGCAGATGGTGGCGGAGAAAGTCGGCGCGCAGATCGACGTCCTTCCCCTGACCTCCGATGGCCAGATCGATCTCGACACGATGCGCGCGATGATCACCCCGCGTCACCGGATGGTCGCGCTGTCCCATGTGTCGAACGTGCTGGGCAGCGTGCTGGATTGCCGCCGTGCCGCCGACATCGCCCATATGGTCGGTGCCAAGATCCTGATCGACGGCTGCCAGGCGGTCCCGCGCATCGCCGTCGATGTGCAGGCGCTGGATTGCGATTTCTACGTCTTTTCCGCGCATAAACTCTACGGCCCGACCGGCATCGGCGTGCTTTGGGGTCGCGGGGAACTGCTCGACGCCATGCCTCCCTATCAGGGCGGCGGATCGATGATCGACAAGGTGACGTTCGAAAAAACGACCTACGCCCCTGCCCCGACCCGGTTCGAGGCAGGCACGCCGCACATCACCGGCGTCGTCGGCCTGTCGGCGGCGATCGACTATGTCGAGGCGATCGGGTTGGACGCGATCCACGCGCATGAAGGCGCGCTGGTGGCCAAGGCCCGCGCGGCCCTGGAAAACCTCAACAGCATCCGTGTCTTCGGCCCCGAAGACTCGGCCGGCATCCTCTCCTTCGCAGTCGAGGGGGTGCATCCGCATGATGTCGGCACCATATTGGATGAAACCGGTGTCGCGATCCGGGCCGGGCATCATTGCGCCCAGCCGCTGATGCGGCACCTGGGCGTCGAAGCGACCGCGCGGGCGAGCTTTGGCATTTACAGTGACGAAAGCGACGTGGACGCGCTGGTGCGCGGCCTGGAGCGGGTAAGAAAGATTTTTGGATGATGAGCGAAGAGCGCAAGATCATGGTGGAAGAAGTCGAAACGGTCGAAGCGCCGCCCAAGGCGCGCGTCGACAGCCCGCCCGCGTCCGGCGAACGCCAGCGCGACTATCTCGACGGCTTCCTCGCCGCCAAACCGACGCCGATCGCCGCGGGCGAACCGGGCGGCAATCTCTATGATGCCGTCGTTGAGGCGCTCAAGGAGATTTACGACCCGGAAATTCCGGTCAATATCTATGACCTTGGCCTGATCTACGGCGTCGATGTGACCGACGAGGCGCATGTCGTCGTCACCATGACGCTGACTACGCCGCATTGCCCGGTCGCCGAATCCATGCCCGGCGAAGTCGAACTGCGCGTCGGTGCGGTGCCCGGCGTCGGCGACGCGCAGGTCAACCTGATCTGGGATCCGCCCTGGGATCCGCAGAAGATGAGCGACGAAGCCAAGCTCGAACTGGGAATGCTGTAATGACTGTCGAGACCAAGACCCGCGCCCGCCCGGCCGCCGTCATCCTGACGAAGAGCGCCGAGCAGCGTATCGCAGACCTGATGGCGCAGGCGCCCGCAGGCACGATCGGCGTCAAGCTCTCGACCCCCAAGCGCGGCTGTTCGGGCCTTGCCTATTCGGTCGACTATGTCACCGAAGAAGCGAAATTCGATGAGAAGATCGAGACCCCCGGCGGCATTTTCTACATTGATGGCGGGTCCGTCCTCTATCTGATCGGATCGACGATGGACTGGGTCGAGGATGATTTCACCGCCGGTTTCACCTTCGCCAACCCCAATGCCAAGGGCAGCTGCGGCTGCGGCGAAAGCTTCACGGTTTAATCTCTACAGCCGGTCGTTTCGAGCGCAGTCGAGAAACATGGACGCGGCGTTTCTCGACCTTGGCCGGTCCTGAGCGCCTGCCTTAGCAGGCAGTCGAAGGGCTCGAAACGAACGGAGATATGGTTTTTGCCCCATTTGCTGATCTTCGGGCTGGGCTATACCGCATCCCGCCTCGCCACCCGGCTGCGGAACGAAGGCTGGCATGTCACCGGCACGCGCCGCAGCGCCGGGACCGACACGCTGGCTTTCGATGATGACCCCGCCGTCCGCGCCGCCATCACCAGCGCCACGCATATCCTCTCCTCGGTCCCGCCCGAAGGCGACGTCGATCCCGTCCTGGTCCGCTACGGCGCTGCCATCGCCGCCGCGCCCGCGCGCTGGACCGGCTATCTCTCCTCGACCGGCGTCTATGGTGACACCGGCGGCGCATGGGTGGACGAAGCCAGTCCGATCGGCGCAGGCCGCCGCACCGCGCGCGCCAATGCCGATAATGATTGGGGGGCGTTGCGCCCCGATATGCGCCGCTTTCGCCTGCCCGGCATCTATGGGCCGGGCCGATCGGCGCTGGACCGGGTGCGGGAGGGGCGCGCGCATCGCATCGACCTGCCGTACCAGGTTTTCAGCCGCGTCCATGTCGACGACATCGTGGCGGGCATGATCGCCTCCTTCGACGGCCCGCCCGGCATCTATAATCTGTCGGACGACCTGCCCTGCGCCCAAAATCGGGTGATCGAGGCTGCCTGCGATATGCTGGCCCTGCCCCATCCGCCGCTGCTGACGATGGATCAGGCGCAATTATCGCCCATGGCGCGGGGCTTTTATGCCGAAAATCGCCGCGTCGCCAATGGTCGCGCCAAACGGGTACTGGGATGGCAACTGCGCTATCCCACTTATGCACAGGGGCTGGCGGCGTGTCGGAAGGCGGAAATCGGTTCGCCGCAAGCGCGGGTTATGCTTACCCCTTCTTAACCATATCGACGCGAAGAGGGCCTTGCCGCAACAGAGCAGGACGCCCCCGATGGACAGTATCGAAACCACCTTCACCGCGCTCAGCCGCCGCATGACCCGCCTGTCCCCGCCCGCACCGATCGCAGGCGTCCAGCCGCCGCTGTCCAGCCTGATCGAACGGGTCAATACCGCCAAGCAGCAGTATCAGCCCGGCCTGCGCCGCTAAGCCTTTTTCGCGCGCAACGCGATCACCATGCCGACGACCGCCAACATCGCGCCACAGGCGGCCAAAGCCGTCCAGCGATAGCCCTCGACCAGCGTCGAAATCAGCATCGCGATGACCGGGATCAGTACGGCGGTATAAGCCGCCCGCCCAGCGCCCAATCGCTGGATCAGGCGGAAATAGAGCGGGAAGGTGACCACCGATCCCGCCAAAGCCAGCCAGCCTATCCCCAACAGATAGGTGAGGCGCGGTTCGATCACCGGTGGTCCGGTCGTGACCCAGGCGAACAGCGCGTTGATCCCCGCCCCGATCAGCATCGCCCAGGCCAGCATCGCCACCATCGGCAGCCGCCGTGCGATGTCCATGCCCTGCATCACATTGGCGGCCGATGCGCTGAACAGCCCGATGACCGAAAAGCCGACGCCCAAAAGAATCTTGTCCGGATCGACGCTGGCCGCCCGATATTCATGCACCAACATCATCGCAATGCCGGTCATGGCCACCGCCGACCCGGCGATGAAAGCGCGGCTGACCGGCTGACGAAACACGATCCACGCCAGAATCGAATTGGGGATCAGCAGCATCGCGTAGAAAACCGCGACCACCCCGGACGTCAGATGTTCTTCGGCGCGATAAACAAAATTGAAATTCAGCACGAACTGCGCCGTCCCCAGCAAGGCCGCGAACAGCATCCCCGCCCCACCGATCCGCAGCGACACACCCCGCATCCGCGCAAAGGCCATCATCGCGACCCCGGCCAGCGCAAAACGATAGCAGACCGACCAGCTGGCGGGCACGCTACCCAACTGATCGCGAATGACGATCCAGGTCGAACTCCAGATCAGCGTGACGAGGATGAAGGGCAGGACGATGCCGCCCCGATCGTCGTCAGCCATGGTCGAGCCTGCGCAGCGCGTCCGCGAGCGGCGCGACACTGGCCGCATCCTGCGACCAGTTGGTGACGATCCGCGCCGCGCCCGCACCCCAGTCGTAGAAATCGAACCCCTGCGCGCGCAGGCTGGCGGCTTCCGGCGCGGAAAGACGTAGGAACAACTCGTTCGCCTCGACCGGATGCAGCAACCGCCCTGTCGCCGCCCCGGCGAGCGCCTGCGCAGCGGCATTGGCGGCGCTGGCATTGGCCAGCCACAGGCCATCCTCAACCATCGCCAATATCTGCGCCGCGAGATAGCGGCCCTTGGAAAATAAATGGCCCGACCGCTTGCGCCAGCGCATCGCTTCTGCGGCCCGGCGCTCTCGCTCCGCCCCAAAGAAGAGCAGCGCTTCGCCCACCATCCCGCCATTTTTGACGCAGCCGAAACTCAGCGCATCGACGCCAGCGCGCCAGGTGACGTCGGCGGGCGCGCAGCCCAGGAAAGCCACCGCATTGGCGAACCGCGCCCCATCCATGTGAAAGCCCAACCCATGCGCGCGCGCAATGGACCCCAGCGCCGCCACCTCGTCGGGGGTATAGACGCGACCATATTCGGTGGCATTGGTGATGCTGATCGCGCGCGCGGGCACTTGATGCACATCCGGGCGAATCGCCGCCAACCGCTCCGCCACCACGTCCGGCGTCAATTTCGCGCCCTCGCCCGGCAGCGGCATCAGGCTCGCGCCATGGGTAAAGAACCCCGGCGCACCACATTCGTCGACGACGATATGCGCCTCGTCATGGCAGAGGATGCCGCCATAGGGCGGGCACAGACAGGCTAGCGCGATGCTGTTCGCCGCCGTACCGGTCGCCACCCACAACGCGCTGACCGGCGTTTCGAACAGATCGCCAAAGGCCGCGTCGAGCCGCGCGCTCCACTGGTCGCCATCATAGCCATGGTCCTCCCGGTCGGCGGCGGCGATCGCAGCTATGACGGGCGGGCAAAGCGGGGTGGCGTTGTCGGAGAAAAAATGCATGGGCCAGCGTTAGCGAGGCTATGGCCCAGCGCCAAGAGGCCAGCTTGAGCCGAGCGGCCTGATGGGTCAGCATAGGTGACGTTGTTTCCCGCCCCGCTTTGTGACATAGGCAGCCCGTCCAACCCAAGGAGACAGATTATGGACGGCCAGCATAGTTCGCGTTTCACCGTTACCCGCAGCAGCAAGACTGTGGCGGCGAGCGAGCGCGCCACCCTGCTGGAGGATCCCGGTTTCGGCCGCCTCTTCACCGACCATATGGTGACGATCCGCTATACCGAGGGTGAGGGCTGGCATAGCCACAGCGTCGGTCCGCGCGAACCGTTTCAGATCGACCCGGCCTGCGCCGTGCTGCATTATGCCCAGGAAATTTTCGAAGGCATGAAGGCCTACCGCCTTGCCGACGGCAGCATCGCGATGTTCCGGCCGGAGGAAAATGCCCGCCGCTTCGCCCAGTCGGCCGAACGGCTGGCTATGCCCGAAATCCCCGAAGACCTGTTCCTCGAAGCCGTCGCGCAACTGGTGAAGATCGACGCCGACTGGATTCCGAGCGGCGAAGGCAGCCTTTATCTGCGCCCCTTCCTGTTCGCGAGCGAGGCCTTCCTCGGCGTGCGCCCGTCGAAGGAATATATTTTCTGCGTCATAGCTTCGCCGGCCGGGGCCTATTTCAAGGGCGGCAAGAAGGCCGTGACCCTGTGGGTGTCCGAACATTATACCCGCGCCGCGCGCGGTGGCACGGGTGCCGCCAAATGCGGCGGCAACTATGCCGCCAGCCTGGTCGCACAGAAGGAAGCGACCGAGCAAGGCTGCGATCAGGTCGTCTTCCTCGATGCCGCCGAAAATAAGTGGGTCGAGGAATTGGGCGGTATGAACGTCTTCTTCGTGATGGAGGACGGCTCGATCATCACCCCGCCGCTGACCGGCACCATCCTGCCCGGCATCACCCGCAACAGCATCATCACCCTCGCCCGCGCCAAGGGCCATGATGTGCGCGAAGAGCCCTACAGCTTTGCTCAGTGGCGCGCCGATGCCGCCAGCGGCGCGCTGCGCGAGGCTTTCGCCTGCGGCACGGCGGCGGTGGTCACCGCGATCGGCACGGTCAGAAGCAAGGATGGTGACTTCACCATCGGCAATGGCGATGGTGGCCTCGTCACCGAAAGCCTGCGCGGCGAACTGACCGGCATTCAGCGCGGGACCGTCGCCGATCCGGCGGGTTGGGTGCATATCGTCTGAGGTGATCAGGCTGGCCCCTGCCCTTTTGGGCGAGCGGGCCAGCCATCGCTTTTCAAGTCGGCCCCGACCGCCTAGACAGGGGCCATGGAACGCTTCGACGTCGTGATATTGGGCGGTGGCCTTGTCGGCCTGACCCTTGGCATAGCTCTTTCCGGCCATGGGGTTCGCACCGCCATCGTCGATCCCGCCGATCCGGTGGATACCACCGCGAGCGGCTTTGACGGGCGCGTCTCGGCCATCTCCTCGACCAGTTGCGCCATGCTCTCGGCGATCGGGGTCATGCCTTTCCTCGATGGCAAGGGCTGCCCGATCGACCGCATCTGGGTCAGCGACGGGCTGGAACCCGGCGCGCTCGATTTCGTGCCGGACGCCGACGATGACGGCGTAATGGGGACGATGTTCCCCAATCGCGATCTGCGCGTCGCTTTGGAAAAAGCCGCCCAACGGGCCACAAACCTCACTCGCTACCAGCCCGACCGCGCGACCCATGTCGATCGCAACGAGGATGGCGTCGTATTGACGCTGGCCAGCGGCGCGACGATCCGCGGCGCGCTGCTGGTCGCGGCGGAGGGGCGCAACAGCCCGACTCGCGAGGCGGCGGGCATCCGCACCACCCGTTGGCAATATAGCCACACCGCCATGGTCAGCGCGATCGACCATGACGTGCCGCACGGCAACACCGCTTATGAGATTTTCTATGTCGGCGGCCCCTTCGCGCTGCTGCCGATGCTGCCGGGCACCCGCTCCGCAATCGTGTGGACCGTGCTGAGCGAACAAGCGCCCGCCATGCTCAAACTGTCCGAACGCGCCTGGCTCGCCGAAGCACAGAAGCGCATCGGCGGTTTCCTGGGCGAAATCCGCATGGCTGGCCCCCGCTCCTCCTATCCGCTGGGCTTCCATCATGCCGCCCGCATCACCGACACGCGGCTGGCGCTGGTCGGCGACAGCGCCCATGCGATCCACCCGATAGCGGGCCAGGGGCTGAACCTTGGCCTGCGAGACGTCGCCGCTTTGGTCGAAGTGTTGGTCGACGGCATGCGCCTCGGCCTTGATCCGGGCGATGCGCAATTGCTCGCGCGCTATCAGCGCTGGCGCGGGCTGGACGCGATCATGACCAGCGTCGCGATGGACGGCCTCGTGCGCCTGTTCGACATTCCCGGTCGCTTGCCCAAGCTGGCGCGGCGGGCGGGCCTCGCAGCAGTACAGCGCACATCGTTGCTCAAGGGGCGGTTCATGGCCGAAGCGCGCGGCCAGTCCGGGGCGCTGCCGCGGCTGCTGACCGGCGAACTGGTCTGATCGGCGCTCAGCCCCGGCCGCGATAGCCGGGGACATCCTGCGCGGGCAGCCACAGCCCCGCAGGCGGTTCGCCCGATTGCCAGAACACGTCGATCGGAATGCCGCCGCGCGGATACCAATAGCCGCCGATTCGCAGCCAGATCGGCGACATTTCGGCGAACAGCCGCTCGCCGATGCCCACCGTGCAATCCTCATGGAAGGCCGCATGGTTGCGGAACGCCCCCAGGAATAGTTTGAGCGACTTGGATTCGACGATCGTCGCGGCGGGCGCATAGTCGATCACCAGATGGGCGAAATCGGGCTGGCCGGTTACCGGGCAGAGCGAGGTGAATTCGGGCGCGGTAAAGCGCACCAGATAGGGTTTGCCCGGACGCGGATTGGGCACATAATCGAGGATCGCGGCTTCCGGCGTGGCGGGAAGCGCGCTGGTCTGGCCCAGATGGAGCGGGGTTTGGCTAAGGTCGGTCATGCGCGCCCCTTACGCGATTGCCCGCCCGCTGTCATCGGTCCAACGGGGCAGGCGACGTTGTTCACTTGCCATTCAGCGCTGCTTGTGCCTTGGCCACGTCATGGGGTCTGTTCGTTCACTTATGCTCGCCGCGCCGCTTCTGCTGGCCGCGCCCGTCCATGCCCAGCAGGCCGAGGAGCCCGCGCCAGGCGGCTTCAGCCTGCCGCCGTCGCGGACAGCGCCGCCCGTCGATACCCGCCGACAGGGACCGGAGATCGATGTCTTCCGCGCGCCCGCCACGGTCGCGCCACCCCCCATCGTCGCGCCGACCGTGACGCCGCCGCCCGTTCCCGTACCGGTCCCGTCCCCGGCGCAGCCAGCTACGCGGCAACCCGCCCGCCCGACTGAAACCCGCCCTGCGCCAACGCCCGCCCCCCGCGCCGAACCGGAACCGGAACCGGCCAATGACAGCGCGCCGACGCCAGAAGCGCCCCTGCCCCAGCCTGTGGTCAATGAGACCGCTCCCGCCGTCACCGTCACACCGCCCCCAGCGGCAACGCCCGCGCCAACGGCCAGCCCAGCCAGTGCCGATACGATGCCCTGGGGCTGGATCATCGCTGGTCTGCTTGCCCTCGCCGCCATCGCCGTGGCCCTGTTGTTGCGTCGCCGTCGCTCACCCGTCGAAGCCGAGACGGCCGAAGCGGAACCCGCCGAACAGCCCATCGCCGCCCCTCCGCCCCCACCACCTCCGCCCCCGCGCCTGTCGCGCCACCCCGCCACCGCCTGCCCCTGTCGACACCGACCGGGCCTGGATCGACATGCAACTCGTGGTCACGCAGGCGCGCTATTCGCTGATGGGCGTTACCATCGCCTATGCCCTGTTGCTGCATAATCGCGGGTCGCTTGCCGCGCAGGACGTGCTGGTGCGCGGCATCATCGGCAATGGCGGCGCGAACCAGCAGGCGCTGCTCGACGGCTTCTTCATCGGCGAAACCGGCCTGCCACTCCATGCCGCCGTCGCGCTGGCACCGGGCGAAACCCTGCGGCTGGACGGCGAACTGCGCCTGGCACCCGACCAGATCGTGCCGGTGCCCATGGGCGATCGCAGCCTGCTGATCCCGATCGCGGCCTTCGATACGGCCTATCAATATAGCGACGCAGAAGACGACAAGGGCCGCACCGCCCGCGCCTTCATCGTCGGGCAGGAGCAGGAGCCGCCCGCCGAGCGCCTCGCGCCGCTGCGCTTCGATCAGGGGCCACGCCAATATCGCCGCCCCGCCGCCCGCGCCGCCGCCGAACTGCCACCCCGCTAGGCTTGGCCCTTTCCAGCCTTCGCCCCCCGGCCTAGAAGGGGCGGCAAGACGCAGGCCATAGGGGACCGCATGACCATTTTTATATCCACCGACTGGCTCGCCACGCAAATTGGCGCGCCGGACCTGTGCATCCTCGACGCCAGCCTGTTCCTGCCCGGCACGCCGCGCGATCCGCGCGCCGAATATGCGGCCGCGCACATCCCCGGTGCCGTGTTTATGGACCTGGCGACGCTCAACGACCCTGATGACGCGACGCCCGGCATGCTCCCGCCCGATGCGCTGATGACTCAGCGCAGCCAAGCGCTGGGGATCAATCCCGACAGCCGGATCATCGTCTATGACAATAGTCCGCTGCATAGTGCAGCGCGCGGGTGGTGGATGATGCGCCTCTATGGCCTGGGCGTGTCGGTTGCGATTCTTGACGGCGGCCTGCCCAAATGGGTGGCGGAAGGTCGCCCGACAGAGGCTGGCATCGTCACCCCCACCCCCGGCACCGCCAGCGCCCGCCGCGCAGCCGGACAGGTACGGACCAAGGCGGACCTGATCGCCAATCTCGCCACTGGCGCGGAACAAGTGCTGGACGCGCGCGGCGCTGGCCGCTTCACCGGTGCCGAAGCCGAACCGCGCCCCGGCATGGCGTCGGGCCATATCCCCGGATCGCGCAACCTGCCCTCCCCGTCTCTGTTCAATTCCGACAATAGCATGAAGTCGGGCGACGCATTGCGCGCGCTCTATGCCGACGCCGGGGTCGATTTCGACCGCCCGGTCATCACCAGTTGCGGCAGTGGCGTCACCGCCGCCATCCTGCTCGCCGGACTGGAGTCGCTCGGCAAGGACGATGTGACCCTCTATGACGGCAGCTGGTCCGAATGGGGCTTCGATCCCGCCACGCCCAAGGCGACCGGCCCGGCATGAAAGACGACCGCAAGCCGCTGACGAAACTGGTGCAGGCCGGGCGCAAGCCCGAATGGACCGGCATGCCCGGCCAGCCCGGCGGCATCGTCAGCCCACCCGTCTGGCGCGCGTCGACCATCCTCTATGACGATGTCGCCCATCTGCGAATGGCGGCGGGCAGCAGCACGCATGAACGGCTCTTTTACGGACGCAAGGGCACGCCGACCGCCTGGTCCCTCGCCGACGCCCTGACCGAAATGGAACCGGGCGCTGAGGGCACGATGCTCTTCCCGTCGGGCGTCGCCGCGATCGCATGCGCACTGATGGCGGTGCTGAAACCCGGCGACCGGCTGCTGATGCCCGACAGCACCTATGATCCGACCCGCAATTTCTGCGATAAGATGCTGAATAGTTACGATATCGAAACAATCTACTATGATCCCTGTGATGCTGTCCGGGTCGCTGTCCGTCTTGCCGATGAAAAGGTGCGCGCCATCTTCCTCGAAAGCCCCGGCAGCCTGACATTCGAGGTGCAGGACATTCCCGCCATCACCGCCATCGCGCGGGAACGGGGCATCGTCACCCTGCTCGATAATACTTGGGCGACGCCGCTCTTTTTCCCGGCGCTGTCTCATGGCGTGGACATCACAATTCTGGCCTGCACCAAATATATCGTCGGCCATAGCGACGTGATGATGGGCAGCGTCACGGCGAACGCCCAATGGTTCGGCAAGGTCCGCCAGACCGCCTATCTGTTCGGCCAGATGACTAGCCCCGACGATGCCTGGCTCGCTTCGCGCGGCCTCCGCACGTTGGGCGTGCGATTGCGCCAGCATCAGGACGGCGCGCTGGCGGTCGCCCATTGGCTCAAGGACCAGCCAGGCGTCGCGCGCGTGCTGCATCCCGCTTTGCCCGATTGCCCCGGCCATGCGCTATGGCAGCGCGATTTTTCCGGCTCGACCGGCCTGTTCAGTTTCATCCTCGACGGTGGCGACGAAGCCGCCCGGACCGCGCTGATCGACGGTCTTGCTCATTTCGGCATCGGCTATAGCTGGGGCGGTTTTGAAAGCCTTGCTCTACCGGTCGATCCCGCCCGCCACCGCACCGCAGCCCGCTGGGAAGCAGAAGGGCCAATGGTGCGCCTGCATATCGGCCTGGAAGACCCCGACGATCTGATCGCCGATCTCGACGCGGGTCTTGGCCGCTACCGGGCGGCGCGATGACGCTCAGCATCGCCTGGCTGCTCAACCGCGTGCCCGATAGCGGTGGGTTGATCCATCCGCTGATCGCGCTGGGTGTCGCGCTCCTGCTGCATCTCGCCGCAGCGGGCCTCTCGCGCCGAGTCGAACCGCGGCTGCGCGGCCCCATGGAAGCCTTGGGCGAATCCTTCGCCACCCGGCTGCGGGCGATCTTGCGCTACGCTTTCTCAGCGCTGTTGATCGGAGTCGCCACCGCCTTCTGGCCCGCCGATTCGGTCGGCCATCTAGTGCTGGGCATCGGCCTTGGCCTGTCGGTCGCTTTGCTCGCTGGCTATGCACTCCGCACCCTGTCCATCCCGCGCTGGGCCACCCTGCCGCTGGCGCTCCTGCTGTTCCTGACGATCGTCTCCGGCACCAATGGCGGCCTCGCGCCCGTCGGCGCAACGCTCGACACGGTCGGGATCAGCCTGGGCAAACGCCGGGTCACGCTGCTCAGCCTGCTGTCGATCGCCGCCACTTGCGTCGCCCTGTTCGCGCTCGTCCGCCTAGCCAACAAGCTGATCGGCCGATCGATTAGCCAGGCGGATGGCTTCGACCCCACCCAGAAGCTGCTGGCGCAGAAACTCGCCGCCATCGCCATCATCATCGCCGCCTTCTTCATTGGCGTCGACATGCTCGGCATCGACCTCACCGCCTTTGCCGTCTTTTCCGGCGCGCTGGGCCTCGCGGTCGGCTTTGGTCTGCAAAAGACGTTCGGCAATCTTATCGCGGGCATCATCCTGCTGATGGACCGATCGATCAAGCCGGGCGATGTCATCGTCGTGGGGGAGAGTTTCGGCTGGGTGAACAAGATCGGCGTGCGCGCCGTCAGCGTCATCACCCGCGACGGCAAGGAACATCTGATCCCGAACGAGAATCTGATGACGCAGGAGGTGGAGAACTGGTCCTATTCCGACCGCAACGTCCGCGTCCGCATTCCTGTCGGCATCGGCTATGACAGCGACCTCAAGCTCGCACAGGCGCTGATGCTGCAAGCTGCCGCCGAAAGCCCGCGCGTCTTGCGCAATCCCAAGCCCAATGTCTGGCTGACCGGCTTTGGCGAAAGCCGCGTCGAACATGACATATTGGTGTGGATCAGCGACCCGGAGGGCGGCGTCGGCAATGTGAAGTCCGATGTGCTGGGGCGAGTGTGGCAACTCTTCCGCGACAATGGCATCACCATCCCCTATCCGCAGCGGGTCATCCATGGTGCGACCGAGCTACCCCAAAAGCCGTAACTTTACGGGGTCGCTTCCGTCGTCGCGCGCGCCTATATCAAGCCCATGAACCTTGTCCTGCTCCTGCTGATCTTCCTTGCTACGGTTATCGCGATGGAGGGTTTCGCCTATGTCATGCACCGCTGGATCATGCACGGTCCCGGCTGGTTCCTGCATGCCAGCCACCATCGCCCGCGCCTTGGCCGGTGGGAAGCCAATGACCTCTATTTCGTGATTTTCGCCCTACCCTCCATCCTGCTGCTGCTAGGCGGCGTGCAATGGGGCTGGGGCGGCTGGGCAACGGCCTGCGGCGCCGGGATCGCCGCCTATGGCGCGATCTATCTCGGCTTCCACGACATCATCGTGCATCAGCGTGTCAAGAACCGCTATGTCGCCCGCACACCCTATATGAAGCGGATCGTCCAGGCCCACCGCCTGCATCATGTGGTGGAAACCAAGGAAGGCACGGTCAGCTTCGGCTTTCTTGTCGCCCCCCGCCCGGAGGATCTGAAGCGCGAACTCGCCCGCCGCAACCGAGCGGGCGTGCGCGCGCCTTCCACTGCCGATCCGGTTACCCCGGCAGGTCAAGTCCCGCCACGTTGAACGCAAAAGGCGCGGTCTTGTCCTGTGGGCCGACCACCAGATCGACCTTCACCGTCTTGGCCTGCTCGATGACGTCATAGGCATTTTGCGACGGCATGATTGCGATCCCGTCCTTCGCATCGGTCATACGCCCCTGCCAGCTATGCGTCTGGCCATCATCGCCCCTCGCGCTGACCGTGCAAGCCGACAGGTCGCACTGGAATGGCGCGCCGACCAGCTTCACGGTCACGGTCTTTTCGCCATTGCTCATCGGCTGGACCAACAGCACGGCAAAGGTGTCCGGTGCGGTCATCGTCGCGACCGTATTGGCGCTGCCGATATAGGCGACCTTCGCGGCGTCACCGGTCCCGCCTTCATATTTCCATGCCTGGCCGATCTGCTCGCGCTGGCTTGGTTCTTCGGGTTCCTGCGAGCAAGCGGCCAGCAATGCCATGGCCGTCATCATCAATGGGATGCGCATAGGCTCTTGTCCTTCCATCTGGTTACGGAAGGACAATGGTCAACGCCCCATGCGGGTTGCAGCGTTCAGCCGGTGTAGCGACCAGCCGTTTGCCGGATAAGCGCAATCATGTTGGGAATGCCCTGCGTCCTGTTGGAACTGAGCTGATTGCGCAGGTCGAAGGGGGCCAGCGCGTCTTCGATATCCGCCGCGGCGATCGCGGCTGGCGGCTGGTCCTGCACCGTTTGCAGGACGAGCGCGATGATCCCCTTGGTGATCGCGGCATTGCTGTCGGCCAGGAAATGCAGCCGCCCATCGTCCAGCACGGTCGGATAGACCCATACGGCCGCCGAACAGCCCCGCACCAGCGTCGCATCGGTCTTGAGCGCGTCGGGCATGGGTTCGAGCGCGCGACCAAGGTCGATCAGCAAGCGATAACGGTCATCCGCATCGAGAAACTGATATTCTTCTTGGATGTCGGCAAGGTTGGTCATGCCCGCCCCTATAGGGAGAAAAGGACGGCAGGTAAGCCCCCCTCTTGGTCAGGCCGCCACCCAATCCTTGCGCAGCGCCCGCCCGCCCAATGCCATGAACAGCCCGGCGAGCAGATAGAAGCCAAGCGCCGCGACGATGGCGTAGCGCAGCGCTTCGATCCCATAAGCCGGGGTCAGCGCGTCGGACAAAGCGCCGACGAACCAGCTGCCAAGCCCCAGCCCCACCAGATTGTTGATCAGCAGGAAGCTCGCCGCCGCACTGGCGCGCATATGCGCGGGGACCAGATGCTGCACGGCGGTCAGCACCGGACCGAGCCAGACATAGACCAGCGCCTGCGGCACGAGGAACAGCGCGAAAGCAACGCCGACACTGTCGGACAGCACGCCGACCACGAACAGCGGCATACCCACCACATAGCTGATCGCGGGCACCCAGGCATAATAGGCCTTGTCCTTGCCACCCATCGCATCACCCAGCCAACCGCCCAGCAGCACGCCCGCCACGCCACCGATCAGCAGCAGCCCGCCCAGAAACTGCCCCGCGCCCATCAGGTCGAGGCCAAAGCTGCGCATCAGCAGGCTAGGCAGCCAGAAAGCGACGCCATAGCCGCACATCGAACTGCACGCCGCACCCACTGCGAGGAACCAGAAGCTGCGTTTGGCCGCGAGGATGCCGAACACAGCGGACACGGGCGCAGCATCGCTCGCCTGCACCGGCCGCACGGGTTCGCGCACCACCAGGCGGAACACGGGCGCGATCAAAAGGCCAAGCAGGCCCACGACAATGAAGGCGGTGCGCCACTCTACGGTTTGGGCGATATAGCCGCCCAGCAGCACGCCGCCCGCCGAGCCCAGCGGGATGCCGAGCGAGTAAATGGACAGCGCCCGCGCCCGCTGATGCGCGGGAAAATAGTCGGAGATGACCGCATAGGAGGGCGCGACCCCGCCCGCTTCGCCCACGCCCACGCCGATGCGGCACAGGAATAATTGCATGAAATTGCCCGCCAGCCCGCACAGCGCGGTAAAGCCGCTCCATACCGCAAGGCTGACGGTAATGACCCAGGTCCGGCTGGTGCGATCGGCCAGCAGCGCCAGCGGGATCGCCAGCGTCGAATAGAGCAGCGCAAAGGCGATACCGCCCAGCGCCCCCAATTGCGTATCGCTCAGCCCCAGCTCCGCCTTGATCGGCCCGGCAAGGATGCCCAGTATCTGCCGGTCGAGGAAGTTGAAGGTATAGACCAGCAACAGCATCGCCAGCACGACGCCGCGATAGGCAGGGGAAGCGGATTGGTCGGTCATATGGCTTCACCCATCTCCGTTCAGTTCGAGCTTGTCGAGAACCGTTGCGCAAGGGTTCTCGACAGGCGCGAACCGAACGGAGATCGGGTGGAGATCAGAACTTCACCGTCCCCGTCAAGAACACCTGCCGGGGATTGCCGTAAAAGGCGGTCAGCGTGCCTTCACGGCCCAGCGTGGGCGTCGGGAAACCGGCGGCATTGTTTGCCCCAACGAAGGTATAGCCCGACGTCTTATATTCCTTGTCCATCAGATTCTTGCCATGCAGGCCCAGCGTCCAGCGATCGTCAGGCGCGGTATAGACGATGCTGGCGTCCCACAGCGCATAGCCCTTCTGGTCGATATAGGGGTTGGGGATTTCGAACTGATAGGTCTTGCTGCGCCACGACACGCTGCTCGCCAAATACAGGCTGCCCGCGCCGATCGGGGTGGTGTAACTCATCGTACCGCTGGCGGTCCATTTGGGCGTATTCTGCACCTCCCGCAATGCAGCGACATTGGTCGGCACATTTTGCGTGGGATTAAGGGGGTTCGGGACATTGGCGATATATTCGCGATACTCAGCGTCGATATAGCCGACCGCGGTCGACAGGTTCAGCCGATCGCCCGGCGTCATCAGGTCGCGGCCCAGCCGCGCGGTGCTTTCAAACTCCAGCCCCTTGAACCGGGCCTTGCCCGCATTGGACACCACGCCGCAGAAGGAGGGCGTGGCGACGCCGCCGACGCTGACGGTGCAGGCGACGGACCCCGGAATCTGCACATCCTTATAATCGGCATAGAAGCCCGCAACCGCGACATAGAGCGCGCCGTCGAGGAAATTACCCTTGTAGCCGACTTCATAGCTATCGACCTGTTCGGGCGCGAAGCTCAGGAACGACGCGATTTCATCGTCCTGCCGGATGCCGTCGCCATTAAGGTCAGGCGCATTGGTGCCGACGCCGCGCGGATCGAAGCCGCCGCCCTTGAAGCCCTGCGAGAAGCTGGCGTAAATATTATGATCGGGCGTCGGCTTGTAGCTGATCGAGACGCGCGGGGTGAATTTCTTATATTCGCGCTCGCCGTTGAAATTGGTGCTGGGCGCACCGAACGCCACGCCCGCGCCGCCGAACAAGGGCGACCCGCCACCCAGATAGTTTTGCCGCAATACGTCGGCCCGGCGCTTGTCCCAGGTGTAGCGGCCACCCGCCGACAGGCTGAGCTGCTCCGTAATGTCGAAGGTGAAGTCACCGAACACGGCATAGGTTTCGGTGTCCACATCGGCCTGCGTATAGGCGGTCAGCCCCGCAACCGTCGTGAACAAGCGCACGTCGAACGCGGTGTCCGCCTTGGCATCGAGATAATAGAAGCCGACCATGCCGTGCAGCGGCCCCTGATCGTAGAGCAGCTGGAATTCCTGGCTCAGCTGCTCGTTGAAGTAGAAGGCGGGCACGTCGACATCGACCGCAGGCAGCGCATCGAAATCGATCGGCGAGGCGCTGTCATCCTTGCGCCAGGCGCTGATCGACCGCAGCGTCACAGCCTCGCTCAGTTCGGCGGTGATGTTCATGGAAAGACCATAGGACTTCACATATTGTTTGGGATCAGTGAGGCCGCCGCGCGTATCGAACACATCGCCCAGCACCGGCGCGCCCGATAGCTGGCCGGGAATCAGCCGATGGCCACCGCGCGCGCTGCTATTATCCTTGGTATAATCGCCGGTGATCCGCATCAGCACGGGCTGGCCATAGCCACCCATTTCAAAGGTGGCGCGGCCTGCCCAGATATCCTTGTTGTAATTTTCATCGCCGGTGGTGAGATTGTCGCCAAAGCCACCACGCGACAGCCGGGCAAAGGCCCCGCCGACACGGATCATGTCGCTCAACGGCGCCGACACGCTGATGATGCCATCGGCCTGGTCATAGCTGCCATAGGTGCCCTTGAGCTTGAGCGAAAATTCCTGCGGCAGCATCTTCGTCACATATTTGACCGCACCACCGATGGTGTTGCGCCCATAGAGCGTGCCTTGCGGCCCGCGCAGCACTTCGATCCGCTCGACATCATAAATGTCGAGGATCGCACCTTGCGGCCGGTTGAGATAGACATCGTCGAGATAGATGCCCACGCCCTGTTCGAAACCCGACACCGGGTCTTGTTGGCCCACGCCGCGGATGAAGGCGGTCAGCGTCGAATTGGTGCCGCGCGAGGCTTCCAGCGTGGTGTTGGGGGTCATGTTGGCAAGGTCGGTAATGTCGATCGCCCCGCCCCGTTCCAGCGCTTCGCCCGAAAAGGCACTGACCGCGATCGGCACACTGACCAGCGTTTCCTCGCGGCGACGGGCGGTGACGACGATCGCGCCCTCCTCCTCGACGGACGGGACGGCGGCGTCCTGCGCAAGGGCAGGCAAAGCCAGCGCGCCGCTCCAGGCGGCGGAGGCAAGGGCTATGGCGCGGATGCTGAAATGGGCCTTCATGGTCGGTCCTCTCCTGAAAATGCGGTGCCCGGTCTGCCGGATCACTTTGCGTTGTCCGATTCGATAATGAAAGTTGAACCATCTTTCAACTTGAAATAGAGAGGCGGAGACAAGGCCGGTTCAGTGCGGCAAAAAGAGCACAGATTTTCGCAAGGAGTGGACATGGCCGAAGACGCCGCTGCCAAGGACGACAAAACGCCGCGCACCGCCAGGGGTGAGCGAACTCGCCGCGCATTGCTGGCGGCGGCGGCGGCCGAATTTGGCGAAAAGGGTTTTCACGACGGCTCGATCAGCGGCATCACCCGTAGGGCTGGCTGTGCGCTGGGCAGCTTTTACACCTATTTCGACAGCAAGGACGATATCTTCCGCGCGCTTGTCGCCGATATGTCGGGCCAGGTGCGCGATTATGTGTCCCCGCGCATCGCCGACGCCCGCGACGGGATCGATGCCGAGCGGATAGGCCTGCTCAGCTTCCTGGAGTTCGCGCGCGAACATAAGGAAATCTATCGCATCATCGACGAAGCGGAGTTCGTCGACCAGTCCGCCTACCGCGCCCATTATGAAAATACCGCATCCCGCATGACGACCCGCCTCACCAAGGCGGCGGCGCGCGGCGATATCCGCGCCGATGTCGAGGAAGTCCATGCCTGGGCGATCATGGGCATGAACGTGTTTCTGGGCCTGCGCTTTGGCGTTTGGGACGACAGCCGCCCGGCTGAGGAGGTCGCCGCCATCGCCAATGCATTGGTGGAACGCGGCATCGGCACGAAAGCCTGATCATCGCCCCGATTCCGAGAAGGAGAGCGGCCCGCTATCATGCATCCCCATGCTGGACCGCAGCATGTCCGCCCAGTCCGACCCGGCGCACAGACCGATCATGCCGGGCGCATCCCACTTCGCCAGGATAGGCGCGATTTGCGATCGTGCCATGGGGCGCCCGAACAGGAAGCCCTGACCGACATCGCACCCCTTGACCATCAGATGCGCCGCTTGTGCAGCCGTCTCTATGCCTTCGGCGACCGTCGTTATGCCCAGATTTTTCGCAAGGTCGATGACCGCCCCGACAATAGCGGCATCACCCGTTTCCGCGGCATTGAGGCGCGACACGAAAGACCGGTCGATCTTGATCGTGTGAACCGGAAATTGTTGCAGGTGCGTCAGCGACGCATAGCCCGTACCGAAATCATCCAGGGCAATCGTCACGCCCGCCGCGGCCAATGTCTCCAGGCAATTATGGACCCGATCGGACAATTGCCCCACGAACACGGTTTCCGTGACCTCCAGTTCCAGCAGGCTGGCGGGCAGCCCCAGCTTGTGCATCCGCCCCAGGATGCGATCGACGAAATCACCCCGGCGGAAGTCGCCCGGTGCGCCGTTGAACGCGATCCGCCCAAAGGCGAGGCCCTGGTCGCGCCAGGCGACCATATCCGCCATGATGCAATCGAGCATCCGATCGGTCAGCCGGACGGCCAGATCCGCGTCTTCGAACGCCGCGCGGATTGCGCCGGGCGGCTGAAGCCCCTGCTGTTGATCATGAATGCGCAGCAAGGCTTCGAAACCCTCCAGCGCCCCGGTACGCAGGTTCACCTTCGGCTGGTAAAAGGGGATGATATGGTCGTTGGTCAGGGCCGCCCGCGCCTTGGTCAACATCGCCTTTTCCATGTCCACCGCTTCGCGCATGGCGGGCGTGAAGCCCCGTATCTGACCTGGTCCCTCGCTCTTGGCGGCATAGAGGGCCAGGTCCGCGCATTTATGCAGTTCTTCGGCGTCCAACCCATCCCGAAACGCCAGCGCGCCACCCGCGCTCAGGCTGACATCGATATGGCGTCCATCATGCAACAGGGAACCGGTCAGGCTGCCCATGATAGTGTCGACGGTTTCCTGTCGTGCCTGTTCCGGGGTCAGTCCCGGCAGGATAATCGCGAACTCGTCCCCACCCAGACGCGCCAAAGTCGCGCCGACCGGTAAACGCTTGCTCAGTTTGGCCGCCACGTCATGCAGCACCGCATCACCCGCATGATGGCCCAGCGTGTCGTTGATGGTCTTGAACCGGTCGACATCCAGCACGATCAGGCCGACGCATTGCCCCTGTCGGCGCGCGTCGTCCAGCGCCTCGTCCAAGCGCTCGGCGAACATCGCGCGATTGGGCAGTCCGGTCAGGGCATCATGCGACGCCGACCATTTGAGCTTGGCCTCATATTGCAACTGCGCGGTGACATCATGCAGAGAGCCCAGCAGACGGATCGGCTTGCCATCCTTGTTGCGCACGACATAGCCCCGCGCGACGAGGTTGAGATAGCGCCCATCGGCTGCGCGAAATCGGAATTGTTCGACCCATTGGTTGAAATGCACGTCCTCCAGGCTGGCGAGGTTATCGACAACGCGCTTCTGATCGTCCGCATGGATATGATCGACCCACCATGACCGGGACGTGCCCGTGCGGGTTTCGGCATAGCCCAGAACATCGAAGGCGGCCTCGCTCCAATCGATCCGATCCTGTTCCAGTGAGCAGTCCCAGATGATGTCGTTGGTCGCCCGCGACGCGAGGCGATACCGCTCTTCGCTTTCTCTCAGCGCATTTTCCGCTTTGACCTGATCATCGATATCCTCCAGCGTGCCATACCATTTCAGGATGGTGCCATCTTCACCGCGACGCGGCTGCGCGCGGGCGCGATGCCAGCGATACACGCCACTGCGGTCGCGCAAACGATAGCGCACATCCACCGCCGAGGCATCGGGCGCGCTCGTCGTTCGGTGCCACAGGTCGAGAACCGGGGGAAGATCGGCGGGATGAACAGCGGCCGTCCACCCACTACCCAACGCATCCGCCGTTGGCATGCCGGTCACCGCCTCCCATTTGGGACTGAGTTCGAGGATGGCGCCGGCGGCATCGCTGATCCACGGCATTTGCGGATTGAGGTCGACCGAATAGCGATAATGATCTTCGCTCTGCCGAAGCGCCGTGACCAGCGCGCTCATTTCGGACCGCGAGATCAAAAGCTTGCTAAACGCCGATTGGCTGGTCGCAAGCGTGCGCATGATCACGGCCGCAATGATGAGGAAGGTGACGCCGATCCCGATCAGGTAGACGTCGGACGATGTCAACAGGCACAAGGTGACCGGCGCCGCACCGAACAGCAGCACGAATCGTCCGGCAACGGGCAAGGATTGCAAACAATAACAACAGCTGATCGAGCCAACGAATACATAAAGCGCAACCGATGTGATCCGGTCGGTCGCCACTTCATTGAGCAGGAACAGCCCCCAGGCGCCGAACGCGGCGCTCAGGACCGCCGACATGACGATGGTCCCGGCAAGATGCCGCCGCATCTTGCTTGGGGAGGGCACGCTCCTCTTGCGCGCCGTCCAAAGGAAACCCCGGACGACGATAATGACGGACAGGGTGGCCGGAACGCTGAGGCTCAGCCAGACCGGCACATCGCCATAGGTCACCATCGCCAGGCAAAAGACGTTGATGAACATCAAGGCGTACATCAGGGGAATCTGCCCCGTCAGCGCCTTATACTGCTCGTGCAACGCCACCTGCGATTTTTCGGCAATCCGTCTGAACCGAGCAAATACCATATGTGCGCACCAAGCTCTCCCTCGCTATATATAGGAGCAACCTGTTAACAAACGCATAGAGCCAGCAATATCGAACGTTCATGCAGGAAGCATGGTCGATGCGCGTGAGCGTCCCGCTATCTGATCATATTTATTGGGGGGAGAGTAAAAATGGTGCCCGGAGACGGATTCGAACCGCCGACACAGCGATTTTCAATCGCTTGCTCTACCAACTGAGCTATCCAGGCACAGCCAACTGCGGAGTGTTCCGCCCGATGGAGGCGTGCCTATAGGCGTCAATCCTGTTCGCTGTCTAGCCCATAATCGCCGATTTTTTGCGTGTCATCCTCGGCGGGTGGCCCGGCGACGCGATAGCCTTCGCCCAGCCATTGCAGCAGGTCGCGGTCGCGACAGGCGGCGCTGCAAAAGGGGCGCGTGTCCGCGCTGGCGGGCTTTTTGCAGACCGGACAGGCGGCGGCTTTAGGCGACATGGCCACCCGCGATCGCGAGGGTGGCATCGGCCTGCATGCTGATCGCACCGCCGCGACGCTTGGCAAGCTGTTCGATCCAGTTGGGCCGCTTGTGCAGATAGTCGATGATGGCGGGCGCGGCGACCAGCGTCGCGGGACCACCCTGGCCATGCCGTTCGGCGCGGCGCAGCAGCGCCAGTGCAGCGGTCGCCACCGGATCTTCGCGCAACAGCTCCATCAGGTTCGCGCGCTCGCGGCGGCGGATGATCTGAACGAAGCCGAAGCCGTTGACCGCCGTGCGCTCGAAGGGGAGCGGCAGATATTTGTCGATCTGGGCGGCGGCGATGATCCGCTCGTCCTTGTTGTTCATCGTCGGCAGGTCGATGCCGATCGATCCGCTCAGGCCCATGCGCCGCACTGTTTGCGCCGCCAGCTTCGCGCCCTTCGGCCCCAGCTGCGCCGGCGGCAGCGACCCGTCAATGTCGATCAACAACATGGCAGGCGTTAGATAGAGGCGCAGCGCCGCGGCTTCGGTGCCGACTTCGCCGCTGATCGCTTCTTCCATCAGCTCGCTCCAGCCATGGGCTTCCAGCCGGTCTTCCTCATGCGCGGGGCAGGGGACAACAGGGACGCCGGTGGCGCGGATGCGCTGGAGCAAGGTGGGACCAGCCTGCGCCTTCATACCCGGCTGGGTGCTGCGGCCCTTGGCGCGCTTGGGGCGGCCTTCTTCGGGGATGGCTTCGCGCAGGATTTCGACCAGCAGGTTCGCGCCCTCCGCCAGCCGGGGCGGGATCGGCTCGATCAGTACTTCCTCGCCGCTGATCAGGCGGACAATGCCGCGCTTCTTGGGAATGACCGTGGTGATGAGTTTGCCCTGCATCACCGCGCCCGCGCGTGCGGCATCGCCTTCGCGCTCGATCAGCGCCTCGACCAACTGGCCCTTTTCGATCAGCGCGGCACGGGCCTCGCCAATGCCTTCTTCATAAAGCCACTCGGCCATGTCGGTTCCTAATCGAGGGGATGGCCCGCTGCCTTGAGCAGCGTGCGGGTTTCGTAGAGCGGCAGGCCCATGATCGCGCTATGGCTACCCTGGATCGCCCGGATCAGCCCGGCGGCCTTGCCTTGGATCGCATAGCCGCCCGCCTTGCCGCGCCATTCGTCGCTGGCAATATAGCGGTCGATATCCGCTGCCTCCAGCCGCTTGAACGTCACGATATTGGTCGACAGCCGATGCCGCGCCACGCCCGCGCCGTCGATCAGCGTGATGGCGCTCAGCACGCGATGGCGACGGCCCGACAGCAGTGTCAGGCAAGCGCGCGCTTCCGCCTCGCTTTCCGCCTTGGGCAAGATGCGCCGTCCAGCAGCCACCACCGTATCGCCCGACAGAACCAGTGCGCCGTCATGGCGCGCCGCCACCACCACTGCCTTTTCAGCAGCAATGCGCGCGGCATAGAGCGCGGGCAGTTCGGCCTTGCCGGGCGTTTCGTCCAGATCAGCGGGATCGACCGCATCCGGGACAACGCCGATTTGCCCCAGCAGCGCGAGCCGCCGGGGGGATGCCGAAGCCAATATGAGTCGCATCAGATACGACTTATTTGAAACGGTACGTGATCCGACCCTTGGTCAGGTCGTAAGGGGTCAGCTCGACAAGCACTTCGTCACCCACCAGCACGCGGATGCGATTCTTGCGCATCTTACCGGCGGTGTGGCCGAGAATTTCGTGGTCATTTTCAAGCCGGACACGGAACATGGCGTTGGGGAGAAGCTCCACAACCTGTCCGCGCATTTCAAGCAGTTCTTCTTTCGCCATAATATCCCAAATTCGCAAAATCGCGCCGCCATAGCGCCAAACTGCGCAAAATGGAAGTCACGCTTTCACGCCGAACCGATCCCCTGCCGCGATGAGCGCTGCGAAGATGTGATCGAGCTGTGTTTCATCCAGGCAATAGGGCGGCATGAGGTAGATGCTGTTGCCCAAGGGCCGCAGCAATATGCCCCGCTCCAGGAAGAAGGCCCGGAGCCGGGGTGCGAGGTCCGACAGATAGCCCGCATCCGGCGCGATCAGGTCGATCGCCGCGATTGCCCCCAGTTGCCGCGGGTTGGCGAAGGCGGAATGCTGCGCCAGTTCTGCCAGCCGCGTCGCGATGCCATCAGCCAGCGTGGCGATCCGGCCCAGCACATCCTCTTCACGCCAGATGGCGAGATTGGCGACCGCCGCCGCGCAGGCGATGGCGTTCGCGGTATAGCTGGACGAATGATAGAAAAGCCGCGCCCGGTCGGTCGAGCGATGCGCTTCGAAGATCGGCGCGGTCGCCAGCGTCGCCGCCAGCGGGATCGCGCCACCGGTAATGCCCTTCGCCACCGCCATGATGTCGGGCACGACCCGTGCCTGTTCACAGGCAAACAGCGTGCCGGTGCGGCCCCAGCCGGTCATTACTTCATCGGCGATGAACAGCACATCATGGCGGCGGCAGATCGCCGCCATCTCGCGCAGGATCAAGGGCGAGTAGACCAGCATCCCGCCTGCGCCCAATATCAGTGGCTCGACGATAAAGGCGGCGGGCTTTTCGCGGCAAGCGGCATCAAGCGCATTAAGGCAGGCTTGCTCCTGGCCCGGTGCCGGGAACGGAATCGTCCCGACATCGAACAGCAACGGCGTCCAGGCAGCGTTATAGACGCCCCGCTCGCCAATCGACATCGTGCCGATCGTATCGCCATGATAGCTATGGTCCAGCACCAATATACGGCTGCGCGCGTCGTCCAGCCCGTCCAGCGCCCGGTTGTGCCAATAGCCAAGCGCCATTTTCAGCGCGACCTCGACCGCAGTGGAGCCGCTGTCGGAGTAAAAGACATGGGTGAGGCTGGGCTGATCGGGCGCGCGGGGCGCTAGGTCAATCAGGCCGCGCGCCACTTCCTCGGCCGGCGCATGGGTGTAGCCCGCGAAGATCAGTTGATCGAGCTGCCCTGCCTGCGCCGCAATGGCGGCGGCGATACGCGGGTGGCAATGGCCATGGGTCGTGACCCACCAGCTCGAAATCGCGTCGATCAACATGCTGCCATCGGCCAGATGCAACAGCGCACCCTCGGCGCGTACGACCTGGGGGATCGGCTCGTTCAGGCCATGCTGGGTGAAGGGGTGCCAGACAGGAGAAGTCATGGCATGCCTTTAGGCGAGAGCCGCCTGCAAGGCTATGGCTTCTCCGCGTCCGGCGCATCCACCGGCACGGGCGGCGGGATGACGACCGGCGGCGGCGTGACGCGCACCTCGACCCGGCGATTCTTCGCCCGGCCTTCGGGATCGTCGCTGCCATCCTCCTTGGCATTGGGCGCGATCGGCCGGGTTTCCCCCAGCGCGACCAGCGTGATGCGCTCGGCCGCCACGCCCTTTTCGAGCAGATAATCGCGCACCCGCTCGGCGCGGCGGCGCGAGGCGACGCGGTTGTCGCCATCGGTGCCCAGCGAATCGCTATGCCCGCGCAGCGCCACCGCTCCACCCGCCTGCATTGCTGGGGTCGTCATCAGCGCGTCCAGAGCGGCCTTCGCCCCATCGTCCAACTGGAGCGACAGGGCACCGAAGCCGATCAGCAATTCTTCCGGCTCGATCTTGGGTTCTTCCACCGTGGGCACGACTTCGGGGCGCAGGATGGAGCGTTGCGGCTCTACCATATTGTCCGCGCCATTGTCCGCCACGCCATTGTCGGCGATCGCGTTATTGGCAGCCTCCTGCCCAGCGGGCGGCTGACACGCAGCCAAGCTCGCGCACAGGAGCAGCGCGGTTGGGGCCAATTTGGTCATTCTTCCTTTCCTTTCGATCGGATCGGGGCGGGCGGCACATAGGACAGGATGGTGTCGCCGGGCTGGGGCGTGGGGCGCGACGCATGGGAGAAGAAACGCAGCGCCCCGGTCCGGCGCACAAGCAAGAGCATGTCGCCCTCCGGCGGCAAGGCGGCGCGGGCCGCTTCATAATCGAACTGTTCGCTGATCTTCGTCTTGCGGAAGGTCCAGCCTTGCTCCTCGCGTTCCACAATATCCTCCACGCCATGGCCTGACGTGAAGAGCGTCCGGCCGCGCAGCGACTCTGGCAAGGTGCGCGGATCGTCATCATCGCTGGCATCGCCCAGCTGATAGACGTTGTCGCGCCCGATTTCCGGCGCAAATTCATTGCAGACGAGCGCGTTATAGGCCTCGTTGCCCGTCGCAGCAGCCAACACCTGAAACTGGGTGAGATCCAGCCGCTCTTCGGTGGCTTCGGACAGTATCTCGCCATGATAGGTGGGGATGCCCTTGTGCCGGGCCGGGGCAAGCCGCTGCCAGCTATTGTCGGCGATCGTCACGGGTATGTCGAGCTGGCGCAACTGATCGGCCAACCCCAGACTGAAAGGCGTCGCACCGACGATCAACAGCCCCTGTTCCGATGCACCCGTTACCTTGAGCAGCCGCGCGACCGCCTTGATCGAAAAACCGTGGAAGAGGATCGTCGCGATGACGACCGCAAAGGACAAGGTGACCAGGATCGATCCGTCACCATAGCCGAGCCGGTCGAGCCGCAGCGCGAACAGGCCGGAAATGGCCACCGCGACGATACCGCGCGGCGCGATCCACGCGACCAGCAACCGCTCGTTCCAGGGGACGGGCGAGAAAGCGAGACTGAGCAGGACCGTGGCTGGCCGCACCAAAAACAAAAGCGCCAGCAGGAAGCCGATGAAGCGCCATTCGAACTGGCGCAACACCTCCAGGTTGAGCGAGGCAGAGAGGATGACGAACACGCCTGAGATCAGCAGGACAGTGACATTCTCCTTGAACGGCTGAATGTCGCGCAGCGAATCGAAGCGCATATTGGCGAGCGCCACGCCCATCACCGTGACCGCCAGCAATCCGGTTTCCTGCTGGATCATGTTCGATCCGACAAAGACACCAATCACCGCGACCAGCAATATCGGTGCCTTGAGATATTCGGGCACATGACCGCGCGGAAAGGCCCAGCCGATCGCACGGGCGGCAAGCCAGCCGATCAGGCCTGCGATGACCGCAGCACCCAGCAGCGACAAGATGACCGACGCCAGCGTCCCGCCCTCGCCCGCCCGGCGCAGATATTCATAGGTCACGACGCCGAGCAGCGCCCCGACCGGATCATTGACGATCGCTTCCCATTTCAGGATGGCGCGCGGCCGCGCC
This sequence comes from Sphingobium sp. RAC03, assembly GCF_001713415.1. Taxonomy (GTDB): domain Bacteria; phylum Pseudomonadota; class Alphaproteobacteria; order Sphingomonadales; family Sphingomonadaceae; genus Sphingobium. The sequence goes on along the minus strand of NZ_CP016456.1, from coordinate 1,778,009 downwards.
GCGACGTTGGACTGACGCAGCAAGGGCAGCACCACGGTCGGCCCCGTGACCACCAATATCCCGGCGAACAGGATCGCGACGGGCCAGACCAGCCCAGCGACATAATAGCAGGCGATAGCGCCCAATACCCAGCCGATCGGCGCGCCGAGCAGGACGAGGCGGATCACCGCGCCATCGGTCTTGCGCAATTCGCGGAAATTGAGGCTGAGGCCACCTTCGAACAGGATCAGCGCGACCGCGATCGACACCATGGGTTCGAGCAGTTCGCCGAACACATGTTCGGGATTGATAATGTGGAGAACGGGGCCGCCGATGACGCCCGCCGCCAGCATCAGCGCAATGGCAGGCCAGCCCGTGCGCCAGGCGATCCACTGCGCGCCGATCCCCAATATGCCGATCAGCGCGATGGAAAGGGCCAGTTGCTGCATGGCGGGCACGATAGACAGACAGCGCGGCCGCCGTCACCCCCTGATATTTTTAACCGGTCGGGGAACCACCGGGCGGTGGGACGAAAAATGGGCCGATCGAGGACCGGCCCATCCGTCTTTCATCAGGGCTGCGGCTGCGCCGGGGCGGCGGGTGCGGCGGCCTGAATACGCTGCTGAAGCGCGGGGTCGGTGGCGGCAGCCTGGCCGATCTGGTTGAACTTTTCAGGCGGCAGGCCGGACGCCTGCAACGCGGCGAGCATCTTGGGCTGCTTCTCGGCGGCCGGGATCGACGCATCCGCCTGGATCTTCGTCACTTCGGTGGCCGCAGCGGCAAATTGCTGGATATCGCTATCGCTGAAATTGCTGGCTCCGGCGGCGGGTGCCGCGGGGGAAGCGGGCGCGGCTGGGGCGGGCTGCGTGGTCTGCGCCGCGAGCGGGGCAACCGCGAAAAGAGCGGCCGATGCGAGGCCAGCCTTGAGGGCGTGGGAAAGGGTGAGGCTCTTCACAATGCGTCTCCTTGAACTGATGACCCGTCAGAAGCTGTGGACAACGCATCGGCATGGGAAGGCCCGTTCCGTCGAGCCGTGGCATAAGGCGGACGATGTTCGGGTTCCCGACGACTCGTCTTTTTTGCGAAACGGGCCGTCAGCAGCCCTTATCGTTGCGACCTTGCAACAAGCGTGCGCCGACTCCGAAACGGAGTCGGCGCACGCTTGTCATCACCAGATTTTGACGCGCTCCTTAGGCTCAAGATAAAGCTTGCCGCCCGGCGCAGGCTTGAACGCCTCATACCAGCTATCGAAATTGCGCACGATATCGGCGCGATATTGCGACGGCGCGTGCGGATCGGTGACCAGCCGCTGGCGCAGATTGGCCTCGCGATAATTGCGCCGCCACACCTGCGCCCAGCCCAGGAAAAAGCGCTGGTCGCCGGTCATGCCGTCGATCACCGGCGCGGACTTGCCGCCCAGCGAGGCATGATAGGCGTCGAGCGCGACCGCCAGCCCACCCAGATCGCCGATATTCTCGCCCAGCGTGAACGCCCCCTTCACATGCGCGCCGGGGAACGGCTCATAGGCGTCATATTGGGTGACCAGCTTGTCGGTCAGCGCCTTGAAATTGGCGACATCAGCGTCGGTCCACCATTGGTTGAGCTTGCCGGTCTCGTCATATTTCGCGCCCTGATCATCGAAATGATGGCTCAGTTCATGGCCGATGACCGCGCCGATGCCACCATAATTGACCGCCGGGTCGGCGTTGGGATCAAAGAAGGGCGGTTGCAGGATCGCGGCGGGGAACACGATCTCGACCATGCCGAAATTGGCATAGGCGTTGATCTCCATCGGCGTCATGCCCCATTCCCAACGATAGATGGGCTTGCCCAGCTTCCCAATATTATAGTCGAAATCGAACTGATTGGCGCGCATCGCATTGCCCAGCAGATCGTCGCGCTGGATGGCGAGGCCATCATAGTCGCGCCATTTGTCGGGATAGCCGATCTTGGGGGTGAAGGCCGCCAGCTTCTTGTGCGCACGCGCCTTGGCGGTGTCGCTCATCCACGGCAGGCCGTCGATGCGACGTCCCATGGCGGCGATCACATTCTTGACCAGCACATCCATCGCCGCCTTGGTTTCGGGCGGGAAATATTGCGCGACATAGACTTTGCCGACCTCTTCGCCGAGTGAATCCTTGAGGAAATCGACGCCCCGCTTCCACCGCGCCTCACGCTCTGGCGTACCTGACAGGGTGGTGCCGTAAAAGGCGAAGTCGGCATTGGCGATGTTGTCGGGCAGTTTGTCGGCATAAGCATGCAGGCTGCGCAGCAACAGCGCGTCCTTCAGCACGGCCATCTGCGTCTTGGCGATCAGCGCCGCCTCGCCGGTGATGGCGGAGGGTTGGGCGACGAGCAGGTCGGTCGGCGTCAGGCCATTCGCCTTGAAATAGGCGGCGAAGTCGAAGCCTGGCGCGGCCTTTTGCAGGGCGGCCAGCGTCAGCTTATTATAGGTCTTGTCCGCGTCGCGGCTGTCGATCTGGGTCCAGTGGACCTTGGCCACTTCCGTCTCGAACGCCATCAAGGCGGCGGCGCGCGCCTTGGCGTCTGTTTCACCCGCCAGCGTCAGCATCGTCTCCAGATGCGCGACATAGGCGGCGCGGATCTTTGCCATTTCCGGCTTTTCATCCAGATAATAGTCGCGATCGGGCAGGCCCAGCCCACCCTGGCTCATCGACAGAATATAGGTTTCGGGGTCTTTATCGTCCTGCCCGACATAGAATCGGAACGGGCCGCTGATCCCGGCGCGGGCAGCCTTGGCGGCGAGCGTCGCATAGCCCGCCTTGTCCTTCACGCCCTTGATCTCGGCGAGCCAAGGCTTGATCGGGGCCAGCCCCTTGGCTTCGACGGCGGCGGTGTCGAGATAGCTGGCATAGGCCGCGCCGATCTTGCTCGCCGGATCATCTTTCGCCGCGTCCAGGATCGCGCGGGTGCGGGTGCGCGACAATTCGTCGAGCGTGTTGAACGCGCCATAGTTGGACTTGTCGGCCGGGATCGGCGTGTTTTTCGCCCAGGTGCCGTTGGCATGGTCGTAGAAATCATCGCCCGGCTTCACTGACAGGTCCATGCCCGCCGCGTCGAAGCCATAGCTGCCATAGGTGGGCTTGGCCGAAACTGGGGCGGTGGTGATGGCTGGGGCGGGCTGTTGCGCGTGGGCGATACCAGCGGTCAGCGCCAGTGCGGAGGCGGCAGCGCCCAGGAGGAGGTGTTTCATCAAAGCATCCCTTGCTTGAAGTGGGCGCATCGGACGCGCCCGGCATGACGGGGACTTGAACGCCTGTCCAACAAGCCTGTCCATGTCGTTGGTCGAATATTATCAGCCGTTGAAAGGATCGGAAAGCCGTATATGCGCGGCAAAGGCTTGCGCCAGCGTGGCCGGGTTTAGCGGGTCGAGCAGCGGCAGGCGGCCAAGGCTGGGCACACCCGCCAGCAGCGGGATGATCCGCTCATTTTCCGCATGCGCCTCACCGACGAAGGCAATGCCCGCGATCGGCACGCCGCGCGCGCGCAGCGCCTCGATGCTGAGCAGGCTATGGTTGATCGTGCCGAGCGCGGTGCGCGCGCACAGGATGACGGGCTGACCCCAATGGGAGAACAGGTCGGCCATCGACAGCGTCTCGCTGATCGGCACCAGCACGCCGCCTGCGCCCTCGACCACCAGCGGTCCATCGATCTGCGGCAACGCCAGCCGGTCCAATTCGATCGTCACGCCGTCGATCCGCGCGGCCAGATGCGGCGAGGCGGGGGTCGTCAGCCGATAGGCTTCGGGCAGGATGTGCGTGGCGGGCAGGCCGGACAGACGAGCCACTTCTTCCTTGTCGCCATCGGGGTCGACCCCGGCCTGGATCGGCTTCCAATAATGCGCGCCCAACGCCGCGGCGAGGCCAGCGGCAAAGACCGTTTTGCCGATGCCGGTATCGGTGCCGGTGACGATAAGAACGGTCATCCTACGATCCTTTGCAATTCGCGGCCGAGCGCGGCGATATCGGCGCGGCCGACATTGAGCGTCAGCGATAGGCGCAGGCGGCTGGTGCCCGGTGGCACGGTCGGCGGGCGGATGCCGCGCACGTCGAACCCGGCGTCCTGCAAGGCCGCCGCCGCCGCCATGGTGCGCGCGTCCGTGCCCAGGATGACCGGCACGATCTGGCTGCGCGGCGTGGGCAGGCCGAGCGGTGCGCAGATGGCTTCGGCGGCATCCTGCCGCAACGTCTTCAACCGATCGCGCAGGTCGCTCGCTTCCTCTATCCGGTCGAGCGCGGCGGACACCGCGACTGCCATTAGCGGCGAGGGCGCGGTGGAGAAGATGAACGCGCGGGCGCGGTTGATGAGATAGTCGATATGCAGGCGTGGCCCGCAGATCAGCGCGCCTTCCACCCCCATCGCCTTGCCGCAGGTATGGAGCGTGACGACATTGTGCAGCCCGTCCAGCCCGGCCGAAAGCCCGCGTCCACCCGGTCCGAAGACCCCGGTGCCATGGGCTTCGTCGAGCAGCAGCATGCCATGATGTTTCGCCGCCAGCTTGGCGAGATCGGCGAGCGGGGCGAGGTCGCCGTCCATCGAATAGAGCGTTTCGACCGCGATCCAGATGCGGCCCTTGCCCCCTTCGGTGCGGAAGGCGGTGATCAGGTCGGCGAAGCTCTGCACATCATTGTGTCGGGCGAAGACGGCGGCGGCCTTGCTCATGCGGATGCCGTCATGCGCGCTCGCGTGGATGAGTTCGTCCGCGACGATCAGGTCGCCGCGCTGCGGCAGGGTGCCGAACAAAGCGAGATTGCCGACATAGCCATTGGCGACGAACAGCGATGCCTGGGTGCGGAAGAAATCCGCGGCCTTGGCCTCCAACCCTTCATGTTCGGGCGCATTGCCGCGCAGCAGCCGCGATCCGCCCGACCCCACCGGCACGCCCCGTGCAATCGCATCCGCCACCGCCCCGGCGATGATCGGATCGGCGGCGAGGCCGAGATAATCGTTCGACGCGAAATCATGGCCCGACCGGGGCATCAGGCGACGCAACCGCCCGCGCGCGTCCAAAGCGGCAAGCTGTCTGGCGAAGGGTTCGGCGGTCATGGGCGGGGCTATAGGCCGCTCCCGAAAGGGGAGCAAGCCGCCGCTCAGCCCTCCGCCACCGCCGTCGACAGGCCCAGCCCCGGCACGCCAATCGAGCGTTTGCCCGAAAAATCGGTGCGGGCAACGATGACGCCCAGTTTTTCCATATAGTCGATCAGGCGGCGGACTCGCCCCGGCGAGCTGGTGCCATAGGCGCGGGCCAGGGCGGCATCGTCGGGGCATTGAAGCCCCTGCATCGCGGCGCGGGCGATCAGCAGGAAGGGCGCGAGCATGTCTTCGGGCAGCGCATCGGCAGCGCGCATCGCCGGTTCCCAGCGCGGGTCGGCCGCGTCCATCATCCCCGCCTGCGCCATGGCAAAGCGCTTGCGGAAAGCGGGCAGGTCCAGCGGCGGGGTGCGCAGCCCCTTCATCCGGCAGCGCACGCCGAAATCCTGGTACAAAGTCGACACGCTGGGGGCCGCATCGCCCAGATCAGCGACAATCTCTTCCAGCACCGCCATCACCACCGGTTCATTCTGGCCGAAATCCAGTTCGGGCGCGGCGGGCTTGGCCGACGGCGAATCGGCCAGCGCGCGGATGATCTCCTCGGCCGGGCGGGGCGGCGGATCGGCGCGCGGCGGGGCGAGCGGTGCCGCATCCTGCGGTTCGGGGGCGAACAGCAATTCCTGAAAATCCTCGCCGCTGGTCACTGGCGGGGCCATCAGCTTGTGGGTGCCGCCGCGCGTGCTGGTATGGACCGCGCCGATCTTGACCGACACCGGGCGGCGGCAGATGGCCGGACCCAGCGCCAGGAAGCGCCCGCGCTCCAGATCGCGGATCTGCTCGGCCTGCCGCCGCTCCATGCCCAGCAGGTCGGCGGCGCGCGCCATGTCGATGTCGAGGAAGGTGCGCCCCATCAGGAAGTTGGAGGCTTCGGCCGCGACATTCTTGGCGAGCTTCGCCAGCCGCTGCGTCGCGATCACGCCCGCCAACCCCCGCTTGCGCCCCCGGCACATCAAATTGGTCATCGCCGCCAGCGATACCCGCCGCGCTTCGTCGGACACGTCGCCCGCGGCGGCAGGGGCGAACATCTGCGCCTCATCCACCACCACCAAAGCGGGATACCAATGGTCGCGGGGCGCATCGAACAGCGCGTTGAGGAAGGAGGCCGCGCATTTCATCTGCGCGTCGATCTCCAGCGCCTCCAGGCTCAGCACCACCGAGGCGCGATGTTCGCGAATCCGCGTCGCCATGGTGACGATCTCACGCTCATTATAGTCGCCGGCGTCGATCACCACATGGCCATAGCGGTCGGCCAGCGTGACGAAATCCCCCTCCGGGTCGATCACCACCTGTTGCACCATCGGCGCGCTTTCCTCCAGCAGGCGGCGCAGCAGATGCGACTTACCCGACCCCGAATTGCCCTGAACGAGCAGCCGGGTGGCGAGCAATTCCTCCACGTCGACCAGCACGGGCTGCCCCAAGCTGTCGGTTCCTATGCTGATGCTGGCGGTCACGCCCACCCCATGGCCCATGGGGGCGGGGGAGCGCAAGAGGGGTGCGGCGGGGGCGACAGCGGCGCGCCTGTCGAGGATCGGTCGAAGTTCACACCGTCGTCGGGAAAATCGGGCCAATAGTAAAGGTGAGGGCGCTGTGAAGACCCGGTGAGGTTCGTGTTGGGTCACGGTGAAGTCACGCTTGGGTCACTATGACGCGACAACAGGGCTATCGCATATGAAAACTCCGTTCGTCCTGAGCCTGTCGAAGGACTGTCCTTTTCTTCGCGCGGAAGTTTAGAACGAAGAAAAAGCGGCCCTTCGACAGGCTCAGGGCGAACGGAAAATTTTTCTTCACACCAAGAGGAGGCCACAGGTGCGGGCATCGCCATCAGCAGGTGGCGGTCATGTGGTTTGCAAATCCGGTCCTGGCGTGTCGAACAACCCCCATCCTCCCCTGGCAGGGGAGGTGGCAGGGCGCAGCCCTGACGGAGGGGTGTTGCCGTCTCGATAGCGGGACACCCCTCCACCATTCGCTTCGCGAACGGTCCCCCTCCCCCGCCGGGGGAGGATTTTGATGTCTTGTTCGCAAACCGCATCATCACCGCAGCGGGGCAGCGACCGGCGGCGGGTCCGGCGCGAAGGGATCGGCCATGCACTGCGCATAATGGGCCAGCGCCCAGTCCCAGCTCTGGTCGAACATCGTCCCCGCCAGCCGCCGACGCAGGCGATGCGCGCTGGTGGGCGACATGCCGACGCTGCGGGCGGCAGTAGCGACGGTGCCGGTTTCGAGCAGGGCAACGAGGAAGCGCCGCTGCTTGGCGGGCGTCCAGTGGGCTCGGTTGGCCGGGGGTGGCGGCGGGGTGGGGTGCTGGTCCATCGGAAAGGATAGATCAGAGGATGCGCAAGTAGGAAAGGGGGTTTTGTGACTGGGCAGTTATGCGCCAAAATTGGCCCCTCCGTTACCACAAGCGAAAGCCCGAAACCCGCCGGGTCGTATAACGCGAGTTTGGCGTGCGGCAGAGCGATGAGCGGCTTTGGTGGATATCAGGATACTATGGCAAATGCTTCAAACGCAGACCTCGCGAATGGAAGATTTATTTGGCTTGTCGTGCAATTGGTGACAGATAGAACTGACCTCCGATCTACATATGTCCCCTTGCTTCCTCCATGTTCTGACTTAATAATTAGCTTTGAAGGCCTGGAAAACCAGGAGCGGCGCTTATTTTATCATTATCCACCGTAGAAAGGTGACATATGCCAGATTTTGTTTTCGAAGTTTTTGTCCCAAACGGAACCCCTACATACACTTACGTTAAAAGAACTGAAGAAAAGAATGAAGAAAAGCTAGCTTCTGCTCTTGATATGCCGAAAATGGTAATCTCCATTTCCGGTCCATCTAAAACGGGAAAAACAGCCTTGGTCGACACTCTTATAACGTCCGACCGCATAATCCCTGTTACTGGCCAATCGCTACAATCATCAAACGAACTATGGCAATCAGTTATGCGGTGGATCGGTGGTCCGGAGGAAATCGAGAAGGTCAAGGAACGGGTCGTGAAAGCAAGCGCTACGGGAAAAACTAGCGCGGAAGCTGGGGTGATTTTCGCCAAGGCAAAGGCTGAAGGGGAAATAAATGGCGGCGTTGAATTCATAACAACAACTTCGCATAAGTTCGGTGTAGAGTTTTTTGAGGCTGTAGTGAAAGAGTTAGGCGGCAGCGATTTTGTTGTATTTGTGGACGATTTTCACTATATTTCGGAAGATGCCCAAGTTGATATTGCTAAGTCTATCAAGGCGATTAGTGAACGTGGCGTTCGTGTTTGCATCGCTTCAGTTCCACACAAATCGGATGATATGGTTCGCGCCAATGACGAGCTGACTGGGCGCATAGTTTCCATTCTTTTTGATTATTGGTCGGTCGTAGAATTGGAAATCATCGCCAAAAATGGCTTCTCGGCTCTCGGCGTAGACATAGCTCCGGCAATAATCAAAAAACTTGCTACTGAAGCGCTCGGTTCACCTCAACTGATGCAGTCTCTATGCTTAAACTTATGTCTTGAGAAAGATATTCGGAATAAGCAGATTATGGAAGAGAGAACTGAAGTGTCCGAAACAGAATATCGCTCTGCATTGGAGCGAACATCTCTGCAAACTGATTATTCAAGGACGGTTGAGAGGCTTCACACCGGAGCGAAAGAGCGCGGAACTCAAAGAAAAGAGTTCCAATTCACCGATGGATCTTCTGGCGATGTCTACCGTGCGATTCTACTTGCCCTGATTGAAAATCCTCCACGAATGAGCTTTGATTATGACGAGATTATGGAGAGAATAAAAATAATCTGCAAGGAAGATACCCCGGTTGGCTCCAGCGTCCAACTAGCCCTCAAACAAATGGATGGGATAGCCAAGGATATAAAAAAACTTTCGCCGGTCTTAGAGTGGGATGAAGATAAGCTTGAAGTCATCAATCCATACTTCATGTTTTATATTAGGTCTTCACAGAAAATAGATCAAATTCATCAGGGGAAATCGGGAATGGTGTAATTGGCGGGTGGATTTTTGCGTTGGTTGAATGCAGGATAATAGCAGAAATTTTCGTTGCAAACCTCAAACCCGTCACTCCGCAACCGGCCATCGCACCACAATCAGGCAATTCCCCTCATTCTGGCCAATCATCGAGGCGCCAGTTGCGCGATGTGTGGATGACCTGGAGGATCGCCAGCACCGTGTCGTCGCGGCTGAGCGCGTAGGCGAGGATATAGGGAAGCTGGTTGACGGATTTTTCGTAGGTGCCGCCGACCCGGCCGGGGTGGCCGGTCGCATAGTCGGCCAAGGCGTCGCCTGTCTCGCGTATCCGTTTCGCGGCCTGCCGCGCTGCGGCCGGATTGTCTCTGGCGATGTGGACGATGTGCCGTTCCAGATCGTCAAGCGCGGCATCCGACCATTGCACATGCCTCATGCAGCATTTTTGGCGGCTGCGGCAATCGCGGCGTCGATCCGGTCCATCGCGGCGTCATGCGGCGTCACCCGGCCCGCTTCCCTGTCGGCAAGCCCCCGCTCTATGCCCTCGATGATCTGCAATTCGCGAGTCACATAGGCTTCGACCGCTTCGGCGGCGAGGTAGGACTTGGTGCGGCGCGTATTGTGGGCGAGGCGGCCGAGCTTTTCCTTGAGATCGGGCGTCACCCGGATCGTCATCGTCGTGCTGGCAGCCATGTCGCATTCCTTTTCGCTGGTGGCACACATTGTAACACATGTGCCTGCCCTTGCCAGCAATGCATCTATATCCGCCTCGTCGAGGCGGGCATGTTTGGCCTCCCGATTGAACGGCCTCCGGTTTTTGCAGGCTGATGAACCGCCGGAAGTCAGAAGAAAGACCCTCGCCGACATCGACTAGGCAGCAAGCTGCCAAGTCTTCGTAGCCTCTCCCGCGGAGGCGGGCGAGGGCAAGGCACGACATTCGCTTTGCCAATTGCCCCCGCCCCTACATCCTCCGCTTGACCCATTCCCTGTTGCAATGCAGCATTGCGCCCCATGGCGACTCTTTCCCCCTCCCCCTCCGCCCCTGCGATCACGCAGAATCCCGACATCCGCTTTCTGGGGCGCCTGCTGGGCGACGTGATCCGGGCTTATGGGGGGGAGAGCCTCTACAAGCAGACCGAATATATCCGGTCGGCGTCGGTGGATCGCGCGCGCGGGGTGCAGGGGGCGGACCTGACCGATACCGGGCTGGATGTGCTGACGCTCGATGACACGCTCAATTTCGTGCGCGGGTTCATGCTGTTTTCGATGCTCGCCAATCTGGCCGAGGATCGGCAGGGCATCGCCGCTGAGCCGGGCGCCGATGTCGCGTCGGTGCTGGCGCGGCTGGAGTCGCATGGCATTGGCCGCGACGCGGTGCTGGACCTGCTGTCGCACAGCCTGATCGTGCCGGTACTGACCGCCCACCCGACCGAGGTGCGGCGCAAGAGCATGATCGATCACAAGAACCGCATCGCCGACCTGATGCTGCTCAAGGATGCGGGCCGCGACGAGACAGAGGATGGCGAAAATCTGGACGAGGCGATTTTCCGCCAGATCGCGCTGCTGTGGCAGACCCGCCCGTTGCGCCGCGAAAAATTGTTCGTCGCGGACGAGATCGACAATGTGCTGGCCTATTTCCGCGACACCTTCCTGCCGGTGCTGCCTGCGCTCTATGCGCGGTGGGAGCGGGTGCTGGGCGCGCGGCCGCAAAGTTTCCTGCGGGTGGGGAGCTGGATTGGCGGCGACCGCGACGGCAATCCCTTCGTTCAGGCGCCGCAATTGCGCCATGCCTTGCAGCGCGGCTGTCAGGCGGCGATCGCTTATTATCTCGATGCGTTGCACGCTCTGGGGGCGGAACTCTCGCTGTCGACCGAATTGGCGCATGTGCCGCAGGCGGTGCTGGAGCTGGCCGAGGCGAGCGGCGATGCGTCGCCCAGCCGGGGGGACGAACCCTATCGGCGCGCCATATCCGGCATCTATGCTAGGCTTGCCGCGACCTGTACCGCGCTGACCGGCACGCAGCCTGCCCGGCCCTCCGCGCTCAAGGGCGAGGCCTATGCCATGCCGCAGGATTTCCGCCGCGATCTGGTGACGGTGGCGCAGGGGCTGGCGAGCGAGGGCAATGGCGCGCTGTCGAGTGGCGGGGCGCTGGGCCGGTTGATCCGCGCGGTCGAGACGTTCGGCTTCCACCTCGCCACGCTCGACATGCGGCAGAATAGCGACGTGCATGAGCGGGTGGTGGGCGAGCTGCTCAAGGTCGCCGGGGTCGAGCCGGACTATGCCACGCTCGACGAATATGCGCGCATCGCGCTGCTGCGCAAGGAATTGGCGAGCAACCGGCCGCTGGGGTCGCGCTTTTCCGCTTATGGCGAGGAAACCGCGTCGGAACTGGCGATCGTCCATGCGGCGGCGGAGGCGCATCGCGTCTATGGCCCGCAATGCATCACCCATTATATCATTTCCAAGGCCGAAAGCGTGTCCGACATGCTGGAGGTCAATATCCTGCTGAAGGAAGCCGGGCTGTGGCAGGCGGGCGTGGATGGCGCGCCGCCGCAGGCCGCGATCATGGCGATCCCGCTGTTCGAGACGATCGGCGATCTGGAGGCTGCGCCCGCGATCATGTCCGCCTATTTCGGCCTGCCCGAAATTGCGGGCGTGGTGCAGGCGCGCGGCCATCAGGAAGTGATGATCGGCTATTCGGACAGCAACAAGGATGGCGGCTATATCACCTCGACCTGGAGCCTCTACAAGGCGAGCCAGGCGCTGGCCCCCGTCTTTGCCGATGCGGGCGCGGCGATGCAGTTGTTCCACGGCCGCGGCGGGGCGGTGGGCCGTGGGGGCGGGTCGGCCTTCGCCGCGATCCAGGCGCAGCCGCGCGGCACAGTGCAGGGGCGCATCCGCATCACCGAACAGGGCGAGATGATCGCCGCCAAATTCGGGTCGCGCGATGTCGCGATGACCAATTTGGAGGCGATGACCAGCGCCACCCTGCTCGCCAGCCTGGAGCCGGAGGGGATTTCGGAGCGCGACGCCGCGCGCTTTACCGCCGCGATGGATGAGCTGTCGAAAAACGCCTTCGCTGCCTATCGCGACCTTGTCTACGGCACGGAGGGGTTCAAGGAGTTTTTCCGGCAATTGACGCCGATCCAGGAAATTTCCGGCCTCAAGATCGGGTCGCGCCCAGCAAGCCGCACCAAGAGCAACGCGATCGAGGATCTGCGCGCCATTCCCTGGGTGTTCAGCTGGGCGCAGGCGCGGGTGATGCTGCCGGGTTGGTATGGCGTGGGCCAGGCATTGGCCGGGTTCGAGGACAAGGCGCTGCTCGCCGACATGGCGCAGCATTGGTCGTTCCTCAAATCCGCGCTCGCCAATCTGGAAATGGTGCTGGCCAAGTCGGACCTGGGCATCGCCGCGCAATATCTGCCGCTGGTCGAGGATCAGGGGATGGCCGACACGCTGTTCGGGCGGATACGCGAAGGGTGGAACCAGACGCATGACGGGCTGCTGGCGGCGACGGCGCAATCGCGATTGCTGGAAAAGAATGCGGCGCTGGAAACCTCGATCCGGCTGCGCCTGCCCTATATCGAGCCGCTCAACCTGTTGCAGGTCGAGCTGTTGAAACGCCATCGGGCTGGCGAGGATGATCCGCGCATCAAGGAAGGCATCGAATTGTCGATCAACGCGATCGCGACGGCGTTGCGCAACAGCGGGTAAGTTTGCCGGTGGGCGGGATTGACAGGGGCGGGACCGGAGTGCGAGCGCCCGCGTCATGATCGACGCCACTTACGCCCTTGCCGCCTGCATATTCTTTGGCGCGGCGCTCTATTCCAGCGTCGGTCATGCCGGGGCGTCGGCCTATATCGCGTTGATGGCGTTATTCGGCCTGCCGGCGCAGGTCATGCGTCCCACGGCGCTGGTTCTCAACGTCATCGTCGCGACCTTCACCTCCGCCCGCTTCGTTAATGCCGGATTGTTCCGCTGGCGCACGCTCTGGCCCTTTCTCATCGGCGCCATCCCGATGGCGTTCATCGGCGGGGGCATCATCCTGCCCACGCATTTCTATCGTCCGCTGGTGGGCATAGTGTTGTGGCTGTCGGCGGCACGATTGTTGTGGCCAAAGCCGCTCGGCACGGCAGAAGACGTCAAAGATCCGCCCATTATCGTGGCGATCGCGGCCGGGGCGGGCATCGGCCTGTTGTCGGGTCTGACGGGCACGGGCGGCGGCATTTTCTTGTCGCCGCTGCTGCTGTTCCTGGGCTGGGCAACACCGCGCGCCGCATCGGGAATCGCGGCGGTGTTCATCCTCGTCAATTCGATTTCCGGGCTGCTCGGCAATCTGGCCTCGCTGCAACAGCTGCCAGAAACGCTGCCGCTTTTTGCCGGGGCCGCGCTGGCCGGTGCGCTCGTGGGCACGACATTGGGCATCCGCCTGCCATCGACCATGATCGTGCGCGCATTGGCGCTGGTCCTGATCGTGGCGGGGGCCAAGATGATCGGCGTCTATTAGAGTATCCGTGATGGTCAAGCGCATGCTGTGGTCCAGAGACGATCTGCCCTGAGTAGCGCATTTGCGGTGACGATGAGCTTTCGCATGATGGCTGTGATGGCGATTTTGGCGGGTTTTCCGGCAGCGATGAGCTGCTGGTATTTGGCCTTGAGGTTTGGATTGAATCGGGCGGCGACCAGAGCAGGCATGTAGAGAGCCTGTCGGACATTGGCCCTACCGCCGCGGATGAAGCTTTTGCCTTTCCATTGGCCGGACTGGCGCGCGACCGGGGCAAGTCCGGCGAGCGAGGCAGCCTGCTTGTTATCGAGCGATCCGAGTTCGGGCATGGTGGCGATGATCTGGTTGGCGGTGAGTGTGCCGAGGCCAGCGATGCTGGTGAGAATGTGGTGGCGCCGGACGAGCTTTTCATCTGCGGCAATGACGGCCGCGATTTCAGCGTCGAGCGCAGCGATGTGGCGAGCGATCTGTTCGAGCCGTTGGCTGCACTGGCGCTTAAGCAGCGTGACGGTGAGGTTCTTTTCGCGGTTTTTGAGCGCGGTGCGATCACGCACCAGACCATCGCGGGCGTTGACGAGTTCGGCCAGTTGGTTCTGCTGCGGGCTTCGGGCGGGCCTGACCGGGGGTTTCAGCGTCACCGCCATCCGTGCGAGCAGCCTGGCGTCGATGCGATCGGTCTTGGCGAGCGTGCCTGTCGCCTGAGCGAAGCGCCTTGCCCGTTCCGGGTTGAGCTTGACGCAGGGCATATGGCCGAGCGCGACCTCCAGCGCGCGGTGGTAGATGCCGGTAGCCTCATAGGCGATCCGCTCGACCTCCCATTGCCCGGCCCATGCGATCAGGGTCTTGTGGCCCTTGGTGGTGTTGGGGAACTGGCGCTCGATCCCGATGGGATGGACATAGCAGTCCAACGTCGCTTTGGAGATGTCGATGCCGATGGTTTGTGGTAGAGAGTTGCTCATCTTTTTCGCTGTCCCATGCTTGTCATCCGGGCCTTAAAAGCCCCGGTATCCGTTCGGGCCTGATGAAAAAGAAAGGGGCGATCCTACTCTAACCCGGTCCCTTCACGACCAGCGGTTTTGCGATCCGTCCCCTTCCGTCCGGTCCGGGGTGGCCACCCCGGACCGGACATCGCATCCTGACCCGAACGGACCACAAAGTCATAAGACAAGCGTGATGAGTTTACTCAGAACCGTTCGTCCTGAGTAGCCCCTTCGACTGCCTGCCAAGGCAGGCGCTCAGCAACCGTATTGGGTGTCAAGCGAGATTGGCCCATGGTTTATCCTGCTGGACGATGGCGTTTGCGATAATGAGGAGTTTTCGCATGGCGGCGGTGATGGCGACTTTGGGCGCTTTGCCTCCCGCGCGGAGGTGCTGGTAGAAGTCGCGGATGGTTGGATTGAAGCGGATGGCGGGTAATGTTGCCATGTAGAGCGCGCATCTGACCGAGAGTCGGCCGCCGGTAATATGCGCCTGACCGCGCCACTGGCCGCTGTCACGGTTCATGGGAGCGATGCCGGCAAGGGCTGCGATCTGCTTTTTGTCAGCGATACCAAGTTCGGGGAGTTCGGCGATCAGCACTGCCGCTGTCGTGGCGCCGATGCCTGGAATAGACTCCAGCAGCATAGCTTTGCGCGCGAGCGTGGCATCAGCCTCGATTTCAGCCGTTATGCGCGCATCGCACTGGCCGATTTGTCCTTGCAGGAAGGCAATATGCTCGCGGATCGAAGCCAGCGTTTCGGCGTCATCGAGGCCGGACAGACGCTGCTTTTCGGTAGCCAGCATACCGACCAGTTGCCGCCTTCTGCGCACTTGCTCGGCAAGGCGAGCCTGATTTTCAGGTGTTGGCGGTGTTCTGGCGGGCTGCATGGCGTCAGCGAAGCGTAGGATGATGCCAGCGTCAAGCGCATCGGTTTTGGCGAGTTGACCGCTCGCTCTAGCAAAATCCCGCACTTGCCTGGGATTGACGATGCTCATGGCGATCCCCGCCGCTCCCATCTGGCGAGCGAGCAACCGGCCATAGCGGCCCGTTGCCTCGCAGACGATATGGGGATGTTCAAGGGTCGCGAGCCGCCTTCTTAAAGCCGCGATCCCCGCCACCGAATTGGTACGGCGCCAAACCCCGTTAGCCCCCGGTAAGGCAATATCGAGTGCCGCCTTAGATACATCGACGGCAACATATTGGTTCGACATCATGTTTCTCCACCTTGCATACGAGCTCAAGGCTCAGGCAACCGTTCGAGACGATCATGGATGGAGCGGACGGCTTTGCTGAGGATCGCGAGCTTTATGCCCAAGGACAGGCACAGCCTATCCGCTCCGACCTGTCCGGGGTCATGACCCCAGACAGGTCGGCACCAATTCAACCAAGGCTGAAATAAATGCCAACCCCAATATGCAAGGACAGGCATTGAGCGAAGTCGGAGTCGCAGACGACCGAAGGGCAAATGGCGTATCGAAGGATATAAAGCGCAACCGACCCTTCGATACGGGTCTTCGACAAGCTCAGCCCCTACTCAGGGCGAACGGAGTGATGCGACTTAAAGTCATCATACTCTAAAGTACTCTAAAACGGGAGAATCCGGGACGGCGGCAGTCCAATGCACCGCCCCGGACCCCCAGTCCTTGCCGCGGCAAGGATTGGCTGGTGGGGGCGAGCCGTTACGGCCCGCCCGAACCTTTAACTCGAATTTAGATCAGAATTTGGCGACGACACCCGCCATCGGGCGGATCGAACGGAAATTGCCCATCGTGTCGGCCTGCACCCGGAAACGGATGTTGCTGCTCATGGCCGAGCTGCCCATGTCGGCGGGTGAGAGTTCCACGCCAGCGCCATAGGTGGTGCCATGGAAGTCCTGGCTATCGGGGCCGAGCGCGTCGAAATTGACCCACTTGTAACCGACCTTGCCGAAGATCAGGCTGTCCTTGCCGGCCTTCACACCGACACGGCCCGCGGCATTATATTCCCAGTCGATATCGCCCGACACGCCCTTGGACGCGCCGCCTTCAACGCCGAGAACGATCGGCCCTGCAACATTATAGTTCACGCCAGCGACGCCTTCGACCATGCGGCCCTTATAGCCCACGGGCGGAATGCCTTCCTTGCCGGTTTCGCTGTCGAAATTATGCACGCCGCCCATCACGCCGACATAAGGTTCGAGGCGACGGGTAGAACTGCCATCGTCCTGCGCCATCGCGACGGCGGGAATGAAGGACGCAGCGGCAGCCGCTGTGAAAAGCAGTGTCTTCATGGGGGTAACCCTTTTTCTATTGTTGAGGATAAGCAGCGGTGTGGACCCGCCGGGTCGGCGCGAGCGCTCCAAGCTGCTGCACCAGACACGACACAAAATGACCGGACCCGCCCGAAGGTTTCCTGAACGAACGATAAAAACCGGACGAATGACATTTATGTGACGGAAAAAACACGGTTTCTGTCGCTCAGATGAACGAAACACCCCTTATCTGAACGGCGGATAAACGCTGGACGGCGCACCCCATTTTCATTCACAACCAATTCAACCGGCCCGCGTTACGTCAGTGACAGATAAAGATGAGGAGAAAGGCGATGACGGGCATCCGACATCGGTTACTGGCTACGATGGGCCTGATTGGCGCGCTGGCATTGGGGGGCTGCGCCTATGATGACGGCTATGGCTATGGCGGCGTAAACGTCGGCACGGGCTATTATGGCGGTGGTGGCTATTATGGCGACGGCTATTATGGTCCCGCAGGCTATTATCAGCCCGGCGCCTTTGGCGGCTGGTACAATAATTATTATTATCCCGGTAACGGCTACTATGTCTACGACCGGGGCGGACGTCGTCACCGCTGGAACGATGGGCAGCGCCGCTATTGGGAAGGCCGCCGCGCCGAGCGTGGCGACAATCGCTGGCGTGACCGGGATCGCGATGGACGACCCGACCGGCGGCCCGATTGGCGTGGGCGCGATAATGACGGGCGCGGCGATGGACGGGGCGAATGGCGCGGACGCGGCAATGATGGTCGGCCAGGCGATGGCCGCTATACCCGTCCTCGGCCGCAGCCCGGCGTAGAGGGCGACCGTGGCCGGGGCCGCTGGCAGGGCAACAACGCCGTGCGCCCGACGCCGCAGGTCCGGCCGGATCGCCCGCAGGCGAGCCAGCCCCGGCCGCAGCGTAGCGTTGGCAATCGCCCCGCCCCCAGTATCCGCGCCGATCGACCGGCGCGCACCAACAGCCGTGGCCCAGCCATGCGGACACGCCCAGACTGATGCGGAGACAGATGAAGGCACTCTTACTGACACCCCTCCTGCTCGTCGCCGCCTGCGACGGGCGGGAGGAAAGCGCGATCGACAATCTCGCCAATGGCGCGAATGTGGCCCAGGTGGAAAACAGCTTCCGGGCCGAAGCGATGGCGGTGATGGAACCGCTCGATCCGCCAGCGCCGGGCACGCCGGGCGGCCTGCCGATCGACCCAGCCCCGCTGGCCGAGGGATCGATCGATCCCGACAGCGCGCCGGGTGCAGCGCAGGTCGTGCAGGGCTATTATGGCCTGCTGGAGGAAAAGCGGTTCGAAGATGCGCAGGCGCTGTGGAATCCGCGCGGCGAAATCGGGACGCAGGATGACGCGCATTTCGCGGCGCGTTTTCGGGGTTTCAGTGAAATTCACGCCAATGTCGGCGCGCCATCCGAGCCGGAAGGCGCGGCAGGATCGCTCTATGTCATAGTGCCAGTCCAGCTTTATGGCCGGATCGCCGCGAACGGCAAACCCTTCTACGCCTTGCGCCAGGTAACCTTGCACCGCGTCAACGACGTGCCCGGATCGACCGCCGAACAGCGGCGCTGGCATATCGAAAGGATCGGTGCCTATGCCCCGCCCATCCAGGCGGCAGATGCCAGCAATGCGATGGAAGCCATCTCCATGACCGACGGCATGGCGGGCAAGAGCAAGAAATAAGCGCCATCCGCTTCGAGAAGGGCGAACACCGCCGCAAGGCAGGGGTTCGACTTCCCGAAGCGGACGGTAATGGTCAGATCAGGCGACGGTCGCCGTGACGATCTTGCCCGGCGTGCGCGGCGGCTCGCCCTTGGGCAGCGCGTCGACATGCTCCATGCCCGACGTCACTTCGCCCCAGACGGTATATTGGCCGTCGAGGAAGGTCGCATCGTCGAAGCAGATGAAGAACTGGCTGTTGGCGCTGTTCGGGTTGGACGAGCGCGCCATCGAGCAGACGCCGCGGACGTGCGGCTGACGACTGAACTCAGCCTTGATGTCGGGCAGCTTGGACCCGCCCATGCCGGTGCCGGTCGGATCGCCACCCTGCGCCATGAAACCCGCGATGACGCGGTGGAACACGACGCCATCGTAAAAGCCGTCCTTGGCGAGCGTGGTGATGCGCTCGACATGGCCGGGGGCGAGGTCGGGACGCAGCTTGATGACGACGTCGCCGCCACTGTCGAGGGCGAGGGTAAGTGTTTCTTCGGCCATGATGATCCTCTCTTGCCGGGGAAGGGGTAGTGGCCCCCATATAGAGGCTAACAAAGGGGATGGAAGATTGTTGTGGATAAGGCGTTCATTGCCGCCGCCCCATTGCAATTCCAGTGTGCATAGGCGAAAGCACCCCCATGTTACAGGAACCGGACAGTAGCGCGCGCCATGAGCGATCGCGGCGACAAGGCCAATGCCCGGCCCGATGATGAACTGATCGACGCGAGCGCGATCGATCAGGCCGAATCCCGTCATGACGAGGATGACCGGCTGAGACCCGAATATGTGACGGCCGTGCTCGACGCGGTGGAGGATGGCGATGCCGAGCGGGCGCGCGATCTCGTGTCGCCGTTGCACCCCGCCGACATTGCCGATCTGCTCGAACTCACGCCCGCCGACCGGCGCGGCGCGGTGGCGGCGGCGCTCGGCGATCTGGTCGGCGCGGAAGTGCTGTCCGAACTCAACGACTATGTCCGCGACGACCTGATCGGCGACCTTGCGCCCGAACAGGTGGCGGGATTCGCGGCCGAACTCGACACCGACGATGCCGTCGCGATGATCGAGGATATGGACGATGCCGACCAGCAGGCCGTCCTCGATGCCCTCGACCCCGAAGACCGCGCGGCGATCGAAAGCGCGCTGTCCTACCCGGAGGAATCCGCCGGACGCCTGATGCAGCGCGACCTGGTCGCGGTGCCCGAACATATGACGGTCGGCCAGGTGATCGACTATCTGCGCGATCATGGCGACCTGACCGCCGATTTCTGGGAAATCTACGTCGTCGATGCGATGCATCGGCCGGTTGGCTATTGCCAGCTAAGCTGGATCCTCACCTGCCCCCGTTCGGTCGCGATGGCCGACCTGATGAAGCGCGAACAGACGCTGATCCCGGTCGATATGGACCAGGAGGAAGTGGCGCTACGCTTCCAGAAATATGCGCTCATTTCCGCCGCCGTCGTTGATTCAAGCGGGCGGCTAGTCGGCATGGTCACGGTCGATGACGTCGTCCACATCATTGCCGAGGAAGCGGGCGAAGACATATTGCGCCTGTCGGGCGCGGGCGAAGGCGACATCAACGAACCGATCCTGATGACGGTGCGCGCGCGCTTGATCTGGCTGGTCGTCAATCTGGGCACGGCGATGCTGGCCGCGTCGGTCGTCGGCCTGTTCGAAGGGACGATCGAGCGCTTCGCCATGCTCGCCGCGCTGATGGGCATCGTGTCGGGCATGGGTGGCAATGCGGGCACGCAGACGCTGGCCGTGGTCGTGCGCGCGCTCGCCACCAACCAGCTGACCAGTTCCAACACCGCGCGGATGATCGGCCGCGAATTCCGCATTGCCGCCACCAATGGCGCGACGCTGGGCACGCTGATCGCGATCGGCTCCTATGTGATTTATGGGCGGCTCGACCTGTCGCTCGTGTTCGGCGCGGCGATCCTCACCAACAATATGGTCGCGGGGCTTGCCGGGGTTTTGGTGCCGGTCACGCTGGAACGCAATAATGTCGATCCCGCCGTATCCTCCGCCGTGTTCGTCACGATGATGACCGATTCGCTCGGCTTTTTCACCTTCCTGGGGCTGGCCACGCTCTTCCTGCGTTGAAGCCGCGCTGGTCCGTCCCCAAATCGCGACCATGCCGCTGCACATCACCAAGATCGCTTTTCGCAGCGAAAGCCCCGCCACCCTGCGCGCCTGGCTGGAAAGCCAGCCCGGCGAAGCGCGGATCACCACCCGCTACCTGCCCAAGCGGGTCGAGGAAATGGCGGGCGGATCGCTTTACTGGATTCACGCCCATATGATCGTCGGCCGCAGCCCGATCCTGGGCTTCGAGGAAACGGGTCAGGGTCGCCATTGGGTCCGGCTCGAACCGCGCCTGATCCCTGTCCACGCCGCGCCCAAGCGCGCGCATCAGGGCTGGCGCTATCTGGAGGACAAGGACGCGCCGCCGGACCTTGCCGATGGCGAAGTCGATGCGCGCGACGCCATGCCCCCTTCCCTGCTGCACGAACTGGCGAAGCTCGGTCTGGTCTAATCGGTCTGGTCTAAAGGGCATAAGCATTTGAAACGCTGGACTTGTCGCTAGAAAGAACATAGCACGAACACTATGGTTCAGATGTCCACTCGTCAGAAGCTCGAAATCCTCGCCGATGCCGCCAAATATGATGCGTCCTGTGCGTCGTCGGGGACGTCGAAACGGGATTCGCGCGGCGGCAAGGGCATCGGATCGACCGAAGGGATGGGCATTTGCCATGCTTATGCCCCGGACGGCCGCTGCATCTCGCTGCTCAAGATCTTGCTGACCAACAGCTGCATCTTCGACTGCCATTATTGCATCAACCGCAAGTCGAGCGACGTGCGCCGCGCGCGCTTCACCGCCAAGGAAGTGGTGGACCTGACGCTCAGCTTTTATCGCCGCAATTATATCGAGGGGCTGTTCCTCTCGTCGGGTATCATCCGCTCGTCCGACTATACGATGGAGCAGATGGTCGAGGTGGCCCGGTCGCTGCGCGAGGATCATGATTTTCGCGGCTATATCCATTTGAAGACCATCCCCGATGCCGACCCCGGTCTGATGCGGCAGGCGGGGCTGCATGCCGACCGGCTGTCGATCAATGTCGAACTGCCGACCGAAAGCGGCCTCAAGCGGTTGGCGCCGGAAAAGGACGGCACCCGGATCGAAGGGGCGATGGGCCAGATGCGGACCGAGATGGAGGATAGCGGCGACGCGCGCCGCAAATATCGCCATGCCCCGCGCTTTGCGCCGGCGGGCCAGTCCACCCAGATGATCGTGGGGGCGGACGCCGCCGATGACCGGGCGATCATCACGCGGGCGAGCAGCCTGTATGACCGGCACCGGTTGCGCCGGGTCTATTATAGCGCTTTCTCCCCCATCCCCTCGCCCAGCGCCGTGCTGCCGCTCAAGCGCCCGCCGCTGATGCGCGAACATCGGCTCTACCAGTCCGACTGGATGATGCGATTCTATGGCTATGACGCGAGCGAAGTGGCGGCGGCGACTGACGCGGAAACCGGCCACCTGCCGCTCGACATCGATCCCAAGCTCGCCTGGGCGCTCAACCATCGCGCCATCTTTCCGGTCGACGTCAATCGCGCCCCGCGTGAGGCGCTGCTGCGGGTGCCGGGCCTGGGGGTCAAGGCGGTCGATCGCATCCTCGCCAGCCGCCGCCATCGCCGGTTGCGGCTCGACGATGTTGCGCGGATGACGACCTCTATCAAGAAGCTGCGGCCCTTTCTGGTGGCGGCGGATTGGCGCCCCGTGGCGCTTATCGACCGGGCCGATCTGCGCGCGCGCATGACGCCGCCCGCCAGCCAGTTCGAACTCTTTGTGTAGCCGCGACTTTTCCGGTTGCTTCCGAGTCGCGATCGTGGAATTCTTTGGCTTTCCGTCATTCAGGGGGTCGGGTCTTGGCGACGATGTT
This sequence comes from Sphingobium sp. RAC03, assembly GCF_001713415.1. Classification (GTDB taxonomy): domain Bacteria; phylum Pseudomonadota; class Alphaproteobacteria; order Sphingomonadales; family Sphingomonadaceae; genus Sphingobium. The sequence goes on along the minus strand of NZ_CP016456.1, from coordinate 1,755,558 downwards.
CGACAATCAGGCAATGGGCCGCAGCGGCGGCTTTGCGAAGCGGATCAGTAGCCATCTGGCGGCGGCGTTGGTGGTTTTCTGCCTGTTGCAGATTTTCATCGTTGCAAAGATGGGCGGATCGCTCGTCCTGCACCTGGGCGTCATCGTCGCGATCGGCGGCTATGCCATCGCCGCGCGCGGGCTGGAACGGCGCTGGCAGATGCTCGACCATAGCAGCCTGTCGCGCAGCGGCCTGGCGCTCCGCTTCCGCCGCGACGTCGTGCAACTCTGGGCCGCCAGCCTGATCGGCGCGGCGCTCTGGATTCCCGTCGCCATCATCTTCCGCGCCCTGTTCGGTTGAAGGCGTTCGGCTGAAGGCCGATCGGCGGGAGCCAATTGCCGTTCGCGTCGTTGTGATCCTTCGAACCAGGGAGGAACCAGCATGGCCGACATCACTATTTTCGATCGCCTGAAACAGGATCATGACGCGCATCGCCAGCTTTTCGAGAAGATGGCCAAGGCGGAAAGCGACGATCAGCTCGAAAAATTGTTCGCACAATTCGCCGTCGAAGTGACCGCCCATGCCGCCGCGGAGGAGGAAACGCTCTACGCCACCATGTTGTCCCGCCCGGACCTGCGCGAAGATGCGCAGCATAGCGTGTCCGAACATAAGGAAATCGACGATTATCTAGAAGAGCTGGACGGGCTGAAATTCAACGGCGAAGCCTGGCGCAAGAAATTTGCCGAGATGAAGAAGCGCTACCTCCATCATATCGAGGAGGAAGAGGAAGAGATGTTCCCGACCGCCGCCAAGGATCTGACGGCGGACGAAGAGAAAAAGCTCGGCGCGCTGTTTGCCAAGCGCAAGCCCGCCGAACTGGAACGCGCCCAGGCAGAGGATTAAGCGAGACACCATGCACCGCGTCGCCCTGACCGCGCCCGATGATATGGACGGTTGGCGGTCGGCGGCGCGGCGGCTGGCGATGGCGGGCGTCGATCCCGCCGATGTGGTGTGGCAGGTCGGGGACTCGCCGGGCGACCTGTTCGGCGACGCCCCGCTTCCCCCCGAAGACAAAAGCAGCGCCTTTTCCGTTCCGCGCAGCTTCGTCTCGCTGGCCGAGAGCGCAATCCTGCACAGCGGCCCAAGCCGCTTCGCCTTTCTCTACGCCTTGCTGTGCCGCGTGCGCGCGCGGCCGGGCACGATGGAGGACAGCGCCGACCCGATGCTGGCGCGGGTGCAGGCGCTCGCCAAGTCGGTGCGGCGCGACATTCACAAGATGCGCGCCTTCGTCCGCTTCCGCGAAATGGCGGATGCCGACGGCCCGCGCTTCGTCGCCTGGTTCGAGCCGGACCATCATATCGTGCGCGCCAATGCCGGTTTCTTCATGCGCCGCTTCGCCACGATGCACTGGTCGATCCTGACGCCCGACATCAGCATCCATTGGGACGGAACGACATTGCGCGAAGGCCCCGGCGCCAGCCGCGCCGACGCGCCGCAGGGCGACCCGGTCGAGGCGCTGTGGAAGGGCTATTATGCCGCGATCTTCAACCCCGCCCGGCTCAAGACCGGCGCGATGCTGTCGGAAATGCCCAAAAAATACTGGAAGAACCTGCCCGAAGCATCGCTCATCCCTGACCTGATCGCCGGAGCGCAACAGCGCGAGGCGGCGATGATCGCCACCGCCCCGACCCCGCCCAAGCGCGCAAGCAATGCCGCGACCGCCTGGGCCAGCCTGCGCGCCGAGGCCATGGCCTGCACCCGCTGTCCGCTCCATGAACCCGCCACGCAGACGGTGTTCGGCGAAGGCCCGCTGGCCGCGCCGCTGATGTTCATCGGCGAACAGCCGGGCGATCATGAGGATCTGGCCGGTCGTCCCTTTGTCGGTCCGGCCGGGCACTTGTTCGACGCGGCGCTGGCGCAGTCGGGCGTCGATCGTGCCCAGGCCTATGTCACCAATGCGGTCAAACATTTCAAATATGAACAGCGCGGCAAGCGGCGCATCCACCAGACCCCGGTGGCGGGCGAGGTCCAGGCCTGCCGCTGGTGGCTGGACCAGGAGCGCGCAATCCTGCGGCCGCGCATCATCGTCGCGCTGGGCGCGACCGCCGCGCGCGCGATGCTGGGCAAGGCAGTGACCATCAGCGGGACGCGCGGTGCCGCCATCCCGCTGGAAGACGGCGCGGAAGGCTGGGTGACGGTCCACCCCAGCTATTTGTTGCGCCTGCCCGACGAAGACCGGCGGGCGGAAGAGCAAGCGCGCTTCGTCGCCGACCTGGCGATGATCGGCGATCGGCTCCGCGCTCTGACCGCCGACTAAACCCTGTATTTTTGTGGGCCGCACGCCTAAAGGCCTTGCGCGAACGCTTCCGTCCGACCCGCAACCTAGAAAGCCCCGCCATGACCGACTATCCCATCAAGCGCGCCCTCCTGTCCGTGTCGGACAAAGCGGGGCTCATCGAATTGGGACAGGCGCTGGGCAAACATGGCGTCGAACTGGTCTCGACCGGCGGCACGGCCAAGGCGCTGCGCGACGCGGGCCTGACCGTCATGGATATTTCCGACCTGACCGGCTTCCCTGAAATGATGGACGGCCGCGTCAAGACGCTGCACCCCAAGGTCCATGGCGGCCTGCTCGCGGTGCGCGACAACCCGGCGCATGTCGCGTCGATGGACGCGCATGAAATCGGCGCAATCGACCTGGTCGTCGTCAACCTCTACCCCTTCGCCGCGACCGTGGCCAAGGGCGCAGAGCGCGACGAGATCATCGAGAATATCGACATTGGCGGCCCCTCGATGGTGCGTTCGGCGGCCAAGAATCATGAAAGCGTCGCGATCGTCACTGATCCGGCCGACTATGCCCGGCTGATCGCCGAAATGGACGAAAAGGGCGGCGCGACCAGCTATGATTTCCGCCGGATGTTGGCCGCCAAAGCCTATGCTGCAACCGCTGCCTATGATTCGATGATCGCCAGCTGGTTCGCCTTCGCCGACCAAGGCGTCACCTTCCCCGAAACGCTCGCCGTCGCCAGCACCCTTGGCACCACGCTGCGCTATGGCGAAAATCCGCACCAGTCGGCTGCCCTCTATCTGCCCACCAGCCCGTCGGCGAACGGCATTGCCCAAGCGACCCAGATCCAGGGCAAGGAACTGTCCTATAATAATTATAACGACGCCGACGCCGCGCTTGAGCTGGTCAGCGAATTTCGCAACGGCCCGCCGACCGTGGTGATCGTCAAGCATGCCAACCCGTGCGGGGTCGCCACCGGCGCGACCCTGATCGAAGCCTATGAGGCGGCACTGGCCTGCGACAGCGTGTCGGCCTTTGGCGGCATCATCGCGGTCAACCGCCCGCTCGATGGTCCCACCGCCGAAGCGATCAGCGGTATCTTCACCGAAGTCGTCGCCGCGCCCGATGCCGATGATGCCGCGCGCGCCATCTTCGCCAAGAAAAAGAATCTCCGCTTGCTGCTGACCGGCGACCTGCCCGATCCGGCGCGGACCGGCTTGCAAATCAAGAGCATAGCGGGCGGCCTGCTAGTGCAGAGCCGCGACAATGGCCAGGTGACGCGCGACGCGCTCAAGGTCGTGACCAAGCGCGAACCCACGGAGCAGGAACTGGCCGACTGCCTCTTCGCCTGGACCGTGGCCAAGCATGTGAAGTCCAACGCCATCGTCTATGCAAAGGGCGGCAGCACCGCGGGCGTCGGCGCGGGCCAGATGAACCGCCTCGAATCCGCGCGCATCGCCGCGTGGAAGGCGAAGGACGCGGCCGAAAAGGCGGGCTGGAGCGAGCCCCGCACGATCGGCTCGGCCGTAGCCTCCGACGCCTTCTTCCCCTTCGCCGATGGCCTGCTGGCCGCGGTTGAGGCCGGGGCGACCGCCGTCATCCAGCCGGGCGGATCGATCCGCGACGACGAAGTGATTGCCGCCGCTGATGAAGCAGGCCTCGCCATGGTCTTCACCGGCATGCGCCACTTCCGGCATTAATCGTTAAAAAGGCCGGTGCGGCACGAACGGGCCAAGCCTGTTCGCAAAGCTATGACACGGGTGCGAAGACATTCCCTTCGCACCCGCAAAATAACGGTTTTCCGCCATTTTTTGTCAACTGGCCCCTTTTCAAAGGCACTGGCGAGGCTTATTTACAGCGTGACCCTATTTCCACGCAGATGTGGGGCTGAAAAAAAACAAAATGTTCGACAGGAGAATAGGATGAACAAGAAGATGCTGGTGGCATTCGCCGCCACTATGGCCCTTGCGCTGCCCACTATGGCGAGCGCCGGCAGCAATGACATGGATGTGATCGTGGACGGCCATGCGGGCACCGAAACCCGCTCGATCGCCGTATCCGTGGCGGACCTCAACCTTGCCAAGAGCCGCGACATGCGTCGCGCCGATTCGCGCGTGACCCGTGCGGCCAAGCAGGTGTGCGGTTTCGTCAACGGCTCGATCCTGCCCGTGACCGACGATTATCGCACCTGCTTTGGCCAGGCCATGGACGGTGCGCGCAGCGACCTCAGCAATATGGCCCAGCGCCAGATCTGATTGCCGCTTGTCGCCCTCCCCCACGAAGGGGACTGCAGGGGGCCGTTCCGCATCAGCGGGGCGGCCCTTTGTCATGAGCAGCAGCGCATGGGCGCTTTGCTTACGCGCCATTAACCAGTCCTTAGAAGATTTCCTTCACTCCCGAAGCGACGAAAGACCATCGGGGGAATAGCCTGCCATGCTGCGTACCGACCAACATGTGGACGTCGCCATCATCGGCGCTGGCCCGGCCGGATTGACCGCTGCCTATCTGCTGACCAAGCAGGGCTATAGCGTGACGGTGATCGAAAAAGACCCCGTCTATGTCGGTGGCATCAGCCGTACGGTCGAACTGGACGGCTTCCGCTTCGACATTGGCGGGCATCGCTTCTTCTCCAAATCGCAGCAGGTGGTCGACCTGTGGAACGAGATATTGCCCGACGATTTCATCCAGCGTCCCCGGATGAGCCGCATCTATTATGAGGGCAAATTCTACAGCTATCCGCTGCGCGCGTTCGAAGCGCTGTGGAATCTGGGCGTCTGGCGTTCGACCCTGTGCATGGCGAGCTTCGCCAAGGCGCGGCTCTTCCCCAACCGCAACGTCCGCTCCTTTCAGGATTGGACCGTCAACGCCTTTGGCCACAAGCTCTTCTCGATCTTCTTCAAGACCTACACTGAAAAAGTGTGGGGCATGCCGTGCGACGAAATGTCGGCCGACTGGGCGGCGCAGCGGATCAAGGGTCTGTCGCTGTGGGGCGCGGTGGTGGATGGCCTCAAGCGCTCGCTTGGCTTCAACAAGAAGCCCAATGACGGCATGGCGACCAAGACGCTGCTCGAAACCTTCCGCTATCCACGCCTTGGCCCCGGCATGATGTGGGAAGCCGCGCGCGACCGCGTGGTCGAAGGCGGCAATCAGGTGCTGATGGCGCACAGTTTCAAGCGGCTGGAACAGGAACCGGGCAGCGACGGCTGGCGACTGGTGGCCGAAGGACCGCAGGACGATGTCGTGATCACCGCCGCCCATGTCATTTCCTCCGCGCCGATGCGCGAACTGGCCGCCCGCATCCACCCGCTGCCCGCGACGCTGCCCGAAGCGATGGACCTCAAATATCGCGACTTCCTGACTGTCGCCCTGATGGTGAAGGGGGAGGATATCTTCCCCGACAACTGGATCTACATCCATGACAGCAAGGTGCAGGTCGGCCGCATCCAGAATTTCCGCAGTTGGTCGCCCGAAATGGTGCCGGACCCGACGCTGGCCTGCGTCGGCCTTGAATATTTCTGTTTCGAAGGCGACGGCCTCTGGTCCTCGACCGACACCGATCTGATCGCGCTGGCGACGCGGGAAATGGCGCTGCTCGGCCTCTGCAACCCCGACGATGTCGTGGGCGGCGCGGTGGTGCGGCAGGAAAAGGCCTATCCCGTCTATGACGACGCCTATGCCGCCAATGTGTTGGCGATGCGGAGCGAACTCGAAGCGCGCTATCCCACGCTGCACATGGTCGGCCGCAACGGCATGCACCGCTATAATAATCAGGATCATGCGATGATGACGGCGATGCTGACCGTCCGCAACATCGTCGCGGGCGCGCGCGTCCATGACGTCTGGTCGGTCAATGAAGACGCCGAATATCATGAGGCAGGTGATGAGGGCCAGATTGATGGGATGGATGCCGATACGCAGGCGGCGCTCGGCAGTAGCCGCGCCGTGCCATCGCGGCTGAAGGCCGCCTGATCCGATGATCGACCGGCTGCGCGTGCTGGCCATGCTGGTCGTGCGCGCGACCTTTGCCCGCTATCTGCTCGCCAGTATCTGCGCGCTGGCGAGCGACATGGGGCTGTTTCTGGCGCTGGACCAAGGGGGTGTGCCGCCCTTGCTCGCGGCCTTTGGCGGCTATGCCGGGGGGCTACTGGTCCATTGGAGGATCAGCATCCGCTTCGTGTTCGACATCGGCACGGGACCGACCCATGCGCAGCGCGCGGGCTTTGTCGCGAGCGCACTGCTCGGCATGGGCCTGACCCTGTTCCTTGTCGGTGGTTTGAGCGCGCTTGGCCTCGCCCCGGCGCTTGCCAAGCTCGTTTCCATCCCGGTGAGTTTCCTCACCGTCTATGCGATCCGCACTTATGCTATCTTCGCCCGCGCCTGATCGTAACCGAGCGGCGCTCTTCGCGCTGCTGGGCTGGATGCTGTGTAGCGCGGTGATGCTATGGTTGTTCCGCGCCGATATCCCGACGCTGGCCTTCCGCGATGCTGACGATGCTATGCGGTTGGCGCAGATTCGTGACTGGGTCGGCGGACAGACCTTTTGGGACGTATCCCAGCATCGGGTGAACCCGCCGCTCGGTGGCCCGATGCACTGGTCGCGCATCGTCGACATGCCGATCATCGCGCTGATTCTGTTGTTCAAGCCGTTGCTTGGTGCCGCTTGCGCCGAAATACTGGCCTGTGCGATCGTGCCACTGCTGTTGCTAGGCGGCCTGACGGCCGCCGCATTTATCGCCGCGCGCCGGATCGCCGGGCCTATCGTTGCCTTGCTGAGCGTCGCCCTGTTGCTGACGACACCCAGCATATTGGTGCAATTCACCCCTTTGCGCATCGACCATCATGGCTGGCAGATTCTGCTGGCCGCGATCGCTTTGTGCGGCGCGACCGACGACAGGCCAGCGCGCGGCGGCATCGTTGCCACGCTGGCGATGGCGCTCTGGCTTCAGATTTCGAGTGAGAGCCTGCCCTATGTCGCGCTGTTTGGCGCGGCCTTCGCGCTGCGCCACTGGATCGCCCGCGATCAAGCGCCACGCTTCATCGCTTTCGCGCTCACCCTGGGCGGCGTCGCCCTCCCTTTGCTGGTGCTGTTGCGCGGGCCGAATGCCGCCATGGCCAGCCATTGCGACGCGCTATCCTATGTCTATGTCTGGCCGCTGGTCGCGCTCGCGATCGCCACACTTGCGGCTACCCGGCTGATCGATGCATCCACCGCAAATAGCCGCCTCGCTATCGCCCTGATCGGCGGCGGTGCGGCGCTGGCGACCTTTGCGCTGACGGGCGGCTCTTGTCTGTCGGGCGATCCGTTCGCGACGATCGGGCCACTGGCCCATAAGCTTTGGTATCTTCGGGTCATGGAAGGACGCCCAATCTGGGAGCAGCTTCTGACTATTCGCGGCTTGATCCTAATGCCAGCCCTGCTTGGTTTGGCGGCATCACTATCTGCGGCACGCGCAACGCAGGGCGAGGCGCGGATGCTCTGGCTGACGATCGCATCGCTATTACTGGGCGCGACGGGCGTTGCCATCTTGGTAATGCGGGCATTGTCGGTTGCTCATCTCTTCGCCTTGCCGGGCATCGCCTGGCTACTGACGGACCTCTTTCGGCGACTCCGGGCTTCAAGCCACGCATTTATACGTGTAGCAGGATCAGCCGCGCTGGCGCTGCTGACCCCGGTAGCAATGTCGATTATATGGGTAATTATCACTGCGCCTGCCGACCCGAATGAAGAGGCTGGCATAAATTGCGGCGCTAGCCAAATTTTGGCACCACTTAGGACGCTGCCCAGCACAACCCTGTTTGCGCCGCTGGATATCGGTCCTCCCATTCTCATACGTACTTCCCATGCCATTATTGGCACGGGTCATCATCGTAATACCGCTGGAATTACCACCGTTATCCAGGCTTTCGTAGACTCGCCGGACAAAGCTCGCGCCATCATCACAAGGACGCACGCAACCTATCTCGTCACCTGCAATGGCCTCAACGAACTGCGGCTCTACGCCAAAACCAACCCCGCTGGCCTCGCCGCCCTGCTGGCAAAGGGCGCACCGCCCGCCTGGCTCGAACCGCTCCCCGCCAGGGGACCGTTACGCCTCTACCGCATCAGGCCGGAATGAAACGCATCGCCACGCCGTTCATGCAATAGCGCTTGCCTGTCGGCCTTGGCCCATCATCGAACACATGGCCCAGATGCCCGCCACAACGCGCGCAATGAACCTCGGTGCGTGGATAGCCGAGATCAAAGTCGCGACTGGTGCCGACCGCCTTGGGCAACGGCGCGTAGAAGCTCGGCCAGCCGGTGCGGCTGTCAAACTTGGTTTTCGAGCTGAACAATTTTTGGTCGCACCCCGCACAGGCGAAAATGCCCGCGCGCTTTTCCTTATCCAGCGGACTGGTGAAGGGATGCTCCGTCGCCTGTTTGCGCAGCACATTATAGGCAAGCGGCGACAAGCGCTGGCGCCATTGCGCATCGGTCAGGGCAAAGGGATAGGCCGCTTCGGCTTCGGCTTCGCCCAGACCCAATCGCCAGAAACCCAAAGCCACCGCGCCGGTCGCCATGCCGGCAAGAAGATGTCGTCTGTTCATCGCGCGATTCTATCCGCCCTAGCCTGTCGAAGCCCTGAACAACTGTTTCCACCAGCGGCCGCCCGACTGCATCACATGGCGGCGGAACAGCAGCACGCCGACGCGGATGATCAACCCCACGAACAGCGCCTGCCAGACGATCGCCAGCAGATGCGGCCATAGCGCATCATCCTGCGCCGCGCGCGCGATCATGGTGAAGGGTGAGCTGAACGGGAAGATCGCTGCGGCAATTTCCGGTGCCTTGCCCATATGGTCGATCGCATAGCTGGCGAAGAAAAAGATCATCATCTGCCCCATGGTGACGGGCATATTGAGCGTCTGCACCTCGCGCACCGTCGCCGCCTGCGCGCCGATCCCCAGGAAGAGCGAGCCGAGCAGCGTATAGGCCATGGCGAAATAAATGACCGCCAGAGCCAGGAACACCGGCCAGCCGACCGCTGGCACCGGCACCGCCGCGCCATTGCCCCCCAACGCCAGGAAGATCGCAAAGGCCGTCCCACCCCAGAAGGCGATACCGACAAAGCTCATCGCCAGCATCGCCATCAGCTTGCCCAGGAAAATCGCGTCGATCGGCACGGCCGCTGCCAATATCTCGATGATCTTGTTGGTCTTTTCCTCGACCAGATTGGACAGGATCATCCCCGCCAGCAGGATCGTCAGGAAAAACATCACGATCTGCGCCACCCGGCCGATCTGCAACCGTCCCTGCGCCTGCGCGCCGTTGCTGGTGGCGACTTCCTCGCGCTGCACCTGCACCATGCGCAGCGTATTTTCCGCCTGCGCCGCACTGGCGATCAGGCTGAGGTCACCCTGCAGCCGGTCCAGATCCTCCGCCTTGCCAGTCAACACCGGCCGCGCGACCGTGCCCGACAGGATCGCCACCACCGCCGAATCCGCCCGCGCCAGTTGCACGCGCGGCGCAGGCGTCATCGGCACCCGCCGCACCCGCACCAGCGCCTGATCCCCCATCCGCTCGGTCAGCCGCCCATGCGCCCGCTCCAGCCGCGCCGCCTCGTTCGCGGGCATGGCAATGCCGACCACGGGGCGCAGGTCGGTGCTCGAAATCTTGTCGGTGAACCCGGCAAAGACCATGCCGATCAGGATCGGCAGCAACGGCCCGAGCAGGAACAGGATGAAGGTACGGGACAGGACGACAGCGGTGAAATCCCGCCGCGCGATCACCAAGGCAGCGCGCCACATTTCCCTCATGCCCCAACCTTCTTCATACTAAGGCCTCCCGCTCGGCATCATCGCGCATCTGCTGCGCCGCCGCCGCGCCCGCAATCGCCACAAACGCATCATGCAGCCCCGGCCGCTCGATCGACAGGCTCTCAATCCCCGCATCGCCGTCCAGCAAGGCGCGGAGCAACGGCTCGATCCCGCCATCGGGCAGCGCGAAATGCCACGCGCCCTCTTCCTGGGTCGCATCAGCGGGCAACGCCGCCCGCCACGCGCCTTCGCGCGCCCGCGTGCGCAACCGCACCTGGGCGCGCAACTGCGCGCGCGCATCGTCCACCGTGCCCTCGAACCGGATGCGCCCGCCCGCGACGATCGCGACCCGCTCGCACAAGCGTTCGGCATGGGCGATGACATGGGTCGAAAACAGCACGGTGACGCCCCGCTGCGCCTGTTCGCGGATCAGCCGCTCCAACTTCTCCTGGTTGATCGCATCCAGCCCCGAAAAGGGCTCGTCCAGCACGATCAGCCGCGGCTCGTGGATGATCGTGCCGAACAATTGCACCGTCTGCGCCATCCCCTTGGACAATTGCCGGATCGGCTTGTTGATCGCCGCGCCCATGCCATGCCCCTCCAGCATTTCGCGCGCCCGCACCCGCCCCTGCCGCAGCGGCAGCCCGCGCAGCGCGCCCATGAAGGCAATCGCCTCATAGGCCTTCATCGACGGATAAAGCCCGCGTTCCTCCGGCAGATAGCCGACCTGCCGCGCCATGCGCAGCGGCTGCTCCGCGCCCAGCAGGCTACGATGCCCCTCGTCGGGATCGATAATGCCGAGCAAGGTGCGCAACAGCGTCGTCTTGCCTGCGCCATTGGGGCCAAGCACGCCATAGATGGTGCCTGCAGGCACGGCGATGTCGACCCCATCGACCGCGCGGAAGCTGCCGAAAGTCTTGACAAGGCCATGGCCTTCCAGGGCATAGGCTGGAGCGGGAGCAAGGCCCGGAGTGTCGCCGTTCATGCCCTTGTGATAGTCTGGACCCGTGGCCGTGCAAACCGAAACCTTGGAAGAACGGCTAAAGGTGCAGGCCGCGCAACTGGGCTTTGCCATTTGCCGCATCGCGCCCGCCGATGCCGCCCCGCAAAGCGCCGAGCGGCTGCGCCAATGGCTCGACGCGGGCCATCATGGCGACATGCTATGGATGGAGGAGCGCGCCGAACAGCGTGGTTCGCCGCAGGGGCTGTGGCCGGACGTTCGCAGCGTCATCATGCTGGGCATGAGCTATGCGCCGGGGCGCGATCCGCTGGCGCTCGCCGATGTGCCAGACCGCGCGCGCATCTCGGTCTATGCGCAGGGCAAGGATTATCATGACGTCGTGAAGAAGGCGCTCAAGGCGCTGGCCCGCTGGCTGGTCGATCAACAGCCCGGCGCGCTCAAGGTCTTCGTGGATACAGCGCCGGTGATGGAAAAGCCGCTGGCGCAGGGCGCGGGGCTCGGCTGGCAGGGCAAGCATAGCAATCTCGTCAGCCGCGACCATGGCAGCTGGTTGTTCCTCGGCGCGATCTACACCGAGCTGACGCTGGCCCCCGACGGCGCGGAACGCGATCATTGCGGCAGTTGCACCGCCTGCCTGACCGCCTGTCCCACAGACGCCTTCCCCTCCCCCTATGTCGTCGATGCGCGCCGCTGCATCTCCTATCTGACGATCGAACATAAAGGGCCGATCCCGCACGACCTGCGCGCCGGCATGGGCAATCGCATCTATGGCTGCGATGATTGTCTGGCCGTCTGCCCCTGGAACAAATTTGCCGACGCTGCGGCCGCCAACCGCGCCTTCCTCGGCCGCGCTGAACTCGCCGCGCCTGAACTCGCCGACCTGCTGGCGCTAGGCGATGCCGACTTCCGCGAACTCTTCTCCGGCTCCCCCATCAAACGCATCGGCCGCAACCGCCTGGTCCGCAACGCGGCCATCGCGGCGGGCAATAGCGGGGACGCGCGGTTGCTGGCGCGGCTGGAGGCGTTGGTCGGGGATGACGATCCGGTGGTGGCGGAAGCGGCGACATGGGCAATCGGAAAACTATCGAGCGCCGCCCCCCTTGGCCCTCTCCCGCCTTCGCGGGAGAGGCTACGAAGACTTGGCAGCCTGCTGCCTTAGTCGCAGTCGGTGAGGGTCTTTCTGTCTTTCTGAGGACGCACCAGGCCGGAAGTAAGCCCCTCCTTCACCCCCCTCCCGTGAAGGCGGGAGAGGGCTACGGGCAGACAAAGCGCAACGCCGCCTTTAGCCTAAAATCCTCCCCTGTAAGGGGAGGGGGACCACGAAGTGGTGGAGGGGTGCCACCCCATCGATAGGGCAACACCCCTCCGTCTGGCCTGCGGCCAGCCACCTCCCCTGCCAGGGGAGGATGACTAAGAGCGACCATTTCCTGCCGTTGCCTGATTTCTCCGAAAGCCCTGAAACCGGACTACTGACGCTTAGAAATCATCGATTCAAACATGGCCGCCGGCATAAGTTTTACATGAACGGCTCCTTGATCCCCTACGCCATCCCGTACCACATTCCGGGGAGCCTGGAGCGAAATGAGCATGTAGCCATCCGGTGCTTTTGAAACGAAAAGCATGTCAATGTCTGAGCCAGGAATGGTGTTTTCGTGGACAACCTGAAATCCACCAGCCTTCAGAAGCGTGGCAACCTTGGTGCGAACTTCCACCGTCTGCTTTGTGTTGGCCAACACGACATGGCAGGCTCCCGGACTGTCTCCGACGCCGATAAAAACTTCATCCGGCTGCGCCTTCAATCGAAACCATGTAGGAACTCGATTGAAATGGGCCTTAACCGTTGGAGGGATTTCCAATGCAATTTCGAGGAGAAGGTTCGCCGCAGTCTCACGCGTAGGCGGCTTCCCTCGCGCGGCTTGAAAGCAAACATCGGGGATGACGTTAAAAAACCGCGTGGCAAGGTCGGCGGTGCCCGCTGCCTGCGCCTGCAAAGGGCTAGCCACTATGAGTCCCATAATACCCAGCATTGCTATCCGGCGCATACACATGTCTCCCTTATGGAAGCCCCTAACCAATTCTGTTTAATTTTCTTTGAAGCTAAGGTTCTGCTTTTAGGCTAATTTGATCCATACCAGACATTCCGCCCACCCCTTCCCATCCTCCCAGAACAAAGTCTATCCGAGCGGGTGCGCTCCAAATCCTATTCCCCTTTCAATGTAGGATTTCCTCTGATCTATCCTTATCGATGGACCCGCACGCCCTCCGCGCCAGCCGCCCCCTGCCAATACCCCCCAAATCGTCGCGCGCCTGTGACCCACCTGTCTCGTCCCCGTCGCGTGGGTGGCGCGTAGCTGTGACCTTGCAGGTGCTTCGCTGTCGCGTCGGCGGTACGTCGCCATGGCTATTGCGCCCAAAAGCCCAGCAAAACCCACGCCTGCAACGGCGTGAACTTCAACCCTGTGACCCTGATGGCCGATTATTTCACCCGCAGCGCCGTCGCGCAGGCGGCCGGATCGACGTCCGATCCTGTTGGCGTTCGGGCGTCCACATGCGTCACCACCGGCTCTTTTCCCCGCGCGGGCGAATAAAGATAGGCGTCGAGCACGCAGCGGCCATTGGCGAACTGCAGCTTGCGCACCGTGGTTTCGCGAATGTCGAGCCGGGGCGTGCCGAACATCCGGGTCAGCGCACCCGCATCCGACCCCATCAGCGGGCCTTGCTTGGCAAAGGCGCTGGCGGGCGGACCGGCGGGAGCGGGCGTGCCGGTGCGCGGGACCACCGTGCCCGCACCACAGGCGGCAAGCGGCAGCGACAGCAGCGCCGCCAGCGCGGGACGCAGGGATGTCATGCGGATTTCCTTTGGCCATGCAGCATATGCACCGCCATAGCCGCGCTCCAGATCGGTGCAAGCAGGTTGGCCAGCGGCACCAGGAAGGCGATCGCCGACAACAGCCCCATCAGCCAGCGGCTGCCCCGTCCGATCGGCGGCAGCGCGGGATGACGCGGCTCGACCATATCGGCCATGTCGCGCCCCAGCAGATAGGCATTGAGCGCCAGGAACAGGGCGATCGTTCCCACCCCGGTCACCAGCAGCAACAAATAGGCGGGCAGCGCCAGCAGGTTCCACCCCAGCGTGCGGCGGAGCGACGCCAGCGCATAGCGTCCGCTCCGCGCCCAGCCGACCGGCCGCGCCGTAGCGGCAGCATCGGGATAGGATTGGCGCTCGACCGCCTCGATGATGTCGTCGGCAAACAGGCCCATCACCGCCATCGCCGTCGCCCGGAACAACAGCCAGCCGAGCGCCACCACCGCCAGCGCGGTCGCCGTCGCTTCGGCCAAACCGCCCCCACCCCAGCCATAATGGAGCCGCAGCGCATGAAAGCCCGCCCATATGCCGCCGCCCAGCGCGACGAAGATCAGCAGCGTCAGCGCCAGCGTCTTGAACAGCAGACGCAACGCCGCACCATGGAAGAGGGAGGGAAAAGCGCGCAGCGCAGCGGTCAGGATCATGGAGCCGACTATCCGCGCCCCGGCCATCGCCGTCAATCGCCCCGTCCTGTCGCCCCCCCCATGTGCACCGGTTGCACCGCGCGGGCCGCGCCTATAGAGACGGCGGGATTTTGATTTCTCTTTTCGCCCAAGGAATTTGCGTGACCTCTCCCGCCCCCACATTGGATGTCGTTGCGATCGGCAACGCCATCGTCGACGTTCTGGCCCGTAGCGATGACGCCTTCCTCGCCGAACATGCGCTGACCAAGGGCGGCATGCAGTTGATCGACGCCGACATGGCGGAAAGCCTCTATGCCGATATGGGACAGGCCAAGGAAATCAGCGGCGGATCGGCCGCCAACACGCTGGCGGGCCTTGCCGCGCTTGGTAAAAACTGCGGTTTCATCGGCCAGGTGAATAGCGATCAGCTGGGCGATGTGTTCGCCCACGACGTCCGCGCGCTCGGCATCCGGTTCGACACGCCCGCCGCCACCGGCGATAT
Source organism: Sphingobium sp. RAC03 (assembly GCF_001713415.1). Lineage (GTDB taxonomy): Bacteria > Pseudomonadota > Alphaproteobacteria > Sphingomonadales > Sphingomonadaceae > Sphingobium. The sequence continues at coordinate 1,740,545 of NZ_CP016456.1, read as the reverse complement.
CCCGACCGCGCGCTGCCTGATCCTGGTGACGCCCGACGCGCAGCGGACGATGAACACCTTTCTGGGTGCCTCGCAATTCCTGCCCGAAGCCGCGCTCGACCTCGACCTTATCCGCTCGGCCGGCATCCTCTATCTCGAAGGTTATCTCTGGGACCCCGAACAGCCACGCGCCGCAATGCGCGCCGCGATCGACGCCGCACGCGGCGCGGGGCGCAAGGTCGCCTTCACCCTGTCCGACAATTTCGTGATCGACCGCCACCGCGCCGACTTCCTCGACCTGATCGACAATGGCCAGATCGACATCCTCTTCTCGAACGAGGGCGAAATCCAGTCGCTCGCCGCCGTCGAGGGCTTCGACAAGGCATTGGCCCTATTCGCCGACAAGGTGCCGGTGCTGGTCTCGACCCGCAGTGAAAAGGGCGCAGTCGCGATCGTCGATGGCATCCGTTACGAAGCGCCCGCCGCGCCTGTGACCGAAATCATCGACACCACCGGCGCGGGCGACCTGTTCGCCGCCGGCTTCCTCGCCGCCCATATCGACGGGCGCGGGGTCGAAGACTGCCTGGCGCTGGGTGCTGCCGCCGCGGCCGAAGTCATCTCCCACTGGGGCGCTCGCCCCGAAGCCGATCTCGGCATCATCCGCGACAAGCTCTTCGCCTGATCGAACGGAAAAGCGGAGGGGTGTTGCCCCTCCGTCCGTTCAGTCTACCTTCTTCTTCCGAAACAGCGCCCGGTCTTCGGAGCCAAAGCCCCAGCGCCAGATGACGAAGCCATAAGCGCCCAAAATCGCCCAGATGCCGACCGCCAGCTCGACCCATTCGAACCGCGGCGGTAGGGCGACGAAGCCCGCCCCGACCAGGCTGGCAACCGCCGCCGCGCTCAGCAGCGACCAGCGCCAGGCATTGATCGGCGCACCCAGCAAGCGCGACAGCAACCGCGCCTTGACGAACGCCCCGATGCCCAGCGACAGGCACAGCGCCAGCGCCGGTGCCGCCGCCACCCACATCGGCGGCAATTCTATCGCGCGCGCACCCAGGATCAGCGCGAAACTGAACGCCGCCTGGCACCCGATCATGCCCAGCGAGATCATCAGATTGCGGTGCCGGGCAATATAGACCAGCGCCGATTCGCTGACGACCGCCGTCGCCGCGATCACTTCGGCCAGCAGCAGGAAGCCCAGCGCCCCGGTGCCCGCGACGAAATTGGGACCAACCAGGCCCATGACCGCTTCGCCCGGAATGGCGAGCGCCAGCGCAATCCCCGCCTGCGCCGCGATGATCCAGAAACCCACCTGGCTCACCTGCCGCGCAATGCCGACAAGGTTGTTTTCGGCCAGGTTGCGGGTGATGACCGGCCCAAGGATCGGGTCGAAACTGGTCTTGAGCTTTTGCGGCAGCGACGCGACCTGCTGCGCGACATAATAGACGCCGATCACCGCCGGGCTGACGAACAGGCCCAATATCGCCATGTCCAACCGGCGCGATCCCCATTCGACGCCATCTGCCGCAGCCAGGGGCAGGTTGCGCCGAGCCATCCGCCACAGCCGCGGAAAATCAGGCCGCCAGCCCGTCGGCATGCCATAATGGCGCACCATCGGGATCAGCGAGGCGATCAACGCCGCGGTCATCGCCATGGCATAGGCCATGATCAGGCCGTCCCGCCGGGAGTAGAAGGAAAAGGCAAAGACCGCGATGCTGATCGTCCACGGCTCGATGATCGCCCGTGCCCGCACCGTCGCGCCGACATCGAACCGATAGGCGCAGGCCGCCAGCGCCACGTCCGACCCGGCAACCGCGATCACGATCAAGGCCAGCAACCGGTCAAGCCCATTGATGCCGCTATTGGGGAACATCGCTTGCGGAAAAACGAGCAGCAACCCCGCACCCAGCAGCGACGCCGTCAGCGTCAGCACCATCGCATCGGTCACGACATGATTATGCGGCCGTTCGGTCTGGCTGAGCGCGCCCGCCAGGCCGCGCTTCAGCCCCAGCGTGGCAAGCTGCGCGACGAATTCCACCACCAGCACCGCATAGGCGAAGCGGCCCAGCGCTTCGGCACCATAGACGCGCCCGGCGATGAACAGGAAGGGCAGCCGCGCCGCGAGCCGCAGCAGGAAGCCGAAGATATTGGTCCGCCCGCCCTTGGCCAGGGCGGCGATATCATCCTGATCGCTCTGCGCGACGGCAGCGGGCGATAGGGACGGACCCGTGGGATTATCTGTAGACAAATGGATGCTGCGGCGCGGCGGCTATTCGGGACGCAACGGACGCGCGAGCAGCGCGTCGATGACCTGAGCGAGCGGCACGGCGTCGGCCAGCAGCGCGCACACCGCATCCACCACCGGCATTTCGACCCCTGCCGCGTGCGCCGCGGCGCGCAACACTGGTGCGGTGAACGCGCCTTCGGCCACGGTGCGGCGGTTGGCGAGCAGGTCGGCGGCGGCCTGTCCCTCGCCCAGCCCCTTGCCCAGCGAAAAGTTACGCGAATTGGTGGAGGAGCAGGTGAGGACGAGATCGCCCAGTCCCGACAGCCCGCCCAGCGTCTCCGCCCGCGCGCCGCGCGCCAGGCCAAAGCGCGTCATTTCGGCAAAACCGCGACTGATGAGCGCCGCCCGCGCGTTGAGGCCCAGCCCCGCGCCATCGGCCACGCCACAGGCGATCGCCAGCACATTCTTGACCGCCCCGCCAATCTCCGCGCCGATCACATCGTCGGACAGATAGGGGCGGAAAGCCGGTCGGGCGATCCGTTCAGCCAGCCGCTGCCCAAGCACCGCATCCTCGCAGGCCAGCGTAATCGCGGTCGGTAAGCCGCGCGCCACTTCATGCGCAAAGGTCGGGCCGGACAGGACGGCGATGGGCGACCGGGGCTGCGCCTGTTGCGCGACTTCCGACATCAGCAGGCTGGTGCCCGCCTCGATCCCCTTGGAACAGAGCAGCAGCGGGACGCCTGCGGGTGCCTGCGCCACGACGCTGCGCAGATGCTGGGCGGGGCTGACCACCAGCAACAGATCGCAATCGGCCATGTCGGCCATCGCGCGGGTCGCGGCGATCGAAGGCGAGAGCGGGATGCCAGGCAGATAGAGCGGATTTTCCTGCGCCCCATTGACCGCGTCGACCACCTCGGCCTCCAGCGCCCATAGCCGCACCGCCTGTCCATCGGCGGCCAGCAATTGCGCCAGCGCCGTGCCCCAGGCTCCTGCTCCGATGACGCCCGCCTTCATGCCTTCACTCCCGCTCCGCGCGCCTTTTCCGCCGCCGGGTCGAGCGGCCAGCGCGGCCGGGCGGGGAAGGTCAGATCATCGACCAGCCCCACGGCATAGCGCTCTGCCCCGGCCCAGGCGATCATCGCCGCATTGTCGGTGCAAAGCCAGAGCGGCGGCGCGACGAAGGGCAGGTCATGCTCCGCCGCCAGCGCTTCGAGCGCGCCGCGAATCGCCTGGTTGGCGGCGACGCCCCCGGCGACGACCAGCGCCGTCACGCTTTCGCCCGACCCCAGCGCGCGGCGGGTGCGGTCGATCAGGCAGTCGATCACCGCCTGCTGAAAGCTCGCGGCAATATCCTGCGTCGAATAGTGCCCGGATTGGACCGCGCGCATCACTGCGCTTTTAAGACCTGCGAAGGAAAAATGCGGCTCGGCCGTGCCGACCAGGGGGCGGGGCAGCGGCACCGCCTTGGCATTGCCCTGCGCCGCCGCCTTTTCGACCAGCGGCCCGCCGGGATAGCCCAGCCCCAACAGCTTGGCGGTCTTGTCGAACGCTTCGCCCGCCGCATCGTCGATCGTCGTCGCCAGCCGGGCATAATCACCCGGCCCGCGCACGAGCAAAATCTGGCAATGGCCGCCCGACACCAGCAGCAGCATGTACGGAAATTGCAGCGTCGGATCGGCGAGGCGCGGCGAGAGTGCGTGGCCCTCCAGATGGTTGACCGCGATCAGGGGCTTGCCCGCCGCATGGGCCAGCGCCTTGCCCGTCACCAGCCCCACCATCACGCCGCCGATCAGCCCCGGCCCGGCGGTCGCGGCGATCACATCGACATCGGCCAAGGTCATTTCCGCATCCGCCAGCGCCGCCGCGATCAGGGGCGTGAGCGCCTCGACATGCGCGCGCGCCGCGATTTCGGGCACGACCCCGCCATAGGGGCGATGCGCCTCCTCCTGCGTCGCCAGGCGATGGGCCAATATCCGCCCGTCGGCCGTCACCAGCGCCGCTGCGGTTTCATCGCAGCTCGATTCCAGGCCAAGGATGATTGTCATTGCCGCTTCCATCTAAAGCCCGTGGTCATTAGAGCAAGCCGCATATGTATTTGTCCGATCGACCGTTGCGCCTTGGCACCAGAGGCTCCCCGCTTGCGCTGGCCCAGGCGCACATGACCGCCCATGCGCTTATCACCGCCCATGGCTGGGGGGAGGATGCGATCGAGATCGTCACCGTCCAGACCAGCGGCGACCGGATCCAGGACCAAGCGCTTGCCGATATTGGCGGCAAGGCGCTGTGGACCAAGGAACTGGAACGCGCATTGGTCGCGCAGGAGATCGACTTCGCCGTCCACAGCATGAAGGATGTCGAAACCATCCGCCCCGCCATCTTCCAGATCGCCGCGATGCTGCCGCGCGCCGATGTGCGGGACAAACTGGTGGGGGTGGACAGTTTCGACGCGCTGCCCGCCAATCCGGTCGTCGGCACCAGTTCGCCGCGCCGCGCCGCGCAGGTCATGCGGCTGCGCCCCGACGCTACCATCACCTTGTTTCGCGGCAATGTCGCCACCCGCCTCGCCAAGTTGGCGGCGGGGGAAGTCCATGCCACGCTGCTGGCGGCGGCGGGCCTAGACCGGCTCGACCAGAGCGATGTCGGCGTGACCATCCCGATCGACACGATGCTGCCCGCCCCGTCGCAGGGCGCGGTGGGGATCGAAGCGCTGGCCGACAATGCGCCACTGCTCGAAGTGCTGGCCGTTATCAGCGATGTCGACACGACCGATGCCGTGGCCGCCGAGCGTGCGGTGTTGAAGGCGCTGGGTGGCACCTGCCATTCGCCGATCGCCGCGCTGGCGGTGGTAGATGGCGATGGGCTATATCTGCGCGCCGAGATCATCAGCCCCGACGGGCAGGAAACGGTGGCCCAGGAAACATGGCTGGCGCGCGGCGACGATGTGGTGGCGCAGGCAATCGGCCGCGCGCTGCTGGAGCAGGCCAGCCCGGCGCTGCGGGCCTTGTTCGAAGGGTGAGGGTTCGAGGGGCGAGACGGCTCATCATCCTGCGCCCCGAACCGGCGGCGGGCAGGACGGCGGACAAAGCCGCGCGCCTGGGCTTCGACGTGCTGTGCCATCCGCTGTTCGCGCCGTTGCCGCTTGATTGGGCCGCGCCCCCGGCCGACGGATTCGACGCGCTGCTGCTGACCAGTGCCAATACGGTGCGGCTCGCCGGAGCGCGACTGGCCGCGTATCGCGCGCTCCCGACCTATGCTGTCGGCGCGGCGACGGCGGCGGCGTTGCAGGAAGCGGGCTTTGTCGACGTGACCTGTGGCGAGGGCGACGCCAGCGCCATTGCCGCCCGGATCGGGGCGGATGGTCATCGCACTGTCCTGCATCTGGCGGGCACCATGGTCGCGCCGATGGAGGCCGGGCCGCTGCGCCTCACCCGGATCGCGGTCTATACGATGACCAGCCTGCCGCCCGACCCGGCGCTGCTGCGTGACGCCACACCCGGCGCTATCCTGCTCATCCATTCGCCGCGTGCAGGCGAGCGGCTGGCCGAACGCATCCCGCTCGACCAGCGGAGCGCGCTGCATATCGTAGCGATCAGCCATGCCGCGCTGGCCACTTGCGGCAGCGGCTGGGCCAGCCTTTCCGCGCCGCACCAGCCGGTCGATGACGACATGCTGGCCCTCGCCCTTTCTTTGTGCGAATGACAGGACAATGACAGGCGAAAGGGTCAGCATGCACGACGCGGACGGCGATAGGAGTATCCCCGTAACCCCGCCCCCTGCCCGTCGGCGCAGCACCCTGCCGCTGGTGACATTGATGCTGCTCGCCTTCCTGATCGGCGTCGCGCTGACCGCCTGGGCCTGGCCACAGATTCAGAAGCGCTGGAACGGACAGTCGGCCCGACCCGTCGCCGTCGTGCCGCAGGTCGGCACCCCATCCCCGACCGTAGCGCCGGGCGCGCTGACCGCCAGCAGCGCGCAGATGCTCGACGCGCGGGTCGCGGCGCTCGACGAACGATTGACCCGCATTACGGTCGAGGCGCAGGCCGCATCGGGCAATGCCGCCCGTGCCGAAGGGCTGCTGATCGCCTTTGCCGCGCGCCGCGCGCTCGATAATGGCGGGCCGCTCGGCTATATCGAGGCGCAGTTGCGCTCCCGTTTCGGCCAGGCCCAGCCGCGCGCCGTCGCCACCATCATCAATGCCGCGCGCGAACCGGTGACGCTGGCCGATTTGCGTGTCGGCCTCACTGACCTGAGCGATCGATTGACCACGCCGCCGGTGGAAAGCGACTGGTGGGATGCCATCGCCCATGAAGCGCGCGAATTGGTGACGATTCGCAAGGCTTCGACTCCCTCCCCCCGGCCCCAGGCCGCGCTGGAGCGGGCCGTGCGCTATCTCGACGGCGGGCGGGTGAGCGCGGCGCTGGCCGAAGTGGAGCGGATGCCCGGCCGCGCCGCCGCCGATCGCTGGCTGCAATTTGCGCGCCGCTATCTGGAGGCCCGGCGCGCGCTGGACCTCATCGAAACCGCCGCGATCCTGGAACCGCGCCCTTTGCAGGCCGTTGATCCCGCGCCCGTCACCCCGGTCACTCCAACGCCCTGAACCATAACAGCGACGAACCGTTCGTCTCATAAGACGAAACCAATAGACGCGCGCAGTGTTTGTCACGATAACGTCATCTTTGCCCGAATGGGCCTGGGATTCTTGTTTTCGTGCCACCTTACGCTCAAACCGTCAGCAGTTTTTGGAAAGATCGTTTCGCATCGGGGCCAGCCGCGCCGGTGCGGCCGTCCTTGTCGCATCTGCTCGGCAACCTGTCGCTTCCCCGTGACCTTGCCCGGACCCAGGCGCAGGCGGACGCGCTGGCGCAGCAGATCAAGGGCGATGGTCGTTCCATATTGCTGATCCCCGGCTTGCTCGCGTCCGAACGGCGGATGGACGCCATGCGGCAGATTTTGACCGCAGCGGGCTATGCCGCGCATGACTGGGCGATGGGCCGCAATTATGGGCCGAAACCCGGCAGCCTCGACCAGATCGACCGCCGTGTCGATGCCATTCGGCGTGCAGGCGGCGGGCCGGTGACGCTCGTCGGCTGGAGCCTCGGCGGCCTGTATGCGCGCGAATATGCCAAATATGCGACGCACAAGGTCGGCGGCGTGGTGACGCTGGGCACGCCCTTTTCCGGTGACCCGCGCGCCAATCATGCCTGGCGGCTCTATCAGCTCGTATCAGGCTTCCCGGTCGATAAACCGCCCTTCCCCTGCACCCGCGAAGTCAAACCGCCGGTGCCCACGGTCGCATTATGGTCGCAGCGCGATGGCGTGATCCTGCCCGAATGCGCCAAGGGCCGTAGCGGCGAACGCGACAAGGCGATCGAGGTCGATTGTACCCATATGGGCTTTGCCGCCGCGCCCGAAGGCATATTGGGCGTCGCCAAGGCGCTGGAGTCGATGCGCGCATAAGGCGTCCAGACGTCGCGGCGCGACGGCAGGGTCACAGGGCGCAAGTTCACACCGTTGTAGGATACGCTTTTCCGTCTCTTTTTGCGGGAATAGTGGCGTGCAAGTGCTGCCGACGCACCGGCCACGCTCCACCGACGCGCCTGTAAAGTCACGGTGACGCGCCACCCACGCGACGGGAACGCGACAGGTGGGTCACAAGGATGTGAGGGGTTGGCGATTGCCCGTTGGAGGGCGCGGGCGCGAAGAATGTGCTGGTCCATCGACAAGGATAGATCAGAGGAAATCCTATTTTGGAAGGGGAATAGGATTGGGCGCGCGCATCAGATCAGATAGGTTTCGCATTAAATGGGTCGTTTGCGGAATATCGGGTTTCGAACAGGCATAGGCCGATAGTGGAGATGCTATGGTGACGGAAAACCATGCTTTCGGGTTTCCGGGGCATTTTTACCATCCGGCAGTATTTCTCGGACAAGTGAGTAGGATGAAGGGCCGCGCAATCTGGAGAATGGCGCGATTAATGGGTATTTTCATCGCTTCCTGACGCCTATCATGTGATTGCCGGTAGCCGTTAGACTTCCTCTATGTGCCGCGAATACGCAAAATGCGGTTGCCAGCCACGCACGCCGGAGGCTTGGAGGGCGTTCCATAGTGCGTCGCTAATCAGGGTGGTCTGAGCGCCATTATATCGCCACTCAGACCAAATCGCGCGGGATCGAGCTTCCTTCGCCTTCACAAGCAAACGACGCTCGCCCGGAGCGTCGATGAACCACCGATCGCTAGGCGGCTTCGCCCATTGCACATTCGACCGCTCAATATCGACTACTTCGGCGCGGGTGCAGACGTTCAGCAGCCAGCGTTTATCGGGATGAACGCTGCTGTCGGGCTGTAGCATCTGATAGGGCAGATACTGATGCACATTTGGCTCAATCGCTTCGATCATGTCGATAACGCGTTGTGAAATTGCGTAGGTTGTAAAGCTGGTGCTGACAATATCGACCAAATCGCCCTGTTGTTCTTTAAATTGGTCGACAAAAGGCCGGTCGGGGATTTGCCAAGGCCAGCCATCGAGCATTCGCGGAACGTCGCTCGAACCAAACCAAGGATAGCCGGGGGAATTGCGATCACGCGGCCCCGCCAAGTAACGAGCTTCAATGTCTTGTGCCAGTTGAGCGCCGATCGCGCGGAATCGCTCATGCTCGGATGCAATACGCTCGACTTCCGGTGTCCAATCCGTTCCGGTGTCGCGATCCTTGTATTCCGTCGAGAAAAACCAAGCCATCAATGCCCTCCATCTTCGGCAGAGAGCAGAATATTCTTAAGATATGGCCTCGCTGATCGCATATGCCCGAAAATCAGGTGAAATCCGCTCATTCATTCGGGGTTTCCGCTTGATCCGTGATGCCAGCGATCGGCGGCCACTGGCGGCGCGCATGGAGCAAGCGCAGGATGCGCACCAGATCGTCGGCGACATCGTAAACCAGGATATAGTTGCGATGCACCACTAGCTCGTATGTCCCTGTCACACGGCCTGGGCGTGCGATTGCGGGATGGTTGACCAGATTGCGCGCTTTCTTCGTGAACAATGCATCCAGCGTCAGGGCGGCCGCTGGATTTTCCTTGGCGATGTAGGTGCGTATGTGCCGCCGGTCTTGGCCTGCCTCAAGCGTCCAGGCGAGCTTCACGCCCTGCCAGCCATCCTAGCCCGCGTCTCGTTCCGCCATGCCTCCGCTTCCTGTTCGACGTCGTCGTCAGAGACCAGACGTCCGGCATTGGCCGAATCCAGCCCGACCTGCACCTGCTCCCGGAACCATGCGTCATGGTCAGCCGCTCGGCGTTCGCCCGCCACATAGTCGCGCATGAAATCGCGGATGAGTTGTGCTCCGGTGCGATCATGCGCCTTCGCCGCGTCGGCAAAGGCGCTTTTAAGGGTATCATCGACCCGGAAGGTAAAGGTGGACTCGCCCATGCCGCCATCTCCATGTGTTACAAGGTTAGTACATGGTAACACAACTCCCGTTGTAGGGGAGGATTTTATATCTGCATCCCAACGCCCCTCAGGGCTGGAGGCGGCGCAGCGCTTCGTCCTGGCCGATCAGCGGCAGCAGCAGGCTCATGTCCGGGCCGTGATCGAGGCCCGTCAGCGCGCGGCGCAGGGGGAGGAAGAGGGTCTTGCCCTTGCGGCCGGTTTCGCCCTTGAGCGCCTCCGTCAGCGTGCGCCAGATGGCCGCGTCGAAGGGCAGCTCGGCCAGCAGGCGGTGCGCGGCGATCAGGAAGGCCTGGTCTTCGGAGTCCGGCGCGGGGGCATCGACGGGGCCGGTGACGATCCGCCACCAGTCGGCTGCGCCCGCCACCGTCTCCAGATTGGGGCGGATCGCGTCCCATGCCGGGGCGTCCATGCCGTCGGGTAGCCGCGCGGCGACCGCGTCATAGGGCAGGAGATGCACGATCTTCTGGTTCAACCCCGCCAGTTCTGCCTCATCGAAGCGCGCGGGCGCGCGGCCGAAATGGGTGAAATCGAAGCTGTCGATCAGCGGTGCCATGTCGGCGAACGGCTCGACCGACTGGCTGCTGCCGAGCCGCGCCAGCAGCGATGCGATCGCCATGGGCTCCAGCCCCAGTTCGCGGAAATGGGCGACGCCCAGCGACCCCAGCCGCTTGGACAGTTTGCCCTCCGCCCCGGTCAGCAGCGCCTCATGCGCGAAGGCGGGAAGCGGTGCGCCGAGCGCGGCGAACATCTGGATCTGGGTCGCGGTGTTGGACACATGATCTTCGCCGCGCAGGACGTGGGTGACGCCCATGTCGATGTCATCGATCACCGACGGGAGCATATAAAGCCAACTGCCATCGGCGCGGCGGATCACTGGATCGGACAGTAATTTGGGGTCGAACCGCTGTTCGCCGCGGATGAGGTCGGTCCAGACGATCGGCTGCTCATGGTCCAGCTTGAAGCGCCAATGCGGGCGGCGGCCCTCGGCGTCATAGGCGGCGATCTGGTCCGGCGTCAGGCTCAGCGCGCCGCGATCATAGACCGGCGGCAACCCGCGCCCCAACAGCACCTTGCGCCGCAATTCCAGTTCCTGCTGCGTTTCATAGGCCGGATAGACCTGGCCCGCCGCGCGCAGCGCTTCGAACCGGCTTTCATACAGCGCGAACCGTTCGGACTGTTTGGCCTCCGCGTCCCAGCTCAGGCCGAGCCATTGCAGGTCGGCGCGGATCGCATCGGCATATTCGGGGCGCGAGCGTTCGAGGTCGGTATCGTCCAGCCGCAGCAGGAATTGCCCGCCGGACTTTTGCGCGAACAGCCAGTTGTGGAGCGCGGCGCGGATATTGCCGACATGGAGATGGCCGGTGGGGGACGGCGCGAAACGGGTGATGACGGTCATGGATATCTGGTCCTAACCCGTTCGTGCTGAGTAGGGGCTGAGCGAAGTCGAAGCCCCGTATCGAAGCATCCTTCGATACGCCATTTCGACAAGCTCAATGGCTACTCAGGACGAACGGACTTTTGCATTGGCTAGAGCGTGCGAAACGCATTGGTGATCGGATAGCGGCGGTCGCGGCCGAAATTGCGGGTGCCAAGCTTCACGCCGGGGGGCGACTGGCGGCGCTTATATTCGGCGACATAGAGCAGCCGCTCGATCCGCGCGACGGTCTCGCGCTCGAAGCCGCGCGCGACCAGTTGCTCGACCGACAATTCCTCCTCGACCAGGCCGTAGAGGATCGGGTCCAGCACTTCATAAGGCGGCAGGCTGTCGTCGTCGCGCTGGTCGGCGCGCAGTTCGGCGCTGGGCGGCTTGCTGATCACCCGCTCCGGCATCACCGGGCCGGTGGGACCAAAGCCTTCGCCCAGCGTCGGAACATGTTCGTTGCGCCAACGGCAGAGGTCAAACACCGTCGTCTTATAGGCGTCCTTCAACACCGAATAGCCGCCCGCCATATCGCCATAGATGGTGGCATAGCCGACCGACATCTCGCTTTTGTTGCCGGTGGTCAGCAGCATGTGGCCGAACTTGTTGCTGAGCGCCATCAGCGTCACGCCCCGGATGCGCGACTGGATATTCTCTTCGGTAAGGTCGCGCTGGCGCTCCGCGAACACCTCGCCCAGCATCGTGTCGAACGCGCCGACCGCCGGTTCGATGGGGATGCTGTCATAACGCACGCCCAGCAGCCGCGCGCAGGCGACGGCATCGTCCAGGCTCTCCTGACTGGTGAAGCGCGAGGGCATCATCACGCACCACACCCGGTCCGCGCCCAGCGCATCGACCGCGACGGCGGCCGATAGCGCACTGTCGATCCCGCCCGACAGGCCCAGCACGACGCCGGGAAAACGGTTGCGGTTCACATAGTCGCGCAGGCCCAGCACCATCGCATTGTAGATGTCGGCGGGCCGGTCATCCAGGACATGGCGATCGCCGGGCAGGCAGACCCACTGCCCCGCCTGCTTCTCCCATGTCGTCAGCACCAGCGCCTCGTCCCAGTCGGGCAGCTGGTGCGCGATCGACAGGTCGGCGTTCATCACGAAGGAGGCGCCGTCGAACACCAGTTCATCCTGCCCGCCGACGCGGTTGAGATAGGCAAGCGGCAGATTGGTCTCGCGCACGCGCGTCCCCGCGACGCCATTGGTGCGGCGGTCATCCTTGTCGACCTCATACGGGCTGCCATTGGGGCTGATCAATAGGTCCGCGCCCTGCGCCTTCAGATGCGCGGTGACGAAGGGGAACCAGATGTCCTCGCAGATCGGCACGCCGATCTTGACGCCCTTGAAGTCGATGGGCGCAGGCAGCGGGCCGGGCGCGAACAGGCGCTTTTCATCGAAGGTGCCGTAATTGGGCAGCTCGCGCTTCTGGCGGATGGCGGTGACCGCGCCGTCTTCCAGCAGCGCGACGACGTTGAACAACACGCCCTGCGCCGCGACCACGGTGCCGACCAGCATCGCCGGGCCGCCATCGCCGGTCGCCTGCGCCAGCCGGTCCAGTTCCTGATTGGCGCGTTCGACCAGCGCGGGCTTCAATACCAGATCTTCGGGCGGATAGCCGATCAGCTGCAATTCGGGATAGACGATCAGGTCCGCATCCATCGCCCGCGCCCGCCATTCCAGCATCGCGTCGGCATTGGCGGCAAGGTCGCCCACCGACTGGGTCATCTGGGCAAGGGCGATCACGAGTTTGTCGGTCATGGACGCGGCCCCTAATGCATTTTTCCGGCTGGCGCAAAAGCGCCTTTCCACCGCGAGCCCGCGCCGCTACAGGGGCGGCGTTTCACCCAGCGTCATCAATTCGTCACGCCTTTTCATTTCAGGGGGTTTTGGCCATGAAGCTCATGACCGGCAATTCGAACAAGCCGCTCGCGGCCGCCATCGCCGACTATATCGAAATTCCCCTGACCGACGCCAGCGTCCGCCGCTTCGCCGATGAGGAAGTGTTCGTGGAAATCCACGAAAATGTCCGGGGCGAAGATGTGTTCGTGCTGCAATCGACCAGCTATCCCACCAACGACAATCTGATGGAATTGCTGATCATGATCGATGCGCTGAAACGCGCGTCAGCCAAGCGAATCACTGCCGTCGTCCCCTATTTCGGCTATGCCCGGCAGGACCGCAAGCCCGGCCCCCGCACCCCGATCAGCGCCAAGCTGGTCGCCAATCTGATCACCAAGGCGGGCGCCGACCGCGTCCTGTCGGTCGATCTGCATGCGGGCCAGATCCAGGGCTTCTTCGACATTCCGACCGACAATCTGTTCGGTGCGCCGGCCATGTCGGCGGATATTCAGGCGCGCTTTGGCGACCGCAACCTGATGGTCGTGTCGCCCGACGTCGGCGGCGTGGTGCGCGCGCGGGCGCTGGCCAAGCGGCTCGACAACGCGCCGCTCGCGATCGTCGACAAGCGCCGTGAGCGCGCGGGCGAATCGGAAGTGATGAACATCATTGGCGATGTCGCCGGGCGTTTCTGCGTCCTGATCGACGATATCGTCGATTCGGCGGGCACGCTCTGCAACGCAGCCTCCGCGCTCAAGGCCGCCGGGGCCGAGGATGTCGTCGCCTATGTCAGCCATGGCGTGCTGTCGGGCGGGGCGGTTGCGCGCGTCGATGCGTCCGACCTGCTGGAACTGGTGATTACCGACACGATCCAGGGGACCGAGGCGGTCAACACCGCCAAGAAGGTCCGCCACCTGCCCATCGCCCCGCTGCTGGGCGAAGCGATCAAGCGCATTGCCGATGAAAGCTCGGTGTCCAGCCTGTTCGACTGACAGCATGAAGCCGGGGCGGCAATTGCCGCCTTGCGTGATGCCGTGCCGCCCGCTATCGGGCTGCCGTCCGTAGCGCTCGCTTGAGCGCAACGGGCAAAGATCGCGCCGGTGCCTCTTGATCGAGGCTTAAAAGGGAAGGCGGTGCGGATGGCTCACACCATCCAAAGCCGCAGCTGTCCCTGCAACTGTAAGCGGTGAGCGTGATGTACATAGCTTCCTCTTCGAAGGAAGCAGCCACTGGACCGTCAAACGTCTGGGAAGGTCGTACATGACGCCATGACCCGTGAGCCAGGAGACCTGCCGGCGTTCTGGTCGCTCTTGCCTTGGTCCAGGGGATGGCCGCGGCACGGTAACTCTCCGTCTGAGCGACGACAGGAAGGCGGCCGGGGCCGCAACCGTCGTGGGACGCTGGGCTATATATGCGCCGGTTCGTCGCCCTGCGTCGGCCGTCGATCGGCGGGCCATGCGCCTATCATCGACATGCTCCACCGCCCGATATCGCTCGGCGCGGGAGGAGACTATATATGGTTAAACACGGCATATCCCTGCTGGCGCTTAGCGCTGCCAGCCCCGTTTTCGCCCAGGCCCCCGAACAGATTTCGGACCTGAGCGGCAACAGCACCCCCATCATCGTCACCGCCTCGCGCGTCACCAGCGAAGCGCGCGAAATCGGCAGCGCGGTGTCGATCATCACCCGTGCCGATATTCAGCGCAACCAGATCCTCTTCCTGAAAGACATATTGCAGGACGCGCCCGGCGTGCAGACGACGGCCGACCGGCCCGGCCAGTTGACCAGCGTCCGCATCCGGGGATCGAACAATAATGAGATTCTCTGGCTGATCGACGGCATTGAGCTCGGTGATCCCAGCGCGATCAGCACCCAGTTCCAGGCCGATCACCTGACCAGCCGCGACATCGACCGGGTCGAAATTCTGCGCGGCAATCAAAGCTCGCTCTATGGGTCGGACGCGGTCGGCGGCGTCATCAACATCATCACCCAGCGCGCGACCGAAGAGGGGCTGCAGGTCAATGCCGAAGCCGAAGCCGGTTCCTATGGCATGCGCAGCGGCGGCGCATCCTTGCTGGGCAAGAGCGGGGCGCTCGATTTCCGCCTGACCGCCACCGGCTATCGCCATGACGGCCCCTCGCTCGCCGATCCCCGCACCGCCAGCCCCGCAGGGTCGGCCACCGAAAAGGACGAATATCGCCGCTACGGCTTTAGCGGCCGGGTCGGCTATCAGGCGACCGAAACCTTGTCGCTGCAAGCGATCGGCTATTGGTTCGATGCCTTCAGCGATCTCGACAATACGACGTCCGACAGCGACGATACCGCCAAAACACGCGACTATGCCGCCGCGGGCCAGGCCAGCTACAAGAGCCTGGACGGCCAGTTCACCGCTGACCTGACCGCCAGCCGCTACGCCGCGCGCCGCCGCTATTTCGGCACCTGGAACCGGGCCGAAGGCGACCTGTTCCGTGGCACCAAAGACGAGTTGACCCTGGCGCTCGCCTATGGCGGGACCGGCCCGATCAGCCTCGCCGCAGGCGGCAATTATGAGCGGGAGAAGACCACGCAGATCACCAGCTTTTCCGGTGCCTTCCCCGCCCGCGTCAACACGCGGTCGGCCTATGCCGAAATCGCGCTGCGGCCGGTCGACGGCCTCACGCTGACCGGCGCGGCGCGGGTCGATGACAATAGCCGCTTCGGCACGTTCGACACCTATCGCGGCACGCTGGCTTATGCGTTGGGCGCGCTCAAGCTGCGCGCCAGTTATGGCACCGGGGCCAAGGCGCCGGGTCTCTATCAATTGTTCGACCCCACCTATGGCAATCCAGACCTTGAAGTCGAGACCAGCCGGGGCGGCGACATCGGCTTCGACCTCGCGCTGGCCGAAGGGCTGACGGCGCAGGTCAGCTATTTCTTCACCCGCAAGACGAACGAGATTAATTTCGACGGCAGCCGTCCGCCCTTTGGCGGCTATGGCCAGTTCGGCCGCACCCGCGCGGAGGGGATCGAAGTCGGCGTCACCGCCCAGCCGCTCCCCTGGCTCGGTCTCAGCCAGACCTATGGCTATACCGACCATGAGCTGGATAGCGACATGGACGGCACCTATGTCAACAGCGGCCGCCCGCGCTATACCGGCACCACATCGGTCATCCTGACCCCGGCCGAACGCGCATCGATGACCGCGCGGGTCCGCTATCATGACGGCGACGCGTCGGGCTTTGGCGGCGCGACCCAGGCCTATACGGTGGTCGACCTGCTCGCCTCCTACGGCATCACCGACCGGGTCGAGTTGTATGGCCGCGTCATCAACCTGTTCGATAAATGGTATCAGGTCAGCTACGGCACCCAGACGCTCGGCCTGTCAGCCTATGGCGGCGTGCGCCTGAGCTTCTGATATGATCCCGTCCCCGCCATCAGACCCCGTAAGGCAGGCTGCGCTTGGCCAAGGCCGGGTCGTTGGCGGGGAAGGGTCAGCGCGGCTTGACCGCGCGGGCGATCGCCTGCGCCGCCTGCACATAGGCGGGGCCGCCGCACACCGTCCACGCCTGCGGAATGGCGATGCGCGGGATGCTGCGCAGCGCGGGATGGTGCAGCATTTCGGTGCCCTGATCGGTCACTTTCTGCGTCGCGCTTTCGATGATCAGATAATCGGGCTGCGACGCCACCATCTCCTCCAGGCTCATCTGCGACAGAGCGGGTTTGCCCAAGCGGGTCGCGAGATTGGTGACGCCCGTGCGCACCAGCAGATCATCGATCAACGTGCCCGATCCGGTCAGATAGCCGCGCCGCTGATAATAAGCCGCAACCGGCGCGCGCGCGGGCCGGGGCAGCCGCGCCAGATCCGCCTCCATCCGCGCGATCAGCGCCTCGCCGCGCGCCGGATGCCCCACCGCCTGCGCCACCTGCCGGATCGAGGCCAAGATGCTGGCGTAATTTTCCGCCGATTGCAGGTCGAGCGTGCGGAAGGGCAGGCGCTTGAACGGGGCGAGCGCCGGATGGCCGCGCGCGGGCAGGCCGATCACCAGATCGGGCCGCGCCGCCAGCACTTCCTCCGACGTACCGCGCAGCATCGGCAGGCCGCGCGCCGCCTCTGCCGCCGCCGACATCTCAGGATCGCGCACATTGCTGGTCAGCCCGGCAATCTGCCCCCGGTCGGCCAGCGCCAGCACCAGTTGATCGGAACACAGGTTCAGCGACACGATGCGCTGCGGCCGCTGGGGCGCAGCGCCACCCCGCTCGGCCGCCGCGCCGGGCAAGGCAAGGCACAACAGGCAGGTGGCAAGGGCAAGCGAGCGCAAGATCATCATCGCGCTTCCATAACGCCCCGGTGCCGTGACACAAGCAAGCCCGATCGGACCCCATGCGCCTGACCCATGAACCGCCCGCGCCGCGCCATCGTGCGCTGATGCCGCTGCTGATCGCCGGGGTGGTGATCGTCGCGGTCGCGTCGCTGCGGCTTGGCCCGGTGACGCTTTCGCTCGACCGGCTGCTGGCCGTCGTCATGGGCCATGGCGATCCGGTCGCAACCACCATATTGCTCGACCTGCGCCTGCCGCGCACGCTCATCGGCCTGCTTGTCGGGGCGATGCTGGGGCTGGCAGGGGCTGTGCTGCAGGGCTATTTGCGCAATCCGCTGGCCGAGCCTTCGGTGCTGGGCGCGTCCAATGCCGCCGCGCTGGGCGCGGTCGCCGCCATTTATTTCGGCGTGGCGGGCTGGCACCCGGCGATGCTGCCGCTGCTTTCGATCGCCACCGGGCTGATCGCGCTGCTGCTGCTCTTCACCCTCGCCGGGCGCGCGGAAAGCGCCTTGACGCTCATTCTCGCGGGCATCGCCGTATCGACGCTCGCCGGGGCGGGGATCAGCCTGGCGCTCAACCTGTCGCCCAATCCTTTTGCCGCGATGGAGATCATGACCTGGCTGATGGGGTCGATTGAAAATAGGTCGATCGATCATGTCTGGATCGTCCTGCCCTGCGTGATCGTCGGCGGCGCGCTGCTGCTGATCGACCGGCGCGCGCTCGACGCGCTGACGCTGGGCGAGGATGGCGCGCGCTCGCTCGGCGTCGATCTGCGCCGTACCCGCACCCGCCTGCTGCTGGGCGTTGCGATCGGCGTGGGCGGGGCGGTGTCGGTGTCCGGTTCGATCGGCTTCATCGGCCTCATCGTCCCCCATCTCGTCCGCCCGCTGACCGATCGCAGCCCGTCCGCCATCCTGCTCCCCTCGCTGCTGGGCGGCGCGATCCTGCTGGTCGCCGCCGACATCCTCGTCCGCCTGATCCCCACCACCAGCGAATTGAAACTCGGCGTGGTCACCGCCTTCCTCGGCGTGCCCATCTTCCTGCTCCATCTGTTGCGGGAGCGGCGGACATGGTGACGATCCGCATCGAAGGGCTGTGCGCCAACCTCGGCCGCCGCGCCGTGCTGCAGGACATCGACGCAACGCTCGCGCCCGGCGCGCTGATCGGCATTATCGGCCCCAATGGCGCGGGCAAATCGACGCTGGTGCGGGCCATGCTCGGCCTCATAGATACGACGCGGGGCCGCGTGACGATCGACGGCCGCGCCATCGCCTCCCTGCCGCCGCGCGACCGTGCCCGCGCCATCGCCTATCTGCCGCAGGGCCAGACGCTGCACTGGCCGCTCAGCGTCGAGCGGCTGGTTGCGCTCGGCCGCCTGCCCCATCTTGGCCCGATGTCGCGCATCGGCGCGGCGGACCATGACGCCATCGTCGCGGCGATGGCCCGCACCGATGTCGCCCATCTCGCCGACCGGATCGCCACCGAATTGTCGGGCGGCGAGCGCGCGCGCGTCATGCTGGCTCGCGCACTGGCGGTGGGTGCGCCCGGCCTTGCCGTGGACGAACCCCTCGCCGCGCTCGACCCCGGTCATCAGATCGACGTCATGCAATTGCTGGCGCGGGAGGCGCGGGCGGGCGGGCTGGTCATCGCCGTGCTGCACGACCTCTCGATGGCGGCGCGCTATTGCGACCGGCTGCTGCTGCTCGATCGCGGCAGGCTGGTCGCCGATGGCACGCCGGACGATGTGCTGACGCAGGACCGGCTGCGTGCCGTCTATGGCATCACCAGCCGCATCGACCTTGCCGCCACGCCGCCGCTGGTCGCCCCGCTCGACCGCGCCTGACCATGGAGAATAAGATGCCCCAAGCCGCCCTCTGGTCCAACCCCGCCGACTTCGACGCCGCCCTGCGCGCGCTGCCCGGTCCCGACACGGATGCGATCGCCGCCGCCGCCGCGCGGCAGGCGCAACTGACCAAGCCCGGCGGATCGCTCGCGCGGCTGGAGCAACTCGCGCTGTTCTTTGCCGGGTGGCAGGGGCAGGCGATCCCCGCGCTCGACCAGGGCCGGGTGCTGATCTTCGCGGGCAATCATGGCGTCACCGTCCATGGCGTCAGCGCCTTTCCCGCCGCCGTCACCGCGCAGATGGTCGCCAATTTCAATGCTGGCGGTGCTGCGATCAACGCGCTGGCCGATGCTGCGGGCCTCGACCTGCGCGTCGTGCCGATCGACCTCGACCGACCGACGGACGATTTCACGCAAGGCGCGGCCATGAGCGAGGCGGACTGCCTCGCGGCGCTGGCGATCGGCGCGGCGGCGGTGGAGCCGGGCCTCGACCTCGTTCTGCTCGGCGAAATGGGCATCGGCAATTCGACCGCCGCCGCCGCGCTTGCTGCGCGCAGCCTGGGGGGCAGCGCGGCCGATTGGGTGGGACCAGGCACCGGCGTCGATGCCGGCGGCATCGCCCGCAAGATCGCCGTAATCGACCGGGCGTTGGCCTTCCATGCGGATGCGCCGCTGACCCCGTTCGAAACGTTGCGCCGCGTCGGCGGGCGAGAGATTGCGGCGATGGCGGGCGCAGCGCTGCGCGCCCGGCAATGGCGCATCCCGGTGATGCTGGATGGCTTCATCAGCGGCGCGGCCATCGCCCCGCTTGCCGCCGCTTATCCCGCCATCGTTGACCATTGCATCGCGGGCCATTGTTCGGCTGAACCCGGCCATGACCGGCTGCTCCGCCAGCTTGGCCTTGATCCGCTGCTGCGGCTTGGCATGCGGCTGGGCGAAGGTAGCGGCGCGGCTGTGGCGGCCAATATCGTGCGGTCCGCGCTCGCCGCCCATGCCCAGATGGCGACCTTCGCGCAGGCCGGCGTGTCGGGCGCGGCATGACGCCCCGGCTGCTCCATCTGCTGCGCCATGGCGCGCCCGACACGCCCGGCCTGCTGATGGGCCGCACCGATGGCAAGCCGACGTTGGCCGGGATCGACGCCTGTCGCGCCCGCGCCACGGGCCTTGGCATGACCGCGATCATCAGTTCCGACCTCACCCGCGCCAGCGCCGCCGCCGACGCCATCGGCCGCGACCATGGCATGCCCGTGCTGCTCGACCCGCGCTGGCGTGAGTTGGATTTCGGGGCCTGGGATGGCCTCGCCCCATCCGCCGTCCCCGCGCAGGCCTTTGCCCGCTTCCATGCCGATCCCGACGCCAGCCCGCCACCGGGCGGCGAGCGCTGGTCGATGCTGGTCGATCGCGTCGCCGCCGCCACCGCCGCGCTGACCGCCGACTCCACCCTCATCCTCACCCATGGCGGCGCGATGCGCGCGGCCATCGCCCATCATTGCGGCCTGACGCCCGCGCAAAGCTGGGCGTTCGACCTGCCTTATGCGTCTTTGCTCTCGTTGCGCCTGTGGCCCGGTCCGCAGCCTGCCGCGCAGATCATCGGCCTGCATCCATGAAGGGGCTGATCATCGCGCTCCAGTTCCTCACCCGCCTGCCGATGCCGCGCGTCACCGCCTCGGCGCAGGATTTCGCCCGGTCGATGCGGTGGTTCCCGGTCGTCGGCCTGATCCTCGGCGCGCTGATCGCCGCCGCCTGCGGGGCGGGGGCGCGGATCGACCCCTGGGTCGGCGCATTGCTCGGCCTCATCGCCTGGGTCGGGCTGACCGGGGCGCTGCATCTCGACGGGCTGGGCGACATGGCCGATGCGGCTGGTGCTGCGCATAAGGACAAGGATCGCCTGCGCGCGGTCCTCTCCGACCCCCATGTCGGCAGCTTCGGCGTCGTCGTGATCGCGCTCCAGCTTATCGCCAAGCTGGTCCTGCTCCATGCCCTCATCGATCGCGCGCCTCTCGCCGCGCTGATCCTGATCCCCTTCGCCGCGCGGATCGCGCCGCTGTGGTGGACCCGCCTGCTCCCGCCGCTGCACGAAGGCCTCGGCACCGCCTTTCGCGGCGCAATCCGCCCGGTCGATCTCGCGCTCTGGGCCGCCGCCTGGCTACTCGCCTGCTGGTGGGTGCCCGGCCTGCTCGCCGCGCCGGTGCTGATGCTCGGCTGGGGCCTGTGGCTGCGGCACCGGATCGGCGGCATTTCGGGCGACGGCCATGGCGCGGGCATCGAACTTGTCGAAAGCGGCCTGCTGCTGGCGGTGCTGCTATGATCGACCGCTGGCACTGGCATGGCGGCGGGCTTGGTGCGGCGCGCGCCTATTTCGGGGAGGGCGATGCGCCCTGGATCGACGTGTCGACCGGCATCAACCCGCAACCCTGGCCCATCCCGCCGCTGGCGATCGACTGGGCGCGCTTGCCCGATGACGCGGCCCTGCGCGCGCTCGAAGCCGCCGCCGCGGCGCATGTCGGCGTCGATCCCACGCATGTCTGCGCCCTGCCCGGCACCGAGATCGGCCTGCGCCTGATCGGCGACCTGCTGTCCGGCCCCGCCTGCCATATCGCGCCTGCCTATCGCACCCATGGCGAGATGATCGAGGGCAGCACGCCGCTTGGCCGCGCCGATCTGGCCGAGGCCGATGACCAAACGCTGATCCTCGCCAACCCCAACAATCCCGACGGCCATCGCTTCGATCGCCCCGCACTGCACGACCTGCTCGCGCGGCGCGGCGAAGGCTGGCTGGTCCTTGACGAAGCCTTTGCCGACACCGACCCGGCGATCAGCTTTGCCGATCAGGTAGGTGAAGACCGCCGCCTGCTGGTCTTCCGCTCCTTCGGCAAATTTTTCGGGCTAGCGGGCGTGCGGCTCGGCTTTTTGATCGGCCCGCCCGCCATCCTCGCCGCCGTCCGCCGCAAGCTCGGAGCCTGGCCCATTTCCGCGCCGGTCATCGCCATCGGCACGGCCGCTTATCGCGACCAGCCCTGGATCGCCGCCACCCGCCAGCGGCTTGGACAACAGGCGTCCGCCCTCGACGCGCTGCTGATCCGCTGCGGCTACCACCCGATCGGCACCTGCCCCCTCTTCCGCCTGATCGAAGCCGACGACGCCCCTGCCTTGTTCGACCGTCTCGCCCGCCGCGCCATCCTGACCCGCCCCTTCACCGAGCAACCCCGCTGGCTGCGCATCGGCCTGCCCGCCGATGCCGCTGCCTGCGACCGGCTCGAAGCGGCGCTGCGCCATGGCTGAGCCGGTCGCGCTCGTCGCGCTGATGCTCGACGCCGCGATCGGCTGGCCCGCCTGGCTTTATGCGCGGATCGGCCACCCGGTCGGGCTCTTCGCGCGCCTCATCGACACTTGCGAGGCGCGCTGGAACCGCCACCAATGGCCTGACGCCACCCGCCGCACACTCGGCATCGCCACGGTCCTGCTACTCCTGATCGTCGCGGCGGGTGGCGGCTGGATCATCCAGACCGTCCTCCTGCGCCTGTGCGGCCCCTATGGCTGGCCGCTCCTCGCCCTGCTCGCCTTTCCCGCGCTCGCCCAGCGCAGCCTGTTCGACCATGTCCGCGCCGTGGCGCAGGCGCAGGCCGCTGACGACCTGCCCCTTGCCCGCCAGCAGGTCGCCCGCATCGTCGGCCGCGATACCGATGCGCTCGATGCCAGCGGCGTCGCCCGCGCCGCGATCGAAAGCCTGGCCGAAAGCTTCTGCGACGGCATCGCCGCGCCGCTCTTCTGGCTGTTGCTGCTCGGCCTGCCCGGCGTCTGGGCCTATAAAGCGATCAACACCGCCGACAGCCTGATCGGCCATCGCGAGCCGCGCTGGCGGGCGTTCGGCTGGGCGGCGGCGCGCAGCGACGATCTGCTCAACCTGCTGCCCGCGCGGATCGGCGGCGCGTTGATCTGCATCGCGGGCGGCGGCGGATGGCGCATCCTGCGGCGCGACGCGCGCGCCCATGCCTCCCCCAATGCGGGCTGGACCGAAGCGGCGATGGCGGGTGCCTTGGGCCTGCGCCTCGCCGGGCCGATCGTCTATGATGGCATCGCCCTGCCCAAAGCCTGGATCGGCGATGGCCGCACGCAGGCTGATGCGCGCGACATCGACCAAGCGCTGCGCATCACCATTCGCGCCAGCCTGTTGCTCTGGCTGATCGCTGGCCTATGGGCCTGGTTTGCATGAGGGAGACGGATATGACCCCTGTTCACAGCCTACTGGTGCTGGGCGGCGCGCGATCGGGCAAGAGCCGCTATGCGCAGGCGCGCGCCGAAGCGACCGGCCTCGACCGCTGCTTCATCGCCACGGCCCAAGCCTTTGACGACGAAATGCTCGACCGCATCGCCCGCCACCAGCAGGATCGTGATGCCCTGTGGCAGACGGTCGAAGCGCCGATGGCATTGGCGGAATCGATCCGCACCCACGCCGCGCCGCGCCGCGTGCTGCTCATCGATTGCCTCACGCTCTGGACGTCGAACCTGCTGCTCGCCGACCAAGACATCGACGCCGCGACCGACGATCTGGTCGCCGCCATCGCCGCCGCGCCCGGCCCGATCATCCTCGTCGCCAATGAAGTGGGCCTCGGCATCGTGCCCGACAATGCGCTCGCCCGCCGCTTCCGCGATGCGGCAGGCCTGCTCAACCAACGGGTCGCCGCCACCGTGCGCGAAGTCCAGTTCCTCGCCGCAGGCCTGCCGCTGACGCTCAAGGGGGCTGCCCCTCTGGCGCAACCGGGCGCAACCGGCTAGGCGATCATGCCATGACAACCCGCGACGACTTGACCCTGGCCAACCGCCTCGCCGATGCGGCGGGCGAAGCCATCCGCCCCTTTTTCCGCGCCCGCTACGACATGGAACTAAAGGCCGACAAGTCGCCCGTGACCGAGGCCGACCGCGCCGCCGAAGCCGCGATCCGCGCGATCTTGGAAAAGGAACGGCCCGGCGACGGCATCATCGGCGAGGAATATGGATCAGTGCGCGAGGATGCGGAACGGGTCTGGATTCTCGACCCGATCGACGGCACCCGCAGCTTCATCGCCGGGCGGCCGATCTTCGGCACGCTGATCGCGCTGACGCAAGGGGGGTGGCCGACCATCGGCCTCATCGACCAGCCGATCGCGCGCGAACGCTGGGCGGGCATGTCCGGCCAGCCCACGACCTTCAACGGCCAGCCGATCCGCACCCGCGCCTGCCGCGCGCTGGAGGGCGCGGGCATCGCCACCACCAGCCCGCACCTCTTCGCCGATGGCGACGTGCCCCATTATATGGCGCTGGTCGCGGCCGTCTCCGGCGGTGCCCCGCGTCAGGGGCCGGTCTATGGCGGCGATTGCTATAATTACGGCCTGCTCGCGTCGGGCTTCCTCGACATCGTCATCGAATCGGGCCTGCAAAGCTATGATTTCGCCGCGTTGGTGCCGGTGGTCGAAGGTGCAGGCGGCCTGATGTGCGACTGGAATGGCGAACCGCTGACGGCGGACAGCGACGGCCATGTCCTGGCGCTCGGCGACCCCGCCCGACTGGAAGATGTGCTCGAAGCCCTCGCCAGCACCCCGCACGATCATGGTCACGATCACGACCATTAAATTTGCCTCCTTCCCCGGTGGGGAGGGGGAGCGAGGTGCAGCCGAGCGTCCGCGCTGGGGCAGTTGCCCAGCCCACTGACTATGCCCGCATAACCACTCCGTTCGTGCTGAGTAGGGGATGAGCGAAGTCGAAGACCCGTATCGAAGCATTATGCGCAGCGCCTGATCCTTCGATACGCCATTTCGACTTCGCTCAATGGCTACTCAGGACGAACGGTATGATAGGGACTTGGCACAAAGCCCCTCCCAGCCCCCTCAAAAAATCCCCAGAAACTTCTTCTTCTGGCTCTTCTGCTCGCTCTTGCTGCCTTCGCCCTTTTCGTCCTTCGCGGTCGTGCCTTGGCCGACATCATCGCGGGGATTGCCGCGCTTGGTGCGCTGCGCCACTGCATTGGCGCCGGACAGGATCGGCCCGCAGGCCGCGCCCTTGGCATCGCCCACATCGGCAAAGGCCAGCACGGCGGCCAGTGGCGTTCCGACCACCGCCAATCCCAAAGCCGCCCCGCCGCGCGCCATCAGTTCGGGGCTGACGACCGCCATGCCGGGCCTGGCGAAATAGCCGTTGATGCCGATCGGCGACTGGCCGGAAAACAGGCTGATCTTCTTGCTGTCCGCGCGGAAGGCGATATCCAAACTCTCGTTACGGAACGAAAATCCGCCGCGCCCGATCATGACATTCTTCTTCGTATCAATGAGGATCGGGTCCGCCGCCGCCACGCCATTGCGCACGGTAAAGGCGATCAGCCCGCAATTGATCTGCACCGGCTCCTTGAGCTTGCCCGCGAACATCTTGGTCGCGAAAGTGCCGATGTCGAGTTCCGACAATTGCACATTGCGCGCCCACATCGTGCCCGCTGGCAGGATCACCGCGATCCGCCCGTTCGATGTCGCCAGCGAATCATGCAGCGTATCGCCAAGGCCCGTCATCTGTATCCGGCCCTTGATCGTGCCGGTGGTGCCCGATTGCTCGACGCCCCAGCGCGCCAGCAGCGTGCCCATCGGCGTCGGGGCCAGCCGAATGTCATAGGTCGTCCGCACCGGCGCGCCGCGCGCGTTGATCTCGATATCCGACGCGACCTGTCCACCCGACATGGCGAACGTCAGCGGCGACAGCGTCAACACGCTACGATCCAGCTTCAGTGACAGGTCGATATCGGAAATGGGGACATAGTCTGCCCGCACGCGCTTGACCTTATATTGCACCTTCGCATCGAAATTGCGGATCGCCTCGACCCGCAACGGCGTGTCGGGCAGGACGCGCGGCGTGCCCTGCACCGTCTCGATCGCGCCAGCCGCGCCCTGCTGCTCGATCTTGGCCGGATCATAGCCGAAGAAGGGCGCGACATCGATGATGTCGAGCGTCTGGGTCGCCAGGTCCGCGGTCAACAGCAAGCGCCCCTTGGGCAGCGACGCGGTGAAGCGCCCGGTCAGGTCGCTATCGCCAAACCGCCCCTTCAACCGGGTGAAACGCCACTCGTCGCCCACCTTGGTCAGCGCCGAGGTAAAGCGATAGCGGCGCGTATCGGGAATCGCCGCGCCCAGAAAATCGAACAGTTGGCTGAGGTTCGGCCCGCGCGTCACCAATTGCAGGTCGCTGCCCTCCAATTCGGTCGCGCCGCGCAGCGTGCCGGTGACATCCACCACCGTCGCGCCTGCCTCCGCGCGCAGCACCAGGCTGTTCTTGCCGCCCGACACCGTGGCGTTGGGGGACAAGAGGCTGCCCTTGAGGTCGAACGGCTTGCCGCGCATGCTGCCCGTGCCCGACAGCCGGACGTCGCTCGCAAAGCGTGTATCTTTCGCCTGCACCGTCTCGAAGCCAATATCGGCGTTCAATTGCATCTGCGGATCACGATAGCGCAACGTCGTCCCCGCCAGCCGCGCCTGCCGGATCAACGGCCATGTCATCGGCTCGCCATCCGAATTCGGGTCGCCCAGCGTCCATGTATTCTGCTTGTGATCGCGCGACCATTCCAGGTCCACCGCACCGTTGCGCAGTTCCAGCCACGACAGGCGCGCCCGGTCGCCGAGGATCAGGCTGAACGGCGCGATCCGCGCGTCGATCAGGTCGGCGCGGAACAGGTCGGGCTGGCTCGCCCAGGGCAGGTTGGCGATGCGCGCCTTTTCCGCCAGCAGCTTGATGGAGAAGGGCGCGAAATAGAGCTGGAAATCGCCGCCCACGCGCACGTCGCGTTCCAGCTGGCTGCCGACGATCTGCTCGAATGGCCGTTTGAGGAAGCGCCCCTTGGTGATGAACAGGATCAACCAGATCGCAAAGAAGAAGCCCAGGATGCCAAGCAGGATCTTCACCGGCAGCGGCAATCGGCGCCACCGCTCGCGCGCCCGCGTCGCATGATGACGCACGGCCGCGCCGCGCCCGGCCGTCGGCCGCTCTGTCATTTCGGGCTCAGCATCGACCATCGCGCGCTCAACGCCCCAGCCCGTCAAATGGCTCCCGCGACCCCCAAAACGCGAATCGCTTGCCTTTTCCCCGGCCGCCCCTTATGGCGCGCCCTTCGCGATATTCAGTGGGACCGCCCGGCTAACTAGGGCTGCCGGGGCTGTCTGTAATCGTCGCGCTACGCAAAGGAGACGAAAATGCCCAAGCTCAAGACCAAGAGCGGTGTGAAGAAGCGCTTCAAGTTCACCGCTTCCGGCAAGGTCAAGCACGGCGTCGCTGGCAAGCGTCACCGTCTGATCAGCCATAACGCCAAATATATTCGCCAGAACCGTGGTACTTCCGTGCTGTCCGATGCCGACGTGGCTCACGTCCGCCTCTGGGCGCCCTACGGCCTCAAGTAAGGAGTAAGGGACATATGGCACGCGTAAAACGGGGTGTAACCACCCGCGCCAAGCATAAGCGGCTTCTGGTACAGGCGAAGGGCTATTATGGCCGTCGCAAGAATACCATCCGTATCGCCCGTCAGGCCGTCGAAAAGGCCGGCCAGTACGCTTATCGCGATCGCAAGGTTAAGAAGCGCAGCTTCCGTGGCCTGTGGATTCAGCGCATCAACGCGGGTGTCCGCGCTGAAGGCCTGACCTATTCGCAGTTCATGCATGGCTTGAAGCTCGCCGGTGTGCAGCTGGACCGCAAGGTTCTGGCCGACATCGCGATGCACGAAGGCGAGGCGTTCAGCGCCATCATCGCCCAAGCCAAGGCTGCCCTGCCCGCAGCCTAAGGCCGATCGGTCGCAAGATCGTCAAAAGGGCGCCGGGGCAGATGCTTCCGGCGCCCTTTTTGTTTGTCTAGCGGACTGTAGGACATCCGTTCGTTTCGAGCGAAGTCGAGAAACGGGACCGAACCAACCTCGGCAAAGCCATACCTGCCCTATGCTATCGGCTTCTCGACTTCGCTCGAAGCGAACGGAAGAGGGAGTCGCTCTGAGGACCACCCCATGTCGCTGCATCTCTGGTGGCTTTATGTCACCGCCGTCTTCCTCATCTCCGCCACGCCGGGGCCGAACATGCTGCATGTGATGACGCAGAGCATTCAGCACGGCCCGCGCAAGGCGATGGCGACGATGGCGGGGCTGATGAGCGCGGTGCTGCTGTGCCTCGCCGCTTCGGCGCTGGGCCTTGGCGCGCTGCTCAAAACCTCGCCGCGGCTGTTCGACATACTGCGCTATGCCGGCGTCGCCTATCTCGTCTGGCTGGGGATAAAGGCCTGGCGCGCGCCGGTCGGCGCAGCCGCTGCTACCGTGCCCGCCCGTTCGCACCACGCCCTCTTCGCCACCGGCCTGCTCACGGGCCTCTCCAACCCCAAGCTCATCATCTTCGCCGCCGCGCTCTTCCCCCAGTTCATCGACACCGACCGCCCCTTCGGCGTCCAGCTCACCATCCTGGTGCTGACCTTCGTGGTGATCGAGAGTTTCTGGTACAGCGTCTATGCACTCGGCGGCCTCCGCCTCGCCCGCTGGCTCGCCCCCGCCAACCGCCAACGCCTCTTCAACCGCGCGACCGGCGTCATGTTCATCGGCTTCGGCGGCGCGTTGCTGGGGGCACGGGCGTAGGTTAAGCTCTCAGTCCGTCATCCCGCCTCTCACTTTGTCATTCCCGCGAAGGCGGGAATCCATCTCCGGGCCTAGCCGATGCAACGCGACTTCGATCCCACCGTCTACATATTGGCAAGCCACAGAAACGGCACTTTATACGTCGGCGTCACCTCAAACCTGCTCCAACGCCTCTATCAGCATCGTTCGGGCTTGATCGATGGCTTCGCAAAAGACTACGGCATCCAGCGACTGGTCTGGTTTCAAAGCGGTGGATCGATGGAAGAGGCGATCCGACGTGAAAAGCAGATCAAGAAGTGGAACAGGCCATGGAAAATCAACCTGATTGAGCAAGCTAATCCCGATTGGAGAGATTTAGCGGTCGATCTGGGATTTGATCCCTTGGAAAGTCGGCGCATCGATGGAGCGCCATGACATTTGGACAGGCGGGGAGATGGATTCCCGCCTTCGCGGGAATGACAGTAGATGACTGAAATAAGCGCATTGAAAGCCGGGCTGATCGCCGACATCGACGCCGCCGATACGCCGGACGCGGTGGAGGCGTTGCGGGTTGGGGCGTTGGGCAAGAATGGGGTCATCACCGGCCTGCTCAAGACGCTGGGGGGCATGTCGCCGCAGGAGCGGCTGGAACAAGGCCCGCCGATCCAGGATCTGCGCGAATCCGTCACCGCCGCCATTGCCGCGCGCAAGGCTGCGCTCGAAAGCGCCGCGCTCGACGCGCGCCTGGCGTCGGAAAAGATCGACATGACCCTGCCCGCCGATGTGGGGCCGCAAGGCAGCGTCCACCCGGTCGCCCAAGTGATGGACGAACTGGCCGAGATCTTCGCCGATCTGGGCTTCTCCGTCGCCACCGGGCCGGAGATCGAGGACGACTGGCATAATTTCACCGCGCTCAACATCCCCGAAACCCATCCGGCGCGCGCGATGCACGACACCTTCTATTTCCCGGACGAGGAAGGGCAGAAGCGGATGCTGCTGCGTACCCATACCTCCCCGGTCCAGATCCGCACGATGATGACGACGCCCCCGCCGATCCGCATCATCGCGCCCGGCCGCGTCTATCGCAGTGACTCCGACGCCACCCACACGCCGATGTTCCACCAGATCGAGGGCCTCGTCATCGACAAGGGCATCACGCTCGGTCACCTGAAATGGACGCTGGAAACCTTCCTCAAGGCCTTTTTCGAGCGCGAGGATATCGTCCTGCGCCTGCGCCCCAGCTACTTCCCCTTCACCGAACCCTCGGTCGAGGTCGATGTCGGCTATGCACTCACCAATGGCCAGCGTGTCATCGGCGGCGACGGCGATGCGCCCGATGGCGGCTGGCTCGAAGTGCTGGGCAGCGGCATGGTCAATCGCCGCGTGATCGAAAGCTGTGGCCTGAACCCCGACGAGTGGCAGGGCTTCGCCTTCGGCACCGGGGTCGACCGACTTGCCATGCTCAAATATGGGATGAACGACTTGCGTGCCTTCTTCGACGGCGACCTGCGCTGGCTCAAACATTATGGCTTCTCCGCGCTCGACGTGCCCACGCTCAGCGGAGGAGTCGGCGCATGAAGTTCACGCTCAGCTGGCTCAAGACGCATCTCGCCACCGATGCCGACCTGGCGACGATCCTCAAGAAGCTCAACGCCATCGGCCTGGAGGTGGACGGCGTCGACAACCCCGCCGAAAAGCTCGCGGCGTTCAAAATCGCGCGCGTGCTGACCGCCGATCCCCATCCGCAGGCCGACAAGCTGCAGGTGCTGACCGTCGATCAGGGCGACGGCACCCCGTTGCAGGTCGTATGCGGCGCGCCCAATGCGCGCGCAGGGCTGGTCGGCGTGTTCGGGACGGAGGGCGCGGTCGTGCCGTCCAATGGCATGGTGCTGAAAAAGACCGCGATTCGCGGCGTCGATTCCAATGGCATGATGTGTTCCTCGCGCGAGCTGGAACTGGGCGA
Source organism: Sphingobium sp. RAC03 (assembly GCF_001713415.1). GTDB lineage: Bacteria > Pseudomonadota > Alphaproteobacteria > Sphingomonadales > Sphingomonadaceae > Sphingobium. The sequence goes on along the minus strand of NZ_CP016456.1, from coordinate 1,709,930 downwards.
CGATCATGACGGCATCATCGAACTGCCTGGCGACGCACCGGTGGGGCAGGTCTATGCCGACTGGGCGGGCCTCAATGATCCGGTCATCGACGTGTCGATCACCCCCAATCGCCAGGATTGCATGGGCGTGCGCGGCATCGCCCGCGATCTGGCTGCTGCTGGCCTCGGCACGCTCAACGCGCTGATCGTGCCGCCGATCGTCGGCGTCGGCCCCGGCCCGGACGTGCGCACCGACGATGCCGAAGGCTGCCCCGCCTTCTACGCGCGCACCGTGCGCGGCGTCACCAACGGCCAGTCGCCCGAATGGATGGCGCGGCGGTTGAAGGCCATTGGCCAGAAGCCGATCAGCACCCTGGTCGACATCACCAACTATATCATGATCGACCTTGGCCGACCGCTGCACGTCTATGACATGGCCAGCCTCAAGGGCGGCCTGGTCGCGCGCAAGGGCAAGGCGGGCGAGCAAGTGCTGGCGCTCAACGGCAAGACCTACACCGTCGATGACACGATGACCGTCATCGCCGACGATGCAGCGGTCCACGACATTGGCGGCATCATGGGCGGCGAACATTCCGGCGCGCAGGATGGCACGACCGACGTGCTGATCGAATGCGCCTATTTCACGCCCGAACGGATCGCGATGACGGGGCAGAAACTGACCCTCACCTCCGACGCGCGCGGCCGCTTCGAACGCGGGGTCGATCCCGCCTTCCTCGACGATGGCCTGTCGATCGCCACCAGCCTGGTCATCCATCTGTGCGGCGGCACCGCCAGCGAACCGACGCGCGCGGGCAGCCCGCCGCTCACCCCCAAGATCATCGACTATGATCCCGACCAGTGCCTGGCGCTGGCCGGTGTCGATGTCCCCGCCGACGAACAGAAGCGCATCCTGACCAATCTGGGCTTCACCGTCACCGGCGAAGCGGTGAGCTTCGATTATCAGGATGGCATGCCCGTCAGCCTGCCCGGCTATTGGGCGGTCACCGTCCCCAGCTGGCGCCGCGACGTCGATGGCTGGCCCGATCTGGTCGAGGAGGTGGTGCGCATCGTCGGGCTGGACCATGTGCCCTCCACCCCGCTGCCGCGCGTGCCGGGCGTCGCCCGCCCCACCGCCACGCCCGAACAGCTGGTCGAACGCCGCGTGCGCCGCACCGCCGCCGCGCGCGGCCTCTCCGAAGCGATCAACTGGTCCTTCCTCTCCGAAAAAGAAGCCGCATCGGTCGGCGGCGGCGACTGGGTGCTGGCCAACCCAATCTCCGAAGACCTCAAGGTCATGCGGCCCTCGCTGCTGCCCGGCCTGCTGTCCGCAACCCGCCGCAACATGGATCGTGGTGCCTCGTCGGTACGCTTGTTCGAGCTTGGCCGACGCTATTTCAAGCAGGGCGAGCGCGCGACGGTCGGCTTCGTGCTGGCGGGCGATCAATCGCCGCGCGGCTGGCAGACCGGCAAGGCGCAGGCTTTCTCCGCCTTCGATGCCAAGGGCGAAGTCGTCGCCCTGCTCGCGGCGGCGGGCGCGCCGGTCGCCAATCTGCAGAATTTCGGTGAGGCTTCGGGTGCCTATCATCCCGGCCAGTCAGGCACGCTGCGCCTTGGCCCCAAGGCGGTTCTGGCCGAATATGGCGTGCTGCACCCGGCCCTCGCCAAGCAGTTCGGCCTGAGCGGCACGGTGGTTGCGGGCGAAATCTTCCTCGATGCCATTCCGGGCAAGCGCAAATCGGGCTTCATGCGCGCGCCCTACGCGCCGCCTGCGCTCCAGGCGGTGAAGCGCGATTTCGCCTTCGTCGTGCCGGAGCAGCAGGAAGCCGACGCGCTGGTCCGCGCAGTCAAGGGCGCGGACAAGAAGGCAATCGTCGATGCCCGCTTGTTCGATGTCTTCACCGGACCGGGCGTCGAGGAGGGGCATAAGAGCCTCGCCATCGAAGTCACGCTACAGCCCGGCGACAAGAGCTTCACCCAGGACGATCTCGACGCGATCAGCGCCGCTATCGTGAAAGCCGCCCAGAAGCTGGGCGGCGTCCTGCGGGGGTAAATAACGAGACCGTTCCCCGGCGGAAGCCGGGGAACGGTCTCGAAACGGCTTACTTCTTATCGTCGTCCTTCTTGGGCTTCGCCACCACCGGCGGCGCGATCGGGGCGATCTTGCAGCCCTTGGCCGAAGCCAGCCCGCGCAGATAGCCGCGCCGCGCAATTCCCGCCGTCACCGCCGCCTGCAAGCGCCGCTCGGCCGGAGCCGCGCCGCTGATCTCGCGCACCAGCCCGCGGAACGGGATCAGCGAATTGACCACGGTCTTGCCAACGGCAGACGCGATCTTGCCGGTGCGATTCTCGTTCGCATCCTTGCCCGCGACGAAATCATCGCCCAGCACCGCGTTCAACTCGCCCAGCCCCCGGTTCAATCCGGTGCAGGTGCGCGACGGCGGCGTCGCATAGGGATTCTCGACCGCCTTGAGCAGCACCGGCGGAATTTCGTCCTTCTCAAGCCCGATGTCGCGCACCGGCTGGCTGGCAATCTCGCCCGCCCGGTCCAGCGTATCGTCCCTTGGCTTGTCCTTGTCCTGCGCCAGCGCGGTCCCCGACAACAGCAGGGACAGGGTGGCAGCAGCGATAAATGATTTCATGATATTTCTCCCGATCGCCAAACCAGCGACCAGGGGTTTCAGTTCCCAGACGAAACGATTGCCGGGGCAGACAGGCCCATGCCGCACCGCTATGGGAGGCGGGACAGCCCAGGAGCCGCCCTTGTCCGACGCCCTTATCGCCATCGCCTCGCCCGCCTTGTCCGCCACCATCAACCCGCTGGGGGCCGAACTCTGGTCGCTTCGGGACGCGGAGGGCCGCGACCTGATGACCGATGCCGATCCGCGCTGGTGGACCGGGCATGCGCCCCTGCTCTTCCCCTTCGTCGGCCGGTCGCGCGGCGATGTCTATCGGCTCGATGGGCAGACCTATCCCATGCCGCAACATGGCTTCGCCCGCCGCAGCGCCTTCGCGGTCGTGGAGCAGGGCAACGACAGCGCGCTATTCCGGCTGGAGGCGGACGATGCCAGCCGCGCCATCTACCCCTTCGACTTCCGCCTCGACATGGCGTTCGCGCTGACCGACGCCACGCTGCATATGACCGCCACCGTCGCCAACCGGGGCGACAGGGTCATGCCCTTCGCCTTTGGCTATCACCCCGCCTTCGCCTGGCCGCTGCCCTATGGCGGCGGCGTTAAGGATCATCGCATCATCTTTGAAGCGCCCGAACCCGCGCCGATCCGCAAAGTCGGCGACGAACCCGGCCTCATCGCCCACGAGCACGCGGCCACCCCGGTCGAGGGCGACAGCCTCGCCCCCACCCATGACATGTTCGCGGGCGACGCGCTGATCTGGGACGACCTCGCCAGCCGATCGCTCCTCTGGGGCGTCCCCGGCCAGCCGCGCCTCAAAATCGACTTCCCCGACACCCCCTGGCTTGGCCTGTGGCAAAAGCCCGGCGCGCATTATCTGTGCGTCGAACCCTGGGCCGGAATGGCGGACCTGGTCGGGTTCGAGGGCGACGTCTGGGCCAAGCAGGGCATCATGGCCCTCCCCCCCGGCCACGCCCGCAGCTTCCGCATGGACGTGACGCTGACCCAAGACTGACCCCTATTTTTTTCCGTCATTCCCGCGTAGGCGGGAACCCATCTCCCAACCCCGCCTCCTCCTGCCCGGTCAGGAGATGGATCCCCGCCTGCGCGGGGATGACGAACCAGATAGATTGACTCGCATGACCATCCCATCCCGCCGCACCTTCGCGATCATTTCCCACCCTGACGCCGGTAAGACCACGCTGACGGAAAAGCTGCTGCTGGAAGGCGGCGCGATCCATCTGGCGGGTGAGGTCAAGGCGCGCGGGGCGAACCGCCGCGCCCGGTCGGACTGGATGAAGATCGAGCAGCAGCGCGGCATTTCCGTCACCTCCTCGGTCATGACGTTCGAACGGACGCGCGATGGCGAAACCATCACCTTCAACCTGCTCGACACGCCGGGGCATGAGGATTTCTCCGAAGATACCTATCGCACCCTGACCGCCGTCGACAGCGCCGTCATGGTCATCGACGCGGCCAAGGGCATCGAGCCGCAGACGCGCAAATTGTTCGAGGTTTGCCGCCTGCGCAACCTGCCCATCATCACCTTCGTCAACAAGGTCGATCGCGAAGGCCGCGAAACCTTCGGCCTGCTCGACGAGGTCGCCGACCAGTTGCAGCTCGACGTCTGCCCGATGAGCTGGCCGGTCGGCATGGGCGGCGAGTTTGAAGGCATTTACGACTTCGCCACCAACCGGCTGATGCAGCCGACCGGCCCATCCAAGGAATTTGATGGCACCCGCCACCAATTCACCGGCCTGGACGACCCCAAACTCGCCGACTTCCTCTCCCCCCGCGCGCTCGAACGGCTGCGCGAGGAAGCGGAATTGTCGCAGGGCGGCTATGCCAGCTTCGACCTCGACCGCTATCGGCAGGGTGACCTGACGCCCGTTTATTTCGGCTCGGCGCTCAAATTGTTCGGCGTCACCGAATTGATCGACGCGCTCGCCGCCCATGCGCCGCCGCCGCGCGCGCAACCGGCCGAACCCGCCGCGGTCGAACCCGACGCCAGCGAAGTCACCGGCTTCATCTTCAAGGTGCAGGCCAATATGGACCCGCAGCATCGCGACCGCATCGCCTTCATGCGCCTCGTCTCAGGCAAGTTCAAACGCGGCATGAAGCTGACGCCGTCAGGCTCCGGCAAGCCGCTCGCCGTCCACTCGCCGATCCTTTTCTTCGCGCAGGATCGCGAACTTGCGGACGAGGCCTTCCCCGGCGACATTATCGGCATTCCCAATCATGGCGCGCTGCGCGTCGGCGATACGCTGTCGGAGAAGCCCGGCCTGCGCTTCACTGGCCTGCCCAATTTCGCGCCCGAAATATTGCGCCGGGTGCAGTTGAAAGACCCGACCAAGACCAAGCAGTTGCGCAAGGCGCTGGACGATCTGTCCGAAGAGGGGGTGATCCAGGTCTTCTATCCCGAAATCGGCAGCCAATGGATCGTCGGCGTCGTCGGCCAGCTCCAGCTCGAAGTGCTGATCTCGCGGCTTGATGCCGAATATAAGGTCGCCGCCGTGCTGGAAGCCTCACCCTTCGACACGGCCCGCTGGATCGGCGGCGACGACGCGGCGATCAAGGAGATGGTGTCTTACAACAATGCCAACATGGCCAAGGACCGCGACGATAATCTCGTCTTCATGGCCCGAAGCGCCTGGGACATCGGCTACCAGCAGGAACGCCACCCCAAAGTCACCTTCAGCGCCACCCGCGAGCGGTAAGGCGGCTTGCGATTACCCGCGTGACTGCAAGCTGGTGCCGTTGCCGACCGCCATCACCATAGACAGCCGCGGACCGGTTTGAACGGTTCCAGGGCGGGGTCGCCGATGGATTGCAGCAGGTCGATCTCGATCGTGCGGCACATCGCGCTCATCGATACGTCGTGGACGGTGTTGGCGAAGGGATCGACCAGATCGTCGCCGATGCGCAGGACGGCGAGGAACATCAGGCCTGCCACGGTCGAGCCGAGCGGGGTGGCGAGGCCCAGCGTTTCGACCAGGCCGATCGGCAGGAAGATGCAGAAAAGATGGGTGAATATCGTCGGTAGGTAGCGATATTGCACGGGCAACGGTGTGTTCTTGAGCCGCTCCATCCCGCCCTGGGCATTGGCAATATCGACCAGCACCGCTTCCATCTGTGTCTGCTGGATCGTGTCGATCCAGCCTGCGCGCCGGGCCATGTCGATACGGCGGCCGGTGCTGTCGAGCAGGCCGTTGGCGGCATTGGTCCGCGCGAGCGCGAGCCCCTTGTCCTTTTCCTCCAGAAAGCGCGTAACATCCTCATCGAGAGGTTGCCGCCGCAACTGGCAGCGCAGCGCGTTCACATAGGCGATCTGGCGCTTGACGATCTCCCGCTTCATGTCGCGGCCGTCGGGATCGGGCAGGAAATTGCGGGTCGCGCGCGCAAGGCTGCGCGAGGCGTTGATCATCGCGCCCCACAGCACCCGCCCTTCCCACCAGCGTTGATAGGCCGAGTTCGAGCGAAAGCCGAGGAACAGGGCCAGCGCCGAGCCGAAGATGGTGAGCGGCAGCGAGGGTGCCTTGAAGGGCAGTACATAATAAGTGAGAGTGACGACGCAGTCCCAGACGAACAATATCGTCAGCGGTTTCCAGACTTCGGAGGCCATGCGCCGCATGGAAGGAACGGGATCGACAATCATGGGGGTCTCCGGGAGAATGGACCGCGCCAACGCGAGAGGCGCGTAAAAGCTCCCTCGATACCATAGCGCAATGACTGGAAAGTCGTGCAACCGGCACCCCGACCGAGTGGTTGACCCGGAACGGTAGCCCAAAAGGATGAACCATTGACCGGCACGACACCCACGACAGGCACCGAAACCGGCCGGAAAAGCGCAGCGCTATCGCTGCAATGGCAGATGCTCGCGGGGTTCGGCATCGGCCTGCTATCGGGCCTCGCTGTCTATATGGCCGCACCCGATGCCCCTTGGGTCATGGGCGTCACCACCTATGTCACCGGGCCGATCGGCCAGATTTTCCTGCGGCTGTTGTTCATGCTGGTTATCCCATTGCTGGTATCGGCACTAATCGTCGGGATTGCGGAAATGGGCGAGATTCGGGCGTTGCGGCGCGTCGGGCTTCGCACGCTTGTCTATACCTTCATCGTGTCGGCCATCGCGGTGGCGGTCAGTCTGTTGGTGGTCGACCTGTTGCGGCCAGGCGCGGGCATCGATCCTGTCACTGCGCGCGCGATGCTGAGTGATGCGGAACCGGGAGCGCAGGCTATATTGAGCCGGGGCAGCGACGCACCGCAGGGGATCAATGCCTTCATCGCGATCGTGCCCGACAACATCATCGCGGCCATGGCGGGCAATAACATATTGGCGGTGATGGTCTTTTCGCTCTTCTTCGGCATCGGCCTGGTGCTGGTGCGGACGCCACAGACGCAGATGCTGCTGACCGCGATGGAGGGCGTGCTGGCGGTGACGATGCGGCTGATGGGGCTGGTCATCCGCCTCGCGCCGATCGCCATCGCCTGTTTCATGTTCAATCTGGCGTCGCAATTTGGCTGGGATTTGCTGATCCGGTTGTCGGCCTATGTCGGTGTGGTGCTGCTCGCGCTCGCGATCCAGATGTTTGGCGTCTATTCGCTGCTGATCGCCTTCATCGCCAAACGGTCACCGCTGCGCTTCTTCGCTGACGTGCAGGAGGCGACGGTCATGGCTTTTGCCACCGCCTCCTCCAATGCGACCTTGCCGACGGCGCTCCGCGTGGCGGAGGATAATCTGCGCCTGCCACGCCGCATCGCCCGCTTCGTCCTCACCATCGGCGCGACCGCCAACCAGAATGGCACGGCGATGTTCGAGGGGATCACCGTGATCTTCCTCGCCCAATTTTTCAGCATTGAGCTGAGCATCCCGCAGCAGGTCATGGTGATGATGATGTGCATATTGGGCGGCGTCGGTACGGCGGGTGTGCCCGCCGGATCGCTGCCGGTGGTGGCGATGATCCTGGGGATGGTCGGCATACCGCCCGAAGGCATCGGGCTGGTGCTGGGTGTCGACCGGCTGCTCGACATGTGCCGCACCGCGCTCAACGTCACCGGCGATCTGGTCGCGGCGACGGTGATCGCGGCGGGCGAGGAGGAAACGCCCCCCGTTGCCTCGTAACCTTGCCGAAAGGCGGTGACCGGCGAACGCCTTGACCCTGTTCTGACCACGGGACTGGAACCCGGCCTCCGCCGGGGAACAGCGGAGTCACCGCAGTTTAGCGATGTTCAGTCCGTCTTCCTTGGCGCGGGCCTTGGTCGATTCCTCGGTGCGGGTCAGCGCCTTGGCGATGGCCTTCAGCCCCATGCCCTTCTTGGCCAGCGTGTGCAGCTTCTGGATTTCGTCCTGGGTCCAGGGCTGCCGGTGCCGTTCGAACTTCTCGGCCATCGCGCTTAATCCGCGAAGGGATCGCGCACGAGGATGGTATCCTCGCGCTCTGGGCTGGTGGAGACGAGCGTGACCGGGCAGCCGATCAGCTCTTCGATCCGGCGGATATATTTGATCGCCTGCGCGGGCAATTCGGCCCAGCTGCGCGCGCCCGCTGTGGTGTCGTGCCAGCCTTCGATGCTTTCGTAGATCGGCTGGGCCTTGGCCTGGTCCTGCGCATGGGCGGGCAGATAGTCGAACGTCTGGTCGCCAATCTTGTAGCCGACGCAAATCTGGAGCGTGTCGAACCCGTCCAGCACGTCGAGCTTGGTGAGCGCGATGCCGGTAACGCCGGAGACGGCAACCGACTGGCGCACCAGTACGGCGTCGAACCAGCCGCAGCGGCGCTTGCGCCCGGTGACGGTGCCAAATTCATGGCCGCGTTCGCCCAGCCGCTGGCCGGTAGCGTCCTCCAGTTCGGTCGGAAACGGACCGGAGCCGACGCGGGTGGTGTACGCCTTAACGATGCCCAGCACGAAACCGGCCGCATTGGGGCCAAGGCCCGTTCCGCTCGCCGCCGCGCCCGCCACGGTGTTGGACGAGGTGACGAAGGGATAAGTGCCATGGTCGATGTCGAGCAACGTGCCCTGCGCGCCTTCGAACAGGATGCGCTTGCCCGCCGCCTTGGCGCGGTTGAGCGTCAGCCAAACCGGCTTGACGAAGGGCAGGATGAAGTCGGCGATTTCGGTCAATTCCGCCATCAGCGCGGCGCGGTCGATTGGCGGTTCGCCAAAGCCAGTGCGCAGCGCGTCATGATGCGCGGTCAGGCGATCGAGCTGCGGGCCAAGATCGTCGAGATGCGCGAGGTCGCACACGCGGATGGCGCGACGGCCGACCTTGTCTTCATAGGCAGGGCCAATGCCGCGCCGGGTGGTGCCGATCTTGCCCGCGCCGCTCGCATCTTCACGCAGCCCGTCGAGGTCGCGGTGGAAGGGCAGGATCAGCGGGCAGGTTTCGGCGATCTGGAGATTGTCGGGCGTGATGGTGACGCCCTGCGCCGACAATTTCGCGACTTCATCGCGAAAATGCCAGGGGTCCAGCACCACGCCATTGCCGATGACGCTGAGCGTGCCGCGTACGATACCCGACGGCAGCAGCGAGAGCTTATAGACTTTCTCGCCGACGACGAGCGTGTGGCCCGCATTATGACCGCCCTGGAAACGGGCGACGACATCGGCGCGCTCCGAGAGCCAATCGACAATCTTGCCCTTGCCCTCGTCACCCCATTGGGCGCCGATTACGGTTACATTTGCCATGGATACAGATCTCCGCCCGCCGCGCGGACCGGCCATGCCCTTCGACGGGACTCGGCATGCCGGTAGGATCGATTGGGCGCAAAGCCGCCCTGTTCGCGCGGCGGTTAGCCCTGCCGCGGCCCTCAAGTCAAGTCAGAAGGGGCGAAGCTCCGTGCCGTCGAGCCAGTGGGAGCAGCGCAGCTTCGCGCCATCCTCGTCCCCGACCAGCGCCGCGACGGTGTGCCAGCCCTCGCCGCGCAGTTCGGCGGCGCGGGTCGCATCGGCGCCCAGCGGGAGGAACAGGCGCTTGGGCGTTTCGCCGCCAAAGCCTGCGTCGATCAAGGGATCGGGATAGAGCGAGAAGCCCATGGCCGGTTCGTCCTGCCCATTGGCGTGGCAGATGGCATAGCTGCCGCCCCGGCCAATTTCGCCGATGAAACCTTCTGCAAAGATCGAAAAGCCGAACCAGTTCTGATATTCGAAGCCATGCCGTTCGGTCGGGTCGAGCGTCAGCGTGATATCCCAGCCGATCGGCTTGGCGATGGCGCGTAGGCCCGCGATGCGGCTGTCGATCGCGCCGCCCAGGCTTGCGTTAAAGGCTTCCAAGCGCTCCATCGCGGCGTGGAACGGGCCGGTCGCTTCGATGAGGGGCAGATAGGCGGCGGCCTGCGGGCCAAGCGCGACGAGGGCACCGGCATCCTTGGCGTCGAGTTCGGTACGCACCGCTTCCAGTTCGCCAGCCGCCAGTGGCAGAGGCCCGGCGGCCAGCATGTCGATCAAGTCAGGCAGGGTGAAATCGATGGTGAGGCCGGTGACGCCTGCCGCCTGCAAGGCTTCGATCGCGACATTGACGATTTCGACCGCGGCGGCGACGCTGTCCGTGCCGATCAGTTCAGCGCCAACCTGCAATTTCTCGCGCTCCGGACGCAACTGATTGGCCTTGAGGCGGATGACCGGCCCGGCATAGGACAGGCGCAAGGGGCGCGGCGCGGCGGCGAGGCGCGTGGCGGCGATGCGGCCGACCTGCGCCGTCATGTCCGGGCGGAGCGCCAGACTGCGTTGTGAGACGGGATCGACCGCACGGACCAGATCCTGCGCGCGCATGGATTTGAGGCGCTGGGTGAGCGTGTCCTCAAATTCCGCGAGCGGCGGCATGACTCGCTCATAGCCATGGGTCGCCACCGTATCGAGCACGCGGCGCGCGAGGCGCGCGGAGGCTTCGGCCTGGGGCGGCAGGCGGTCGGATAATCCTTCGGGAAGAAGGCCGGGCGGGATCATGGTCATACCTTAGCTCCCTCCCCCTTGGGGGGGAGGGTTGGGGAGAGGGGGAGTATGCAACGCCTGCGCAATCACGCCCAACACGCTCTCGATATTGTGCATGACATCGGGATTGGCAAAACGGATCACAGTATAGCCCAGCGATTCCAGAAACTCGGTTCGTCGGGCGTCATAGCGATCTTTGGCGGAATGTGTATCCCCATCAACTTCGATGATGAGGCGCGCGGCCTTTGAGGCGAAATCAACGATATAGGGGGCAATAATCGTCTGGCGCGTGAATTGCTGATTTTCGAAGCGGTTGGCACGCAGGGCGAGCCATAGCTTTTGTTCGGCGGGGGTGGGGTTGGCGCGCATATGTTTGGCACGCTGCTTCAGTGTGGGATCCAGCCGCACCGTTGCTCCCCCTCTCCCAACCCTCTCCCCGGAGGGGAGAGGGCTTTTCAGGCTTGCTTACGCAAAGCGCAGCAATTTGACCTGCTTCACGCCGGTCAGGTTGCAGATTTCCCAGCGCAGCGGTTCGGTGACCGTGCCGTCGACCGAGAGCAGCAGCACGGCTTCGCCGCCCTGGTTGCGACGGCCGAGGTGGAAGGTGCCGACATTGACGCCCGCCTCGCCCAGCGTCGACCCCAGACGACCGATGAAGCCGGGCGCGTCCTGATTGACGATATAGAGCATGGTGCCGTCGAGATCGGCCTCCACCTTGATGCCGAACAGTTCGACGAGGCGGGGGCTGGTGGGGCCGAACAGCGTGCCGGCCACCGACTTGTCGCCATTTTCGGTGGTCACGGTGACGCGGATCAGCGTCTGATAGGCACCTTCGCGATCATGGCGCACTTCGCGCACGTCGAGGCCGCGTTCCTTGGCGAGGAAGGGCGCGTTGACCATGTTCACCGTGTCCGAATAGACGCGCATCAGACCAGCGAGAACGGCGGCGGTGATGGGCTTCTGGTTCAATTCGGCGGCATGGCCTTCGACTTCGACGGCAACGCCGGTGATGGCATCGCCTTCAAGCTGGCCGACCAGGCTGCCGAGCTTTTCGGCGATCGCCATATAGGGCTTGAGCTTGGGGGCTTCCTCGGCCGACAGCGACGGCACGTTGAGCGCGTTGGTGATGCCGCCGTCGAGCAGATAGTCGCTCAGCTGGTCGGCGACCTGCAGCGCGACATTGACCTGCGCTTCGTCGGTCGATGCGCCCAGATGCGGGGTGCAGATGAAGTTGGGCGTACCGAACAGCGGCGAGTCCTTGGCCGGTTCGGTTTGGAACACGTCGAGCGCGGCGCCCGCGACCTGGCCCGAATCGAGCGCGTCCTTCAGAGCGGCTTCGTCGATCAACCCGCCGCGCGCGCAGTTGATGATGCGCACCCCCTTCTTGGTCTTGGCCAGATTTTCCCGGCTCAGGATATTGCGGGTCTGGTCGGTCAGCGGCGTGTGCAGCGTGATGAAGTCCGCCTTGGCGAGCAACGTATCGAGATCGGCCTTTTCCACGCCCATTTCGATGGCGCGTTCGGGCGTCAGGAAGGGATCGAACGCGACGACCTTCATCTTGAGGCCGAGCGCACGGCTGGCGACGATCGAGCCGATATTGCCCGCGCCGATCAGGCCCAGCGTCTTGCCTGTAACTTCCACGCCCATGAAGCCGTTTTTGGGCCACAGGCCTTGTTGCGTCTGGGCATTGGCTTCGGGCAATTGGCGGGCGAGCGCGAACATCAGCGCGATGGCATGTTCGGCAGTGGTGATCGAATTGCCGAACGGGGTGTTCATCACGATCACGCCCTTGGCGCTGGCATAGGGGATGTCGACATTGTCGACGCCGATGCCAGCGCGGCCAATGACCTTGAGGTTGGTGGCGGCGTCGAGGATCGCCTTAGTCACCTTGGTAGAACTGCGGATGGCGAGGCCGTCATAGTCGCCGATGATGGCGATCAGTTCTTCGGGCGTCTTGCCGGTGATTTCATCGACTTCCACGCCGCGTTCACGGAAGATTGCGGCGGCGCGGGGGTCCATCTTGTCGGAAATAAGGACTTTGGGCATGGATTTGATCCTTTTGGAAAAATCACGTCCGTCATCCCCGCGAAGGCGGGGATCCATCTCCCGACGTTGCACCTGTCGACAGGGTGGGAGATGGGTTCCCGCCTTCGCGGGAATGACAGTAAAAATAGAAGTTAAGCGGCAGCCTTCACGGTCGCGTAGGCCCAGTCGAGCCACGGACCCAGCGCTTCGATATCGGCCGTTTCCACGGTCGCGCCGCACCAGATGCGAAGGCCCGCCGGGGCATCGCGATAGCCCGCAATGTCAAAGGCTGCGCCTTCCTTTTCGAGGAGGGCGGCGAAGGCCTTGATGAAGGCTTCGTCGGCACCCGCGACGGTCAGGCAGACGCTGGTTTTCGAGCGCGTCGCTTCGTCGAGCGCAAGATGGCCGAGCCAGTCGCGGTCTGCCACGATCTTGCCGAGCGCAGCGGCGTTGGCGTCCGAGCGGGCGATGAGGCCCTGCAGCCCGCCCAGCGACTTGCCCCATTCCAGCGCGAAGATCGCATCTTCGACCGCCAGCATGGAGGGGGTGTTGATCGTCTCGCCTTTGAAAATGCCTTCGGCGAGCTTGCCCTTGGCCATCAGGCGGAACACCTTGGGCAGCGGCCAGGCAGGCGTATGCGTTTCGAGCCGTTCGACCGCGCGGGGGCCGAGGATCAGCACACCATGGCCGCCCTCGCCGCCCAGCACCTTCTGCCAGGAGAAGGTGGCGACGTCGATCTTGGTCCAGTCGACCTCATAGGCGAACACCGCGCTCGTCGCGTCGGCGAAGGTCAGGCCTTCGCGGTCGGCGGGAATCCAGTCGGCATTGGGCACGCGCACGCCGGACGTGGTGCCGTTCCAGGTAAACAGGACGTCGGTGCTGAAATCGACGGCATCCAGATCGGGCAGTTGCCCATAGTCGGCGCGGATGATGGTGGGGTCGAGCTTCAACTGTTTCGCCGCGTCCGTCACCCAGCCCTCGCCGAAGCTTTCCCAGGCAAGCGTGGTGACGGGGCGTGCGCCGAGCATCGTCCACATCGCCATTTCGAACGCGCCGGTGTCGGAGCCGGGTACGATGCCGATGCGGTGGGTGTCGGGCAGGCCGAGCAATTCGCGCATCAGGTCGATGCAATAGGCCAAGCGGGTCTTGCCGATCTTGGCGCGGTGCGAGCGGCCGAGCGAGTCGGTTGCCAGCTTGTCGGCGCTCCAGCCGGGTGGCTTGGCGCAGGGACCGGAAGAAAAGAAGGGGCGGGCCGGACGGGTGGCGGGCTTTTCAGCGCGCGCAATGGTGGCGTCAACGGCAGTCAAATCAGTCATGTAGCGTCTCCTTACAGAGAGCAGCGCGGCGTTGGGACCGCGTGGCCCGTCGATCGCCCTAGAGATTTCGGCGGGCCTGTCAAGGATGTTGCGGAAACGGGACGAGCTGATCGCGGCGTTAACTATCGTAAAGATTCGGGCTGCTACAGTGACGACTCATGGAAAAGCAGGCGAGCGATATGACCCTATTGCGCGGCGCGGCCCTGGCCGTGACCATGGCGATGATGCTGAGTGCGTGCGGCGGCGATCTGGTGCCGCGCGGGCGAGTCGAACGCGCGTCGAAACCCGTGCGCGCCGCCGTGGTGCCGACCATGGAAGCGCGCCAATGTTTTGCGAAGCTGCAATCGCAGGATGTCGCCTTCACCCCCCTGCCCGACCGCACCTTCGGCGGCGGATGCAGCGCGTTGAACAGCGTCAAGCTGCTCGACATCGGCGTGCCCGCCACCAATTTGGGCGCGATGACCTGTAACCTGGCGGCCAATTTCGCCGCCTGGGCGCGCTATGGCGTGCAACCGGCCGCGCGCAGCATATTGGGGGCGGAGATCGTGCGGATCGAGACGTTCGGTACCTATAACTGCCGTCCGATCGCGGGCAGCGGCAAATTGTCCGAACATGCCCATAGCAATGCGATCGACATCGCCGCCTTCGTGCTGGCCGATGGCCGCAAGATTTCGGTGCAGCAGGGCTGGCAGGGCGACCGGGATACGCGGCAGTTCCTCAAAACCGTGCACGCCAGCGCGTGCAAACGGTTCAACACGGTGCTGAGCCCCGATTATAATGCGGCGCATCACGACCATTTTCATTTCGACATGGGCGGACGCGGCGGCTTTTGCCGCTAAGCGTCAGAAAACAAATATGGCGGCTTTTGCCGCTGAGCGTAAAAACGGCATGTGGCGGCTTCTGTCGGTAATCCGACTTGGCAATGTCATCTCCACTCCTTAAATCGTGGGGATGACTAAGAAAGAGATTGAAGAACGTAAATTCCGCCCGGCCCGCGAAGAGGCCGACGATGCGGCCAAGCAGGCCGGCACCCCCCAGACCCAAAGCGCGGCCTATCGCCTTGCCTTTCAGGATACCGAATTCCTGTTGCGCGAAGATTTGCGCCCGGTGCGGTTCCAGCTGGAATTGTTGAAGCCGCAATTGCTGATGGACGAGGCGCGGATCGAGTCGACCTTCGTCTTCTACGGATCGGCGCGGATTCCCGAACCCGACCAGGCGCAGGCGCGGATCGACGCGGCCACCACGCCGCAGCAGCGGAAAATCGCGGAAAATCTGGCGGCCAAGGCGCGCTATTATGAGGAAGCCCGTGCGCTGGCGCGGATCGCGGCGCAATATCCGGTGAACGAAGCAGGATGCCGCCATTTCGTGGTGTGTTCGGGCGGTGGCCCCTCGATCATGGAAGCGGCCAATCGCGGCGCGCAAGATGTCGGCCAGACGACGATCGGCATGAATATCGTCCTGCCGCACGAACAGGCCCCCAACCGGTTCGTCACCCCGGAGCTGAGTTTCCAGTTCCACTATTTCGCGCTGCGTAAGATGCATTTCCTGCTCCGCGCCCGCGCGCTTGCCGTCTTCCCCGGTGGTTTTGGCACGTTCGACGAGATGTTCGAGCTGCTCACGCTGATCCAGACCGGCAAGATGAAGCCCATCCCCATCCTGCTGTTCGGCAAGGATTTCTGGAACCGGGTCGTGGATTTCGAGGCGCTGGCCGATGAAGGCGTGATTTCGCATGCCGACCTTGACCTGCTGACATGGGTCGAGACGGCGGAAGATGCCTGGCAGGCCGTGCAGGCTTTTTATCATGACGGCGAGCCGCTGGGATGTTGACGTCTCACGTCATCTAGCGGCCGGTACGTCGATCTGAGATGAGAGGTGGGGAGATGGGTCCCCGCCTTCGCGGGGATGACGACGAAGAGGGGGGTGTGATACGGCTCGCCCCCTTGCCCTTCCCTGCGCACGAGATTAGGGCGCGGCCATGCTTGGCGCACTGGACCATGTCGACACCTGGATCTTCGATCTGGATAATACGCTTTATCCGGCGAAGACGGACCTGTTCGCGCTGATCGACGTGAAGATGGGCGAGTTCATCCAAGGCTTACTGGGATGCGATCCCGTCGTCGCCCGCGAAACGCAGAAGCGCTATTTCATGGAGCATGGCACGACGCTGTCGGGGCTGATGCACCATCATGGCATCGCGCCGCATGATTTCCTCGACTATGTCCATGATATTTCGATGGATCGACTGGAGGTCGATGCCGACCTTAACGCGCATATCGCAGCATTACCGGGCCGTCGGCTGATCTTCACCAATGGCGACGCGACCTATGCGGGGCGAGTGCTGGACAAGCTCGGCCTGGGCGACGCATTCGAGCTGATCCACGACATTCACGCCTGCCAATATGTGCCCAAGCCCGATCCGTCGGGTTACGCCGAATTGTGCCGGGTCCATGCCATCGATCCGAACCGCGCCGCCTTTTTCGAGGATATGGCCCGCAATCTGGCGCCCGCCAAGGCGATCGGCATGGCGACCATCTGGGTCAATAATGGATCGGAAGCGGGCAATCACGATCATCATCCCGATTTCATCGATTTCGAAACCGACCATCTGAGGCCTTTTCTGGCCAGCATCCTTGGGGAAACCGCATGACCGACCTTATCGCCACGATCGACGCCGCCTGGGAAGACCGGGCCAATGTCAGCCTTTCGACGCAGGGCGCGATCCGCGATGCCGTAAATGAAGCGCTGGCGTTGCTCGACAGCGGCAAGGGCCGCGTCGCCGAACCGACGGCGGACGGCTGGCAGGTCAATCAGTGGCTCAAGAAAGCCGTGCTGCTGTCGTTCCGGCTGAACGACAATGTGCTGATCGAAAACGGCCCTGGTGGCGGTTTCTGGTGGGACAAGGTGCCCAGCAAGTTCGCCGGATGGGGCGAGGCGGAATTTCGCGCCGCCGGTTTCCGCGCGGTGCCGGGCGCGTTCGCGCGGGCGGGCGCGCATATCGCCAAGAATGCGATCCTGATGCCCAGCTTCGTCAATATCGGCGCGTTCGTCGATGAAGGCACGATGGTCGACGCCTGGGTGACGGTGGGCAGTTGCGCCCAGATCGGCAAGAATGTCCATCTGTCGGGCGGCGTCGGCATAGGCGGCGTGCTGGAACCACTGCAGGCCGATCCGGTCATCATCGAAGACGACTGCTTCATCGGCGCGCGGTCCGAAGTGGTCGAGGGCGTGCGCATCGGCAAGGGGTCGGTCCTGTCGATGGGCGTGTTCATCGGCCAGTCGACCAAGATCATCGACCGCACCACCGGCGAAATCTTCATGGGCGAAGTCCCACCCTATTCGGTGATCGTGCCCGGCAGCCTGCCCGGCAAGCCCCTGCCCGACGGCACGCCCGGCCCCAGCCTCTATTGCGCGGTGATCGTCAAGCGGGTGGACGCACAGACTCGGTCCAAGACCGGTATCAACGAATTGCTACGCGACTGATGTATAGCCGGTCGGTGCCCTTTGCGGTGCCGACCAGTCGCCGGATGCCGCTTAGTAGCCCGCCTCGATCGCCAAGCGGATCGCTTCGGCCCCGGTCCGCACGCCGAGCGCCTTGAGCATGGCGGCGCGGTGCATCTTCACCGTGCGTTCGGTCAGGCCCATGTCCCAGGCGATCTGTTTGTTGAGCTTGCCCGCCGTCATCGCCACCAGCACATTGCGCTGGCGCGCGGTGAGCGCGTCGATCCGCAGCCGCGCTTCGGCGGATCGCTGGGTCGCCTGTCCGTCCGGCTCGCCCACCGCCATCTGCGATCCCAGGAAATATTCGACCTCGCCCGTGTCACCGAAGATCGGCGCGACCATCACGGCGTTTCGGAACGGCGTGCCGTCCTTGCGATAATTCCACAATTCCACGATCGCCGGGCGTCTTTCGCGAACGGCCTGACGCAGTTCATCGGTTCGCTCCGCTTCGGTCGCTGCGCCTTTGAGGAAGCGGCAATTATGCCCGATAATCTCGTCGCGGCCATAGCCGGTGAGCGCCATGAAGGCGTCATTGCAATCGACGATCGGATTGTCGGGCAGGCGCGGATCGCTGATGACGGCGGGGATCGCGCTGTTGGCGATCATATCGGAAAGAGGCATGGACAAACGCACTCACATGGGGGGAGCGGGCAACAGAGACGAAACCGCACCCTTTGGTCCATATTGCCCCATATTTAGTGCTTCCTGCAAGGGTATGGCCACAGCAAGGCGACAATTTCCCGATGCCTGCCCTTGAGCTTCACCGCTGTCGATTGCATCCGCCGCCGCCCGGTCTTGCATCAGATTATTTCCTTTCCCGTTTTTTCTCTGTCCTACATATAACCATATGGGATAAATGATTCGCCTCTTCAAGAGTTGGGAGGCGGATATGGACGTTGCGGAACTGATCGACGAAGTCATTGCGCGGGAGGGTGGCTATAGCAACCATCAGGCCGATCGCGGCGGGCCGACCCATTGGGGGATTACCCAGGCCGTAGCGCGGGCGAATGGCTATGTCGGCCCGATGCAGGCGCTACCCCGCGCGCAGGCGGTGGCGATCTATCGACGGCTCTATTGGGACCAGCCCGGCTATGGCTTCGTTGCCGAACTGGCGCCCGGCATTGCCGCAGAACTGTTCGATACCGCCGTCAATATGGGCGTTGCGACCGCGACCGGCTTTTTGCAGCGGGCGCTCAACGCGCTCAATCGCAACCAGAAGGATTATCCCGATCTCAAGCTCGACCGGGTTATCGGCGCGCGGACGCTGGCCGCGCTGCGGGCCTTTCGGGCGTTGCGCGGTCCGGCGGGCGAACGCGTGCTGCTCAAGGCGATCGAGGCGATGCAGGGCGAACGCTATATCGCGCTCGCCGAAAGCCGCCCCGCCAATGAGGCTTTCCTCTATGGCTGGTTGGCCAACCGGATCGGTTAGGGAGGGACACATGACGCAGGCAAATTCCGCAACGCCCGCCGCCGACCCCTGGACGCGGCGGGCGCGACCGACCTTCCTCTATGTCATCTATGCCCTGCTGCTCTGGTCGGTGCCGATGGGCCTGATCGCAGGCTGGCGACCGGCGGTGGCAGGCGCGATCATCAACGGTATGCGCGCCTATTTCAACGCCCTGCCCGAACCGCTCTATGCGCTCTTTGGCACCGGCTATCTGGGCTATACGGCGGCGCGCGCCTGGGGCAAGGCGAAGGGCGCGGACCGATAGACATGAGAGGGGCCGCCGAACCCAAAGGTTCGACGGCCCATCATTGACATGGTCAGCGGCCGAAAGTGCCGCCCAGGGGAAATGATTGTCGCGCTATCCTGCCTGCACGGGGATGGCCTGTCTGTTGGCGCTTGAAATCCCGTTTACAGGGAGGATCGACGGCACAGCGTCGCTCAGCGGCGCATTTCCCGAATGGACTTGACCGACCCCATTGCTGAACCATGAGACATCGGATCACCTCCTTTCGCTATGTTGAAGCCCGCGTGGCCCGCTTCAGGCGTCTGCCCTTGGCCTGTCCACACTGCGAATGTGAATCAGGTGGGGAGGATGATCAAGCCTTGTAAAATTCTTTTTTCGAATCATACTTCTTCGTCCGCGCTTTTCCCAACTGCGTCGAAATCCCCTAGCCCCGGCAATCTTCGATCACCCGTGCGACTTCCGCCCAGGCAGGCAGGATCAGCGGGGCAAGCCCCTGCACCTCCACCGCAAACTTACCCCGGCTATAGGCGATCTGGTCCAGCGTGACGTCGGAAGCGGCGCGGACGGCCTGGACCTGCGGTTGCGGCGCGGGGACGCTGGTGGTCGGCCAAAGGACGGCGCCATAGCTGGTGCGCAGCGTCATCGCCCCCTGCCCTGTTCCCATACGCACTACGGCTATCCGGCTCGTCGCCCGGTCGCAGCGGACGGCGAGGTGCGGGGCGGTCGCGCCGGGGCCGAAGGACGCGACCGATCCGGTCGGTTCCGGCCGGTAGGTCCAGGTGCCGGGCGTCGTCGGACGATTATGCCATTCCGTGGCCACCGGTGCGGGGGTGGCGGGCGCGATCGGCGGTGGCGCCGGAGCCGGGCGCGGCGCTGGCGTCGGCGCTGGGGCGGGTGCCCGCTGCGCGGGGCCGACACAGGAGCCGAGCAGGACCAGCAGGGGGGACAGGGCGGCAAAGGAAGGGATGAGGCGCATCACCAACCCATGCCGGAGCCGGACGGGCGGCTCAAGGCGAAAAGGCCCAAGTGACGCTTAGCGCCGCCAGCGTGCCCAGATGGCGGTGGGCAACAACAGGCCGCGTGCTTCCTCCCGCACGGCCAGTTCCCCGACCTCGACCGTGCCGGGCAGGTCGGCGAGCGCCTGCCGCAGCAATTCGCCGATCGCCAGTGCCGACATGCGGACGGCATAGACGGTCAGGAACAGGAAGCGGCTGTCCGCATCAAGCAACTGGCGGCAATTGGCGATGAGGGCGGGTAAATCCTCCTCCAATCGCCAGACTTCGCCGTCAGGGCCGCGGCCATATTTGGGCGGGTCGAGCAGGATGCCGTCATAGCGGCGGCCGCGCCGGACTTCGCGGGCGACGAACTTGGCCGCATCCTCGACGATCCAGCGGATCGGCTTGTCCGCCATGGCGGACAGATCGGCATTGGCGCGTGCCTGCGCCACCGATTTCTTCGAGGCATCGACATGGACCATACGCGCGCCGCTGGCCGACATGGCGAGCGTGCCGACGCCGGTATAGCCGAACAGGTTCATGACTTCGGCTTCCGCCTTGTCGGCGGTGCGTTCCCGCATCCAGTCCCACACGGGGGCCATGTCCGGGAAGAAACCGAGATGGCGGAAGGGGGTGCAACTCGACTGGAAGGTCACGTCCTGCCAGTGCAGTGGCCAGCCATCGGCGGGGACTGGCTGGTCATAATACCAGCGACCGCCGCCATCCTCGTCCGATCCGGGGACAAATTCAGCGTCTGCCTTCCAATCTTCGGTCGCGGGTGCCCACATCGCCTGGGGTTCAGGGCGAATGAAGCGGTAGCGGCCATAGCGCTCCAGCTTGCGGCCGTTGCCCGAATCGATGAGGCCATAGTCGGCCCAGGGTTCGCCGATGAGGGTTTGCAGATTCATACCAACCTCCGTTCGCCCTGAGCCTGTCGAAGGGCCGCACTGTTCTTCAAGAAAGGACAGGGCTTCGACAAGCTCAGCCCGAACGGTGGTTGTCAGGCGCGCGGCGTCGCGCGCTCGGCGACATAGGCGGTTACCGCCTCGAAGGTGCCGGGCAGCTTCACATAGCTTTCCTCACGCGCGAACAGGTCGCCGACACGGGCGGGCAGCGGCGGGCGGGTGCCGGTGGCGCGCTCGACGGCGTCGCGGAACTTGGCCGGGTGCGCGGTCGCCAGCGTGACGACCGGGATCGACGCGTCGACGTCCGCCTCGCGCGCAGCGGCAAGGCCGATGGCGCTGTGCGGGTCGATGATCTGCCCCGACCCGTCATAGGCCCAGCGCATCGCCATGGTCATGCTGTCGGCATCGATGCGTGCCGAAGCGAAGAGCGCCGCCGCCCCGTCGCGCTGGGCGTTGGTCAGGCGCATCGCCTTGCTGGCTTCGAACCCGTGCATCTGGTCGGCCAGTGCTTGGCCGTTGCGTCCGCCCGCGTCGAACAGCAGCCGCTCGAAATTGGAGCTGACCTGAATGTCCATGCTGGGCGTCGCGGTCGGCACGACCTGGCCCTGGCTGTAATCGCCATCGGACAAGGCGCGATGCAAGATGTCGTTGACGTTCGTGGCGACGATCAGCTTGGCGACGGGCAGCCCCATCTTGGCCGCGACATAGCCCGCGAACACGTCGCCGAAATTGCCGGTGGGGACCGAGAAGGCGACCGGCCGTTCGGGCGCGCCCAAGCGCACGGCGGCGTAGAAATAATAGACGACCTGCGCCATCAACCGTGCCCAGTTGATCGAGTTGACCGCCGACAGGTTGAAGCGGCGCGAGAAATCCGCGTCGTTGAACATGCGCTTCACCAGCGCCTGCGCATCGTCGAAGCTGCCGTCGATCGCGATATTATAGACGTTGGGCGCGCGCACCGTGGTCATCTGCCGCCGCTGCACGTCGGACACGCGGCCATCGGGATGGAGCATGAAGATGTCGATCTTCTCGCGCCCCGCCACGGCATCGATCGCCGCCGACCCGGTGTCGCCCGACGTCGCGCCGACGATGGTCAGGTGATCGTCACGGCGCGACAGGAAGCGTTCGAACAATTGTCCCAGCAATTGCAGCGCGACATCCTTGAACGCCAGGGTCGGGCCGTGGAACAGTTCGAGCAGCCAATGCTGATGATCGAGCTGGACCAGCGGCACGACCGCCTGATGGCTGAACCGGCTATAGGCGGTGGTGCACAGTTCGCGCAATTCGTCCTCGGTCAGCGATCCCGCGACGAAGGGGGTCATGACCCGCACCGCGGTTTCGACATAGGACAGGCCGCCGAGGGCGCGAATATCGTCGGCCGAGAAACTGGGCCAGCTTGTCGGCAGATACAGCCCGCCATCGGACGCCAGCCCCGCCAGCGTCACATCCTCGAAACCGAGCGACGGCGCGCTCCCCCTGGTGCTTTGATATTGCATGATGGGAAAGCGCGGTAGCGACCCCTGCGCCGCTGGGCAAGTATTTACGGGGCTTTGGGCGCGTTCCGGCGGCGCAGCGCGAGAATATAGATGACGATGGCGATCGCGGCGAAGAAGAACCACTGCACCGCATAGGCGAGATGATTGTTGGGAACGTCGGCGGCGCTAGGCGGTGCGCTGGCCTTCATGCCCGTTGGCGCGGTACGCGCGATGAGCATGGGCCGGAGCGGCGTCGCCTTTCCGCCTATGCGCGAAATCAGCGCCCGATGGTCCGGCTCTTCGCTGATCCAGCCTGCAATCTGACCGCCGGTCCAGTCGGGCTTGGCATCGGGCCGCTGCGTCACGCCGACTGCGACGAGTGCGCCCGGTCCTTCCGCGCCGGTCGCGCATTGGGCGATATGGCGATAGCCGGTGCTGCCGTCAGCCGCGCGGCCAGCCTCCACCTGCCAGCCGACCACGCGCAGGCAGTGGAGCGACGAGGGGCGAAAGAGCAGGTCGGGTCCGACCGGGGGCATGGCCGGAAAAGCGACGGGCGGCTTGCCGGGATTGCTGGCTGCGAGGTTCAAGGCCGCTGCCTTTTCCACGCGGCGATCGATCTGCCAGATGCCGAGGCCGATCATCACCAGCACGGCGAGCGCGACGATGATGGTCGGGATCAGGGGGATGCGCGTGGTGCGCGGGGCGGGATCGGGCAATGGGTCCATGGGCTGGATGCATAGCGCCCCGCAGCACAAAAGAAAACGGCCGGAGCGATGCCCCGGCCGTGCGTCTCATTCTTGGAGATGGTGCTTAGCCGTGAACCGGCGCGCCCCAGCCACCCCAGACATAGATGGCGACGAAGAGGAACAACCACACCACGTCGACGAAATGCCAATACCAGGCAGCGGCTTCGAAGCCGAAATGCTGGCGCGGGGTGAAGTGGCCCTTATAGGCGCGCGCCAGGTTGACGATCAGGAAGATCGTGCCGACCAGAACGTGGAAGCCATGGAAGCCGGTCGCCATGTAGAAGGCCGAGCTATAGGGATTGCCGCCGAAGTCGAACGGGGCGTGGGCATATTCATAGGCCTGCACGCAGGAGAAGACCGCGCCCAGAATGATGGTGCACCACAGACCCTTGATCATGCCATCGCGATCACCGTGGATCAGCGCATGGTGCGACCAGGTGATGGTCGTGCCCGAACAGAGCAGGATCAGCGTGTTGAGCAAGGGCAGTTCAAACGCATTCATCACTTCCACGCCCTTCGACGGGAACAGGCCGTCGATCGGGGGAAGGGCGCTGGGGAAGAGGGCGAAGTCGAAGAACGCCCAGAACCAGCCGACGAAGAACATGACTTCCGACGCGATGAACAGGATCATGCCGTAGCGCAGATGGAGTTGCACCACCGGGGTATGATCACCGGCATGGGCTTCGGCGACGACATGCGCCCACCAGCTGTAGAAGGTGAAGAGGACGCCGGCGAAACCGAGCATGAACACCCAGCCACCGCCAGCGGGCATGGCGTCGGGGTGCATCCACATGATCGCGCCCATCGCCATGATCAGCACCGACATCGAACCGAACAACGGCCAGATGCTGGGCGGGAGAATATGATAATCGTGATTCTTGGCGCCTGCCATGACGTGCTCTTCCCTGTTCGCGTTATCGTTGCTTGCCTTAGCTTGCCTTCTTGCCCGGCTCAACCGGGTAGAATGTGTAGCTTAGCGTAATCTGTTGCGTGTCCTTGTTGTCGGGATCGTCGAGGATCTTGGGATCGACGAAATAGAGGACGGGCATCCGCACCTCCTGGCCCGGCTGCAAGGTCTGCTCGGTGAAGCAGAAACACTGGATCTTGGTGAAATAGGCGCCCGCCTGGGTCGGCGTGACGTTGAAACTGGCGGTGCCGGTCACGGGCTTGTCGGACATGTTCTTCGCGATGAAGATCGCCATGTCCTTCCGTCCGACGGTGACGGTATCCGTCCGATGTTCGGGGTAGAATTGCCAGGGCATGCCGGGCTGGACGTTCGAATCGAAGCGGATCGACATGGTGTGGCCAGCCGCTTCGCTGACCTGCACATTGGCGTCCGCGCGCATGGTGGTGCCGCCGAACCCGGTCTGTTCACAAAAGATGCGATAGAGCGGAACCGACGCGAAACCGAGCGCCAGCATCGACAGGCCGACGCCCGCCATAGTAAGCATCGTCCGGCGGTTGCGCCGGTCGCGGTCGAAGGGGGACGGCGGTAGTGTGGCCATCATAGCGTGTCACTCGTGCCGATCTTCGCCAATGTGATGGCGAAGAAGAGGATGACGAAAAAGCCGAGCAGCAGGCCCGTGACGAGCGAGCGCGACTTCTGCCGGGCGCGGATGATATCTTCTTCTTCGGGGGTCATGCCATTACCCAGCGGTCGACGACCACTGCTCCAAAGAGAAGGAAAAGATAGAGGATCGAATATTTGAACAGACGCCGCTCCGGTTGCATCCGCGTCTGATCGCTTTCACGGCGGCGATAGACCTGGAAGGCGAAAACCGCGAACAATGCCGTGCCGAGAAAGGCGACCGTGCCGTAGATCGGCCCGGTCAGACGCAGCAGCACCGGGGCCATGGCCGCGACCGCCATGATGGCGGTGTAGAACCAGATCTGGCGGCGGGTGACGACCTCGCCCGACACGACGGGCAGCATCGGGATGCCAGCAGCAGCATAATCGGTCTTCACGAACAGCGCGAGCGCCCAGAAATGGGGCGGCGTCCAGAAGAAGATCAGCATGAACAGGGCGATCGGCAGCGCGGTGATATCGCCGGTAACGGCGGCCCAGCCGATGACTGGCGGGAATGCGCCCGCTGCGCCGCCGATGACGATATTCTGCGCCGTGCGGGGCTTCAGCCAGATGGTGTAGACGAAGACGTAGAAGAGGATCGAGACGGCCAGGACCGCAGCGGCGAGCCAGTTGGTCGCCATGCCCATCAGGATGACCGAAAAGAAGGACAGGCCAACGCCGAAATGCAGCGCGGACTGGCGATCCATCCGCCCGGCGGGCAGCGGCCGGTTGGCGGTGCGCTTCATCTTGGCGTCGATGTCCGCCTCATACCATTGATTGAGGCTAGCGGCAGCTCCTGCGCCGAGTGCGATGCAGAGGATGGCCGTGAAAGCGAGAACCGGGTGGATGGTGCCGGGTGCCGCCAGCAGGCCGCACAGGCCCGTGAACACGACCAATGTCATGACGCGCGGCTTGGTCAGCGCGAGGAAGTCGCGCCAATGGGCCGTGATCGGGGTCGATGTCATCGTCGCGGTCGTCATATTTGTTCCGGCCCCACCATTTGGGGGCATATAGCATAAGGGGGGCGGGCGACTATCACCCGCCCCCGATCATGTCAGTCCGTCCAGCGATCAGTGATGCGCGGCATCATCGATCACGGGCAGGGTTTCGAACTGGTGGAAGGGCGGCGGGCTGGACAAGGTCCATTCCAGCGTCGTGGCGCCTTCACCCCAGGGATTGCCTGCGGCCTTCTTGCCGGCCGCGAGCGACCAGAAGATGTTGATGAAGAAGATCAGCACGCCGACGGCCATGATTTCATAGCCATGGCTGGCGATCTTGTTCCAGTAGGCAAAGGCTTCCGGATAATCGGGGTAGCGACGCGGCATGCCCGAAAGCCCTAAGAAATGCATCGGGAAGAACAGCAGGTTCACGCCCACGAAGAACACCCAGAAATGCAGGTGGCCGAGGAATTCGTTATACATGCGGCCCGACATCTTCGGGAACCAGTAATAGAAGCCCGCGAACAGGCCGAACACGGCACCCAGCGAGAGGACGTAGTGGAAGTGCGCCACGACATAATAGGTGTCGTGCAACACGTCGTCCACGCCGCCATTGGCCAGCACGACGCCGGTCACACCGCCCACAGTGAAGAGGAAAATGAAGCCCAGCGCCCAGACCATCGGGGTCTTGAAGCTGATAGACCCACCCCAGATGGTCGCGATCCACGAGAAGATCTTGATGCCCGTGGGCACGGCGATGACCATGGTGGCGGCGGTGAAATACATCTTCACATTGACCGACATGCCGGTCGTGAACATGTGGTGCGCCCACACGACGAAGCCGACGACGCCGATCGCGACCATGGCATAGGCCATGCCGAGATAGCCGAACACCGGCTTGCGGCTGAAGGTAGAGATGATCTGGCTGACGATGCCGAAACCGGGCAAGATCATGATATAGACTTCGGGGTGACCGAAGAACCAGAAGAGATGCTGGTAGAGTTCAGGATCGCCGCCACCGGCAGCGTCATAGAAGGTGGTGCCGAAGTTGCGGTCGGTCAGCAGCATGGTGATCGCCGCGGCCAGGACCGGAAGGGCGAGCAGCAGCAGGAAAGCGGTGACCAGCACCGACCAAACGAACAGCGGCATCTTGTGCAGGGTCATGCCCGGCGCGCGCATATTGAGGATGGTGGTGATGAAGTTGACCGCACCCAGGATCGAGCCAGCGCCTGCGATATGCAGCGACAGGATTGCCATGTCGACGGCGGGGCCAGCGGAACCGCTGGTCGACAGCGGCGCATAGACCGTCCAGCCAGTGCCCGCGCCATAGCCGGTGCCGCCGGGCACGAAGGCCGAGCCGAGCAGCAGCGCGAAGGCGGGGATGAGCAGCCAGAAGCTGATATTGTTCATCCGCGGGAAGGCCATGTCCGGCGCGCCGATCATGATCGGCACGAACCAGTTGCCAAAGCCGCCGATGATCGCGGGCATCACCATGAAGAAGACCATGATGAGGCCGTGCGCGGTGATCAGCGCGTTCCACAGGTGATAGGCCTGGTCGAGCGAGGCAGGCTCCGCGCCCAGCATCGCATGCTGGATATTGGCCCAGCCCTGCAGATATTGGATGCCCGGCTCTGCCAGTTCGACGCGCATCAGACCCGAAATCGCGCCGCCGACGACGCCGGCGAAGATCGCGAAGATCAGATAGAGAGTGCCGATATCCTTGTGGTTGGTGGACATGAACCAGCGCTGGAAGAAGGCTGGCTTGTGATCGGCGTCATGATGATCATGAGCATGATCGCCATATTGATCTGCGGTGATGGTGGTCATGGCGTCTCTGCCTTCTTAAAGCGCGTTGTTGCCGACGGCGTCAGCCGGCGGGGCGGGCAGCACACTGCCCTGTTGCGGGCCCATCGGCGCATCCGGCGCGGCGGTGCCGTTCTTGAGCGAGCCACCCTGCGACAGCACCCACTGGTCGAACTGCTCAGGCGGCAGCGCTTCGATCGCGATCGGCATGAAGCCATGGCGCGCGCCGCACAGTTCCGAACATTGCCCGTAATAGACGCCGGGCTTTTCGATGGTGAAGCTCTTTTCGTTCAGACGACCAGGAACCGCATCCATCTTCACCCAGAGCGACGGCACGGCGAAGCTGTGGATCACGTCTGCGGCGGTGATGATGAGCTTCACCGGACGACCGGCGGGCAGGATCAGGCGGTTGTCGACGGCCAGCTGAAACGGTTCGCCACCGGCCTTCGCCTGTTCCTTGGTCAGCATGTTCGACACATATTCGGGGATGCCCGCGTCGGGATATTCATAGCCCCAATACCATTGATAGCCGGTGACCTTGACGGTCAGCGCATCCTTAGGCGCGGGCTTATACTGGTCGGCGAGCAGCCCGATCGAGGGCACCGCGATCACCAGCAGGATGATGACCGGAACGACCGTCCAGATCACTTCGATGAAGGTGTTGTGCGACGTCTTGGACGGCACCGGGTTGGCGCTGCGGCGATAGCGGACCATCACATAAAGCATCAGCACCAGCACCAGCACGGAGATGAGCGTGATGAGCGGCAGCAGCATCACGTCATGCAACCAGCGCGCGCTGTGCCCGGTCGAGGTGAACTGCTCCTGCAGGGTGATCTCGCCCGGTTTAGGCATGCCGATGCCTTCGGTCGGCTTCATGCGCGGCGGCGCGGCGACCTTGGCGGCTGGCGCAGCGTCGGCGGCGGGCGCAGCGGCGTTCGCTGCCGAATCAGCAGGCGCGGCGACAGTGGCCGCCGCCGGAGCGGCAGCGGTTGCATTGTCCTGCGCGAAGGCCGGACCGTTCATCGCCATTGCTGGCGCAAAGGCCAACAATCCTGCGAGAACGAGCGATTTCACCTGTATCATAGCGTCTTCTTACCCCGTAACCCCTTGGCGCCGCTGCAACGAAGACGCGCGCATGCACATCGTCCCCGCCCGGTCGGTTCTGCCGCGGCTTATAGGCATGGTTTTTTGATGCCTCAAGCTAGCAGGAGCAGATTTTCTTCGCTGTTGCAACGTTCCCTTCCGGCCCCTATTTCGCTGCTGCGCGCACAGGGGCGCGTTCATGGCGCGCCGATGCGTGCCGTGCCGATAGGGAAGCGGGCCGTGCCATATAGGGGCCGGACCGCGCGACAGGATAGATAAACGGCATGACCGACGAAGAAGTTTTGGCGGAATTCCGGGCAGCAGGGGCGCTGCTCGAAGGACATTTCATCCTGTCTTCGGGCCGGCGCAGCGCCAATTATCTGCAATGCGCCCGCGTCCTGATGAGCGCCGAGCGCGCGGGCAGGCTCGCGCTGGCCGTGGTGCAGAAACTGCCGCGCGAATTGCGGCAGGAGATCGACCTGGTAGTTTCGCCAGCCATGGGTGGTCTCATCATCGGTCATGAAGTCGGCCGGGCGCTGGGCAAGGACGCGGTATTCCTCGAACGCCCCGAAGGGACGTTCGAACTGCGCCGCGGCTTTGCCATATCGCCGGGGCAGAAAATCCTGATGGTCGAAGATGTCGTCACCACTGGCCTGTCGTCGCGCCAGGCGATCGAGGCCGTCGCGGCCGAGGGCGGCATCGTCATCGCCGAAGCGGCCCTTGTCGATCGCTCGGCGGGCGAGGTGGATCTGGGCGTGCCCTTCTATCCACTCGTGTCGATCAATTTCCCGGTCTATGACGCTGATGCCCTGCCGCCCGAACTGGCGGCGATCCCGGCGATCAAGCCGGGCAGCCGGAAGGTCTAGCCGATGCCCCACTCCCCCGCTCCGCTGCGCCTGGGCGTCAATATCGACCATGTGGCGACAATCCGCAATGCGCGTGGCGGGGATCATCCCGATCCGGTCAAGGCGGCGCTGCTGGCGGTGAAAGCGGGGGCGGACGGCATCACGGCGCATCTGCGCGAGGACCGGCGGCATATCCGCGACGAAGATGTCGCGACGCTGATGGCGGCGCTCAGCGTGCCGCTCAATCTGGAGATGGCGGCGACGGCCGAGATGCTGGACATCGCCCTGCGCTACAAGCCGCACGCGGCCTGCATCGTGCCGGAAAAGCGCGAGGAGCGCACGACCGAGGGCGGGCTGGACGCGGCCGGGCAGTTCGAAACGCTGCAGCCGATCGTCGCGGCGCTCAATGATGCGGGCATCCGCGTCAGCCTGTTCATCGAAGCCGATGCTGCCCAAATCGACGCGGCGATCCGGCTGAACGTCCCGGTCGTGGAATTGCACACCGGCGCTTATGCCCATCTGACCGGCGAACCGCGCGCCGCCGAACTGCGCCGCATCGCCGACGCGGCGGCGCTGGCCGCGAAGAACGGCATCGAGCCCCATGCGGGCCATGGCCTGACCTTCGACAATGTCGGGCCGATCGCCGCCATCCCGCAGGTCGCCGAACTCAATATCGGCCATTTCCTGATCGGCGAAGCGATCTTCGGTGGCCTGGAAGGCAGCATCCGCGAAATGCGGCGGCAGATGGATTTGGCGCGGTGAGTGCTCATACACATCCTCCCCTGGCAGGGGAGGTGGCAGGGCGTAGCCCTGACGGAGGGGTGTTACCCTCACGATGGGGTGACACCCCTCCACCGGCTTCGCCGGTCCCCCTCCCCTTCCAGGGGAGGATTTTTGCGTGATCATCGGTCTCGGCTCCGACCTCTGCAATATCGAGCGAATCCAGAATTCGCTCGATCGCTTCGGTGCGCGCTTCGAAAGCCGCGTGTTCACCGATGTCGAGCAGGCCAAGGCCAATCGCCGCCCCTTCACCAAAGCGGGCACGCTGGCCAAGCGCTTCGCCGCCAAGGAGGCCTTCTCCAAGGCGGTCGGCACTGGATTCAAATCGGGCGTGTTCATGAAAGATATCGGCGTGGTCAATGCGCCGTCCGGCGCGCCGACGCTGGCCCTCACCGGTGGCGCGCTGGCCCGGCTCGACGCGCTTGTGCCGGCGGGGCATAGACCCGTCATCCACCTGACCCTGACCGACGATCATCCTTGGGCGCAGGCCTTTGTCATTATCGAGGCGCTTCCCCTGTGACGACCGATCCCACCAGCCTGCACGACACGACCGCCGACGCGCATAGCCCTTCCGAGGACGTGATGCCCAAATCGGACGTCAATTGGTGGCAGGAGATCAAGAGCATCACGCTGCTGATCCTGGCGGTGCTGGCCTTCCACAGCTTCGTCGCCAAGCCCTTCTATATCCCGTCCGAATCGATGATGCCGGTGCTGCTGACCGGCGACCGGCTGGTGGTGAGCAAATTCCCCTATGGCTGGTCCTATGTCTCGCCCAGCTTCCATCCCTTGCCTTTTCTGAAGGGCCGGATTTTGGGGCGGTTACCGGCACGCGGCGACATCGTCATCGTGTCGCCCCAAAATAGGCGCGAGGATTATATCAAGCGGGTCATCGGCCTGCCCGGCGACATCATCGAAGTGCGCGGTGGGCAGGTGCTGCTTAACGGCGTGGCGGTGAAGCAGCGCATCTTGAAGCCGCTGCGCCTGCTCGTCGATAGCAATGCCCCCTGCCCGCCGCTGCAATTCCCCGGCGCGCGGATGCAGGGCGCGGACGGCAAGGATTATTGCGAATTGCCGGTGCGGCAGGAAATCCTGCCCAATGGCAAAACCTATCTCACCATCGACATGGGACCGAGTGCGCTCGATTGGTATGGCCCGGTGCGCGTGCCGGAAAACCACGTCTTCCTGATGGGCGACAATCGCGACAACAGCGCCGACAGCCGCGCGCCGCTGGAGGAAAACGGCCTGGGCGGTCCCGTACCCTGGGAAGCGATCGGCGGCCGCGCCGAGTTCATCACCTTCAGCCTGGACGGCGATTCAAGCTGGAACCCGCTGACCTGGTTCGGTGCTTTCCGCAGCGGGCGGGCAGGCAACAGCCTGCGGCCGCAGAGCGTGACGGAGGTAGAATAGCAGACGTAGCTCGGCGCGTTGGCAGCGCCCCATGTCAAGCGCTTACCAGGCCGGAGTTCCAACGGTTCACTATTCTGACAGCAGGCGTCCAACTCACGCCATTCCGATATTGATGTCGGAAAGCCAGCTTATGCTCGGATCGGCCATTCGGTATTGGCAAATCGGAACTGCACCGCAATGTTGATGTCCAAATCAACTTGCGGTGATCCAGAAACTGCCGTTCGCCCGCATCTCACTATGTTGCGCCCGCGCCCAAAGTTGAAACGGTCGTGGATTACCGAACTTTGATCAGCATCGCGGTCATTCTTTTGGCGGCGAAGGGCGGGAGTTTAACCGCTTTTGCCGCTGCGATGTCTGCGGCGCTGGGTTTGCCTACCTGGATCAGGGCGACCATGCCCATCGAATAATGCGGCATGCATTTGATGCCATAGAGGCCGGGCTTGGTCACGGTCAGCACCGCTTCCTTGTTCATACCCCCCTTCATCGGCGTCGCGCCCGCTGGCAGCATCGTGGCCATGGTTTCGGCGTTGTGGCTGGGGTCGGTGGGCTGGAAGCGGATCACGTCGCCTGGCGCGGCCTTCACAAAGGCCGGTTCGAACACCATCGCGCCCTCCGCGCCCTTATTTTTCATATGGACGATGATGTCCTTGGCCGAAGCCGGAAGAACGGTGCCGCCCAGCATGAGGCCGACCAGCGCCACGCGCAGCGTCGAACGATGAAACATGGCATCTCTCCTGATATTATGGGCGCAAAAGCGCGGTCCGCCAGATCAATGGCGCAATGGCTGAAGCGTGCAATTGCACCTTGGTCCTATCCCTCCTCCGGTCGGGCGTTGATCAGCGGACGACCCAGGTCGCGCCAGCCGTCGGTCCCCTCCGCCAGCCACCAAATATTAGTATAGCCGAGCGCCCGCAGGCGGCGCGCTGCGTTCCAGCCCATCCAGCAATCGGCAAGGCAAAAGGTTATGATCATGCGGTCCCTGGCACCGCCGGTCAGGCGGACGAGGCCCTCTTGAAACCATCGATCGATCGCGGGCGAGAGGTCGCCGCGTCCCGCTTCGGGAAACCAGTGCGCGCCGGGGATGCTCGGTCGTTCGCGGGCCAGGCGCCAGCGTCCATCGGCTTCGCGATGACCGCCCTCGGCGGGTAGGACGTCGATCAGGATCGCGTCGATATCCGGCCGCATCAGGGCGACCGCGACGGGGGCGATCCGCCCGACACCGTCGGGCGGCCGGGGAACGGGCGCACGATAATGCGCGACGCGATAGCCATCCGCGGCGAACAGCGTGTCATCCTCTGGCTGGGCCTGTGCGCCGGTCGCAACCAGCGCAAGCATCGCAGCTATCGCTTTGCCCCTCGCGCCCATCTCTCTCCCCCGCTGCGTGACCAAAGGTGCAATGGTAGCCGCTTTCGCTTCACCATAAGCTTGCACTTTGGGAGAAGGTCATGGTGCGGCGTAGGTTTTTGCAGCTTCTGGTGGCCATGCTGCCACTGGCGATGGCCCCGTCCGCGCTTGCTCAGCCTCCCTACCCCGACGATCCGTTACAATCGCCTATGTGGACCGCACATGCGCGGCTGATCTTCGGAGATGACCCGGTGCGGTTCGATCCCCGCATCCAGTTGCTTTATCCGCAAGTGGCGGAAAACCAGCGCAGCTTTCCCGTGGCATTGGATGCGCGCGGCGTGGGGCCAGTGACGCGCATGGTGATCTTCGCTGATCTCAACCCGATACCGATCGCCATCGACTATCGCCCGGATCTGGCGGAACCCTATATCGCGACCCGGATCAAGCTGGATCAGCGGACCCCGGTAAGGGGTGCGGTGCAGCTGGCCAGCGGACAGTGGCTGGTGGCGGGCGGATGGGTCGATGCGGCGGGCGGCGGTTGCTCGGCACCGCCGGTCGGTCGCATCACAGGCGATTGGGCGGCTCATCTGGGCGAGATGCGGGGGGAAGCCTGGCCCATGGGGACGCAGGGCAGCAGCCGTCTGCGCATCACCTTCCGACATCCGATGGATACGGGGCTGGTGGCCAATATCCCCACTTATGCGATCGAAGAGATGAGCGTGCGGTCGGAGAGTGGAACCATGCTGGGCCAGATGGCGCTCTTTGCGTCGGTTTCCGAAGACCCGGCGATCACCCTCATGCCCCACGCCGCGCCTGGTGCCATCCTGTCGATCGTGGCGCTTGATACAAACGGGCGCACCTATGCCGCCAAAGTGCCGGTGGCGCGACAATCCGCCTCGGCCCTGGCGGCGCAGCCATGAAGATGACGCGCCGGGCCATGCTCGCTGGATTGGCGCTGCCGGCGACGGCTGGCATGGCGAATGCCACTTATCCCATCCATCCCGTAGCGGTGGCGGACGGCATATGGATGATCCACGGCGACGATGCGCCCATCCAGTCTTCCAACGGCGGAGCTATCGCCAATATCGCGATCATCGACACGCCGGTCGGCATGATGCTGGTCGATAGCGGACCTTCGCTCCGCTACGGCCGGGCGCTCAAGGCAGTGGCGGAAGGGCTGACGGGCAAGCCGGTCATCCGCGTCTATGTGACGCATCTGCATCCTGATCATGGCATGGGAATTGCGGCCTTCGATCCGGCGATCATTGCCGCGCTGCCGCAAACCATTACGGACATGGCGCGGGACGGGCGCGGCTTTTCCGATGCGCTGTATCGCCTGCTGGGGGACTGGATGCGCGGCACCGAGCTTGTGTTGCCGGGGCGGAAAATCACGGAGGCATCCGAGGATTTCGGCGGGCGACGCCTGCGCCTGATGGCGCTGGCGGGGCATAGTGCGGGCGATCTGGCGCTGTTGGACGAACAGACCGGCCTACTGATCGGCGGTGACCTGCTGTTCCATGATCGCGCGCCTGCGACACCGACCGCAGACCTGCCGCGTTGGCGCACAAGCCTCGACAGCCTCGCAAAGCTGCCGCACCAGGCGGCGTTACCGGGCCATGGTCCCTTCGATCCGACGGGGCAGAAAGCCATTGCCCAGACACGCGACTGGATCGACTGGCTGGAGGAAGCCTTGACCGCCGCCGTCCGATCCGGCCTCGACATGGTGGAGGCGGGCAGCGTGCCGATCCCCGCTCGTTTTGCCGGGATGGCGGCGGCCCGCTACGAATTGCAACGCAGCGTGTCGCATTTCTATCCAGGGCTGGAAGCCAAATGGCTGCCAAGAGTGGATATGCCGGAGGGTTAGAAGCGCACCCTTACCCCGACATACCAGCGTCGCGGGGCGCCCGGCCCATAAGCGCGCGGATTGCTGGCACCGGGGACTTCGACGAGGTCGATCTCATCCACTTCGCTGAAGGTTCCGAATGTTTCATAGGTGCGGCCGAATATGTTGCGCACTTCGCCGAACATAGTGACCCCCGGCACGATATCGATACCGGCGCGCACGTTCGCAATCGCATAGCCAGGCAGCCGGGGCGTCAGATTGGCCTCATCGCCGACCAGATATTGCCCCGACCGCGCGATCAGGTCGCCACCCACCGACCAGCCTTTGCCCGCATAGTCCAACGTCAGCGTCGCACTGTGCCGGGGGATGCCGGGCAACCGATCGCCACGACCGACATTGATCGTGCCTTCATCCCCCGCCATCGGGTTGGACGGACTGCTCAGTTCCATGGCGCTGCGATAGGTCGCATCGGTGAAGGCATAGCTGAGGCCCGCGACCAGCCCGCCATGCTCGGCCTTCAGCGATGCTTCGACGCCCTGCCGCCGGGTGTTGCCGATATTCTGGAAATAAGCGCGACCGCGAATTTGGGAGGCGATATATTGGATGTCGTCCTGATTGGTGGTGCGATAGGCCGACAGGAGCCAGCTCGCCCGCCATCCGCCAAGACCAAACGCACCCGACGTGCCCGCTTCCCAGCTTTTGGCGACCACCTGTTTAAGCGGCGGATCGGCGATGAAGAAATTGGTGAGGCTGCACGGCGCATTTTCGTCCGCGCAGGAGAGTTCCGCCGGAGTCGGCGCGCGGTTGCTCTGCGCATAGCCCGCGCGCAGCGACAGGGCTTCGGACATCTTATAGTCCAGTTCGAAACCGGGATTGAGCCGCCTGAACCGATGCGTTCCGTTGAGCGCCGTGCCGATCTGATCGACAAGCTGAATCCTTGCATGGTTCCAGCGGAGGCCGATTTCGGCCGACAAGCCGGGCGCGATCGGCACCCGGTTCTGCACGAACACGCCCCAATTATTGGTGTGGGCGACCAGGCCGACCGGCGCGATCGCATTATCCTGCTGGACGATGCGGCTGCCCAGCCCCTCGACGCTGCGATCGTCGGTCAGCGCCCCCAGTTCGGTCGACGTGTCGAAGCGCGTGCGGCTGGTGTCGTAGCTGACGCCGATCGCGAAATGGTTGATACCGCCCAGCAGGGCGCGATCGTCGATGATCTGGACCAGCGCGCCCATCGCCTTGGTCTTGGTGCGTCCACGATTGAGCACGCCATAGCCTTCGCCCCCCAGCGTATCGGCTATGGGGTCGCCGTTGGCGTCGGTCAGGATCGCCTGCACCTCCTCACCATCGTCATCAGCACCTATTGTTTCCAGGCATAGCAGGCCCGCCGCATCGTCCGCCTCGCACCCTTCGATGTCGGCCGCATCGCCGTTCATGGTCCGCAATGTGAGCTGCTGGGCATAGAGCGTGGCTTCAATCCGGGTCGTTGGCGATAGCGCGACCCAGGGGTGCAGGCTTGCCCGA
This sequence comes from Sphingobium sp. RAC03, assembly GCF_001713415.1. GTDB lineage: Bacteria > Pseudomonadota > Alphaproteobacteria > Sphingomonadales > Sphingomonadaceae > Sphingobium. The sequence goes on along the minus strand of NZ_CP016456.1, from coordinate 1,673,610 downwards.
CCATAACGGCTGCGGCCATTGTCGGGCCAAGTGAAGACGGCCCGGCGGTCGGCCGCCAGCAATTCGATCGGCGACACGCCATTGCCGGTCAAGTCCGTGTTCGCGCCTATGATTTTGAGATGCAGCCCGCCCTCTGCGGTATCGAAGCCCAGATCGGCATAGCCATTATACAGGCGCGACGGGCTGAAATCGCGCCAGCCATCGTCGCGACTATATTGGAACGCGCCAAAGGCGCTGACATCCCCGCGCGCCACGCCGCCCGCAATGCTGGCCTCGGCATAGCCGAACCGCCCGCCGGTGGCACTGGCCTCTAGCCCCGGATGGCTACGCCCGGTCTTGGTTTCCAGCAGGATCGCGCCGCCCAGCGCATTGAGGCCATAGACCGGGCTGGCATCCAACAGGTTCAGTTTGGCGATGGCGGCTTCGGGGATCAGGTCGAACTGGACCGTGTCGCCAAAAGGCTGGTTGAAGCGCGCCCCGTCCATATAGACGGCCAGCCCCTGCGATTGCCCTTGGAGCGGGGAAGCGATGAAGCCGCGATAGACCAGATTGGGCTGCCATGGGTTATTCTGCGCATCCTGCAACGTGACGCCCGCCATGGTCCGGGTGAGGGCGGAGAGCAGGTCGGGCATCCCCGCTCTTGTTATATCGACCGCGCCAAGGGCCAGCCCATCATCGCGGTCGATCCCCCCACCCGGCGCGGTCACGATGATGGTTTTCGACCTGCTTGCATCGGACGTCTGCGCCGATGCAAGCGCCGGGGCCAGCGCCATGGCCGCGATTCCCGTCGATAGTCGGCCCCATCCGCGCATCTCGTCTCTCCCATTCCCTGTTATGCCCAAATGGCTAGGGAAGGCGGGATGGGTGCTCCATTATACCTTGGGTCAGGCGGGAACGATCGCGCGGGTTCGCACCAGCTCCTCGACCACCGTCGGGTCGGCGAGCGTGCTGATATCGCCCAGCGCCTGGGCGGATACATCGCCCTCCGCAATCTTGCGCAGGATGCGGCGCATGATCTTGCCCGACCGGGTCTTGGGCAGGCCAGGCGCGAACTGGATGACGTCGGGAGTCGCGATCGGCCCGATTTCGGCGCGGACCCATTGCACGAGCGTCCGGCGCAGGCTCTCGCTCGGCTCTTCGCCCATGTTCAGCGTCACATAGGCATAGATGCCCTGCCCTTTGATATCATGGGGAAAGCCGACCACCGCCGCCTCGGCGACCTTGGCATGTAAGACGAGCGCGCTCTCGACCTCGGCGGTGCCCATGCGATGGCCCGATACGTTGATGACGTCGTCAACGCGCCCGGTGATCCAATAATAGCCGTCCGCATCCCGCCGGGCACCGTCGCCTGTCGTATAGGTGCCGGGAAAGGTCGAGAAATAGGTCTGGAAAAAGCGATCATGGTCGTTCCAGACCGTCTGCATCTGCCCCGGCCAGGATCGGGCGATGACCAGATTGCCTTCGCACGGACCTTGCTGCACCACGCCTTCGCCATCGACGATCTGCGGTTCGACACCGGGCAAGGGGAAGGTCGCACTGCCCGGTTTGAGCGCGGTTGCGCCCGGCATCGGCGCGATCATCGCCGCCCCCGTTTCGGTCTGCCACCAGGTATCCATGATCGGGCAGCGCCCTTCACCGGCAATGGCATGATACCAGCGCCAGGCTTCCGGGTTGATCGGCTCGCCCACGCTGCCCAGCAGGCGGAGCGAGGACCGGTCGGTCGCGGTGACGAAATCGTCGCCCTCCTTCATCAGCGCGCGCAGCACGGTGGGCGCGGTAAACAGCGTGTGGACCTGATGCCGGTCGACCACTTGCCAGAGGCGGCTGGGCGTCGGCCAACTGGGCAGTCCTTCATACATCAATGTCGTCGCGCCATTGGCGAGGGGGCCATAGACGATATAGCTGTGCCCCGTGACCCAGCCGATATCGGCCGCGCACCAATAGACGTCGCCTGGCCGATAGTCGAAGCAGAGTTCATGCGTCAGAGAGGCCCAGAGCAGATAGCCGCCGCTGCCATGCACGACGCCCTTGGGCTTGCCGGTGGAACCCGATGTGTAGAGCAGGAACAGCGGATCGCAGGCGTTCATGGGTTCGGGCGAACAGTCCGACACGACGCCTGCCATGGCATCATGATACCAGATGTCCCGGCCCGGCAGCATATCGATAGCGCCGCCGGTTGCCTGCACCACGATGACGCGACGGATGCTGGTGCAATGGTCCATGGCGAGCGCGGCATCGACATTGGCCTTGAGCGGTACGCGCTTTCCACCACGACGCCCCTCGTCGGCTGTGACCAGGATGGTGGAATCGCAATCGGTAATCCGACCCGCCAGCGCTTCGGGGGAAAAGCCGCCAAACACCACCGAATGGATCGCGCCGATCCGGGCGCAGGCCAGCAGGGCGATCGCCGCCTCCGGGATCATCGGCAGATACAGGGTGACGCGATCGCCCTTGCGCGCGCCCGCGTCTTTCAGGACATTCGCGAAGCAGCACACGGCATGATGCAGTTGCCGGTAGGTCAGGCGGCGCGGCGCTTCGGCTGGATCGTCAGGCTCCCAGATGATCGCGACGCTGTCGCCATGGTCGGCCAGATGGCGGTCCAGGCAGTTGACGGAGACGTTCAATGTGCCGTCGGCAAACCAGCTGATGCCGAAATCCGCTTCGTCAAAGCTGCTTTCGCTCGCTTTGGAGGGCGGTAACATCCAGTCAAGCCGCGCAGCCTGTTCGAGCCAGTAGCTTTCCGCATCCTCAAGCGACCGCTTATGATCGGCCATACGGCGGTCCTCGTTCATGCGGGCGCGCGTCGCCCATTCGGCGGGAACGGGGAAAAGCTCTTGCGACATCATATCTTCCTTCAGTGGATGAAACGCAGGCCGATCCACAGGGTCCGGGGCGTGCCCAAGTCCATCGATCCTGCAACATTGCGGGTGACCATAGTGGCGTCGAACAGGTTTTCGGCCCGTGCCACCAGCGACAGACCATGTCCGATCGGCAGGTCGGCAAAGGCATCGACCGTCAGGGCGTCGGGAAGGACATCCCCCTGGAGATCGTCCTCATATTGTTTGGCGACATAGCGCAGCGTCGCGAACGCCGAAGGCCCCGTTGTCGGTTGCCAGCCAAGGGTAGCGCTGGCGGCGTGGCGGGGGCTTTGGGCGGGGGCAAAGCCGTCGAACGCCAATCCCGGCGCACGGACGATGCTATGGCTATAGGCATAAGAGCCGGACAGGAGCAGGGCGTCGCGCAGCCGCGCGCGTCCGGTGAGTTCGACGCCCTTCGCGATCACCGCCGACACATTGCGCCGCTGGCGCAGATTAGGGGCGATGGTGACATTGGCGATGGCATCGTTCAGCCGATTGTAGAAAAGCGTCAGGCCCAGCGTGGCATCGGCAGCAGGATTGATGTCCAGCCCGACTTCCACCCCCTTCAGCCGTTCCGGCAGGAGTGCCGCATTGGCTTGTGTGGTGATCGGGAAGACGACGAACGGACGGTAGAGTTCGTTGAGCGTGGGCAGGCGGAAGCCGGTATAGGCCGCGGCGCGCAGGGCGACGTCCTGATCGACGCGGAACAGCGCGCCTGCACGTCCGCTGACCTGCCAGTCGCTGCGCCTGGCGAAATCGCTGTTGCTCGTCACGACGCCCGCCGCGGTCCTGCTATCGAAAAAGCTCCGGCGGATCGTCCAGCGATCGGCGCGAATGCCTCCCGTCAGGACCAGCGCTCCCAGCGTCCAGTCATCTTCCAGGAACAGACCGGTGGTGATCTGCTGCCCGCCAGCGCGGCGACGCGCGGTTACCGGATTGGCGGCCAGATTGGCATTATAGGCTTCCTCCGCCATCATGCCGTCCGCCAGCCGCGTATCGATGCCGAGCCGCAGCACATGCGCGCGTCCGACCGGCGGTCGCAACTCGATCTTGCCGCCAAGGCCGGTCGACGGCGTGTTCCGCTGATCGAGCGACTTGCGATAGGTCGATGCGCTGATGACGATATTGGAGAAATTGCGTGCCTGCACATAGGCCAGCGCATCCACTTGCCAACGGCCCCTGACCATCAGCCGGATGCTGGCATCCTGTCCCTCGCTGTGGCTGTCCGCCCCGGCAAAGCGCAGCGTCCGGTCATCGCGGAAGAACAGGCTGCGAAACTGCACTTCCATGTCGGATGACAGTGGTGCGACCGCGCGCAGGTTGACCGACCAGCCAGCATAGGCCGCTGGCGTGGTCGCGGCGACGCGCTGGGATTTCGGTGTCGTATGGAAGCCGTCGCCCCGGTCCCACCGGCCAGACAGCGACACGAAACCGCTTCCTAAATCCTGCGTCAGGGCACCGGATACTTCGCTGGCATGACGGCTGCCGTAAAAGGCGCTGGCGGATAGGTCCGCCAGGTCGTCCCGCGCCGCACTGGCCAGCTCGATCGTGCCCGCCACCGCGCCTGCACCAAAAGCACCCGATCCGCCGCCGCGCGTAACCCGCACGGCAGACAGGCGATCGGGCACCAGCGCGCTAAAAGGGATATAGCCGAAAAACGGGTCTGCCATCGGCACGCCATCCAGCAACACCAACGTCCGGCTGGACGCATTGCCGCCCAATGCCCGCAGAGTCGCACCCTGCGCCGAGGGGTTGGCCGACCGGCTGTCGGAACGGCGAAACTGCTGAAACCCCGCAACATCGGCCAGGATCGTCTCGATGCGGTTGGCGGCATTGCCGGTCAGGCGATCCCGGTCGATCATGACCGATCCATAAGCCGAACTGCCCGGCGGGAGAGGTAGGCTTTGACCCAGAACGACGATGGCGTCGCCTTCCTGTGCCCTGGCATTCGGCACCGGCAGGACATGGGCCGCACAGGACAGCATTAATGCGCCCCGTGCGATCAGGCTGTTGCAACGCATTGTGCCGTCTTCCCCCTTTGTCGCCCCTGGGCGCGGCGACCTCCTTTGATCGGAGGCCGCCGCGCCATGCCCTCTGTTCAGAAGAACAGGATGGCGCCCGCTGCGACCGTGTCGGCTTCCGCTGCATTGCCGTTATGGGCCTGCGATTTGGTGCGGATATATTCGCCGATCAGCGTGACCCAGCTGGTCAGGCCATAGCGTGCCTGACCGACCCAGCTGCTGCTCTTGTCGAGCAGCGTAGGATTGGCCAGGGCATCGGCGGCGTTGGCATAATGGAGGTTGCTTTCGCCATAGCTGCCGCCGATCGAAAATTTGCCGAACGTGGCCAGCCCCTGCAGATAGAAGCCGTCGCTGTCGCGCTTCGCCCCGGTCGCATCGGTATCGAACAGGTTGAGCGCGGTCGTGCCCAGCCCTGAGCCATTATAATAATAGCCCGTCAGCATGATCGGTCCATAGCCGATCTTCGCGCCCGTATCGAAGCCGCTGCCCGTATAGGTCACGCCATCGATGCGATGATGTTTTTGCGTGATGCCCGACAACCAGGCGCGCACGGACAGATCGCCGAATTTTCCGTCATAAACGATCTTGCCCTGAAAGCCCGGCGACTTGCTGTTCTCCCCCGGCCCGGTGAGCGATTCGAGCGGTTGGAAGATACCGGCGGAAATCTGGAAGCCGCCCAGCTTTGGCGAGGAATAGGTGATCTGCGGCTGAAAGTCGGTGTAGATATAGCCGATGCCGATCCGCCCCAGCGACGTGTTGGACGGCGCGACATTGCCGCCGCTCGACCCCACCGACAACAAGGTGATATCGTTCAATATGCCTTCGGATCCGAACAGTCCGATATCGCGGCCCAGCTTGAATTCGCCCAGTCCCGCACGGCCGATGGTCATATAGGTCTGGCGAAAATCGATACCGGCCGTCTGCAAGGCCGTATTGCGTCCGCCGCTATTGGCACCCCCGCCCGCGGCATAGGTCGCGCTGTTGATGCCCGGATACATGCCGAAATGTGCGCCCACATCCCAGCCGCCCTGGTTGGTCGTAATATCGAATTTCAGATAGCCGGGCAGCAGGCCGTTGCGGACCGACGCGCTCTTGCCACCGACTGGCACCACGCCGCCGACGACCGCCGTATTAAGGCCGGGAGCCTGTCCGTTTTCATGGGTGTAGAAGCCATTGACCGACCCGGAAATCTTGACCGAAACGCCGCCGACTTCCATGCCGACGCCGCTATCGCTCATCCGCACCAGCCGCTTGTCGTCCAGCGACGCCGCAGCGGACTGGGCTGGTGGCGGGGCAGCGGGTGCGACCTGCGCAGCGTCTTGCTGCGCCAGTTGCTGATATTCCTCGTCGGTCAGAATCCCCTTTTCGTGGAGCCTTTTCAGCAGCTCAGCCGTCGTCCCCGCCGCCGCCGGTGTTGCGGTCAGCGCGAACAGCATCGCCATCGCGGCCCCGCCCAGCCATTTCCCCCTAGACATCTCATCCCTCCCATTATGCGCCGGTCGTGCCGACGGGCGAAAGAGTGCGTCGAGTGCGGCGGGGTGCAAATTGGACTTTGGTTCTCGTTCCTTGGGTCAGAGGCGCAGGAAGATCAGGGCGCGACGGCGATCCCCCAAGGGCCAGCGCCCACCGGCACCGTGCCGACGACCTTCGCACTGGCGAGGTCCACGATCGACACGCTATCGGACAAGCCATTGGCTGCATAAGCGCGCGTGCCATCGGCGCTGATGGCGACGTGCCACACTCGTTTGCCTACGGGCACATAGGCGCGCACGGTCCGCGTCGCCACATCGACCAGCGCGATATGGTTGGCGCGGCCCAGCGCCACGATCGCCGTCTTGCCATCCGGCGTGAAGCGGATGCCGCAGGGCAGGATCAGATGATCCTGCACCCCCGCTATGGCAAAGCGGATCGCCGCAGTGATCTTGCGCGTATGTGGGTCGGCGATCTGGACGGTGCCGCCAATCTCGGCTGCGATCCATAGCTGCGTTCCATCGGCGGTGAACTCGACATGGCGGGGGCGCTGGTCCGTCTCGGTGGCATCCACCATCATTCGGGTCGTCAGGTCGATCCAATTGACGACATTATCCTCCTCCGACGTCACGATCACCCATCGGCCATCGGGACTTTGGGCGACCCCTTCCGGTTCCTTGCCGACATCCACCTGAAAGGCGACTGTGCGGCTTTCCAGGTCGATGGCCGTCAGTGCCGCATCATCTTCATTGGCGACGAACAGCGTCCGTCCGTCGCGCGACAGGAAAAACTGTTCTGGGTCCTGGCCCGATGGCAGGTCCGCGATGATCTTGCCCGTGGCGCGGTCGATCAGTTGCACGGCATGATCGCTGCTGGCGCAGAGCAGGATATATTTGCCGTCCAGGCTAAGCGTTATGCCGCGCGGGCGCCCCCCCACCGGCCAGGTTGCGAGCGGCGTCATAGTGGCCGCGTCGATCACGCTGATGCTGTTGCCCCGTTCATTGGAGACATAAAGCGTTTCGGCATGGAGCGCAGGCATGCCCGCAACCATCGCCAGCCCCGCCAGAGCGGCCTTCATCATGGCTAATCCTCTCCTCCATCGGCGCGTCATTGCAGCGCCCGCCCGGCCTATCGGGCTTATCGGTGCGGCGGGATTGTACCAATGGCCAATGGGGTGCGTGCCTCCGCTTCCCTACAACCCGTCTCTACAAGCGAGAGCGGCCGATATGGGCCGACAGACAGAGACGAGGATGGATGATGAGGAATAAGGGACGTATCGCATTGATCGGCGCCACCTGCCTACTTGGCGCGTCGATCACCTCATCCTTGTTGGCGCATGGCAATGTCACACCCCAGGCGGTGGAAACGGCGGCGTTGCCCGACATTGGCGAGGAGTGGCTGCAACATAATCCCTATCGCGGCAATGCCGACGCGGTGAAGATCGGCGAGTCGGCTTACGGCCAGAATTGCGCCCGCTGCCACGGGCTGGACGGTGAATCCGGCGGCATTGCGCCCGACCTGCGCTATCTGGAAGTCGGCGACAGCGGAGATGAATGGTATATCCAGCGCTTCCAGCACGGGTCCAGCCATGATGGCAAAGTCTATATGCCGCCCATGGGCGAAGTGCTGGGCCAGAAAGCCGGCTGGGCGATCCGCGCCTGGCTTGAAACCAAGCATCAGGAGTAAGCCGCTATGGATCGTCGCGTCTTCCTCCACCATGCGGCTATGGCCGCGATGCTCGCCATGTCGGGCTTTCCCTTGGGCGAAGCTGCAAAGGCCGCGCCGCTGGGCCGGGTCAAGGAACTGGGCGTGCTTCGGGTCGCTGTGTACCGGGACAATCGCCCGTGGTCCTGGCGCAAGGATGGCCGACTGGTCGGCATCGACGTCGATCTGGCGCAGGCGCTTGCCAAGGGGCTGGGCGTGCGCGCCGATATTGCCGAACTGGTCGCCGACGAAAGTGCCGACGATGATTTGCGCAATGGCGTGTGGCGGGGCGGCCTGCTCGGCTTTCCGCCCGCCGATATCATGCTGCATGTGCCGTTCGACCGCGCCTTTGCCGCGCGCAACGACCAGGTTGCGATCGTCGCGCCCTATTTCCGCGAGAGCTTCCAGTTCGCCGGGGTGAAGAGCGAGATCGATGTCAACGCCCCTCCGGCCGACTATCGTGGCAAGCGGCTGGCGGTCGAACTGGACTCGATCCCCGACTTCTACCTGATCGGTACGGCGGGCGGGATATTGGCCAAGAATGTCATCCATTTCCCCAATGGTGCCGATGCGGTGCTCGCCGTGACCGACGGGCGCGCGGACGCCGTGCTGGCAAGCCGGGCGCAGATCGAAGCCGTGCTGCACGATAGCGGCACCACGACAGTCGCCACCCGGACCATGCCGCTGCCCGCCTTCGCATCGGCCGGGTGGGACATCGGCATGGCGGTGAAGGAAAATAGCCGCAATCTGGGCGACGCAGTGGAAGCGATCCTGGCAACGATGCGCGCATCGGGCGAACTGGAAACGATCTTCACGGCGCATGGCGTGCGTTACAGGCCTGCGCTCGCGGCGGGTTGAGCGGCCTGCTCTTGCCCAAATCCGAACGAGGGGATGGCCGCATAGAATGAAGGCGCGACCCAAGGTCCAATTGCTCCGCCAGCCTCACCCCATAATCTGCAGGCCGAAGGCGCCGAGCGCGCCCACAACAGGGAGGATGATCATGAAAGGGCGTTTCACACGTTCGCTAACCGGTGCCGTCACTTTGGCGCTGTTGACGGCCGCGGCACCGCTGGTCGCTCAGGGGCCGACCGATGCGGATTTGATGGCCGATGCGACATCGACCGGCGATGTGCTGACCTATGGCATGGGGCCACAGGCGCAGCGTTTCAGCCCACTCACCGCGCTCAATACCCAGACCATATCGCGGCTGGTGCCCGCCTTTGCCGCATCCTTGGGTGGCGAAAAGCAGCGGGGGCAGGAATCGCAGCCTCTGGTCTATGACGGCACCATCTACGTCACCGGCTCCTATTCGCGCCTCTATGCCTTCGACGCGCGCACCGGCGAGGAAAAATGGGAATATAATGCCCGCCTTCCCGATGGCATCATGCCCTGTTGCGATGTCGTCAATCGCGGTGCGGCCATCCATGGCGACAAGATCATCTTCGCGACGCTCGACGCGCGGCTCGTCGCCCTCAACCGGCTGACCGGCAAGGTCATCTGGAACAAGCAGATCGCCGATTACAAGGCGGGCTATAGCGCCACCGCCGCCCCGCTGATCGTCAAGGGCATGGTCATCACCGGCAATTCGGGCGGCGAGTTCGGCGTGGTCGGCGCAGTGGAGGCACGCAATGTCGATACCGGCGAGCTGATCTGGCACCGGCCGGTGATCGAAGGGAATATGGGCACCCTGCGCGGCAAGGATAATGGCATTACCGGCAAGCTCAACGCCAGCTGGCAGGGCGACATGTGGAAGACCGGCGGCGGGGCGACCTGGCTCGGCGGCACTTATGACCCGGAAACCAACCTTCTCTATTTCGGCACCGGCAACCCGGCCCCCTGGAACAGCCATTTGCGCCCTGGCGACAATCTCTACAGCGCCTCGACGCTGGCGATCGATCCTGAAACGGGCGTGATCAAATGGCATTATCAGACCACGCCGCATGACGGCTGGGATTTCGATGGCGTCAACGAATTCATCCCCTTCGATGCCACGATCAACGGCAAGACGATGAAATTGGGCGGAAAGGCCGACCGCAACGGCTATTTCTTCGTGCTGGACCGCACCAATGGCAAATTCATCAGCGCCAATAAATTCGTGATGCAGACGACCTGGGCCGATGGCTATGACAAGAATGGCAAGCCCAAGGTGATCCCGGCGGGTCGGCCCGGCGCACCCGACGGCACGGAAAAAGGCAAGAGCGTCTTTTCTTCTCCATCCTTCCTGGGCGGCAAGAACTGGATGCCGATGGCCTATAGCAAGGATACAGGGCTGTTCTACATCCCGTCGAACGACTGGGGCATGGACATCTGGAACGAGCCGATCACCTATAAGAAGGGGGCGGCCTATCTGGGGGCGAGCTTCACGATCAAGCCGATCGCCGACGATCATATCGGCGCGCTGCGGGCGATGGACCCCAAGACCGGCAAGATCGTGTGGGAATATAAGAATAAGGCACCGCTATGGGGCGGAGTGCTGACGACCGCAGGCAACCTGGTCTTCACCGGCACGCCGGAGGGCTATCTCAAGGCGTTCGATGCCAAGACCGGCCAGGAATTGTGGAAGTTCCAGACCGGGTCGGGCGTGGTCGGATCGCCTGTCACCTGGGAACAGGATGGCGAACAATATGTCGCCGTCATGTCCGGCTGGGGCGGCGCGGTGCCGCTATGGGGTGGCGAGGTCGCCAAGTCCTTCAAGGATATCAACCAGGGCGGATCGCTCTGGGTGTTCAAGCTGCCGAAATAAGGGAATAGCTGCTATGATCGTCATGGGGCGCGGGAATTATGCAGGCCAAGCAGGCCGTCTTGCCGTGCCCCCGATCATGGTCGATCGTCATGGGCAGGGGGGACGGATGCAGGGGGATGATGGCGACCTGATGGCGGACGAGGTCATGATGGAGCGAGTGCTGATCATCGACGATCATCCGCTGGTCCGCGACGGGCTGCGCAGCGTCATCGCCATCACCTTCGACGGCTGTGCGATCTTCGAGGCGGCGAGCATGGAGGAGGCGCTGGCGACGCTCGACAAACAGTCCAATTTCGACCTGATCCTGCTCGACCTCCACATTCCCGACGTGAAGCGGCTGGACGGATTGCGCCTGTTGCGCAGCCGTTTTCCGATCCTGCCCGTGGTCATGATATCGGGCGCGTTCGACCGCGCGATCGTGCGCGAGGCGCTGACCGCCGGGGCGGCGGGGTTCATCCCCAAGTCGATGAAGCGCAGCGCGATCGTCGATGCGCTGCATCGCGTGGTGTCCGGCGAAATCTACATGCCCGACGCGATCGAGGATGGTCCGCAGGAAAGCCCGGAGGAGGCCGATATCCTCAACCGCATCGGTAGCCTGACGCCGCAGCAGCGGGTTGTGCTGACGCATCTGGTCCATGGCCGCTTGAACAAGCAGATTGCCCATGACCTGAGCGTATCGATGACCACGGTGAAGGCGCATGTCTCCGCCATCCTCCAAAAGTTGCATGTATTCAGCCGGACCCAGGCCGTGATCCTGGCCAACCGGGTGCGCTTCGACGGCGATAATTAGGCGATCAGTCCAGGATCGTTCGGAGCAACGCGCGCAGCTGCGCCGGCTTCACCGGCTTGTTCAGCAATGGTGTCGCGGTGGCCGCCAATTGGGTTTTCAGCGCCTCGCTGCGGTCGGCGGATATCATTACGGCGGGCACTTTGACGCCGAAATGATCATGCAGGCGGTGGATCACGGTATCGCCCGTTTCGCCATCTTTCAGATGATAGTCCACCAGGATGATGTCGGGCCGCGCGCCATCGGCGAAGAGCAAGGCGGCCTGATCGAACCCGTCAGCCGTTGCCACCGCACAGCCCCAGCCGGTCAGCAGCGTCCGCATGCCGGACTGGATCTGGCGTTCATTGTCGATCACCAGCACGGAAAGATTACGCATCGGCCGATCGCGGGATGGCGGCGCGCGGTCGGGATCGTCGTCGCGCTGTTCCTGCCCGATCGGCAGGGTGATCGCGAATGTGGCGCCTTCGCCCGGTGCCGACCGCAATGTGATGGGATGACCCAGCATGTCGCTGGCCCGTTTGACGATGGCGAGGCCCAGCCCCTTACCCTGGCAGCGTGTGTCCAGCCGCAGAAACTCCTCGAAGATCAGCGCCTGCTTGTCCGCCGCGATGCCGGGGCCGGTATCGGTGACGCTGATTTCCACCCCCTGATCCGTCGCCGCGCAGCAGACCCGCACCGATCCGCTGGGGGTGTAGCGAATGGCGTTGGAAATGAAGTTCTGAAGGATGCGGCGCAGCAGCCGGACATCGGTTTCGACCCAGAGCGGCTCGGCTATGATCTGGAAGGCAAGGTGCGCCGCACGGGCCATCGGCGCGAATTCCACATTCAGCGTCTGCAACAGCCGGTCGATCCGGATATGCCCGATTTCCGGCTGGATCGCGCCCGCGTCGAGTCGCGAGATTTCCAGTAACGCCTCCAGCAGATCTTCGACCGAATCCAGCGCCGTCGACGTCTGGTTCACCAGCGCGCGCGTCGGCAGCGCCAGCCGCCGGTCACCCAACGCCGCGACGAACAGCCGCGCGGCATTGAGCGGTTGCAACAGGTCATGGCTGGCCGCTGCGAGAAAGCTGGTTTTCGACAGGTTCGCCTTTTCCGCCGCGATCTTGGCTTGCGTCAATGCGGCTTGCACCGCCCGCCGCTCGGCCACTTCGCCTTCCAGCTTGCGATTGAGTTCGACCAGTTCGCCCGTGCGTTCCGACACGCGGCGCTCCAGCGTTTCGGCCGTTTCCTGCAAGCTCGCCTGCGCACGCAGCATGTCGGTGACATCGATGAAGCCGAACACCTGGCCACCGCCCGCCATGGTTTTCGCCCGGATCTCGAAATGTCGCTGGCCCGCCGCGCACCGGCGCACGATCGTCTGATTGTCGGCATGCCCTCCGCGCCAATCGAGACAGCCGCCATCGTCCAGCCCCAACGTGTCGCGACACCAACGGACCAGATCGCCATGGCTGGCCAGCGCCCCCGCAAGATGATCCGGCAGGGCAAGCAGGCGGCGCAGCGCTTCGTTCCAGGCCGCCAGTTGCCGACGATTGTCGAACAGGCACACCCCCTCCGACAGATTGTCGAGCGTCGCCTGAAGCACGACATTGCGTTCGGCCAGTTCGCGCGCGCGGGCGCGGGCGTCCTCCGCCTTGGCCTCGGTTATATCGGTATAGATGCCGACGATGCCGCCTTCGCTGGTGCGCAATTCGTTGATCTGGATCCAGCGGCCATCGGCGAGCCGCTGCACCTGTGCGCCATCGGCAATGCCATGTTTGGCCAGCCGGTCGGACACCCAACGGTCCGGCGCGACCTGTGCCCCGGCCGGGCTTTGGCTATGCGCCACGATCCGCGCAATGTCGTGGAAGGTCACGCCTTCGTCCAGATGGTCCGCCACCTGAGGCCAGAAGCCGAGATAGGCTTCGTTATGGAGGACCAGCCGATCCTCCGCATCGAACAGGACGAACCCCTCGTTGATCGATTCGATCGCATCGCGCAGGCGCATGCGGGCGGCATCGGCGCGGACATGGGCATCGCTCAGGTCCGCATTGGCCTTTGCCAGTCGCCCAAGCGCATCTTCCAACTGGATGGTGCGATCGCGGACCTTCGCCTCCAGTGAGATGGCGGTTTCGAACATCGAAAAGGCGTTGGCCGACATGTCGGTCGACCGTTCCACGCGGTCCATCAGCGCGCTGTTGATCTTGCGCAGTTTGCGGTTCTCCTCGCGCAGACGCGCGACTTCGCTATCCGCGTCCGACCGGGTGCCATCCTGCGTCATTTTCCGATCGCAAGCCCGCTGAACGTCTGGTTCACATGGAGCGCATGATATTGTTCGCCATAGGTGTTGAAACCGACGACTCGATGCCGCGCATAAAGGGCGGACACGTCCCGGCTGATCTGCCGTTGTTCCGCATCGATCCGGTTCAGCACGCAATCGAAGGCGATGATCCGATCCACTTCCCCGACATGGACATCGATGTCCTGGAACAGGGCTTCCATGCCGGCGATGCGGTCTACGGGCTCGCCGATCGTCAGTACGATGCCCTCGTCGATGGCGCAGTAAAAGGTCAGGCTCCCGTCGGGATTGGCGCTCTGGATCGATCGGACATGATATTCCCCGCCCGCGCGGACCATCGGCGGATGGGCGGCGAAAAACGCCGTCCCCAGCGCTTCTCCGGCATGGCCTGCCAACCGCAGATATTCGGCTGCGGCCGGTTCGGCATTAATCTCCGTCACGATCCGTTCAGGCGAATTCGCGCCGGTAATTACCATCTTCCGGTCGCCCGGCCGATAATGCTGCGCCTTGAACACATGTATCGCCCGGCTCGTGGACAGGATGGCAATGACCGCCGCGCGGGCGTGAAAGTGCCCGCCATCGAATATCGCGGTCTGGCGAAAGGCCAGGTCGTCGCCCGAAGATCCGCCGATCAGCGGAATGTCGCCCAAGGCGTCCTGGATCGTCATGGTCAGCAATTCTTCGCGATGCGACAGACCGTCCACCAGGAACAGGGCGACATGATTGACGCTCTCGCCCAGCGCCCGGCTGTCGCGTTCTGCCCGTGCCGCAAGCGCGCGCACCTGTTCGCGCGCGGTTTGGGGATCGAAATTATCGATGTCGTCGAAACAATGGGACGTCATGCGGAAGCTGTCGGCGGGAAAGCCGATGATGGTCAGGCTGTCGCTGTCATAACCATTGCCGGTCAATTCCCCCGAACTGGTGCAGCCGATCACCGTCATACCCTCGCCATGCCGATTGATCGCCCGCGCCAGCCGGTCGCGATCATAGCGGTGCGAGCAAAAGATCATGGCCCCGGCCAGCGACTGTGCGCCCAGCGTCTCGCCCAGTTCTGCCATGGCCTCGAACGGATCATCGGCATGGGAGCAGGCAAACCCTATCCCCGCCTTCAGGATGTCTGTCGTCGCCTTGCCCCTCATCCCGCTGCCTTGTCGTCTTTATGGCAATATCATGCGCAGGGATGATCGATATTGTCACCCGAAACCCGACGCTTTTTGCGCTTTGGACCGGATATGTCGTGCGGAAAGGGGCAGGTGCGTCATCGCTTGCCGGAACGGCTGGTCCGCGTCGCGCAATCAGCCGCCGCGCGCCGGTTCTCCGGCGGCCTCCAGCAGCGCCGACTCGCTGTCGGTAAACAGGCGCGATCGGACCAGGAACCGCAGGCCTTCGGGGCTTTCCAGCGACATGCCCGCCCCCCGGCCCGGCACGACATCGATGATCACCTGCGTATGGCGCCAATAGTCGAATTGCGCAGCGCCGATCCATACCGGCACATCGCCAGCAATCCGCCCCAGCAACACATCCTGCGCCCCGACCCGAAATTCACCGCGCAGGAAACACATCGGGGCAGACCCGTCGCAGCACCCGCCCGATTGATGGAACATGAGCGGCCCATGCAGCGCCGTCAGACGAGTGATCAGGGCGTCCGCCTGCGGGGTGGACAGGATGCGTGCCGGAAGCGATACCATCGTCTGTCTCCGCCAGAATGAAGCGGCAGGCATCCACGATGCCCGCCGCTGACCTTCAGAAAAAGCCCGTTCCTTTAGAAGAAACCCAGGGCCTTCGGGCTGTAGCTGACCAGCAGATTCTTCGTCTGTTGATAATGGTCCAGCATCATCTTGTGATTTTCGCGCCCGATGCCCGACTGTTTATACCCGCCAAAGGCCGCATGGGCGGGATAGGCATGGTAGCAGTTGGTCCACACCCGACCAGCCTGGATGCCACGCCCCATGCGATAGGCGCGCGTCCCGTCGCGGGTCCATACGCCTGCGCCCAGACCGTAGAGCGTGTCATTGGCGATCGCCAGCGCGTCGGCCTCATCCTTGAAGGTGGTGACCGCCAATACGGGGCCAAAGATTTCCTCTTGGAAAATCCGCATCTTGTTATGACCCTTGAGGACGGTGGGCGTCACATAATAGCCCTGGCTCAAATCGCCCTCATGGCTGGCGCGTTCGCCGCCGGTCAGCACCTGCGCGCCTTCTTCGCGACCGATGGCGATGTAGGATAGGATCTTTTCCAGTTGATCGTTGGACGCCTGCGCGCCGATCATCGTCGATGGATCGAGCGGGCTGCCCTGCTTGATCGCCTTCACCCGCGCGATGGCGCGCTCGATGAAACGATCGTAGATCGATTCCTGAATGAGCGCGCGGCTGGGGCAGGTACAGACCTCGCCCTGGTTCAGCGCGAACATGGCAAAGCCTTCGAGGCATTTGTCGAAATAATCGTCGTCCGCGTCCATCACGTCGGCAAAGAAGATGTTGGGCGACTTGCCGCCCAGTTCTAGCGTCACCGGGATCAGGTTTTCCGACGCATATTGCATGATCAGGCGGCCGGTCGTGGTTTCGCCGGTAAAGGCGATCTTGCTGATTCGCTTGCTGCTGGCGAGCGGCTTGCCCGCTTCGACGCCAAAGCCGTTAACGATGTTGAGCACGCCGGGCGGCAACAGGTCGCCGATAATCTCCGCCAGCACCAGGATCGACATCGGGGTCTGTTCGGCAGGCTTGAGCACGATGCAATTGCCGGCCGCAAGGGCAGGCGCCAGTTTCCACACCGCCATCAGGATGGGGAAGTTCCAAGGAATGATCTGGCCCACCACGCCCAGCGGTTCGTGGAAATGATAGGCGATGGTGTCATGATCGATCTCGCTGATCGAGCCTTCCTGGGCGCGGGCACAACCGGCGAAATAGCGGAAATGGTCGATCGCCAAAGGAATATCGGCGTGGGTCGTCTCGCGGATCGGCTTGCCGTTGTCGATCGTCTCGGCCATCGCGATTAGATCCAGATTGGCTTCCATCCGATCGGCGATCTTCAGCAAGATGTTGGACCTTTCGGTCGATGACATCCGGCCCCACGCCGCCTTGGCGGCGTGTGCGGCATCCAGGGCCAGCTCGATATCCTCGGCCGTGCCGCGCGCCACCTGGCACACCACCTGTCCGTTGACGGGCGAAACATTGTCGAAATAGGCGCCCTTCACAGGCGCCGTCCATGCCCCACCGATATAATTGTCATAGCAATCGCGGATGAGGGTATGGCCGGATAATTTCTCCAGCGCCTGTTGCAGCATCATCATATCTCCTGGGTCAATTTTCGCATTGAAATTCAGGATGTCAGGATGGCAAAGCCTGTAGGTTGCGCAATAGGACCTTTGGTCAATTGCGAGAGACCACGATGATCGCGTCGTCGATGTTAGGGATCAAATGATCCGGCGCATTGCTGCGCTCCGCTTTGACGCGGAGAGCGCACTCGCAGGAGGAAAGCCAGCATGGGGAGGCCCAAGGCTGCTAATGCTTCCACAGTCGCCCGATGGCGTCAGGATAATGGGAGAGCATTAGGCTATTATCGCAAAAGGATAATCTCACATGTTATCAACCAACTTATGGGTTGTTGCAAACACGCACCCAGAAAATCTCTTAAAATCAACGGATTGTGCAAATAATTGGCGGAGAGGCAGTCCGACAGAGAATCCACGTTATCCGTCAGTTTATCTCGATCTATAGCGGCTAGTCATAAATCTGGTCATAAACCCTTGTCCGATCGTCAGGCAGCTTTGGCGGACAGTGGCGAACAATGTAAGGTCGACCAGCGATGCATTACGACCAACTCGTGCGCTTCAGCGACGGGGCTTGACGATCGTATGCGTTGGATCTGCCAATCGCCTCAAGCATATCCGTTCGACATCCCCCATTCCAGACACGGGCTGCCCGTTTCACCGTTCTTGATCCCCGTCCGTCTGGCTAATGGCCGATCCTCGGTCATAACACCGGCTCAAACTGTTCGAACTCGGTAGAAATCGGCGTAGACCTTCTCATTTGAAGCGACCTTCCCATCCGCCTGAGGTGGCCCGGGGCGCTATCGAACGACAGATAGCACGAGGGCGATGGATTGTTTCGGAGAGTGAGGATATATCGCTGGCGGAGCTTTTATTGGAGTATACCTTGCAGATACCCATCCGCCTCGCCTCGGGAGAACCAGCATTGGTCGGGCTGCGGCTGGATCATTCACAGCCTGACGGCCTGTTCCGCTGGATTGCGGAAGACATTTCGCCTGAGCTGACCATCACCACGACGGAAGCCGGGCGGATCGTGCAGGTCGAAGTGTCCGACGATATCGGTTTGACGCCGGGTGAAATCGGCGAGGCCTTCATACAGGCGCTCGCTGAGCGGTCGATCCAGGAGGCTGCCGGCATAGAGGTGACGGACGAGGCCATAGACGTCCGGCTCGAGCCCTTCCCATACGATCCGGAATTCATCCGGGTCGACACGAAACCATTCAATATCAGCCTCGTCTACGATATGATCAAGGACGGCGACATAAACCTGTCGCCCGACTTTCAGCGTCAGTTCGTGTGGACCGATATCGGCGCGCGGTCGCGCCTCATCGAGTCAATTATGCTGCGCATCCCGTTGCCGGTCTTCTATCTCGCGCAAGATCATGAGGGACGCCTGCAGGTCGTAGACGGCCTGCAGCGTCTGACCGTGATAAAGCAGTTTCTTGATAACGAGTTGCGCCTGCGCGACCTCGAATATTTAAAGGACGAGGAGGGCAAGGTCTTCCGCCACGACAATCCGAGGCGCTGCATCGACCAGCGTTTCCGCAAGCGGATTATGCAGACGCAGATCATGATGAACATCATCGACCCGCAGACGCCGGCGGACGTGAAGTTCGACATCTTCAAGCGTATCAATCAGGGCGGACGCCCCTTGAACGCTCAGGAGATTCGCAACTGCATGTCGTCTCCGGAGACAAGACACGTCCTGCACAGCCTGTCCCGTTCGCCCGATTTCTTGGAAGCGACCTGCTCGAGCGTCGGTACAGTGCGCATGCAGGATCAGGAGATTGCGCTTCGCTTCGCGGCGTTCCGGCTGGCGGACCTAGATCGTCAGGCGCCCTACCAGGGAAACATGGAGCGATTCCTCGATCAGACGATTGAGACGCTCAACCGAGACTCCCGCCTGTTCGATCAGCTTGTCCCCGCCTTCGAGCGCGCCATGCGCAACACCGCGCATCTCTTCGGGCCATTCGCCTTCCGAAAATGCAGCCCGCAAGACCTGGTCCCGGGTGCCCGGCGCAGGCTGGTGAACAACTCGCTCTTCACGACGTGGTCCGTGGTATTAGCGGAGCGGAGCGAGGAGGAGGTCCAGGCCGTCGAGGCGGAGAGCTTCGCCAGGGTTGTCTCCCATGAACTCCACAGGGACGCCGACTATTATGACAGCGTCTCGAACGGCACCAACGACCGGCGTCGGTTGCGCTACGCGTTCGAGAAGGCCCGGTCCCTCTGCGCGGAGCATATCGGATGATCCGCAGCATCCATCTGACCAATTTCAAATGCTTCCAGGAGGAGCGGATTCCGCTTAACCGGCTGACCGTGTTGAGCGGCGGGAATGGCGTAGGCAAGTCGAGCGTTATCCAATCGCTCCTGCTCCTCCGACAGACCAGCGACCGGGCCCGTCTCCTGAGGGGCACCGTGAGCGGTGCCGACGGCGCGCATCCGCTACTGAGCATCAAGCTAAATGACGAGTATAGGCTGAGCTTAGGCAACAGCGCTACCCTTACGAACGCGGACATCGAATCCGATATAATTGTCCTCGGGGTATCGGCGGACGGCACCGACCCGGTCCTTTGCAGATTCGAAGCGAGCAACACCAAGCCGACGACAAGCATCGCCTGCGTGGAGGCACCTGGGGACCTGCTTGCGCGTGCCAGCGCCTTCCCGATCTTCCAGCAGGAATTCCATTACCTCGTCGCGGAGCGAGTAGGCCCGCGCGACCTGCAGCCCATGGCCGACCAGTCCTTCATATCCACCGGTTACGCGGGCGAGTTCACGGCGTTCGCGATCGCTCAGGCAGAGGCCCGGATGGTGGAGCAACATTTGTGCATCGTGGCCGATTCCAGCCTTTTTCGGGTCCAACTCGAGGCCTGGATGGGACGACTCGTGCCAGGAGCGCAAATCTTCACCACATCCCATCCCGATCTCAACCGCGTGCAAATGGCGATTGGCAGGAGGGGCGCTACGGCGAAAGCACTGCCCCCGGCCAATACCGGCTTCGGGATCAGCT
This sequence comes from Sphingobium sp. RAC03, assembly GCF_001713415.1. Lineage (GTDB taxonomy): Bacteria > Pseudomonadota > Alphaproteobacteria > Sphingomonadales > Sphingomonadaceae > Sphingobium. The sequence continues at coordinate 1,653,477 of NZ_CP016456.1, read as the reverse complement.
ATGCCTTGCCGGTGGTTGTGAGCGGGCTGCTCGCGGCTCCGGGATCGATGCTCATCGTCGAGAACCCCGAGGCCCATCTCCATCCCAGCGCCCAGACCGCAATCGGTATCTTCCTCGCCTCGGTGGCCTCGACGGGTGTCCAAGTCCTTGTCGAGACACATAGCGAGAATGTCCTGAACGGTGTCCGCTTAGCCGCGCTGCGAGACATCATCCCGCATAACGATGCGAGCTTCATGTTCCTGTCGCTTGGCGAGGGGTCGGGGCAGCCGACACTCCACCCGATTACGATGGACAAGGCGGCTGAGCTCACTAGCTGGCCGCCTGGCTTCTTCGACCAGCAGGGTGCCGACCTAGCCGAGATGATGAAGGCGCGTCGAGCCCTGGCCGCACAGGCCAAGAGCTGACCGACGGGCATGCCAGCGAGCCTCATCCACAGCCTGGAACGGTATGATCCGCCACCGGACGCGACATCCGAAGCGCTGGTCGGGCGTCTCGAGGCCCTACTCATTCTCGACGGTGAGTTGCGCGAAGCCGGGTATGCGATCCATAAGGACGAATACCTCTACTATGCTGAGGTTTTCCCGGGCATCGCTCTGTACCAGATCCTCTACGAAAGTCATGAGGGTATCGGCCGGGACATGCAGCTTCTCCTCCGGCTCGCTATCGACAGGACCGTATCGACAACCATGACCGAGCTTGAGACGGTGGGCGCTGTCGGCGAGCTTGGCCCCTGGTCGGAAGAGGGGGCGCGGAGCATCAATGCGCTTGACCGATGGATCGCGGTGATGCGCGAGCAACTTAAGACATACCAGGGCGATCGAGACGGCTTTCTTCTGGAATGCCTCCAAGCGTTCCCGAATTTTGTGTTCAGCCAGCGCTTCCCCGACTGTCTTGGTACCTTCAACGGTAATCTAAACGACTTCGTCGCGGTAATCGTGTCCGCGCTCATTTCGCTTGCCGACGACATGCCGGAATGCATGGAGCAAACTACTACGCACGCGTGCATGAAGGCGTTTACCGCGATGTCGGGCTACGAGACGTCGATGGAGGGGGACGCGGACCGTAAGGACGCACTGACTTTCCAGTTCGAATGCAAGGACGGTACAGTCAGGATACTGTGCGAGCCCCATATCAAGCTCCATTGCTCGGCCCGAGCTGGTGACGCTGAATATTATTTCCATCGCATCTATTTCTCAAGTGCGGAACATGCTGAGTTCGAAGGCAAGACACTCATTGGGCATATCGGTGAACATCTGTGACATCCGAGATGGCGACCGGCGATCAGCAGTTCCCACACCCGCGCAGACGCGCACGTTCATCGCGCCGCCCACCCTAGCAGGTTCTGCGCTACTAGATTAAAACCTGCCGACGGCATCAACTGCAATCCGAAGTCCGAAGACGAATATCAGGCCGAAACTGCCGGGCAGCAAACGACGCGTTTGCGACGCTCAGCATGGCGGTCCAGTCGCGTGGAAGGGACATAGTCGGACAAGCTGCCAAACGGTTGGTTTTGGACCGTCTACGGACCTCCAGCTTCCTGCGACGATTTCGCGGACAGGACCTCAGCAATCTCCACGCAGTGCAGCGATTAGCCGTCCAGCTAGAGCAGCCGGCCTTGATGTTGCGGGAGGCTTGAGCGCGGTCGGAACGGCCAACAGCTCCGTTTAGGAAAATGATCCTTGCAGATATGGCGCTTCCGGGTCTGGCAATGTTTTGCAAGTTGCGGCAATACACGATCGTGTCCGAGATTATCCTCAATAGAAAGCTCTGGTATGCCGGACCGCGCGAGAGAGTGTCTGTCGACCAGGATTTTCTTCGGACGGACCCACGTCCCCTCATTGTTCTCGGCGAAGCGGGGATGGGAAAGTCCACACTTCTAGATCAACTGAGTGGGATCGATGGCTTTGCGGTGATGACCGCCCGCCGACTGGTCAATCTGCCGGTGCTTCCGGAAGAGATTTCGCAAGGGTCGACGCTTGTCATCGACGCGCTGGATGAGCTGTCGGCAGGCCGGGATGGCGACGCCGTCGATCTGGTGCTGCGGCATTTGGGGCCGCTAAACTTCCCTAGATTCATCCTGTCCTGCCGGGTCGCTGAGTGGCGCAGCGCGACGGCTCTCCAAGGGATTCGCGATTTCTACGCGGAAACGCCGGTCGAGCTGCATCTCGAACCCTTCGAGCGGTGGGATGCGATCGAACTTTTGATAGCACGCGTCGGTACCAAGCAGGCAGAGGCCGTTATTAGCCATCTCGAGACGCTGGGCCTTGGCGGACTTTGGGCAAATCCCCAGACGCTCGAGCTGGTCGCGCGAGTGGCGGCAGATGGCAGGCTGCCGGATTCCAAGGGCGAGTTGTTCGCAGCGGCGACGCGATTGCTCGCGCCGGAACATCGCGAGGAAAAGGCGGCAAGCAAGCTGGCGTCGCTTTCCGAAGTCGAAGTGCTCAACGCCGCCGGTGCCGGCCTTGGCGCTCTCATCCTCACCGGTCAGGAAGCGCTCTCGACAAAAGTCAATCCAGGGGCGATTGATCTCCCGCTCCGTGAGCTAGGGAAGTTGGATGGAGCGGCTCATCTCGCGGATGCACTGGATTCACGCTTGTTCGCTTCGCGCGGGATCCAGCGCTTCAGCTACGCCCACCGCGCAATCGGTGAGTTTCTAGGTGCGCGCTGGCTCGCACAATCTGCCGACAGCCCCCGCAAAAAGCGCCGAATTCTCGAACTGTTCAATGGCCATGCCCTGGTTCCGGCAAGCCTGCGGGGTACCCATGCCTGGTTGGCATGGCATAGCTCGGCGCTCGCCAACGAGATCATCGCGGCAGATCCGATGGGCATCATTGAATATGGCGATGCAGATGGGCTCGCCCCCGAACAGGCGCGCGTGCTACTTGAGGCGCTCGAAAAATTGTCGAGCGATGATCCGGCCTTCCGTACCTGGGCAGATTACCGCCCGACAGGGCTCGCCCATCCAGCACTTTTCCCAGAACTTTGCCGGATTATCGATGACAGGGATGCCGAGTTCGGCCTTCAGTTTCTGATCCTGCAAGCGCTTAAGGGCGCACCGCATGACAACGCCTTGGACAAAATGCTGGTCTCGCTTCTCCTCGACCAGGGCCGCAATTTCGCTCTGCGTAGCGAAGCAGGAAACCGCCTCGTCGAACGGCAGGTTGCATTGGACTGGCAGAAAACGATCGTCCAGTTACGGGCCGAGGCGAGCGACGACGGCGTACGCCTCGCGATCGAGCTGATGGACGAGCTTGGCTTCGGGAATTTCCACGACGAGCTGTTGGTAGATATTGTACTGGCGCAATTGGAGCGGGCCGAACGGACGGCCGGTGTCTATCACGGGCTCATCAAGAAGCTTCCTACGGAGCGCCTGCACCGGATGCTAGACGGCGTTGCCGAAGGAGCGCAAAAACTGGGTAATCGTCACGAACGGCGAAGCAATTCCTCGGTCACCGACCTCGCATTCGGCTTGCTCGCCCGAGCTCTAAACGAAACCGACGTCGCGGCAGAGCGCTTGTGGACTTGGCTACAGCGCTTCGACGGCGAGACGGGATACCAACGTGAATACCGCCAGGAAGTTTCGGACGCGCTCCGAAAACAGGATGGGCTTCGTCGTGCGGTGCAGCGCTTGGTCATTCTCGAACAGCCCGGCGAGAAAACTGCTTGGCAACGCGCATGGCGGTTGAGCGAACGCAGTCGCGGGCTTGCTCCGAACGACGACGATGTCATCCTCTTGATCGGCCTGCTCGAAGCCGACGACGATCGTTGGCGCGACATCGTCCAACTTGCGCAACATAACGCGACAGCCGGAGAAAAGGTGCGCTGCGCCGCGGAGCGCTTCACCACCGACGATCCGGAGGCGGCCGCGTGGCTGATGGCACTTTCGAAGCCAAGGATGGCCAAGTGGGAGATTGAGCAGGCGGAGCGAAGCGCCAAGCGCGAGTTGAAGCGGCAAGCCGAGCATGAAGGCCATCGCGCCAACTTTTTCCGACATATCGCGGAGATGCGTGCCGGCGATTATGGCATGGTCGTAAACCCGGCCAAGGCCTATCTGAACCTGTTTCATGACATCGGCGAAAAGGGCTCGAACGGGCCTGGCAGAATCGAAGAATGGCTCGGTCCCGAGCTGCGCGATGCCTGTCTCGAAGGATTCGAAGCGTTCTTGCAGCTCATTCCGGTGATGCCGGACGCGGCCGAGATTGCGAAAAGCCATGCCGAAGGTCGCCGGTGGGATGCAGCATACATCATCGTGGTCGCCCTAGCCGAGCGGGTGCGTACGGGCCGTGGACTGTTAGATTTGCCTGACGAACGATTGATGGCGGGGCTTTTCGAGATCCGCTTCACGCAGATCGATGACCATGCGGGCTTTCCCGAACTCGAAGCGATCCTCGCCAGTGAGCTTCGCCAGCGTGGTATCTGGGAAATGGTCCAGCGCGAATATTTCCAGCCGCAGTTCGATCACAAACGCACCCAGGTCCATGGGCTATATTCGTTGGTCCGCAGCGATGACGATGCAGCCCTTTCGGAGAAGCTTGCCCGGGAGTGGCTGGAGAGCATCCCGGACATGCCTGAGGGACCGGAATTCGAACTCATCGATCGCTTGCTGACATCCGAAGATGACCGAGCCTTTCTACAGGCGTTAGCGCGCGATCGGCTGGCGAAAGGTGGCCTGAATGAAGAGCGCCGGCATAGCTGGGAAGCGGTCGGCCTTATCATCGACTTCGAAGCAATGCGGGCCGAATTGGAATCGCGTGGGAGTATCGAACGGGAGTTGCTCTGGCATCTCCGAGCCCGGCTTGGAAACCGGTATGGTGGCGTCGGCAGGGCAGCGCTGGGCGCAGACCAGCTAGGTTGGGCAATCGCCCGGTTTCGCCGCCTCTGGCCAGTACGGCAGCGCCCTTCGACCGTCACCACAGGCGACACCAATCCATGGGATGCGACGGAATATGTTAACTCGCTGATCAATCGACTTGGGGGACACACTGACGACGCCGCTATCGCGCTACTCTCATTGCTACGGGATGAAGACCCGGATGGGTACACGTTCCATCTGCGTGTTGCTGCAGCTGATCAACGCCGCAGGCGCGTCGAGGCCGATTGGCAACCGCCGACGCTGCCGACGGTGGCATCTGCGATACGGGACATCGCGCCAACGACGCCGGAACAACTGCAGGCCATTCTAATACAAGCCTTGCGCGATGCGCAGAAGCTACTCACCGGCTCTGATGTCGATTGGTACGACGACTTCTACCGGGGCAATACACCGCAGCTTGAAGAGAAGTCGCGCGACACGGTTCTGAAAATGATCCGCCCCCTTCCGTTCGGCATCGAAGCGCTTCCCGAAGGGCATCTGGCCGACGACAAGCGGGTCGACATCCTCTGTCTGATTAATGGCGTGATGGTCCCGATTGAGATCAAGGGTCAATGGAATGCCGATCTCTGGACGGCCGCCGATCGCCAGCTCGATTTACTCTACACCAACGATTCCAGGGCCGAGCGCGGCATTTATCTGGTGTTGTGGTACGGAACCGCCAGTAACAGGCCGCCCAAGAAGCCACCGGCTGGAATTCCAACCCCGCAGTCGGCGGCCGAGCTGGAAGATGCGCTTGCGGCGCAAAGTTTGACTACGCGTCAGGGTCGAACCGAGGTCGTCGTGCTGGATCTGACGCGGCCGACGTGATGCGGCGAACGCGGCTCGAAGCGCGCATCGACGCCAGTGTGCAGGATAGTCGCGTTACCTTGCTGCACGGCCTGCCGCGTGTCGGCCGAACACGCATCGTCAATGACTGGGCAGACCGTCGGGGCGATGTAGCCATCATTTCTGCGGATGGGCAGGCCCCCGACGCCCCGATCCTCCTGTTCGATCATGTTCGCGAAGCGGATGTAGCTGGATTTCTAATGCGATTCCGCGAATATGAGGCGGCGTCCCGGCCAACCAGATTTGTCGTGGTGCCATCGAGCCTTTTCGCTACCCGTCAGCTTTCGGCTGAACTAGCCGGTGCCGTCCGTCAAATCGATGTCGAACCAATGCAACTCGAAGACTATCTGAACGAAGCGGCCAGCGTATCGGACGCACAGGGGCCAGTTTGTACGGCCTTACCCCAGCCAGTTGCAACCGATGCCGCGCCGCCAAATCATAATATTCATTGGCTTCGCGGCGGCCTTCCGCCCAGCATCAACGCCGACAGTGACGAGGCGAGCCTGACATGGCGGCGTGACATGCTGGGAGGCCTTTTCGATCGCAATTATTCGTCTTGGAGCCTCCCCACAGGTGTTTCGCTGCTGCATGTCCTACAATGGGCCGCCAACAAGCCGGGGAGCGAATTGATCGATACCGACTGCCCGAACGTGAAGAAGACCGATTTGCTTACGGCGCTGTACATACTCGATCGCCTTGGTGTCACACGCCGACTTAGCAACTACCCCGCCGGCACGAATGCCGGTATGGCCAAGAAGGAAAAGCTCTACATTCGCGACAGCGGGTTGCTCCATGCGATGATGGGCATCGCGACCGTCGAACAATTGCGGACGCACGTTGAAATTGGGGAAAGCTGGGAAAGCTACGGGCTCGAAGCGTTGATCCTCGCCGCTGGCGGCCTAGCCACGGCCCAATATTACAGGATGATGGGGGATAATGGTCAGGAGGAGATCGACCTGGTGCTTGATTTCAAACCGCGTCTAGCGCGCGTTATTGCTTGCGAATTCAAGACCAGCCCCAACAAAGAGCCGCGCCCCGGCTTCTTCAGCGCCTGCGCGAAGATCGAAGCAACCGACCGGTTCGTCGTGCACAGTGGTCCCGCCGCGGATTTGGACCACAGCGTCCATCGGCTGGACCTTACCACCGCGGTGCGCAGGATCGCTGAGACTGCCCTCGAAGCAGGGGCATAGCGAGCGTATTCAATTTCCGGAGACATAGAATGAACGGCCGCTTTCGGGATTAACTTGCCAGCGACCACACGACCGAGTTTAGGACGCGAAGCGGACATAGCGCTTCTCCCCTGTCGTTCGTTATCCAGCTTATGACTCTCCAAAGCCGACCGAGCAGAATTGTCCCATTCGCGGCCATTTTTTGACTCGTGACAAACCTACACAAATGTACTGGCGGTGCCCAGAATGTTGAGTTGCACTGAGAAGTGACCCGGGAGGGTTATAAGTTTTCACTGAGAATTGACCCATGTTTTCCTCGCCCCTGGCTGACAGTCAGGAGGCATCGGAGTGATCGACATGGACTTACTCAGTGTGATCCGCCGCTGGCATTTTCGGCAAGGCATCCCCATTCGCGAGATCAGGCGACGGACTGGATTGCCGCCAACCGCTTGCCGTTCTAGAACCCAGGTCGAACGAAACGGGGGCTGCAGTGATCACTACGACGGTATTCGAGTCCTGCACACCCAGGCAGGACATTCTCGACGGCTCTATGGCAGTGGGCGACTTCGCCGCCCGCCTCGGCTCCGTGATCTCGCGGACAGGTCCTGCCGACTATCGAGACCCCGTCCGGTTCTTCGCGAACACGTATCCGACCGCAGGCCTAAAGGAACTGCTGACGCAGGTACTCGGGCGCCTGTCCGGGCGCTCCGGATCGTCCGCCGTGTTCCGGCTCGACACCAGCTTTGGTGGCGGCAAAACGCATGGCCTGATCGGACTGGTACACGCAGCGAGGGACGGCGGCGCGATCCCCAATCTGGACGAGTTCTCCAGCGGCGTCGCTGCGCCATCCGGCGTTCGGGTCGCAGCGTTCGATGGCGAGGCTTCGGACCCGTCGAACGGCCGCGCGATGGGAGACGGCATCCGCGCCTTCACCCCCTGGGGCGAGATCGCCTATCAGATCGGCGGATTGGCCGGTTACGAACTCGTCCGGCGCTCGGACGAGATGCGACGCGCGCCCGGCGCGGACACCATCGCAGAGCTGTTCGGCGACGCGCCGGTCCTCGTGGTGCTCGACGAGCTCGGTGAGTATCTTCGCAAGTGCCCCGACGCTTTTGGCCGGGACCAACTGGCCGCGTTCCTCAAGGCGCTCTTTTCGGCGATCGACGGCAGCGCGCGAGCATCCGTCGTCTTCACCCTCGCGGTGCGCCCCGATGGCCGCGCCACTGATGCGTTCGCGCGTGAGAACGAGGAGATTTCTCGGATCGTCGGCGAGCTGGAGAGCGTCTCGGGACGCAAGGCAACGATCCTCAACCCGACTAGCGACGACGAGACGGCGGCGGTGCTGCGCCGGCGTCTTTTCGAGCGCGTCGACGTCGCCGCCGACACTGTCGACGCCTATTGCGCTCTTTGGACCGACAACCGTGAGCGGATCGATGTGCACCATCAGGGTGGCGAAGCTCGGACGGCACTGGAGGGCAGCTATCCGTTCCATCCCGATCTGCTCGACACACTCACTGGCAAGACCGCGACGCTCGCCGACTTCCAGCGCGTCCGCGGCATGCTGCGCATCCTGGCCAAGACGATCGCCAGTGTGTGGGCGAAACGCCCGCAGGACGCCGCCCTGATCCACACTCACCACGTAGATCTGGGCGAGGAGGGCATACGTCGCGAGTTCACCACGCGTCTCAACCAGACCCAATACGACTCGGCGATCCTCAACGACATTGACGGTAAGGCCGGCCGGCCTGCGCTCGCGGTGTCGATCGACACCGAACGCTTCTCTGGACTTCTACCGTATGCCAGCTACGTCGGCCGGACGATCTTCGTGCACACGATGGCCTACAACAACGAGCTGCGCGGTTTATCCTCAGCGCACCTGCGCTACTCGATTCTGTCGCCGTGGGCGGATCTGAACTTCATAACGTCGGCGGAAGCCGCATTCATCCAGGGATCGGCCTATCTGGACGACCGCCCGGGGGCGCCGCTGCGGTTCAACGCGGAGGCGAACCTTACCCAGATCATCGCGCGCGAGGAGCGCGGCGTCGAGGCGGACGCCCTGCGGATCGAGCTCGACAGCCGCATCAAGGATGTCTTCGTCAGCAACACCGGTTCATTCGAGACGATCACCTTCCCGGCTGGCGCGTTCGATGTCCCCGACGACATGGGCGACGGCAAGCCCCGGCTCGCCATCATCCATCACCAGGCGCTCGACATCGGCGGCAGCATCGACGAAGTGCCCGAGCTCATCGCGACCATGTATCGACGGAAGGGCCAGGACGCGGCAGGGCTGCGCCAGCTGCAGAACAATGTCGTCTTCCTCGTCGCCGACGAACGCCACGCGCTGCACATGGCGGCGACCGTGTCGCGCCACCTCGCACTGCGCGAACTGCGACGCCCAGAGCGGCTCGGTGAGCTGGCCGACCATCAGCAAGCGCAGGTGGTGGAGCTGGGCCGTCGCTCAGAGGCGGACATCGCGATCGCCATCCAGCAGAGCTACCGCCACCTGTTCTACCCGTCGCGCACCGCGCTAGGCGGCGGCAACGTTACGCTCGATCTCGCGACGATCGACCAGACCTCGGCTTCCGAGCGCCCTGGGTCCGGACAGACCCAGATCGTTCGCCAGCTTGCGTCGATCGGCAAGCTGAAGGCGGCCGAGGATCAGCCGGACCAGCCCTCCTACATCCGCGACCGCACGCCGCTGAAGCGGAACGGGCAGATGACGGCCGCTGACCTGCGCGCCGAGTTCCGGCGCGACCCCGCACTGCCGATGCATGTCGGCGACGATCCCTTCAAGAAGCTGGTGATCAAGGGCATCAACGACGGTATCTACGTTTACCAGCGCGAGGGCCTCACTGCTGGCAAAGGCGATCCAGTTCCGTCGATCGTGATCGACGATGGGTCGATCATCTCGACTGCCGAGTTCGCCCGAGACCATGGCATCTTCCCTCGGCGCGAGGCGACGACGCCAACAGCACCCGTGGACGGGATCCCAGGCGGCGGAGTAACCGGCGACCCGCGCGTGCCGGGCAGCACCTCGCCGGAAGGCACAGCCACGATCGCCACACCGTCCGGGGGTGGGGGGGCATCGACGGCACCCGTCGACGGCGGATCGGCCGCTCCCTCAAATCCTAATGTCCAGTCGTTCAACGGAGAGGGTGTGCTGAAGGACGCTCTGTCGACGGTGTTCCAAAAGGCGCGGAGCGCGAGAGTGGGAAACGTCTCGACCCTGGCGATCACGCCCTTCGACCCCGCCCACTTCTACCTACTCCTCAACGTCGTCGAGAGCGTGCCGGGCGCGACGCGGAAAGCGGTCGCGAGCATTGAGTTCGAGACGGCCGGCGGATCGACCATATCCGTCAGCATCGACGGCACCGTCGGCGACGCCAAGCAGACGCGCGACTATGTCGAACCGCAGCTCCGAGCCGCGACCGACCGTCATGTCACGGCCAACATCTCGCTGACTTTCGCGGACGGCCTGGCGCTCGGCGGGGATGAGCCCGAGAAGATCATCGAACGGCTCACGAAGTTCGGTACAGCGGCCGCGTTCGTCGAAGTCACAGCGGAGGCATGAGGCAATGGCAACCATCAAGACACAGGCGGCAGGCGTGACGCTGCCGACCATCGAGCCATCATACGAGGTCCGCGCCCGTCGCCTCCCGGCCAACGAGCTACAGGTCGAGATCTGGCAGCTTCCTTCGCCAGCAAGTCCACACATCCACTTGCCGCAGCGCGTGGCCGGCCTCGCCGGACGCAACCTGGAGATCAACCAGGTGCGCATCCTCAAGAAACTAAAGGACGCCGGCATCAGGCTCGAGGTCATGCCGATAGATGGCATGCGCGCTCCGATCCGCGAGGATGCAGCGCTCCGACTGGCGCTACTGTTCCGCGTCCTGGCCCCGATGCGCTCGCGCACAGCAATGGTTGGCGTCGTGGACGGCATCGAGGCGATGGCGCGGCAGGAGGCCGCCTACTGGCTGGGCATGGCCGTCCACCGCAAGAACCCGCGCCGCGTGCTTACCGCGCTCCGCATCCTGCTTACCGCGCCCGCGCGCTGAACCGTTAGGTTACCGGTATGTCCACAACCCGCCTGATCGAACGCTGGCTGCCAATTGCTGACCTCAGTGAAGAAAGCACACGCGAGCGCAGGTCTATGACGGCTTTGCCTCCGATCTACTATCTTCACGTATGGTGGGCCCGACGTCCGCTTGTTGCATCGCGCGCCGCCATCCTGGCGTCGATTCTTCCTGCTGATACAGACCACGAGGCCTTTAAGTTCGCCCTCGGAATCCATGGCGAGCCAGCCGCGACCAAGGTTAAAATTGACTGGGCGAAGCGCAACAAAGTGGACTTGGGTCCGAATCCTTACGGCTACATTCGCGCATTTCAATATGATCCCCAGCCAGATGCGCGACGTCTGTTGCCGCACCTTCAAGACATCCGACTCCTTGATCCCACTGCAGGTGGCGGGGCAATTCCGTTGGAAGCCGCACGCCTTGGAATGCACGCCCACGCGAACGACCTGAACCCCGTCGCAGCTCTGATAATGAAGGCGACCATCGAGCTTCCGATACTTTTCGGCAAGGAACTCGTCACGGAATACAACGCCTTAGTTGAGCGCTTTCTCGCACGCTGCGAAATTGAATTCGCCGAAGTGTATCCAAAAGAGGATCCGGGCACTCAAATATTAGGTTACCTATGGGCTAGGACCATCAGCTGCCCATATTGCGCAGGTGTGGTGCCACTGTCGCCTAATTGGAATATTGGGCCAGACGCAGCGGTCGCGCTAACCCCGCACGTGGGTGCAGGCCCCGGTGCCAGCGATCGCCGCTGCACATTTTCGATCGTTGCGCCCGAGGAGCAAAGCGCTGGAACAGTGGCGTCCGGAGACGCTGTGTGCGTCTACTCGGACTGTGGCCGGGCGATCGATGGTGATGAGGTCAAACGGCAGGCCCAAGACGGCGGATTGGGCGAACAACTGATCGCAATCCCCTTCAAGCGTAAAGAAGTCACAAGAGATGGAAAAGGTAAAAACAAGAATCTGGTGGTTCGGGGATATCGGGCTCCGTCGGAACACGACGATAATTCCCAGCAAGTGCGAGCTCTACTCGAAAGTAAGTTGAGCGAGTGGGAGGCCCGCAACATTCTTCCTGTAGAGGAAATTCCGGTCGGGAGTAAGACCGACGAAGCACGCCGGTATGGGATGCTGCATTGGAAAGATCTTTTTTCCCAGAGACAGATTCTTGCACAAGGCATCTGCGTTCAAGCATATCAAGACTTACTTGACGAAGATCGAGATTCTTCCGCACTCAGTCCGTTGCGTCAGGCGGCCTTCGTCTATCTCGCGCTTGGGTTAGATAAGTTGCGTGATTACAATTCCCGGATGACCCGTTGGCACTCGAAGCGCGAGACGATTGTAAACACATTCGATCGACATGACTTCGCGTTCAAATGGTCATACGCCGAAATGCCCCATTGCGTTCAGGGATTGGGGCTTTCGTGGGCAATCAAGAACACCGGAAAGGCGCTTCGTGAACTTTGTATTCTCGTTGGCGAGGATGCCACGGATGATCTTTTTTCCAAGTCATCTGTTCGATCAGGTTCCGTTGAGATCACTAACCAGTCGGGCGCTGCGCTCGATTCAGTTGCTGATCGATCGGTAGACGTGATCGTCATGGACCCCCCCTATGGGGCGAACGTAATGTATGCCGAACTATCGGATTTTTTCTATGTGTGGCTTAAGCGAACCGCAGGCTTAGTTTATCCTCAAACCTTCACTCGTCGACTGACCGACAAGCAAGCAGAAGCAGTCGCCAACGTCGCCCATTTCAAAGGTGAGAAGGGTGCAGCTAAGTTCGCGGAGCGAGACTATCGGTTCAAGATGGAAGGCATATTCGCCGAATGCCGCAGGACGCTTAAAGACGATGGCATCATGACCGTCATGTTCACGCACAAGGATACCGGAGCCTGGGACGCTCTCGCCATGTCACTAATGGACGCGGGTTTCGTAATCACTGCTTCGTGGCCGGTAAATACCGAGGCAACCGGTTCACTCCACATCAAGGACAAGGCGGCGGCCAATTCCACGATCTTCCTCGTGTGCCGTCCGCGCCAAGAGGTGCAGGGCAACGCCGTCTACTGGGAGGACATCGAACCCGAGGTCGCCCGGGCTGTTCGCGCCCGTGTCGGCGAGTATCAGGCGGCCGGCATCTCCGGCGTCGATCTCTACCTCGCCAGCTTCGGCCCAGCCCTCGAAGCGTTCTCACGCCACTGGCCATTGACGCGCGGCACGCCCGCGCCTGAACCGAAGCGCAAGCGTCGGACGCAGGCCGACATGTTCGAGGAGTTCGACCCCTACGCCGTCCGCCCCGAAGACGCACTCCACGCCGCGCGGCGTGAGGTTAAGGCATGGCGGCTTGCGCAGCTGGCCTCCGCTAAGGCCCAGGCCGACATGGATGCGCCAACCGCATTCTACGTGCTGGCCTGGGACGCTTTCAAGGCGGTCAGCTTCCCCTATGACGAAGCACTGCGGCTCGCCCGCGCCGTCGGCGTCGATCTAGAAGAGCAGGTCGTTGGCCGATTGGCGGAGAAGAAGGCGTCAGAGATCAAGCTGTGGGACTCGGCCACTCGCATCGCTAAGGGCGCGATCGGGCCGGCGGACGGTGCACGAGGAATGATCGACGCTCTGCACCACGCCGCCCACACCGTGCGCATGCGCGGGGTCGAGGCTGCGGTGGAGCAGCTAGAAAAGGCCAGCATCGCACAGGACGACGAGTTCAAGGTCGCATTGGAGGCCCTGCTGGAAGTCCTCCCACCATCCAAGACGTTCTCGGGCATCGAGGCGGACAAGGCAATCAAGCCCGCCGCAGACGACTTCGACGCACTCGAGACCCTGCGACGTATCGCCTACGAGAACGAGATCGGCGAGCCCCAGCAGCTAGAGCTCTACCGCGAGATGATTGCGGCCAAGTAGATGCTGCTGTCAGACCGCCCCTGGAAGCTAAAATACAGCCGCGAGGACGGCGACCTTATGTCGCGCTTCTACGTACCGGCCCTGTCCACCGCGATCCGCTACGACAGGACGACTGGATACTTCCGCGCGGGAAGCCTCGCGCTTGCCGCCCGCGGCATCGAGCATCTCGCTCGCAACAACGGCAACATGCGGTTGCTGGTCGGCTGCACGCTCGACGAGGGCGAGGTTGACGCGATCGAGCGTGGAACGTCGATGACAGACGTCATCGCGGCCAAGACCGACCTCGCATTGCCGGAGACTGCTGGCACCAGCGAGCGCGAGGCGCTGGAACTGCTCGCATGGATGGTAGGCCGGCGTATTCTGGATGTGAAGGTCGCGGTTCCATGCGACGGGCGGACACGCAAACTGACGATGGGCAGCGCCATCTTCCACGAGAAGGCAGGCATCATCGAGGACAAGACTGGTGCCAAGCTGGCCTTCGTGGGCTCGATCAACGAGACCGTGCAGGGCTGGATGCACAACGGCGAGACGTTCCACGTCTACACCTCCTTTGGCGACGCCCATCAGTATGTGGTGGCCGAGCAGGAGGCGTTCGATACCTACTGGAAGGACGAGGCGACACACACGCGCGTCTACGACATTCCAACGGCGTTGAAGGACGATCTGCTGCGCTTCCTGCCTCCCGACAATCAGCTGCCGCAGCGGCTTCGCCGGTTCGAGGAGGTGGGCGAGCACGAGCAAACGGAAATCGCAGCCCCTCCGCCCCTCCCCGCGGTCGACATGGACGCCGAGCGTCGAGCGCTCTGGGATCGAATCCGCACGGCCGCAGGCGCGCCGGCAGGCGGCATCTGGGTGGGTGAGGCCACTAGCCCGATGGAGGCCTGGCCGCATCAGCGCCGAGCTTTCCTGCGAATGTATGGCGACACGCCCGACCATGCGGCCCGGCTTCTGATCGCCGACGAGGTCGGTCTCGGAAAGACAGTGCAGGCGGGCCTGCTCATTCGACAGGCTTGGATGGCGGGCCGTCTCGGTCGGGGCATCATCCTCGCGCCTGCGAACGTTTGCTCGCAGTGGCAGGCGGAGCTGAGGGAGAAGTTCGCGCTGGACTGGCCGATCTACGACGGACACTGCCTTCGGCGATACGATCCGGTCACTCAGAATTACACGGCCACGGAGGTCTCGCGGCAGGACTGGTCTGCCGAACCGTTCGTGATCATGTCGAGCCACCTCGCCCGCCGTCGCGACCGCCGACCCGAACTCCTGGAGGTAGCACCCTGGGACCTGGTCATCGTTGACGAGGCCCACCATGCCCGCAACAAACGGACGGGCAACCGTGTCGAGGCGAACATGCTCATGCGGCTGCTTCGCGACCTGCGCGCGCGAACCAGCGGCCTGGTCCTCCTCTCCGCGACTCCGCTCCAGACCCACGCGCTGGAGCTCTACGATCTCCTGTCCCTTCTCGGACTGCCGGCGGAATGGGACGCCGCCTCCTACGAGCGATATTTCGAGGCTCTCGGACAGGGCCACATCCCAGTCGACCGCTTCGAGGAGTGCGCCCGGCTGTTCAGATCGACCGAGGCGTTTCACGGCTTGTTGTCGGAGGATCGCGCGGCACGCCTGGGCGGGGATGGCGGCCAACGACTCTCTAACCTGCGCACACGCCGCATCCTCGGCGCGCTTCGCGGTCAGGCATCGATCCCGCGCCGTCAGTTAAACGCCGAGGACCGGCAGGCGGCCGTCAGGGTGATGAAGCGCTGGACACCGGTCGCAGCATTGATGTCCCGCCATACCCGCGCACTGCTCCGCCGCTACCAGGCCGAAGGAAAGCTGGAGGCTCGCATCGCCACCCGCTACGTTACCGACCGCTTCATCAACATGGATCAGGCAGAACGCGACATCTACGAGCGGGTCGAGGACTTTCTGCGCCAAGCATATGCGCAGGCGGACCAGAGCCAACGCAACGCCATCGGCTTCATCCTAACCATCTACAGGAAGCGCCTCTCCTCCAGCTTCTCCGCGCTAGCGCGCAGCCTTCAGGGGCGTCTCGACAGAAGCGTTGAGGACGACCAATTCGACCTTGAGGAAAGCGGCATCGAAACCGAAACCGACGAAGTTGAAAACACCGAGGCAGAGGCCCGGCGCATGCTGGAGGGCGCGGCCATCGCCGATATCCTCGCCGACGTGGCAAAGCTGCCGATCGACACGAAGACCAGGGCGCTGAAAGCCGAACTCGACCAGCTGAAGATGGACGGCTTCGACCAGACGATGGTGTTCACCGGCTACACGGACACGATGGACGGCGTGCGGGACTGGCTGGCGGAACAGACGGGCCGCGAGGTAATCTGCTACTCGGGCCGCGGAGGCGAGGTACGCACGCCGGATGGTGCCTGGAAGCTCGTTTCGCGTGCCGAGATCAAGGAGCGCTTCCGCAACGGCAGAGGCGATATCCTGCTGTGTACAGACGCCGCCGCCGAGGGCCTGAACTTCCAGTTCTGCGGCTCGCTGATCAACTACGACATGCCTTGGAATCCCATGCGGGTCGAGCAGCGCATCGGCCGCATCGACCGGCTCGGCCAACGCTTCGAGCGCATCCGCATCGTCAACCTGCACTACAGGGACACGGTCGAGACAACGGTCTACCTAGCGCTGTCGAGCCGCATCAAGCTGTTCGAGAATATGGTCGGAGGACTGCAGCCGATCCTCTCCGCCATCAGCCGAGAGATCGGACCGATCGCACTCGCTGGCGGCCACGTTGACATCGACGCGATGGTCGCGAAGACGATCGACCAAGTCGAAACCCCGGCGGTGGACATCGACGACCTCGGCGAGCTCGAGGACATGCCGGAGATCGGCACACCTGCGCTGTCACTTGCCGACCTCGCCCGTGTCGTCGGCGAACACCGTCTACTGCCGTCCGGCTATACGATGGGCGCCCTCGGAAGCGACGACTTCGCGGTGGAGCAGCCGGATTCGCGGAGGCGGGTCCGCTGCACCCTATCCCGCGACTTCTACAGTAAGCACTTCGATCACACCGACTTTTGGACTCCTGGCAGCGCGGCTTTCCCGCTGGAGGGGCGTCCGAGCGGGACTTTAGCATGACGGCGAAACCCGCCGGCAGCGAAACGACGTTCGACGCGTACTTAGGCAGTGCAACGCGACATCTTGCTAAAGGGAATGGCAACATGCCTTCGGTTGGCACTATCATCGCCGTCCGTTTTTGTTATCTGGGCTTGATGAACGAACCGCAGCTTTCAGGATCTGCCAGTCCGCCATCTAGCGGCTGTCATATGGCCCATATCAGACATGTGACCAATTACCACTTTTGTCACGACTTCCATGTCGCCGCCGGATGGTTTGTTATTCGAATGCCGGTTCGATGAAATTCGCTTTAAGCCTCTCCGAAATCCTTTTTCGATCTGTGCTCTGATATAAAAAACCGCATAATAGACTGGGCGGAACCTCGTGTCGTCGGGCATATTCCAACTCACCGGCCATCAATGATCTCTCGTGTCGCGAAATGCGCGTGTCCTCATTGTACACGCACATCAATAAGGCATGGAAGATGTTGGAGAGAGCATCAGGCCGGGTAGTTCGGGTATCTCGCATATCGTTGACAAATTCTTCTATTCGCCAAGAAGGGGGATGGAGAAACATCCGCCATCCTAACGCGTAAATCTCACGCCGTAAGAAATTTTTCGCCGACTCATTGCGCGTGTTTGAGCCGTCGTAAAAGCTAACCTTCGCCGTCAGTCTGCAATCATATTCAGTCCATATTTCAAGAAGAATTGCCGACGTTTTCTTTCGACTCAAAGGCATATTTGCCTCCCAATCAAAACTCCTGACATATGCACCGATAAGTTTCATCGCTTCCATCCGCCTCCGAACTCGCTGCTCAATGTCATCCTAAATTCACAACATTAAAGTTGGCAACCTAGTTTTGTGGCAAATGTAGTTGCCAGCGTGCATCAGCGTTTCGGGACGTTCGCAGGGTTCCTCTCAGTCCTCGAAGCTTCTGGGTGTCCGGAGTCTTCAGTGGGAGCCCTGACACCCTCCTATGAGGAAATCTAGACCGAAAGCGGCAGCTTTTCGGGTTGAAGAAGTCTGTGCGAAAGGAAAAGTCGTGAAGCCATTATTTATCTCTGTCAAAGACCTTTGTTCACTACTCGGCATAGGGCGTACCAAAGCCTATGAGCTTTTAAGTAGCGGCAGCATCCAATCTGCCCATATCGGCCGTCGCCGAATGGTATATCGAAAAAGCGCAAAGAATTTCGCGGACAGTGTTCCTTCATGCAGGGAAAACGCTGATGGGGCGTCGTAACTTTGTGGATGTCCCTATGCCCCCAAAGGCATTCCGGCTCGATACCAAAAAAGTCCGGCAGAAATTCAATATGAATTTTGAGACTGAGGAGGACGCAAGACGTGAAGACCTCACCCGCGTAAAGTCTATACGTATAGCCGCTCACCAACGCGAAAAATGGGAGAGAAAAAGGAAAAAGCGCCTCGCCACTAAGCTGGACGATGAAGCTCTGTCTAATTCCATGGCCTCCTCGCGCTATATGAGGGACCTTCGGCTTCGTGTGTGTGGCCAGCTCTGGCGAATGATCGCGGCCTCCGAAATTCCAGATGTTCGCTGTTTTACCCTTATTCCGCGGGATTGGGAGTTTGCCGCGGGCTCACTGCATACGTTTTGCCCCAGGACCGCGTTAAGCAGGCTGCGGAGCATGCTTTATCGACGTGGGGCAAACATTGCTGACGGTTTTTTCTATGCCGCTATCCATGGCGAATTCGATCCTTCCGACTGTGGATCGGCGTGCAAAAGGGACCCCGTTAGCGGGGTGATCGGCGTCTAAAAGGGACCCCTCATTTCGATGGTTTAAGCAGCTTCCTGGATTTTCAGGCGGCGAGATCGGGATGTTGGTTTTGGAGACAGTTTTACGGATCCGGCGTGAGTATGCCGGAGGCAAGGCGATCAAGGCGATCGCGCGGGACCTGCATGTGTCGCGGAAGGTCATCCGCAAAGCGGTCCGAGCGCCGGAGGGCGCCTTTGATTATCAGCGCAAGGTTCAGCCGCTGCCCAGGATCGGTCCGTTTCAGGATCGCCTCAACACGCTGCTGGAAGAGAACGAGCTGCGCGGCAGGCGTGACCGGCTGCGGATGACGCGGATCCATGATCTGTTGGTGCGCGAAGGCTTTGAGGGATCCTACGATGCCGTGCGGCGCTACGCGGCGCGATGGAAGTTGGAACGGCGCAAAGATGCCGGCGATGGTGTCACGGCCTTCATCCCGCTGATGTTCAGGCCAGGCGAGGCCTACCAGTTCGACTGGAGCCATGAAGATGTTGAGATCGCCGGGGCACCGATGCGGGTGAAGGTCGCGCATATGCGACTGTGTGCCTCACGCGCGGTCTATGTCCGGGCTTATCCTCGTGAGAGCCAGGAGATGCTGTTCGACGCGCATGCGCGGGGCTTTGATTTCTTCGGCGGCGTGCCAGGGCGCGGCATCTACGATAATATGAAGACGGCTGTGACGAGCGTGTTCACCGGCAAGGAACGCGTCTTCAACCGGCGGTTCCTGATCATGACCGACCATTATATGGTCGAGCCCACGGCCTGCTCGCCTGCGGCGGGATGGGAGAAGGGTCAGGTCGAGAACCAGGTGCAGACGATCCGGGGTCGCTTCTTCCAGCCCCGGTTGCGGTTCGCCAGTCTCGAAGAGCTCAATGGCTGGCTGGAGGCCGAGTGTCGGCGCTGGGCGGAACGGCAGCCCCATCCCGAACAGGGAGAGCTGACCGTGGCGCAGATGCTGGAGATCGAACGATCTGCGCTGCAGCCGATGCTGGGACCGTTCGACGGCTTCAATGAGAGCGAGCATGCCGTGACCGGCACCTGCCTGATCAGCTTCGACCGCAACCGCTACTCGGTGCTCTCGACGGTGGCACGACGCACGGTGCAGGTCCGCGCCTATGCCGATCGCATCGTCGTTCGCTGCGGCGAAGAGGTTGTCGCTGAACATCCTCGCTACTTTGGGCGCAACCGCACGATCTATGACCCCTGGCATTATCTGCCAGTGCTGGCCCGCAAGCCTGGCGCGCTGCGGAACGGTGCCCCCTTCCAGGACTGGGATCTGCCACCGGCGCTTGCCCGCCTGCGCCGCAAGCTGGGTAATGGCGACGATGCCGATCGCCGGTTCGTCCGTGTGTTGTCGGCCGTACTGACCGATGGCCTGGAGCCTGTCGAAGCCGCTGTGCGTGAGGCACTGGCGACGGGCACGGCAAGCGACGACCTGATCCTCAACATCCTGGCACGACGCCGGGAACCCCCGCGTCCGCTGACGATCATCACCTCCGAGGATAGCGCTTTGCGCCATCCCCCGATCGCCGACTGTGCCCGTTACGACCAGTTGAGGACCTTCGATGCAGCGGCATGACATGATCGAGGCCATGCGCGGGCTTGGCCTCAAGGGCATGGCAGGCGCGTTCGACGATGCCGTCACCACCGGCATTCAGCGCCAGCGCACCACCATGGAGATACTGACCGATCTTCTGAGGGTGGAGGCGACGCATCGTCATGCCGCGTCGATCCGATACCGGATGGCCGCTGCCAGGCTGCCCGTCGTGAAGGACATCGACGCCTTCCGGTTCGAGGGTACCCCAATCAACGAGGGGCTGGTGCGTTCATTGCACAGCGGCACGTTCCTGCCCGCACGGCGCAATATCGTCCTGGTCGGCGGCACAGGCACAGGAAAGACCCATCTGGCCATCGCCATCACCGCCAATGTTGTGCGCTCCGGCGCCCGGGGCCGCTACTTCAACACGGTCGATCTGGTGACCCGCCTCGAAGAGGAGGCCAGGATCGGCAAGAGTGGCGCTCTCGCCGCCCAGCTATCCCGTCTCGATCTGATCGTACTCGACGAACTGGGCTATCTGCCGTTCGCCCGATCGGGCGGCCAGTTGCTGTTCCACCTGATCAGCAAACTCTATGAGCAGACCAGTGTCATCATCACCACCAACCTCGCCTTTGGCGAGTGGCCCACCGTGTTCGGCGATCCCAAGATGACAACCGCGCTCCTGGATCGCGTCACCCATCATTGCGACATTGTCGAGACCGGCAATGACAGCTGGCGCTTCAAAAACCGCAGCTGATCCGCCCCAGCGGCAATCAATTAAAAGATGCTTTGCGCTGCGCGCGCCTCCGGTCGGGCTACGCCCTCCCTACGCCGCGCGCAGCGCAAGGAAGAGCGTCACATCAATGTTCCGCCATCCTGACAGGGGGTCCCTTTTGCGCGCTGATAAGGGGTCCCGTTTGGACGCCGATTGACACTTCCGACAGGAAATACCGACTTCACCTCCATGGGATTTCAGGTGGTCAAATGACTGACATCGTTCGAGAGTTGCGGAGATCAAAGTCGCTAAAGTCCACAAAAAAGGATTTCGAGAACGAGAAAGTGAGGTTTCGGCTGGAGGTGAAGCGTGAACCGATCGACAATCTTCCTCGAGCGATTAGCTATACGCTAAAATCTTTTTGGCCATCCCGCGCAACCTATCGCCAGCCCAACGGCAAACTTGCTAGGCAAGCCAAACCAAACAGGATCGCCGAGCCAGAACATGCCGAATATCTATTGTGGCTTGATGGGTGTTTGCCTCAGGACGCCGTTCTGACAATTGGTCTCACTGCATCATTGCAAGGGATCAAAATCAGCGAACGTCGCGTACAGTAATGAATTTTCTATCTTGACGGGAAGCGCTCGGTTACACGTTTGGAATGCTATGGGCTGGGGGATTGACGTGATCTTACACTGCAACACTGTGTGCAATGTTGGCCTGCCTATTTTCGGCTGTGGATAATTCCGTCAGCACAGGCTCGCCAGAGTATTATGTCTATCGTCGCTGCGCGATATCCGGTTTCTCTAGCGAGCCGCTCACATAGCTGCTGAGCGGTCAACCCTTCCGGTTCAGCCAGTCGGTTCAAGTGAACGTCAGGCTTGGCGACATCTGCCCCCATATTTTTTGCTGCATGGAAGGACGTGATTGGGCCGACCCAAGGGAGGGTGCCGAGAAATTCTACAATTTCCGGTGCAGCAGTAAACTCACGGAATAATCTCCGCCTATGCTTCCATATCCAGTCAATTGCTACCCTCTTGCCTGGATGCCCGAACACAGTGGATGCCGACCGGCCAGCGCGCAGTGCCTTCATACATCGCCGAAAGATCGGGACGGCAACGACATTGCTCATTCCAGAATTGCAGATGACATAGATCACCTCGCTTGCGAACTGCGCAGCCGTCGTCGGAGGGCGCATGTTTTCGGATCGCTCGATTGCCGCCGTGTAGCCAGCGTCTCTCACAGCCTTGTCGATACGACAGAATAGATCAACGGATATGGGATGCGATATCTCTATCAGCGGCGGGCGGCGTGGCATCAGTATTCCGACGCTAACATGATCGTCAGGACGCGGGTAGTGACCTCAGGGTTGGCAGGGTCGGGTGACCCGTAAATCAGGTTCCGATCATAGTAATCGACTTTCCAGTAAACGTGGTGACCCTCGACCCAAAGGGCACCAAAATCATGCTCGCCATATGGATCATTGTCCGGGGTGAAGTCGCTGAATTCAGACACGGCTTTCAGTATGAGCGGCACGACGCCAATCCCCAAACTGCATACGCCCTGAGTCGCTGCCATTTGCCCGCCACGATGGACGGTTCTGAGCCGATCATTCAAAGCTCGGATTTGCGCTTGTCGGTCGCTGTTGCGTGCACAAGTGTCTTCGCCGCGAGAAGCCATGTTCCACGTCCTTCTTTGTTTTCCATGAGATTGGGTTAGTTTGGAATGCCGTTAGAGCAGGCTGATCAGCTTCCGCTGGGCGTCACGGTTGCCCTCTATGTACCGCTCAGTCGTGGTAAGCGCTCTATGCCCTGCTAGTTCCTGAACATCACGCAGCGATCCGCCGGTCTTGCTTACCATGCGCGCGGACTGCGTGATGAATGTGCGGCGACCGGAATGCGATGAGCACCCACGCAGGCCAAGCTCGGCATAGGAATCGTGGAACCAATTGACGATGCTGCGCGGCGTCATGTGCCCCCCACGTTCGGATAGGATCAATGGGCCGTCCCTCGGTGAACCAAGCGATCGATGATATAGCTTTAGGGCAGCTTTCAAATCTGCATGAATTGGAATTTCGCGCCCACTCCCATATTTCGCGATGTGTTTGCTGACGGTCAGTTGTTCGGCAATGCGGCCGTCGGTCTTCAATGCCATAGGCCAGGTGAGCCCGGCGATTTCGCACGCGCGCAATCCTGCTCTAAAGCTAAGAACAACAATCGCGTTGTTTCTGAGATGGTGGCGGTGACGTTCAGTGTGGTCCAGGAGACGACGCACGTCTGCTGGGGCCAGCACCCTTGCGGGAAGCCTCTTCATTTGACGATCCTAAGATGGAAATTCGATGGCACCTGTCGGCCACCGCACCGGCAACATAGCGCAATGCAGTTTATTTGTCAAAAATACATCTTTTATCAATGACTTATTAAGCGTCTTGCGCGGTCCCGCTTTCGCCGGAAGGTAGTATAAAATGTGCCCAGTCTCGCATCAGCGAACGGCGCTTATCAAGAGCATTGCCTCGCCGGTACGCTTTCTCGGTTTTGCTCAACGTGTCATGTGCCAGAGCCATTTCGATTTCTTCGCGGCCGTGACTAGTGGTTTCGCCAGCCCAGTCGCGGAAGCTGGACCTAAACCCGTGAACCGTGACCGGAACCTCCATCCGTTTCAGCAACGTCAGCATAGCCATGTTGGACAGTGAACTGCCCCCCGCTCCACGAAATACATGCGCTTTGGGATCAGGGTCCGCTGGAGCCAGAGATTGCAGGATGGCGACTGCAGGGTCGCTTAACGGCACTTGATGTGCTCGGCCCATTTTCATGCGGTTTGCGGGGATGGTCCATAACCGTTGGTCCAACTGAACTTCCTCCCACTTCATGCCAAGCGTCTCGCCTGTTCGGGCAGCAGTAAGAATAGTGAATTCAAGCGCGCGGGCTGATGGTGCCTGACGGCTTGCCAGCGCGGTCATGAACGCAGGGACGTCGGGGAAGAGCAATGCCTGGTGATGGCCGTCCTCCCCCTTTGACTTTCGCGGCAGGACAATTTCGAGGTTGCCTTTCAATCGTGCCGGATTGTCGCCACGTCGCAAGCCTTTCACTGTCGCTGCATCTAGGATGCGTTCGATCCGCTGCCTGACCCGAGAAGCTGTCTCTGATTTGGTCAGCCAGATCGGCTTCAGCACCGACGCAACGTCGTCCATCGTGATCTGATCGACCGCCATGGGCAGCAGGGGTTTGGCATAGGTATCGATCGTCGACCGCCACTGCTTGCGATGCTTTTCATTTTTGAAGCCGCCTTCGATGGTATCGATCAGCTCAGTCGCGACGTCTGCAAACGTCGTGATACGAGCCGACGCTGGTCGTGCCAGTTTGCGGGCCTCGGCTGGATCGCGACCGGCGAGTTGGATGGTTCGAAGCTCTTCAGCGGTTTTACGCGCGGCAGCGAGCGATACGTCCAGCACCGATCCTAAACCGATTTCGCGTCGTTTGCCGCGTAACATGTAGATGAAAAGCCACGACTTCGTGCCGCTCTTTCGCACGCGCAGATACAGGCCACCGCCATCGGAATAGACATTGGGCACGTCCAAGCTCGCGATCTTTTTCACATTGAGCTTGTTTCGTAGGTGCATGCCAGCCTCCAGGCAGCACCTTAGGCACCAATCGCCTAGGCTTCAAGTCATAAAAATAGTCATAAAGTCGGCGGCGAATGATCGCGGTGGGCGGCGAACGCAAGCGGCAACAAAATCCAGAACGATCCTAGAGAATGCTGGGCTTTCAGCGTTCGCCAAGGGATGCTGCTGGTTGTAGGAATGTAGTAAATGGCGGAGAGGCAGGGATTCGAACCCTGGGTACCCTCTCGGGCACGCCGCATTTCGAGTGCGGTGCATTCGACCACTCTGCCACCTCTCCGCAGAAGGTCCGCCGGGCCGATGGCCGCTGCGTTCCTGGTCGAGCGGCGGCCATTAGCGAATGAAATCGCGCTTGCCAAGCGGGCTTTCCGGGTTTTTTCTTGTGTCGGCGTCGATCCACCCTAAATTGGAGCCATGAGAGACACGATTCAGATTTTCGGCGCTGGCGTCACCGCCCCGCCGATCGTCCATTCCCGCTTCAGCATCGGCGACGTGGTCCGGCACCGCATGTTCGGCTTTCGCGGCGTCGTGTTCGATATCGACCCGGTCTTCGCCAATAGCGAGGAATGGTATGAGGCCATTCCCGAACATGCCCGGCCCGACAAGCAGCAGCCCTTCTACCACCTGCTCGCCGAAAACGGCGAATCCAGCTATGTTGCTTATGTCAGCCAGCAGAATCTGGTCACCGACGACAGCGACGAGCCGGTCGACCACCCCGCCATCACCGGCATGTTCGGTGCCTATGCGGACGGTAAATATCGCCTGCGCCCGCTCCATCGCCATTAAGGGCGCCGCCGCGCTGCTGCTGGCGCTCGCGCTGTCTGGCATTGCGCACGGGCAGGCGCAAGGCGGACAGGCGCAGGATCGGCCGCCCAATGCCGATCCCAGCTTCCCGTTCGCGCGCGAGATCGAGGCGTTCGCCAAGGCCAATGCCGCCAGCCCGCCCGTCGAGGGCGCGACCCTGTTCCTGGGCAGTTCCAGCATCCGCCTGTGGGACATAGCAAGCAGCTTCACTGACATCCCGACCGTCAATCGCGGCTTTGGCGGAGCGAGCACGCCTGACGTGCTGCGCTATTATCGCCGCCTGCTGCCGCCGACCAAGCCCAGCACGATCATCGTCTATGTCGGCGAAAATGATCTGGCGGCCGGTGCCAGCCCCGACAAGGTGGCCGCCGACATCCTGACCCTGCTCAAGCGGCTGCGTAACGACTATCCCCGCGCGCCCATCGCCTTCCTCTCGCTCAAGCCCAGCCCGATCCGCTGGACGCTCTGGCCCAAGATGGCGGCGATCAACCAGGCCGTGGCCGCGCGCGCGACGGCCGTCCGCTTCACCTATCTCGACGTCGGCAGCCTGCTGCTGGCGCGCGATGGCTTGCCCGACGCCTCGCTCTTTCGCGCCGATGGGCTGCACATGAAGCCCGAAGGCTATCAACGCTGGACGCGGCTGGTGGATAATTGGCTCGATCGCGTCACCCCCACTGCCGCGGAAAAGGCTTCCTGATCCTCCCGAATTGCACTTTCCGATTGATCCACGGTCAAGCAACATTATTACCAAACCCAAGCAACAAGCACGAAGCCAAGGGGATATAGGGTGACAACGGACAAGCCACAGGCCAGCGGGATGGCCGAACTGACGCTGCGCGGCGTCATCCTGGGCGCGCTCATCACCCTCATCTTCACCGCAGCGAACGTCTATCTCGGCCTCAAGATCGGCCTCACCTTTGCCACCTCCATCCCCGCAGCGGTCATCTCCATGGCGATCCTGCGCCTGTTCGCGACCGGCACGATCCTGGAAAACAACATCGTCCAGACCATCGCCTCGGCGGCGGGGACGCTTTCGGCGATCATCTTCGTGCTGCCAGGCCTGGTGATGATCGGCTGGTGGCAGGGCTTTCCCTATTGGCTGTCGGCCTGCACCATCGCCTTGGGCGGCATATTGGGCGTCATGTATTCGGTGCCCTTGCGCCGCGCGCTCGTGACCGGTTCCGACCTCCCCTATCCCGAAGGCGTCGCGGCGGCCGAAGTGCTGAAAGTCGGCGCGGGGTCGCGCGCGGGCGCGGAAGAAAATAAGCGCGGCCTGTCCGCCATTCTGCTGAGCGCCGTCGCCGCCGCATCCTTCACCATCATCGCCAAGACCCGGCTGATCGCCGAGGAAGCCGCCACCTTCTTCCGCTTCGGCACCGGCGCGACGTCGATGTCGACCAGCTTTTCGATGGCGCTGATCGGCGTCGGGCATCTGGTCGGCCTGTCGGTCGGCGTCGCCATGTTCGTGGGGCTGGTCATCAGTTGGTTCGGCATCGTCCCCTTCCTGACCGCCCCGGTGCCTGCGGGCGGCGATCTCGCCACCATTGTCGGCGACACCTTCCGCACCAAGGCGCGCTTCATCGGCGCGGGCACGATCGGCGTCGCGGCGATCTGGACCCTGCTCAAAATTCTCGGCCCCATTATCGGCGGCATCCGCTCCGCGCTGGTCGCCAATACGACGCGCAAGGCGGGCAATGCCGGGCTGCTGGAACTGACCGAACGCGACCTGCCGATCGGCATCGTCTTTGGCACCATCATCGCATCCATGCTGCCCATCGCCGTGCTGCTCTGGATCTTTGCGCAGGGCGGCCCGATCGCGGCCAATCCGGTGCCGGTCATTGCGCTGACGCTGGCTTATGTGCTGGTCGCGGGCATCGTCATCGCGTCGGTCTGCGGCTATATGGCGGGGCTTATCGGAGCATCGAACAGCCCGATTTCGGGCGTCGGCATCCTCGCCGTGCTGGGCGCATCGCTCATGCTCGCGGCCATTTACGGGTCGGGCGGCGACCCGGATCGGTCCCAGGCCCTGGTCGCCTACGCCCTGTTTACCACCGCAATCGTGTTCGGCATCGCCACCATTTCCAACGATAATCTTCAGGATCTCAAGACCGGCCAGCTCGTCGGCGCGACGCCGTGGAAGCAGCAGATCGCGCTGATCCTGGGCGTCCTCTTCGGCTCGCTCGTCATCCCGCCAGTGCTGGACCTGCTGAACAGCGCCTTTGGTTTTGCCGGGGCACCCGGCGCCGGGCCGAACGCCCTGCCCGCCCCGCAGGCGGCGCTCATCTCCGCGCTGGCGAAGGGCGTTTTGGGCGGCGATCTCGATTGGGGCCTGATCGGCATCGGCGCTGGCATCGGCGCGGTCGTGGTGCTGGCCGACGAACTGCTGGGCAAGGCGGGCAAGCTGCGCCTCCCACCGCTGGCAGTCGGCATGGGCATTTATCTGCCGATGGCGCTGACGCTGCTGATCCCGGTCGGCGCGCTGATCGGCCATCTCTACAACCGCTGGGCGCTGCGCCAGTCCAACCCCGAATTTGCCGAGCGCATGGGCGTATTGATGGCGACCGGCTTCATCGTCGGCGAAAGCCTGTTCGGCGTCGCCTTCGCCGGCATCGTCGCGGCGACCGACAGCGACACCCCGCTCGCGCTGGTGGGCGAGAGCCATTGGGCCGTGCCGCTCGCCATCCTGATCTTCGCGGGCGTCATCGCCGGCCTCTATGCCCGGTTGCGCCACTGGGCGAGCGCACCGCTGACCTGATCCGTTCAGCCGCGCGACAGCCGGACGCGGATACAAGTCGGTTCATCGCAGGATAAGAGGATCGGGATGATGGGCAAGACGCGCTGGATGACGGGATCGCTGGTGGCCCTTGGCCTGATGCTCGGCAGCGTTAGCGCCGCCGAGGCCCGCCCCCGCTATGATCGTGGCTGGGGCCATCATCATCGCGACCGGGGCAATGGCTTCGGCTTTGGCGATGCGGTGGGCGTCGCCGCGCTGATCGGCGCAGTCGCGATCGTCGCCTCCTCTTTGTCCAAGGACAAGCAGGTCGCCCGCGGCAACGCGCCCTATGCCGACGACGACGCCCCACCCCCGGCCACCGGCACCGACTATGGATTGGACCGCCAAGGCGCAGCACCCGGCGAGGAGGATTTTTCCGACGTCGTCGGTAACCCCGACGCTATGGCAGATGCCTGCGCCATCGCCGCCCGCGACGAAGCGCAAAACCGCGAGGGCGGCTATGCCGAAATCCGCGCCATGGACGAGCCCCACCCCACCCAGGGCGGCTATAATATCGACGGCGAAATCGAAACCCGCGCCAACTATCGTGCCACCACCGGCACCACCCGCCGCTTCACCTGCGCCATGCAGAACGGCCGCGTCGCAGAGGTCTATCTCAGCCGCGACGTAGCCGCGCGATAGGGCCGCGCGCCTTCGCTTTATCCTGTCCTCCCGCCCATCGCTGGTCTAGCATTTTGCTTGACCAGCGAGGGTGGCAATTGATGACCTTATTTCCAGCGCCGAACGCGATCATCGTCCCGCCACGGATCGCCTGACCCATGGGTGATCACCACACCCTGCCGCGCTATGTGCTGGCCTTTGGACTGGCCGCACTGGCGGGGATGGTCGATGCGTTGGGCCTGCTCAAGCTGGGCGGCCTGTTCGTTTCCTTCATGAGCGGCAATTCGACGCGGATGGCGGTGGGCATCGCCGGGGGCACGGCCATCGCCGGCATGGCCATCGGCCTGATCGGTGCCTTTGTTGGCGGCGTGTTTGGCGGGGCGTTGATCGGCAGACTGGCGGGCCGCTGGCGCAAACAGGCTGTGCTAGCGGCGGTGCTGGGCCTGTTGATCCTCGCCGCCTTGGCCGTCGGCCGCCGGGGCGACGCCATCACCTTCCTGATGGCCGCCGCGATGGGGGCCGTGAATAATGTGTTCCAGCGCGATGGAGAGGTCAGCATCGGCGTCACCTACATGACCGGCGCGCTGGTAAAGCTCGGCCAATCCTTCGCGCTCGCCCTGACCGGCGGCCCGCGCTTTGGCTGGCTGCCCCATCTGCTGCTGTGGCTTAGCCTGGTGCTGGGCGCGATCATCGGCGCAGCCCTGTTCGCACGCCTCGACCTGTCCGCCCTGTGGGTGGCGTGCGGCTGGTGCGCGGCTTTATGGGGCTTCAGCCTCTATCTCGGCCCGCTTGGCGGGACGGTGACGCCGCGATAGCCGGTGCCGCCAGATTGGGGGGCATCCTGACTATCAGGTCAAGCCCTGCGTGACGGCAACATCTACACCTCTCCCGTCTTCACGGGAGAGGGAGGGGCCCGCGCCGCAGGCGTGGGAGGGTGAGGGTCTGTCTACCACTCCAAGAAAGACCCTCACCGACATCGACTAGGCAGCAAGCTGCCAAGTCTCCGTAGCCTCTCCCGTAAGAACGGGCATTATGTAGCAAACGCACCAAGGCGGTTACGTTGTCCTTTTTCTGCGATGGCGTACGCATTGCAGACGGTGGCGTAGCGTGATCGGCGCGCTGGTCGCGATGGCCTCTCTAATCGGCATAACTGGACAAGTTATCCAAAATTCTCACGATGCGCTCAGAATGCCCAATCCTTTGCGGTATCGGGATAGCGCGGTCTTGCCTACCCGATGGCCATATATCGAACGAAATAACAGTATGTCCGGTGCTGGTTCCAAAATGATAAACGACGCCCACCGCGTAGCTCAAAAAGACACTTTTCGCTTCTTTCGCTCCTTTAACTTCATCCCATTCGATGTGGGCGGTGTAGCATTCCATCACGCTGGCGTTCGGGAATATTGTTGTTCCATCAATCGTCGCCAAACTACCCTCTCTGGCCCCAAGCCATTCCTTTGCTTTGTTGGTTGCTCCGTGGACTAAAGTGGCAGCCGCATTCCCTCGCTCTCCATAAAGGACTGCCCAAGTGTTTACGTGGCAAGCAGGAGAATTTCCGACGTTGGTTATTCTAATATCAGCAGTGATTTCCGCGCGATCGTTGGCTATCTTCAATGCTTCGTAGTCGATAACTTCCACTTGGAGCCATGGCCTATTAGCGTCGTGCGCCGCGTTGGCGGCGCGTCTGGTTTCCATGAAGGTAGTATAGACCAGGCCCACCCCCACAACGCTAAGCGCCATTCCGATCAACGCAGCGATGCCCATTATCATCGTCCACAGCGCAGAGGTGCGTTGGGCAACCAGATCCTCATATTCGCGTTGCTTATCGCGGCTTTCGAGGCGGTATGCATCGGCTTTGTCGCGAAGGCACTTCACTTGTTCAGCGCTAACAAGCCGGAGGCAGGACTCGGCTATCTGGTTGGCGGCGCGCTCGGTGTAGTCGGCGGCCTGGTTATAGGCCCGGTCGGCATAACTGGCCTGACTATGTAGCCCATAACCAACACCGGCCGTAATACCTGCTAGTCCGATGAGAGCCGCAACGATGTAGCCCCTATTGCTTCTAAGCATTGCACCATGAACACCGCTGTAAATTTGCCCCGCGACAGCTTGTTCCTGATATTCGGCTCAGAGTCCATGACCCCGATGTCAGCCAGCTTCCCAACCAGGTCGGCGTAGGACAGCCCCCTTACGCGTTAGCTCTGCCTTGAGCATCGACTTTACCAGATCTTCCCAACCCTTCGACATTTTAGGAATGGCTATATCCCCTATGGTTTTATGAGCATCATATACAATACTTTTGCCAAGTCTCCGTAGCCCCTCTCGTGAAGACGGGAGAGGGCGCACCAAAACCACACCACCCCTTTCCTATTAGGATTTTCTCTGGTCTATCCTCCCAGATGAAACGCCCCCGACCACCCTCCCCCACGCTGACACCGCCCCGGATCGCCCCAAATGCGGCGCGCGACCGTCGCGTGACTGTCGCGTCCGTGTCGCGTCGTCGTCGCGCCTCTATCGTGTCGGCGCGCCTTTGCAGGGGCCTTCGCAGGACTTTACCGGCACGATTGGCACAAATCGCCGTGCGACACTGTGAACTTCGGCCCTGTGACCTTAAACGCCGCGCCCCTCGCCACCCGCTTGGCATCCGCCAGCCATCGCTATAGCGGGACCAGCATGTCCACCCCGCCCGCCCCCGCACGCACCGCTGCGATCCTCTTCATCCTGGTGACGGCATGGCTCGACGTCATGTCGATGGGCATCGTCATCCCGGTGCTGCCGCAACTGATCGAGCAGCTTTCCGGCGCGACCAGCGCGGCGGGCCTGTGGAACGGGCTGTTCGTGGCGCTGTGGGCGGGGATGCAATTTCTCTGCTCGCCGGTGATCGGGTCATTGTCCGACCGGTTCGGGCGGCGGCCCGTCATTCTGGTGTCGGTCTGCGGGCTGGCGCTCGACTATGGGCTGATGGCGCTGGCGCCCAGCCTGTGGTGGCTGGCGGTGGGGCGTATCCTCGCCGGGATCACCTCGTCCAGCTTCACCTCGGTCTTCGCCTATATGGCCGACATCACCGCACCGGAAGATCGCGCCAGGGGCTATGGCCTGATCGGCGCGGCGTTCAGCGGCGGTTTCGTCGCCGGGCCGCTGATCGGCGGGGTGCTCGGCGAAATCTCGCTGCGCGCCCCCTTCTGGGCGGCGGCGGGCCTGTCGGGCCTCGCTTTCCTCTACGGCCTGATCGTGCTGCCCGAATCGCTGCCGCGCGACAAGCGCATGGCGTTCAGCTGGCGGCGCGCCAATCCGTTCGGCGCGCTCCGGCTGCTGCGGTCGCACCCTGAACTGTCCAGCCTCGCGACCGTCAATTTCCTCCTTTATTTCGCCCACCACCTATTTTCGGCGGTGTTCGTCCTCTACGCGGGCGACCGCTATGGCTGGGGCGCATGGCAGGTCGGCACCCTGCTGGCGCTCGTCGGCTTGATGGACATGGCGGTACAGGGGTTGCTCGTCGGGCCAGTCGTCAAGCGTCTGGGCGATCGGACCACGATGGTCGTCGGCCTGTCGTTCGGCGCGGTCGGCATTGCGGCGATGGGCCTTGCGCCGACGGGATGGTTGTTCGTCGCCGCCATGTTGCCCAATGCGCTCTGGGGCCTTGCCATGCCGACCATCCAGTCGCTCATGACCCGGCGCGTGTCGGAAAGCGAACAGGGTCAGCTACAGGGCGCGAACAACAGCGTCGCCAGCATCGCGGGCATCGCCTCGCCGCTCTTCTTCGGCGCGGTCTACTCCGCTTCGGTCGGCACCGCGCCGATCCTGCCCTTCATCGGCAGCGCCTTCCTGATCGCCGCCGCCGTTCTGGCCAGCGGCGCGCTGCTGGGATGGACCGCCGGGCGCGGCGCGCGCGCACCTGTGCTGGACAAGGACGCGACAGGACAGTAACCGGACGCGAATCCCTATCCCTCGGACTGACAAAGGCGATTCTATGACGCTGCCCCTTCAGGATTCCATCCTTATCGTGGACTTCGGCAGCCAGGTGACCCAGCTCATCGCCCGGCGCGTGCGCGAAGCCGGCGTTTATTCCGAAATCGCCCCCTTCAACAGCGCCGACGAGGCCTTTGCCCGGATGCAGCCCAAGGGCGTGATCCTGTCGGGCGGGCCATCGTCGGTCATGTGGGAAGACAGCCCCCGCGCACCGCAGGCGATCTTCGACGCGGGCGTGCCGGTACTGGGCATCTGCTATGGCCAGCAGACGATGATGCAGCAATTGGGCGGCAATGTCGAAGGCGGCGAGAGCGGCGAATTCGGCCGCGCCTTCATCGAGGTCAAGAAGAGCTGCGCATTGTTCGACGGCTTGTGGAACGAGGGCGAGCGCCATCAGGTGTGGATGAGCCATGGCGACAAGGTGACGAGCCTTGCCCCCGGTTTTGAGGTCGTCGCGACCAGCGAAGGCGCGCCCTTCGCCGTCACCGCGAACGAGGCCAAGCGCTTCTACGCCACCCAATTCCATCCCGAAGTCGTCCACACCCCGGACGGCGGCAAGCTGCTCGCCAATTTCGTGCGCCATGTCTGTGGCCTGGCAGGCGACTGGACGATGGCGGAATTCCGCGCGACCAAGATCGCCGACATCCGCGCACAGGTGGGCGAAGGCCGGGTCATCTGCGGCCTGTCCGGCGGCGTCGATAGCGCGGTCGCGGCGGTACTGATCCACGAAGCGATCGGCGACCAGCTGACCTGCGTGTTCGTCGATCATGGCCTGATGCGGCTGGGCGAGGCCGAACAGGTGGTCAGCCTGTTCCGCGAACATTATGGTATCAAATTGGTCCATGTGGAGGCCGAAGCCCGCTTCCTCGGCGGCCTGGCGGGCCTGACCGACCCCGAAAAGAAGCGCAAATTCATCGGCGGCGAATTCATCGCCGTGTTCGAAGAGGAAGCCGCCAAGATCGGCGGCGCGGACTTTCTGGCGCAAGGGACGCTCTATCCCGACGTCATCGAAAGCGTCAGCTTCACCGGCGGGCCGTCGGTCACGATCAAGTCGCACCATAATGTCGGCGGCCTGCCCGACCGCATGAACATGAAGCTGGTCGAACCGCTGCGCGAACTCTTCAAGGACGAAGTGCGCGTGCTGGGCAAGGAACTGGGCCTGCCCGACATCTTCGTCGGCCGCCACCCCTTCCCCGGCCCTGGCCTTGCCATCCGCATTCCCGGCGAAGTGACCAAGGAACGCTGCGACATATTGCGCAAGGCCGACGCGGTCTATCTGGAGGAAATCCGCAATGCGGGCCTCTATGATGCGATCTGGCAGGCGTTCGCCGTGCTGCTCCCGGTGCGGACCGTCGGCGTGATGGGCGACCTGCGCACCTATGACAGCGTCTGCGCGCTGCGCGCCGTCACCTCGACCGACGGCATGACCGCCGACATCTACCCCTTCGACGCCGCCTTCCTGAGCCGCGTCGCGACCCGCATCATCAACGAGGTCAAGGGCATCAACCGCGTCGTCTACGACTATACCAGCAAGCCGCCCGGCACGATCGAGTGGGAATGATCCGGGCGGCGGTTACTATCTAACCGTCATCCCGATGCCGGGCAGTCGCCGACCCGCTTGCCGGTCAGGTCATGGGTGGTGCGCAACACCGGTTGCCCGCCCTGCATCTTGGTCATGGTGGTGCCCAGCGTCATGGTGTCGGCGGTATAATTGCCCTCCGCCATGATTTCCGACGTGCCCGCCCCCGCCTTGCAGGCCAGCGTCACGATCAACCGGCCATTCCGGGCCAGCTTGTCCTTATAGCTGCAATCCGTGCCCTCCCCACCGGCCAGCGCGGCGACATCGGGCACCCCATCGGGCGCGATCGCGATGCAGATCTTGTCCTCGCTGACCTGGCGCAGCGCTTCCTGATATTGCGCCGGGGTAACGGTCGGCGTGTTGTAGCCGGTGGTCTTGCGGGTCAATATCCACTCGCCCGCGCGCATCAGGATCGGTGCCGCTTCGGCCTCCGGCGCTGGTGCCGGTTCCCCGCTACAGCCACCAAGCCCCAGCATCATCGCAAGCGGCAGCGCCGCCAAAAGGCTCTTGTCCATATCCTCTCCCCCGTTCTTACGTGTCGGAACAGGGGCAAGGCTCTACCCGTCGGGCATAAAGCGCAAGCGGAAATGCGCGGCGCTTACTCCGCCGTGCAGTCCGCCCCGATCCACTTGCCCTCCGACCGCGCCTTCATCGCTATGGCGGTGCCGTCGGGGCCGCCCGCCATCTGCATGTCCATGTCCATCGCATAGCTGTCGGACGCATAGGTGCCCGCCATCGTCGCATTCATCGTGCCGCCATCGGCCTTGCACGACACCTGCCCCTTCACCGTCCCGCCGCTGACGGCAAAGTCCTTGAAGGCGCAGTCCTTATTATCCTGGCCCGCAAACATCTCGCCGCTGGGATTGGCCGCTTCTTCAGGCGTGACGCAATATTTGAGCGCGGTCTGGCTCATCATGCTCTTCATCTGATCCTCCATGCCCGCGGGCGCGCCCGGCATTTTGGACAGGTCAATATCCTGGATGGTGAAGCGCCCCTCCCACTGGCCGGGCTTCAACTGCACCTTATCGACCGCGGCCTTCACCTCTTCGCGGCTCATGGCGTCAGTGGCCGCGATATTGCCGGTCGTCTCGCCCGGCTTGTCGCCGCAAGCAGCCAGCATCAGCAGCGCCGTGGCGGTAATCCCAAAAGCCTTCGTCATCGCATTTCCCCTGTTCGCGCGCGGTGGCGGCCCGTTGTTTTCGAGAGCATATCAGGCCGAAGCGACATTTCAAATTCTTAGGCGGTATCGACGCCTCACAATATCGTTCTTGATTTGTTCTGCGTTATTTGTTACATCTACGACAGCAGATCGGGGGGTGTGCGGATGAAAGAGACAAGCCAGCAACATGGATTAATGGCCTTCAACCTCTACCTTCGCACTGGTCGAAGAATGGATTCTCCACTTCCTCCTGTGGAGATGAAATTCAACCCCTGGTACGATGAAGAGGACGGGCGCTTCACCTTCGCCGGGCAGGGGCGCTATTTTCCGGCTGGCGGTGCGCGGAGCGTAGCGCCGCAAAGGGATCGGAATCGTCGGACTGTTCGCATGGATGGCGACGGGATGCTCGATCGCCGTCCGCATCGCGCCGATCATCCGAACAACCACTCAATTTATATGGTGCAATCGGGCGATACGCTGACCCAGATCGCGGCGCGCCGAAAAGGGCTGACCGTGCGCGATCTGGCATGGCTGAACCAGCATCCGCTCGATCGGCCGCTCCGCATCGGCCAGCGGATCAAGCTGCCGCATCAGGCCTATCTGGATGCGGGGCAGGCAGCCAGAACCAAGTTTCTGGCGCTGGCCCATTATATGGACACGCATGGCGGGAAATTGCCGCCCGACCCGGCCAATCCGCCTTCGCTGGAAAGCCAGATACTCGACACCAACTGGCGCAAGGAGACGAAGAATGGCTATGATTTCCATATCGATGTCATTGCGCGCAATCGCCGGACCTATGGCGGACTGTCGCTGGCCGCTTCCCCTGTGCGATCACGCCATAGGCAGGCACAGGCGGGTAAGCCCGACCGTCTTGCCAACGACGATGGCGGCCATTTTATCGCTGCTCGTTTCAACGGTCCCCGCGACAGCTTCAACCATTTCGCCCAGAATTCCAACTTCAACCGCGGCAGCTATCGCGTCATGGAAGATTCCTGGGCCAGGGAATTGCGCGCCGGGCATAAAGTGTTCGTGGATATCAAGCCCCTCTATGAAGGAACTTCGCAACGGCCCTACCAGCTCAATGTCATCTGGGAGATCGATGGCAAAAAATTCAGAAGGAAGTTCCCGAACGAAGCGAAAGGCGCCGAAGATGGCAAAAGATAAGTTCGACATTCTGGGGCCGCTTTACAACGAGATCGGCGTGGAGCTGGTCAATATCGTCGGCGGCGATCCCGATGGCATTTTCCTCTACGTTGAAGTCGGCGACCGATGGATCAGCCCCAATATCTTCAAGGATGAAGGGCATCAGATTCGAAATCTCGACGACACCGAGGCTCTTTCCGACCTTCTTTGGAAAGCCTGGTATGCCGAATCGGATGAAGGCGGCATCAAGCGCTGGTCGATCCTGGAATATGAGATCAAGGACGGAAAGTTCGAGATCAACTACCGTTATCCCGACGAGGTGGATGTCGAAGTAATCGATGACGAACGCCGTCAGGCCGCTCTGCGTGCGCGTTTCGGCAGCAAGCCTGTCGTCTATCCACCCATGCCGAAGGGCGCAGTCGAGTTGAAGCCCTGACGTCAATTGCGTCCTGACGCGAAGCCCCCATATTGCCCCCATGGCCATTCAGATCCGCACAACCCTCGACGAACCCGATACCGGCACCAGTTTCGTGCCGCACCGCCCGGCGCGGCCGGAAAAGAGCGAGGGGGGACGGCGCTTCACGCTGGTCAGCGATTATGAACCGGCGGGTGACCAGCGCACCGCGATCCCCGAACTGGTGGATGGCGCGCTGGCGGGCGAGAAGGATCAGGTGCTGCTGGGCGTCACCGGCTCCGGCAAGACCTTCACCATGGCCAAGATGATCGAAGCGTTGCAGCGCCCTGCCCTGATCCTAGCACCCAACAAGATTCTCGCGGCCCAGCTCTATGGCGAGTTCAAGAGCTTCTTTCCCGACAATGCGGTCGAATATTTCGTCAGCTATTATGATTATTACCAGCCCGAAGCCTATGTCGCGCGGTCGGACACCTATATCGAGAAGGAAAGCTCGGTAAACGAAAGCATCGACCGGATGCGCCATTCAGCGACGCGATCGCTGCTGGAGCGGGACGATGTCATCATCGTCGCGTCGGTCAGTTGCATTTACGGTATCGGCTCGGTTGAAACCTATTCGGCCATGACTTTCTCGATGAAGAAGGGCGGGATCGAGGATCAGCGCGAGATCATCCGCAAGCTGGTCGCGCTCCAATATAAGCGCAACGATGCGGGTTTTTCGCGCGGCAATTTTCGCGTGAAGGGCGACAATCTGGAGATTTTCCCGTCGCATTATGAAGATACAGCCTGGCGCATATCCTTTTTCGGGGACGAGATTGAAGAGATTGTCGAGTTCGATCCGCTGTCGGGGCGCAAGGTTGCGAGCCTCGACTATGTGAAGGTCTTTCCCAATAGCCACCATGTCACCCCCGGCCCGACGCTGAAACAGGCGATGGAGGCGATCCGCCATGAACTGACCGAGCGGCTCAAGGAACTGGAGGCTGAAGGCAAGCTGCTGGAAGCGCAGCGGCTGGAGCAGCGGACCAATTTCGATTTGGAGATGATCGCGGCGACAGGCAGTTGCGCAGGCATCGAAAATTATTCGCGCTTCCTAACCGGACGCCTGCCGGGCGAACCGCCGCCGACCCTGTTCGAATATCTGCCCGAAAATGCGCTACTGTTCGTCGATGAAAGCCACCAGACCGTGCCGCAGATCGGCGCGATGGCGCGCGGCGATCATCGGCGCAAGATCACGCTGGCCGAATATGGTTTTCGGCTGCCGAGTTGCATCGACAACCGGCCGTTGCGCTTCAACGAATGGGATGCGATGCGGCCGCAGACGGTCAGCGTTTCCGCAACGCCCGGCAATTGGGAAATGGAGCAGACCGGCGGCGTGTTCAGCGAGCAGGTGATCCGCCCCACCGGCCTCATCGACCCGCCGGTCGAGATCAAGCCAGTCGAGGATCAGGTCGACGACCTCATCAACGAATGCCGCAAAGTCGCGGCGCAAGGCTATCGCACGCTCGTCACCACCCTGACCAAGCGAATGGCCGAGGATCTGACCGAGTTCATGCATGAGGCGGGCTTGAAGGTCCGCTACATGCATAGCGATGTCGAGACGCTGGAGCGGATCGAGCTGATCCGCGACCTGCGGCTGGGTGTCTATGACGTGCTGATCGGCATCAACCTGCTGCGTGAGGGGCTGGACATTCCCGAATGCGGCCTGGTCGCGATATTGGATGCGGACAAGGAGGGCTTTTTGCGCTCCGAAACCTCGCTCATCCAGACGATCGGCCGCGCGGCGCGCAACGTCGACGGGCGGGTGATCCTTTATGCCGATCGCATCACCGGCAGCATGGAGCGGGCACTAGGCGAAACATCCCGGCGGCGCGAAAAGCAAGAGGCCTATAACCTGGAACATGGCATCACGCCGACCACGATCAAGCGCAATATCGGCGACATCATCGCCCATGTCGCGTCAAAGGATCAGGTCACGGTCGACACCGGTCTGGACGACCGCCCCCATCTGGTCGGCCACAATCTGCGCGCCTATATCGAGGATCTGGAAAAGAAAATGCGCGCCGCCGCCGCCGACCTGGAGTTCGAGGAAGCCGGACGCATCCGCGACGAAATCCGCAAACTGGAAGCCGACGAACTGGGCCTGCCGCACGAGCAGCAGGTGGCGGCCCCAAGGGGCCGCGCGACCGAGGGCAAGCCGGGGACGCGGAAATTGCGGTACGGGAAGACACAGAAGAAATTCGGGCGGTAGCCTCAACTGTCTCCCGGCTTAGTCTCCGTCAGAGATAAAGCTCGCCACCATTTCGGTCTTGGCCCGATCGATGGACCATAAGCGGCCTTTCTCGACCGGATCCCAGTCGATCGCTTGGCCTGGTGTGGCGATGCCGATGGTACGGCGCAGTTCCAGGCGCGATCCGGCTTCGGGTAGCGCCAGTTCATATATTTCCGGCCGATCATGGCCGGTCGCATAGAGGCGACCATCATTGCTCCAGCTAAGGCCAGAGCAACTGAACGGCGCAAAGCGCGCCAGCACGTCGACCGGAAAGGTCCATGCCGCTTCCTGCCGGAAGGCATCGTCCAGCCGCGCCAGCAGCGTGTAGCGATGGTCCCGGTTCGGCTCACCGCCCTTGCCATCATAATTGGCATAGACCGCCCACCATTTGCCATCATGCCGGTCGAGCGCGGTCAGCGAACCGGGGCCAAAGCCCAGGCTGATCGTGCGGCTGTGGCGCATCGTGCGGGTGTCGAAAATCTCGATGGCGCTGGTCTGGGGCAGCTGCGGATAATTGGACGCGGCGCAGACCAGGTCATGCCCCGCGACGGTGCAACTGTTCATGTGGGGGAACAGCCGTCGCTCCCCCTGCCATTGGGCGACCCGCTTGCCGGTGGCGATGCGATATTTGCCGATCCGGTCATTGTCGATGGCATAGAGATGCGTGCCGTCCGATGCGACGCCTTGCCGCGCTTCCGGCGCCGCCATGCGCAGTATGACGGGAACGGGTGGCGGCGATGGCACCTCGGCCATCGGCTCTGCCCCTGCCGGGACAAGGCCGAGCATCAGGCTCGCGAGGATCAGCAGGATAAAGGGCATGAGGGGGGCTTCCGATTGCATCGACCAGCCGATCTAGACCAGCATTATAACGGTTGCGTGGCAAAGGTCGCAGCCATTGTGCCAGGCGATGGCGGTGCCAGGAACATCTGATGGGTGCCCGAAGGCAAGGAGACGGCACGATAGCCATGCGATCGCGCCCAATCGATCAGCACCGCATCCAAACCGCGAGGAAAGGCCGCCGTGGGTTTGCCTTCACTGCCCGTCAGGATGATGGCGGGCGGCTTCGCATCCAGATCCGCTTCGGCAGATAGGATGGTCGTCGCATGAAAGGCCCGCGCCTCATCGCGTGTCAGGATGTGGCGCGTGCGGAACAGGAAAGGCCCGGTCACGAAGCGGCGATCGATCGACAGCGCCGCATCCACCGACCGTTCCGGCGACAGGGTAACGATCGACCCGGACAGGCCGGTCGAAGCCACGATGCGATCCACTGCACGCACGTCCTGCATGATCCCCTGAACCGGACTGTGGCCCGCCAGCATATTGGCCGCTGTCTTTGTCGCGGTCTGTGCCACGCCTGCGACGATGCCCAACGCGATCAGGGCGCGGCCAGCGCGACGATGCCAGAAGGGCGCGTCGGTCAGCAGCGCAAAGCGAAGGAAGAGCGCGGGCAGCAAAGGCCCCAGATATTGGACATAGATGGGTCGCGGCAGCCAGGCGGCCACTAGACCGGCGACGATCATCATATCGAGCAATCGTTCGACCGGCGTGCGGCGCCGGGTGACCACCAAAGCAACCGCGACCAGCGCAATCAGGCCGCAGCCCTGCGCCAGAAAGCGGGCAAGCCGTACAAGGCTCTTCGGCCCGCCGAGCATGGCGGCCTTCTCATTCCAGGCGCGCCACTCGAACGGGGCCTTCAGGCTATAGTCGATAATCCCGAACCAGGCCGCGTCCGGCGCCAGCAGGGCCAGCGCCATCGTCGGCAGACCGCCCAGCACGCCGCCCAGAGCGAGCAGGCCGACTCTGCCCGCGCCAAGCGTCCGCCAGTGCCATAGCGCAAATAGGCCGACGGCGGCGGCCGGAAGGCCATAGCTGATTTTCGCCGACGCGGCCGCCCCCAGCAACAGCCCGGCCAGCAACGCCA
Organism: Sphingobium sp. RAC03; assembly: GCF_001713415.1. Taxonomy (GTDB): domain Bacteria; phylum Pseudomonadota; class Alphaproteobacteria; order Sphingomonadales; family Sphingomonadaceae; genus Sphingobium. The sequence continues at coordinate 1,612,275 of NZ_CP016456.1, read as the reverse complement.
TCCACCGCGCACGGTCATTCTGGAGCAGACCGATCATGGCGGCCAGCCCGGCCGTCATCAGCAACACGGGCAGCGCATCGTTGCGCGCAACACTCCCGGCGAACAACAGCATATGGCTCGACAATAAGGCCACCGCAGCGATGGCTGCCGCCCGGTCGGACGCACCCGCCCGCCGCGCGGCGATCCACAGACAGACACTCGCCCCCAGCGCGAGCAAGGCATTGATGGCGCGCAGTGCCGGAAAGAGCCACCCCTCCGCGATCCACGCCAGCGGCGCGAACAATAATGGTTGCAAGGGCGTCTGGAGATAGGCGAAGTCGCGATAGGGCAAGCCGAAGCGCATCATCGCAACCGCGCCGACATATTGCCCCTCGTCATGATCGATCGGGCGGAACGCTGCCACGGTCAACATCAGGGCCGCGATCAGCAGCAACAGTGCAATCCGCAATGGCATAGGACTTGCGCCTACCAGCCAAGTCGCGCGCGGGCCATCACCGCGCGCGCTTGGTCGGCGGCGCGCAGCGAGCCAGACAGGTCATCGCGCGAAAATGTCCCGCTCACCAGATTGTCCGGGTCGGTCATCTGCAGCGACAAGGTAATCGGTCGCCCGCCGACCGCAGCCAGCGCATAATCGACGCCGGCCTCGACCCGCACGGCGCGCGGGCCGGACACCGCCATTGCGGGCGCGCTGCTACGCGCAACGGACAGGGCCGCGCGCCAGGGGCCGTCCCGCCAGACGGACCCGGCTGATAGGCTCTGTTCGCGCACGATGTCGCCGCCGGACATGCGAACCCGCGCGTCGCTGTAGCGGATCGACCATTGCCACTGCGGTGTCACCTGATGGCGCGCTTCCAGAATCGCACCATCGATCCGTGCGGAGCCGGCGTTGACCGGCACCGTGCCGCGTCCGGTAAAGCGCAACCGGTCATCGATCCGACCGCCCTGCAAGGACAGGGACAGGCCGAGCGTGGGCGCAGCGCTCCAGTCGGCACGCATCTGCACGCGGCTTTGCGTTTCCGGCTTCAGCGTCCGGCGCAACGCCAGAAAATCATCGTGGCGCAATCCCATCGGTCCGCTCATGCCCGTTTCGCCATAGGCCCTTAATGTGTCGGCATAATCCAGGCTCAACGCCAAATCCTGCCGCGCTTGCAGGACTAACGTCGCGCGCGGCAGAAACCAGTCGTTCGCACGCAGTTTTTCGCGCCCTGGCCCCGCGGTGACATTGGCATTGCGGTTGCTGACCTTGATCCCATGCCAGCCCAGGGTGGCGGTCAGATGCTCGCTGACCAGCCAGCGATCCTGCACGCCATAGCGCACCATCCGGCTGCGCGAGAGCCTATGCGGCGCGAACGAGGTCGCGGCGGTCGTTCCAAGGAAACGACGCGCGGTCGTCTGCCAGCGGATATGGATGTCCTGGTCACGATCATCGACATGGACCGGCGTTGCCGCTTCCATCCGTGGGCGGAACTGCGGATAGGCTGGCCGAGGAGCCGTCATCGGTGACAGGCCGGATGGGCGTTTCAGCGAAAAGCGGATACCCGTTTCCACCGGCATCTCCTGCGCCTGGGCGGCGGTAGAGGCAGGGATGAGCCAGAGCAACGACCACACGGCCCGGCTCATGATGCTGCCCCCGCACGGCCTGATCGCGCCAGATCGACCCCGCTGCGCAGGCTGTAGTCGATAACATAACCGAAATGGTCGGAGAGTGGCTGGCTATCGGGTTCCGATCCGAAAGGCACATGCGCCGCGACCACCTTGAGCGGACGGTCGCCCGCACCCCGTGCGAACAGCCAATCCTTCGCCCGCGCTCTGGTAGAAGTCAGGTCGCGCCGGATCGCGTCGCTGGCCCAGGCGGATGCCGCCAGCGCCCGGCGTGCGCCGTCCAGTTCCGGCGCGATGAAGCGCATGTCCGCCTGCGCGAACCGAGTGAAGAAGATATCGGCGCGAAACCGATCCTGCCCGATATTCATGTCACCGCCCAGGATCAGCGGCTGACCGACGGGTACATGGGTCTTAACGAACTGCGTCACCAGATCGACCTGCCGGGCAAAGGCCCGCTGCGATCGGTCGATCGCTACACCTGCGGCTTTGCGGGCGTTGAGATGCATGTTGACGATGCTGACTGGCCGGTCGAAGCCCGGCACGCTTATATGCGCGATCAACACGCCCTTGTTGGCCAGGCAATCGAACCCGGCGCAGGCAAAGTCGGGAAAAGCCATGCGATCGATCCGGGTGATGGGATAGTCGGACAGGATTTGCAGGCCGCTGCTCAGTTGCTTGCCGATCGCCTCTCCGCGATCCCACCGCGCCTGCGCCAGATGCGATTGGTCCGCCCCCTGCGCCGCCGCCGTGGAACGGTGCGCTACGTCAGGCCCCTGCGCAACATGACGATAGCCCGCGCGCGCGGCGATCTGCGCCGCCTCCGGCGTGAAGGCTTCCTGCAACAGGATGATATGCGGCTGTCGCCCCGATTGCCGCAGCAGGGCGAGCCGGTCGGCGATGGCGGTCAGTGCCGCACGCCGATCCGACACGATCGGCCAGGGCAGTCCCTTGATATTATAGGTCATGACCGACAATCGCCCGTCGTTCGGAACGGGTTGCGCGATGCCCCATTGCGGCGCGGCCTGGTCGCCACCATGGGTCGATCCGGCGGCGGCGAGCGCGACAAGCCCTGCGAACAACACAGCGCGAAATGGTCGGTACATGGTGACGGCCCCCCGTTTGGTCGGAGGATAGCGGGCCAATGAGTCGTCCCCATGTCGTTTAAGCGACAGTGCGGTTAAACTTTTGCGCCGTTGCCGTCATCGAAATGAGAGGACCGGGCCGGGTAAATTATGCGTCTCTCGGCACCGTGAGGTCAATCAGCGGCAGGCGGGTTGTGGCTGAGCCAGTCAGAGCGAAAATTGCGTTTGCAATTGCGGGGGCAATGGGGGGCACGCCCGGCTCGCCCATGCCACTCGGCCTGTTTGTGGACGGCAGGATATGCGTTTCAACCGTCGGCATCTCGTTCATGCGGACGATGGGATAGGTGTCGAAATTACATTCCTGAACGATACCGTCCTTGAGCGTGACGGCGCCGTGGAGTGCGGCCGACAGACCAAAGCCTATACCGCCTTCCATCTGGGCCGCGATCTGGTCGGGCGAGATGGCGATGCCGCAATCGACCACGGCGACGACCCGGCGTATGACCGGCCTCCCTTCGTCCAACCTCACTTCGGCAACCTGGCCGACGACCGTGCCGAAACATTCGTGAATGGCCATGCCGCGCGCCCATCCGCTTTCGAGCGGCATGCCCCAATCCGCTTTGCTGCATAGCATTTCGAGCACGGCCTCATGCCGCTTCGCCGTCGCTTTTCGATACATGGCGCGGCGATAATCCGCCGGATCACGCCCGGCCTTTCGGGCGAGTTGATCGACGATATGCTCCATCACCATAGCATTATAGGAATGGCCGACCGATCGCCAGAAGGCGACCGGCACCGGGCAGGAAGGCGCGAAAACCTTGCCGTCGATACTCTCCGCCGATGCCAGATAGGGTGACTCGGCAATGCCCTCCACGGTCGGTCCGGTGATGAACGGGATCAACGATTGCGCGACGACATGGTGGCGCCAGCGCTTGGGAAATCCATCCCGATCAAGTTCCGCGGAGACGCGATGATGCGCCATCGGGCGATAATATCCCGCCGCCATCTCATCCTCCCGTGTCCAGATCAGTTTGACGGGCCGCCCGTTCGTTCGCTTTGCGATCCGCACGCATTCGACGAGATAGTCGGATGTCATGATTCCCCGCCGCCCGAATGATCCGCCCGCGGGTATCACATCGATATCGACGCGGCCGGGTATGGTGATGGCTGCGCGTGCGGCATGCACCTGATCGACTGTTGGCAGATGAGAGCCGGAGATGATCTTGACGTCCCAACCATCAACTTGCGCGACGCAATCCAGCGTCTCCATCGGCGCATGTGCCAGATAGGGGAAATCGAATGTGAATTCGATCGCGTCCCGCCCAAATGCAATTTGAGGGTCTTCCCCCTTGCTATGAAAATCGCTCGGCTCGACATCCGAACGCCCGGCAGCGATGTCATGATAATGGCGCACCAGATCGGGCGTGGAACGTTTTTCAGCGGCGCTGTCGTCCCATATGATCCGAAGCGCATCCCGCCCCCGCCGTGCGGCGATGGTGTTTTCCGCAACGACGGCGATGCCGCTTTCGATTGCAAAGACATCGACGACTCCCTTCACCGTGCGCGCATCGGCGGCATCGAACTTGGCAAGCGTACCGCCGAAGCGCGGACTATGGGCAACTATCGCGACCAGCATGTCGGGCAATTGGACGTCCTGAGTATAGATCTGGCGGCCGTTGCTTTTCGGCAGGCTATCCTTGCGGCGGACGCGATCCGTGCCGATCAGCCTATAGTCCTTGGGCTCCTTGAGAGCGGGCTGCTGCGGTGGCGTCTGGCGCGAGGCCTCCACAAGCAGATCCGCAAAGCTGGCGGATCGCCCCGACCGGACATGGGAGACCAGGCCGTCGCGTACTGCGATCGACTGGGGCGGCACATTCCAACGGTGCGCTGCCGCCGCAACGAACATGGCGCGCGCCGCTGCGCCTGCATTTCGCATCGTATCCCAGTTGCTCGCCGTCGCCGTCGATCCAGCCGTCATCTGCGTGCCGTAAACGCGAAAATTGGACGGTGCCGTCATAACGCGCACCTTATCCCAATCGGCGTCCATTTCTTCGGCGATCATCGCGGCCAAGCCGGCGTGGATGCCCTGCCCCAATTCCTGCTGCTTGTTGACGACCGTCACCCAGCCTTCGGCGTCGATCCGGATGAACGATCCGAAGGCGTTGGGTTCCGGATCACTTCCACCCGCTTGCAAAATCGCGCCTGCCACCTGCATGGGGTGCGTCGCGGCATAGCCGACGACCAATGCGCCGCCAATCAGAGAGCCGCCCAGGATCATTCTGCGACGAGACATCTGGATGGAGCGCGCGGCTTTGGGGGCGTCTGTCACAAGCCATTTCCTGTCTGCAAAGGGGCTATGCCGGGCATTGGCCACCGGTATCGAGCCACGCCGCTATCAGCGCGCCGAACTGCGCCTGCGTACCCGGCGCTGGCGTGCGTTCTCCGCCTGGATGCCAGGCCCAACCGACCAGTTCGTCCTGTGTCATGTGGTGAAGCAATTGCGCGCGGGTCATGTGGGCACGCGCCGGGTCCAGTATCTGTCGGCAAATCTGGCCAAGCGTCTTGCCTTGCCAGGCCATTTCAACGGGCGCGAGTTTCCATTTCGGGTTGCCCGGCACGCCGGACGGCGTGAAATTGGCGTCATGATGACATGTCGAACAGCGAAGCGTTGCTACACCGCCGCCGTCCGTCCCGCGCGTCACCAAGGGCCGATGCGGGCGCATTGCGTCCGTCTGCGTCGGCCTGTCGGTGCGGGGGTGGCAGTTCACGCAGCGGGGATGCTGGATCACCCTGCCCGCTTCGGTGAACAAAGCAACGGACCGGGCTTTGCGATCGGCTATGGTCGCAAACGCCGCCGCCGGGCGCAGGGGAGCGAAGGTAACAGGCGAAGGATCAGCAGGAAGCGATTGGCTTTCCGGCAATGATCGGGGCCACAGCGCAATCGTACCCGTCACGATGACCGCCATCATCAGAAGCGCCAATAGCCCAACACAGCCCAACCGCCATCGCGATGTCCGCCGGCGCGTCACGACTTGCTCGCCCCGACAGCCGCCGCAGCATCGTGAATCGCGGCACGAATGCGATTATAGGTCGCGCAACGGCAAAGATTGCCGCTCATCGCGATGTCGATATCGCCATCGGTGGGAGCAGGGATGGCACGCAACATCGCGATCGCGCTCATGATCTGACCGGATTGACAAAAACCACATTGCGGCACGTCGCGGGCGACCCAGGCATCCTGTATCGCCCGCGCCTCGACGCCTTCCACCGCTTCGATCGTCACGATCTGTGCTGAGGCCACAGCCTCCAGCGGCAGGGTGCAGGATCGCATAGGTTGGCCATCGACATGCACCGTACAGGCACCGCATTGCGCAATGCCGCAGCCATATTTGGTGCCTGTCAGCTTGAGCGTATCGCGCAGAACCCACAGAAGCGGAGTCTGGCCGTCATCCTCCACATCATGGACCTGGCCGTTGACCGAAAGGGAGTATGGCATCGCGCTAAGCCTTTGAAACCCGGATCATGGGAAGAGAGTAGGATGATCGATTAGACCGCAGAAGGCCGATAGCTACGCAAAACATGCCTGATCCTCCATTTGGCGTGTCGCCCGCTATCTGCCGCGTAGCGCATTGATTTCCGCCTGCCGCAAACGCAGATATTCGGTTCTGATGGTCGAATAAGGATCGTCGGCTCCGTCCAGCAGTTTCCGCGTGGCCTCATCCGATTCGGCCCGTTCGTCCACCAGACGGAGGACCGTCGTTGGAATGACGAATGCCGGGTCGTTCAAGGGCTGCCCTACCGCGAAGGGCAGCACCGAAAGATCAATCAGGCGACCCGCAAGGTCGCGAAGCGTGGTCGGTCCCATCAGCGGCAAATACATATATGGTCCCGACTTTACGCCATAAAAGCCCAGGGTATAGGCAAAGCCATTATTGCGATGCGGAAGATTGAAGGGGCGGCGTTTGGCGATGTCGAAAAGCCCGGCGGCGCCGATCGTCGAATTGATCGAAAAACGCCCCAATGTCTCGACACTTTTGCCGACCTTGAGCTGCAGAAGATAGTTGAGAAAAACGACCGGCTCTTGAAGATTGCCCAGAAAGTTGCGCAGACCGCTGCGAACCGGCGCAGGCACTGTGCGTTGATAGGCCAACGCGACAGGCCGCGTGACCGCGCCATCGACAGATTGGACGATCGCGAAACTTTCCGCATTCAACGCGCGCAATGGATCGATGCGCTCGGATTGCCCACGCCCGGTCACGACAATGGCGCCGTCTTCGGGCGGTTCTGTCTCGGTCGCCACCTCAGGCTCGATCGACAGGGTCTGTACGACGGCTTCCGGGGGCCGGTAGCCTTGTTCATGACCCGCGATCAAAGCATTCTCCGACGGCATGCCGACGAACGGCAAAGCCAGGATCAGGGCGGAGATGGTCATGCCTCCGTCCCTTCGACAAAGCGGTGTGGGTGGCGCGACCGACGGCGGCAGATGCGATACACGGATGCAGGGGGTAGATTGGCGAACGTATGGCCGACAAATGTGGCCTTCAGACCCAGGCGGTCGAGTACCGGGCGCGGGACCGAACAGCGCAAGCCGTAAGTGAACTGATAAAAGACGCCATCCCCATGCAGATGGGCGAACGCACCGTCCATGATGGCGAAAATCTGTCTGACGGTCATCGACAGCAAAGGCAGGCCGCTGATGACCACTCCGGCCGGAGCACCGTCGAACAACGCCACATTCCGCAGCCGGGTAGCATCCATCCTCAGCGTCTTCGCATGGGGGAAGTCCACGGAGAGTTTTGCGACGAAATCGGCCCCATATTCGATCAAGGCCAGCTTTTCCTGGGCAACGCCCTTGGCGACCAGGGCGCGGGTAAAGGCTCCGGTTCCGGGACCAAGTTCGATGATCGGTCCTGCTGCAGGCGATATTTCAGATAGCATCAGCGCGGACAGGGCACGACCGGAAGGGGCCACCGCCGCGACCCGTAACGGCTCCGCCAGCCAGGCGCGAAAGAAATGGCAGGCTTCGGCGGTACGGCTGGTCAAGGCAATGTCCCCCGCCCACAAAGTTTCGCGCTGAGCCATAGCCAGGCGAAACGGCATTGCGCGTGTGCGATCAGCAGCGCTCCGACGGGATCGGGCATGGTGCGCCTCAGAACCGATAGGATAGTGCGAGGGCGGCCATGGGCTGCAGGCGACGTCCCTCATCGGTGATCGGGCTATCGGCAATATCGCCCACAAGATAGTTGGCACCCGCGCGGGCCATCACGCCGAACCGCAGGCTGAACCAATAGCCTGCGGACATGCCCCCGCCAATGTCACGGAAGCCCGCCCCGGGCCGATACAGGTCAAGCCCGCTGGCCGTCGCACCAGCGCGATCGACGCCGAAATAGGTGCGCGCATAGTCCGCATTGGTCCAACTGGATTGTGCGTCCACCGAGAGGAAGAAATCGGTGGTGCGAACGGCGGCATAGCTGGCACTGGCCGTCGCGATCAGCCCGTTGTGGGTATTGGACACATCATGCGCGAGCGACAGTTCGACCTGGATCGAACCCTGGCCATAGCGATCGCCGCCGAACCGATAGCCGACGAATGCGCCCGCTTCGACCGCCATGTCTATTTCCGGCAACCAGCCAACCGCGCCGTCGGCGTCGTTCCGCCCCAGCCGGAGACCGATCAGTGGTCCCGCCGAAAGGCGCGGATCGGATGCCAGATCGACACGGGCACGCAGCCCGCGAAACTCCATCGTGACGTCGCCCCAGCGCACATCTCCCAGCACGAATGGCACTGCGCGCATATCCTGCGCACCGTCAAATTCAGGCACGATGCCAGCACCGACGGCGACCATGCCATGGGGCGAGCCGTCGGTCGGCACCACTTGGGCCGACGCTGTCGGAACGGCGAGAGCCATGGTGCCAAGAAACAGGATCGGTGGAATATAGCGCATCATCGACTATCCTTGGCGAAAAGTTGGGTTTTGACCGAAGTCTGGGGTGGCCACCGAAGACATCCTGCTTTTGCAGGACTGACCTTCGGTGGCCCCGGATGCCGCATCGAGGGGGGAGGGGGAGACGGCAGCATCCGTTGGCTTTTGAGAGGCGGGATGCATCCCAACCCCTGTTCTTTCTGGTCATGTCGACCACTGGCCCAATCTCTAGATCGACCTGCGGGGCATCGGAATGCCGGAAACCGCAATAAAATTGCCTATTCGTGCAACCTGGCAGCCCACTCGGTGGCACTGCCCAGAGAATTGCGGCGGCTCGTCCTGACGGATGACATCCCCAAGGAGGTAGTCGATATCCGCCAATGCACGAGAGTTATGGTCACGCGCGAAACTATGTCGGAAATGGGTCGGTTGCCCGATCCTATGGTTGCAGCATTTGAAAGACCGCGTCTTTCGGAGGGTTGCGCGCGGCCATGATTTATAGTCGCGCCCGGTCAGGCCGCTACGGGGATCATCGCGCCTAGGCGATCAGGCTGTTCGCACTGACGGTCGGATCATGACTTTACCGCATGGAATATGGCGTCTGGTTCGCATTGACCGGGGGCATTGCTATTGACGGTTTTACCGGTTGGTTCGACACGATAATGGCGTTTTTCTTCTACCTGCCGAACCTGTTGGTTGCGGAACTGTTCATCCGGTCGTGTCGCCATGACCGCGGTGCGATGGCCAGCATGGCAACGACCGCTATATTGCTGCTCGCCAGCAGCTTCATCCTGTTGGCGACCTGGCGCTTCACCGCGCTCAATTGGGGACCGAAGATGATGATCGGCATGGGGCATTTATTTTCATGATCGAAGATGTGCCGGAAGGAGCGGCTTGCACCGATAGAAGGCGCAAAGAAGTGCGTGCGCATGATAGACCATCAGCGCAATAGAGATGGCCTTCGATAGCCCCTCCCCGATCATGGCGAAGCCGAACTCGATCGCGCAAGAGACGGAAAGCGGGAGCGGCTATCCGTCGAACCGTCGTCGCTTCCTGCTGCTTGTGTCGCTGTTTCTGATCAGTGCCTTTGCGCAGATCGATCGCGTCCTCCCTTTCATCCTGCTGGAGTCCATCAAGGCGGATCTATCGTTGAGCGACACCCAGGTCGGCTTGTTGACCGGCGTCGCATTTGCCGTCTGCTATGCCCTGTTATCCTTGCCCTTTGCCTATCTGTCGGATCGCGGGTCACCGCGCGCGATATTGGTGCTATGCACCCTCGTCTGGAGCGTCATGACGGCAATGGGCGGTCTGGCTGCAAGCTTCATGCTCCTCGCCATGACGCGCTTTGGGGTAGCGATCGGCGAAGCCGGGGCTGTGCCATCCGGCCATGCCCTGATCGCCCGCAAGGTAAGCCCGATGCATCGTGGCGTCGCGATCGGCGTCTTTTCCCTGGGCATGCCGATCGGGACGATGGCTGGCTTCGGCCTTGGTGGGGCGATCAACGATATGTTCGGCTGGCGCGCCGCGCTCATGGGCGCCGGCATGATGGGATGCCTGATCGGCATTTTCGCGCTGCTGGCCATCGGCCCGACACCGCCGCGACGACCCCAAAGAGGGGCGGACACGCAGTCCTTTGTCGGGGCAAGCATGCAATTGCTGGCGTCCCCGCCGTTTCGCTGGCTGGTCGTCGGTGCTGTGACGCTTGGCTTTGCGGCCACCCCCTTCTATGCTTTTGCAACGCCGTTCCTGATCCGCACCCATGGCTATAGCGCCAGCGAGGCCGGGCTGGCCTTCGGCGTGCTTCAGGGCATATCGGGTGTTGCCGGAACGCTGCTGGGCGGACGCGGCTTCGACCGCGTCGCCCGCCATAAATCCAGTGCCATGCTCGCTGCACCGGCCATCCTCTTCATCATCGCGGCGGTTACCACGACGATGGCATTGTTCGTCCCGGTCGGCTGGCTGTGCATCGTCCTGCTCCTGCCGGCCATGTTCGCCTTTGCTTTCACGCTGCCTTACGCCTTTGGCAGCGCGCATCTGGTGGCTGGCCGAGGCCGCGAAGCCATGGCATCCAGCCTTGGCATGATCGGTTCCAGCCTGGTCGGACCTGCCATCGGCCCATTATTGGTAGGCGTCATCAGCGACGCCGCGAGCGCCGCGCATGTCGCAAATGGCCTGGGGCTGGGCCTGTTGGTCGTGCCAGTCGCCACAGTGTTGACGGCGACAGCCTATCTGATCGCAAATCGCCGCAGTCATGACTGGTTTCAGGCATCAGTCGTTCCAGAGCATCGGCGTGGTTAGCGGACAGCATCGCGTGCCGCCCGATTGAAGGTGATCGTGCGCCCCAGCAAAGGCGACCCCATATAGCCGCGCAATTCCATCTTCTCGCCGATGATCGTGACGCGGGCGGAATAGGTCCGGCCCGACGTGCCGTCATATAATGTGCCGCCCTCGAAACGCCGATTGCCGGCATTCCATTTAAGATTGTTCAGGATCGTGATCCCCTCAAGCGACCGTGCCCTCAATTTGGCATCGGGGTTGCGGACGTCGCGTTTGAATGTCTTGCCATCTGCTTCGACAGCGCGGCGGCCATAGATCAGCCGTCCCGCATAATTGCCGCCGCCCGCGTCGAACATATCGATCTTCATGCTGCCATCTTCCGCTTGCCACAACCCCTTGATCGCTGCGGGTTGGGCGACCTGTGAGAAAACGGGCGACATGGCCACCATTTGCGCGGCAAAGACTGTGACCAAGGGCATTCCGAACCTATTGAACATTGTCGTTTTCCTGTACCATAGGGATAGGGGGAATATGGCGCGACCTGGCAACGGACCCTGGGCTGTTCTCCGCCAGCGATAAGAGGCCGACATCGTCCACCGCTTCAGGCTCATAGCTGACGGACGTCAGCGCCTCGGATATGTCCCACAGATGAGCGACCGATGCCTCGTCCAAGGCCTGGGGCGGCACTTTGGCCAAAGCGGGCTGCCCGCGTGTTTCCCCCATCCTGTTCGGACCATAATAGGCACCACCCTTGGCTTGTGGGGATGTTGCCGCGAACAACAAAGGTAGAGCGCCTTGCGCGGCGGGTTGAAACAGGAACGGCAAGACCGATCGGGCGAGGCCAGGCACACTCCAACGTCCAGGTCCATTGTGCAACAAACCGGTGCGAGATACGCCGGGGTGGGCGGCAATGCTGGTCACGTTCCAGCCATGAGTCCAACTGCGGTGCTGCAACTCCAGCGCAAACATCAGGCAGGCCAGCTTGGACTGGCTGTAGGCCACCATGGGCCTATATGTCTGCTGTCCCTGCAAATTATCGAAGTCGATCGCGCCGCCACGTGCCGCGACGCTCGATACGGAGATGATGCGTGTCGCCTGGCCCTTTCGCAACAACGGCATAAGATGTCCGGTCAGGGCGAAGTGGCCAAAATAGTTGGTGCCCATCTGCAATTCAAAGCCGTCGACCGTCACCATATGCCGAGGCGGAACCATGACGCCGGCATTGTTGACGAGCAGGTCCAGACTATCCCTTTCACGCGCAAGTCGACGGCCAAAGTCCGCAATCGATGCAAGGCTTGCCAGATCCAGCCGTTCGAAGCGGATCGCTGCGTCCGGCACATGACTGGCGATCCGTTCGATCGCAGCCGCGCCCTTGGCCAGATCGCGTCCCGCGAGAATTACCTCTGCACCGGCCTTTACCAGTGCATATGCTGTTTCATATCCCAGGCCACCCGTACCGGTGACGACAGCCACCCGGCCTTGCTGCGGAGGGATGTCGGACGCTGTCCAACCTGTCATGGAGCCTGCCTTTCAAAAGGGCCGATGTCGGCATCTTGAAAAGCAGGATAGGGGACAGACCGCAAAGCTCCATGCCGGATAGAAGGGAAAACTTGCCTGATCCTAGCGTGATCCGGCGGCCAGCAACGCCTTGTAATTCAGCACGTCGCGCTTGGGCGCGACGCCAAATGTCCGGGCATATTCCCGACTGAATTGCGAGGCGCTCTCATATCCCACTTGATAGGCCGCTTCCGATACATTGATCGCGTCGCTGACCATCAGGCGTCTTGCTTCCAACAGGCGCAATTGCTTCTGAAACTGCACGGGCGTCATCGACGTCATCGTCTTGAAATGCTGATGGAAGGACGAGAGGCTCATCCGCGCGGCGTCCGCCAATTGTTCGACCCGCAATGTCTGGTTGAAATTCTGACGTAGCAGGTAGATCGCCCTGGCGACCCGCTCGGTATGGGTTTCGGGCAGCGCCAGCGTCGCCAGTTCGCTGCCATAGGCACCCGTCAGCAGCAAATAGCATAGCTCCCGCATGGTCGAGGGGTATAGAACGGCGGCGGCTTCGGGCGTCTGCGCCAGTCTGACGAAGCGCAGCACGCACTCGCTCAGCATCATATCGACCTTGCCCACGAAGACGCATGCGCTAGACGCACCATCGGGCCGTGGCGGTGCGGCGAGTTGCTGCATCACCTCCCGCAGCATGGCGACGTCAAGCTCGATATTGACGCCGACGAACGGGTCATCCTCGGTCGCGCCGACCATCCATCCTGTTGCGGGCAATTCAATGCTGACGACCAGACATTCCATCTGCGCATAGCGAAGCGCGGTTTCGCCAAAGAGGATTTCCTTGGTACCTTGCAGGACAACGCAAAGCGATGGCCGGTACATCCGGCGGATCGGCATGATGTCCTGAAAGGCGCGCATGATATGGACGCCATCCATAGACGTCTGAAAATGCCCCTGGCCGCCGCCCTTGGCGTCGATAAATTCGTTCACCGCTGCGAGCAGCGGGGCGGCCGCAGCCGTGGCGGTGCCGATAGATGGCGCTTCTGGATGAGGTGCCGCTACGGCCGATTTCGCCGCATTTGGAGGAAAAGGCAAGATTTTCGCGGTATCCGGCATTCTGGTCATCCTATGATCCCTGTAGCTTGACGGGGCCGCATCAAGTCAGAAACATCTAAAATTCTGGTCTGGTTGACAGTATTTCAAATTAACACGCGTATTATAAATTTAATTTCATATTAAATTCAATGTAATTTTACAAAATCATATAATATACCTGTTCTATAAAAATCAGAAGTGGTTAATTAATATAGTCTATCTGTGATTTATATATCTAATCACCGAAAATATCAACAACCGGAGCCGAAACCACAGCAACAGATACTGTTTGACTATTGCCGGGTCAGACGCGGCAGCTCCAACGGTGGATCGCCCATCATGCCGCCCCCTGTTCGGAAACGGCGTAGTCCATCGCCCTGAGGTCGCTGAGCAGCGTCGGGCCGATCGGCTCCCACCCCAGTTGCTCACGGGTCCAGTCGCTCGAAGCCGACTTGTCGAGCCCGATGAATATCGACAACCACCCGAAATGCGCCTCTGCTTCGGCGGCAGAAAGCGACACCGGCGGCAGGTCAAGCCCCACCGCAACTGCCTCGGCGATATGCCGGAACATCACCCCTTCCTCCGCAACCGCATGGTAGCGGGCACCCATTCTGCCCGCTTCAAGAACCCGCACATACAGCCTTGCGACATCGGTGACATGCGCCGCCGACCAACAGTCGTTCCCTTCGCCGAGATAGCCAACCGATCCCGCCTTGCGCGCATGTTCGACATAGGGGGTGATCAGCCCCTGTTTGACGGTGTCATGCACTTGGGGAAGCCGCACGACGCGAACGTCCACGCCCGATTGCAACAGGGCATGGCCGGCCAGTTCGCTGGCAACGCGCGGAATGGGGTAATCGGCGTTGAAAATATGCTCGACGGCGGGCCGGCCTTCGCCGACATCCCCCATTCCAGTAGCGGACGTGATGACCAACGGCCGCTGAGAGCCGCGCAGAACCGAACCCATGGCCAGGATCGCCGCGCGATCCTTCTCACAATTGGCGGCATAAGTCGTAAAATCATGGTCAAAGGCGGTATGGATCACGGCATCGACGCGATCGGCTGCTGCGCGCAGGCTGTCCAGGTCTTCGATCGTACCACGATGCACGTCCGCCCCGGCTGCGGCCAGTTTGCGCGCGCCGCTCTCGGACCGAGTCAGGCCCAGCACCTGATGCCCTGCCGATTGCAGTTCTGTGAGGATAAGCGAACCGACAAATCCGGTCGCGCCGGTCAGAAAAATACGCATGGCAGCGTCTCCATTATTGTTCGACTGCCGCTATTCCGCCACCATCCATCCTGTTAAAGTAGTGACCTTATCAGGGTATAAATTATAACAGGATGGCTATGCCTGACCAGAGCGGCAATCCCCTCGGCACATTCCTGCGCGACCGCCGGTCGAGAATGGACCCGGCTGCGTTCGGCTTTGGCGGTGGACGACGGCGGACGCCTGGACTGCGGCGCGAGGAAGTGGCGCAGCGCGCCAACATATCACCCACCTGGTACACCTGGCTTGAGCAAGGACGCGGTGGCGCACCGTCTGCCGATGTGCTCAACCGCCTTGCCGCCGGGCTTATGCTCACCGAACCGGAACGCGAGCATCTGTTCATCCTCGGCCTTGGGCGCGCACCAGTGGCGCGCTATGCCGCCTGCGACGATGTCACGCCGCGGCTTCAGCGCGTGCTTGATGCGCTGCCGCTGAGCCCCGCCATCATCAAGACGGCGACCTGGGATGTCGTCGCCTGGAACAGGGCGGCGGCGACGCTGCTGACCGACTATGCCAAGCTCCCGCGCGAAGAACGCAACGTACTGCGCCTCATCTTCACCAATCCTCGCACGCGGGCGGCGCAGGCGGACTGGTTAAATGTCGCGCGCTATGTCGTGGGCGCTTTTCGCGCCGACGCCGCGCGCGCCGGAGCAGGGGTCGAAATCAAGCAGCTGGTCGATGAATTGTCGAGCGCCAGCCCGGAATTTTCAGCGCTGTGGCGCGAGAATGACGTCATAGGCCGTGCCGACGGGCTCAAACGTTTGCGCCATCCCGAACATGGTCTGATCGAATTGGAATTTTCGGTTTTCGCCGTCGATGGTCGCCCGGACCTGGGTATGCTCGTCTATAATCCCGCGTCGCGCGAATCCGCCCGCCGTGTTGAAGCGCTCATGGCTCAGGCGACAGGCTAAATTGTAGGGGCGCTGAATCGGGAGCATCCCCTGTCGGTTCGGTTTTCGTGACTATCTCCCGACCTGCCCTGAAACCATGCTGCGGCGGTAGTCTGTTCGTCCGTCACGCTTGCCTGATCCTCCGAATGTGCCGGTCGCCGTTGGCGCAAGGGTCGCGTGCCAGAAAGCGCCATGGTCGCATTGGATCGTTGTGCAACTGTTGTGGACAGCGGCTTGACGCCGCGATCCGGCTGCTTGACGGCCATGCCCAATGGCCAAGCGAAACACACCGACCAATCGATGGAATTTAGTGGATAAAAATGGTGCTGCTGGGGAGGATTGAACTCCCGACCTCGTCATTACCAATGACGCGCTCTACCACTGAGCTACAGCAGCACTCTGTTTCTCATCCGCAAGCGCTCGTCGCGCTGGGAGCCGGGCCTATGGCTGCGTGCGCTGCCCTTGTCAAGGCGGGTTGCGGCGGATGATGCAATTTGCTTAGGGCGTCGGCATGGCCGAGACACAGGATGACAAAAAGGCGCGACTGGCGCAGGCGTTGCGCGACAATCTGCGCCGTCGCAAGGCGCAGGCGCGGGAGACGCCACCCGCCCCCGCGCCCGATCCCGCCAAGGATTAGCCGCGCGGCAGCGGCGCGCAGGCGGCCTTGAGCCATGCCAGCGCATCACCCTCCAGTTGCGGCCCGACCACGTCCAGCACCTCGGCATGATAGCTATCGATCCATGCCTGCTCTTCTGCGCTCAGCATGTCGGTAGCGATCAGCGCCCGGTCGATCGGCGCGAAGGTCAGCGTTTCAAACCCCAGCATCGGCTTTTCCGCCCCCGGCACCGCGCGTTCCTCGACCAGCACCAGATTTTCGATGCGGATGCCATATGCACCGGTCTTGTAATAGCCCGGCTCGTTGGACAGGATCATGCCCGCTTGCAACGGCTCGTCGCCGCCGCCGAAGGTTGCGATCCGCTGCGGTCCTTCATGTACCGACAGGAAGCTGCCGACGCCATGGCCCGTGCCATGGGCGTAATCCAGCCCCTGTGCCCACAGATATTGCCGCGCCAATATGTCGAGCTGGCCGCCGCGCGTTCCCACCGGGAACACGGCCCTCGCCAGCGCGACATGGCCCTTCAACACCAGCGTAAACCGTTCCTGCATCTCGCGGGTCGGCGTGCCGATCGCCAGCGTGCGGGTGACGTCGGTGGTGCCGTCGCGATATTGGCCGCCCGAATCGACCAGATAGAGCGTGCCTGTCTCGATCGGGCGGTTGGTCTTGTCCTCGACCCGGTAATGGACCACCGCGCCATTCGGCCCGGCACCGCTGATCGTGTCGAACGATAAGTCTTCGAGCAGGCCGGTCTCCTTGCGGAAGGCTTCCAGCCGGTCGGCGGCGGACATTTCGGTGAGGCCGCCCTTGGGCGCTTCGACCGACACCCAATGGAGGAAGCGGCTGAGCGCCGCGCCATCGCGCGCCTGCGCGGCCTTATGCCCGGCAATCTCGACCGCATTCTTGATCGCCTTGGGCAGCACGGCCGGGTCGCGCAGCGGCAGCACGGTCGCGCCGCCCTGTTCCAGCGCGTCGAAGATCGCCGCCACCGCCCGTTCGGGGTCGGCGACCACCGTCTTTCCGGCAAAATCCTGCAGCGCGGCGGCGAAGTTCACACCGTCGCTGACCCGCACTGCATTGCCCAGATGCTGGGTGACGGCTTCGTCCATCTTTTCGGGCGCGACATAGAGGTCGGCAGTCGCATCGGCATGGATGATCGCATAGGCGAGCGCGACGGGCGTGCGATCAACATCCTTGCCCCGGATGTTGAAGGCCCAGGCGATCGAATCGAGCGCGGACAGGACGGCGGCATCCGCGCCGGTCTCCACCAGCCAGTCGGCGATCGCCTGTCGCTTGTCGGCGGCGCTGCGCCCGGCAAAGCGATCTTCATGCACCACCAGCCGCGCGGCGCTGGGCGCGGGGCGATCGGGCCAGACCGCGTCGATCGGGTTGGTGTCGACCGCGACCAAGGTCGCGCCCTTCTTCGCCAACGCGGCGCTCGCCGCCTTCACCCAGGCGCTGGTGTGCAGCCAGGGGTCATAGCCGATCCGGCCGCCGCTGGGGGCATGAACGCCCAGCCAGTCGGCGATCGAGGTCTGCGGCACGCTTTCATAGGCCCAATGCGCCCCGTCCACCTGCTCGCGCACCTGCAAGGTATAGCGGCCGTCAGTGAAGATCGCCGCCTGCTCCGGCAGCACCACCGCGCTGCCCGCCGACCCCTGAAACCCCGTCAGCCAGGCAAGCCGCTGCGCATAGGCGCCGACATATTCGCTCATATGTTCATCGGTCAGCGGCACGACGAAGCCGTCGAGCGACACGCGCACCAACTGCGCGCGCAGCGCCTTCAGCCGGTCTTCATAGGTGGACATTCATGCTTCCTTGTCTATCGGCCCTTGCGCAGGCCGCAAAGGCGACAACATAAGCAGGCAAAGGCGCTTATGCCAGCGCCGCCAACCCGATCAAACCGACCCGATCATATATGGACACTGAATGACCGATCTTTCCCAGCCGCCCGTTGCCGCCCGCCGTCCGCACAGCTTCACCCATCATGGCATCACCCTGACCGATGATTATGCCTGGCTGCGCGACCCCGGCTACCCGGAGGTAACGGACAAACAAGTGCTGGACTATCTGGCGGAAGAAAACCGCTATTTCGAAGCGGCGATGGCCCCGCACAAGGCGCTGACCGACACATTGTTCGCCGAGATGAAGGGGCGGATCAAGGAAGACGACCAGTCAGTGCCGCAGAAAGACGGCGACTATATCTATTGGCGCGCCTTCGAAATCGGTGCGCAATATCGCAAATGGTATCGCAAGCCTGTGGCGGGCGGGCCGGATCAGTTGATCCTGGACGAAACCGCGCTGGCGCAGGGGCATGATTATTTCCGGCTGGGCGCGATGTCGGTCAGCCCCGATGGCCGTTATCTCGCTTATGCGATCGACACCAACGGCTCCGAACGGTTCGAGGCGCGGATCAAGGATCTGATCAGCGGCGAAATCCTGCCCGAAATCATCCCCGACACGCTGTCATCGCTGGTGTGGACCAGCGACAGCAAGGGGCTGCTCTACGGCATCGCCAACGACAATTGGCGCACGGACAATACGCGGCTCCACTGGCTGGGCCAGAGCGTCGCGAGCGACGTCGAACTTTTCCATGAGGATGATGAAGGCTTCCGCGTGTCGGTCGGCCTGACCTCGTCCGAAAAATGGATCGTCATCGCCACCGGCGACCATGTGACGACCGAAGCCTGGCTGATCCCCGCCGACAATCCGCTGGCCGACCCGATCCTGGTCGCGCCGCGCCAAGCCGGTCGCGAATATGATGTCGATGAGCATGAGGGCCGCCTGTATATCCGCACCAACGATGCCCACCCCAATTTCCGGTTGGTGACGGCGTCGCTCGACGCGCCCGACCAATGGACGCAGGTGATCGCGCCCGACGATCATTTCTACCTGACCGACTTCACCCTGTTCCAGCGTTTCTACGTCACCGAAGGACGGCAGGACGGGCTCGACCAGATCGAATTGCGCGATTACGCCACCCACACGCCAAAGCGCATCCCTTTCCCCGAAGCCAGCTATTGCGCGGGGCTGGACGATAATCCCGAATATGATGTGACGAAGCTGCGCATCGGTTATGAATCGATGGTCACGCCCGACACCATCTATGATTATCATCTGGGTGACGGACGGCTCGAAGAGTTGAAGGTGCAGGCCATCCCGTCGGGCTATGATGCCAGCCGCTATACGACCGAACGGCTGATGATCCCGGCGCGCGATGGCACCGCGATCCCGGTGTCGATCGTCTATCCCAAAGACCTGCCCCGCGACGGCAGCGCGCCGCTGCATCTGTATGGCTATGGCGCCTATGGACTGGCGATGGAGCCTGGCTTTTCGACCGGGCGGCTGTCGCTGCTGGATCGCGGCATGGTGTTCGCGCTCGCGCATATTCGCGGCGGCGATGATCTCGGCCAGCAATGGTATCTGGACGGCAAGCTCGACAAGCGGACCAACACCTTCACCGATTTCGTGGACGTGGCAAAGGGGCTGATCGACCTCGGCTATACGGCGGCAGGCAAGATCGGCATTTCGGGCGGATCGGCGGGCGGCGAGCTGATGGGCGCGGTGATCAATAGCGATCCCGACCTGTGGGGCGCAGTGGTGGCGCATGTGCCCTTTGTCGATGTGCTCAATACGATGCTGGACGAGACGCTGCCGCTGACGCCGGGCGAATGGCCCGAATGGGGCAATCCGATCGCGGACAAGGCCGCGTTCGAGACGATCCTGGGCTATGATCCTTACAGTAATGTCACCGCGCAGGCTTACCCGCCCTTGATGGTGACGGCGGGCCTCAACGATCCGCGCGTCACCTATTGGGAACCGGCCAAATGGGTGGCCAGGCTGCGCGCCAACAAGACCGACGACAATATCCTGCTGCTCAAGACCAATATGGGCGCGGGCCATGGCGGCAAGTCGGGCCGGTTCGAGAGCTTGCACGAAACGGCGGAGGAATTTGCGTTTCTGCTGTGGCAATTGGGGGTGACATCCTAACGCCCCTCCCCCCTTAGAGGCAGGGGAATCGCATATGGACAGCCCTGAATTTTACTTCGTCATGCTGAACTTGTTTCAGCATCCATCGTGCCCCAGATACCGCGGCTCGTGGGGAGAAATGGACCCTGAAACAAGTTCAGGGTGACGACTTTGGATAGGTTGGGTTCCATATGCGATAGCTCTGCCTTCAAAGGAGGGCCTGGGTGGGGGGGGCATGCCCCATACGCCAGCCCCAATTGATGCCCCCACCCCAACCCCTCCCCTGAAGGGGAGGGGCTTTGAACCTCGGAGCCTAGATCATGCCATCATCCTACATCTGCCAGATCACCGCCACCCCGGACGACATCGACATCCTTGGCCATGTGAACAATGCGGTCTGGGTCCAGTGGATGGAGCGGGTATCGGTTGAGCATTGGAACCGCGATGCCGATCCGGCGCATGTCGACGCCTATATCTGGGTCGTGACCCGGCATGAGATCGACTATCGCGGCAATGTGACGGCGGGCGACAGCGTCACTGCGCGCACCTGGATAGCGGAGGCACCGCGCGGGGCGCGCTTCGACCGGATGATGGAATTTACCGGCACCGACGGCAAGGTGAAGGTCGCGGCCAAATCCACCTGGGCGATCATCGACAAGGCCACCGGCCGCATCCTGCGCGTGCCGCCGGAGGTGGCGGCGAACTTCGTCGATTGAGGCCATGACGCGGTAACGACGAGAGGTAGACCGTTCCCCGGCGGAGGCCGGGGTCCAGGGCGACGCGGCACCGCGCCTGGGGCCTCTGGACTCCGGCTTGCGCCGGAGAATAGGTCAGGAGGATGGCACCACCACCTCGAACACATCGCCAACGCCCCCCTCACCCGGCAGCGCTTCCCGCTCGCTCGCCTGCCGGTTCCACATCAAAGCGTAAAGGCCATCGGCGCGCACCAGATCGGCGTGGCGGCCGCGTTCGACGATGCGGCCCTGGTCCAGCACGATAATCTCTTCGGCATCGACCACGGTGGACAGGCGATGCGCCACCACCAGCGTCGTGCGCTTGCGGCTGATGTCGCGCAGCACGGTCTGGATTTCGGTTTCCGTGCGGCTGTCGAGCGCGCTGGTGGCTTCGTCCAGCACCAGCAAGGGCGGGTCTTTGAGTAATGTCCGCGCAATTGCCACGCGCTGCTTTTCCCCGCCCGACAGCTTGAGGCCGCGTTCGCCGACGCGCGTGTCATAGCCTTTGGGCAGGCTGAGGATGAAGTCGTGGATCGACGCGGCCTTGGCCGCTGCTTCGATCTCGTCCTGCGACGCGCCTTCGCGACCATAGCCGATATTATAGCCGACCGTGTCGTTGAACAGCACCATGTCCTGCGGCACGATGCCGATCGCGGCACGCAGCGAGGCCTGGGTCACCTTGGCGATATCCTGCCCGTCGATCGTCACCTGGCCCGACTGGATATCGTAGAAGCGGAACAGGATGCGCGCGATGGTGGACTTGCCCGCGCCCGAAGGCCCGACGATCGCCAGCGTATGCCCGGCGGGCACTTCGAAACTCACGTCATGCAAAATCTCCCGCTCCGGGTCATAGCCGAAGCGGACATGATCGAACCGCACCGCGCCGCCCGGCGCCCGTAGCACCGTCGCGTCCGGCGCATCGGCGACCTCGGCCTGGGTGTCGATCAGTTGATACATCGCCTCCATGTCGATCAGCCCTTGGCGGATGGTGCGATAGACCATGCCGAGCAGGTCGAGCGGCCGGAACAGCTGGGCGAGCAGCGTATTGACCAGCACGACGTCGCCGGTGGTGAACTGGCCGACGCTCCAGCCCCACACGCTATAGGCCATCGCGCCCGCCATCATCAGGTTGGTGATCAGCGACTGGCCGACATTGAGCCAGGCAAGGCTGTTCTCGCTCTTGATCGCCGCCTTGGCATAGCGGCGCATCGCCCCACTATAGCGGTCGGCCTCCCGCTGTTCCGCGCCGAAATATTTGACCGTTTCGAAATTGAGCAGGCTGTCGACCGCATGGGCGACGGCGCTGGTGTCCATGTCCACCATGTCGCGGCGCAGCTGGTTGCGCCATTCGGTCACGGTGCGGGTGAACCAGATATAGGCGACCACCATGACGAGCGTCGCAGCGACCAGGCCCCAGCCGAACTTGAACAGGAAGATGGCGCAGACCGCGACCAGCTCGATGATGGTGGGGGCAATGTTGAACAGCAGGAAATAGAGCATCGTGTCGATGCTCTTGGTCCCGCGCTCGACGATCTTGGTGACCGCACCCGTGCGCCGGTCGAGGTGGAAGCGCAGCGACAGGCGGTGGAGATGGACGAACACGTCATCGGCGAGGCGACGGCTGGCCTCCTGCCCTACCTTCTCGAACACGGCATTGCGCAGATTGTCGAACAGCACCGCGCTGAACCGCGCACCGGCATAGACCAGCACCAGCGCGATGGCGAGACCCACCGCCGGTTCCATGCCCGGTGCCATCCGGTCGATCACGCCCTTATAGGCAAAGGGCATGGCGATGCTGATGAGCTTGGCGAGCAGCACCAGCAGCATCGCGATGGCGACGCGGCGGCGCAGCGCGGGCGCGTCGGCCGGCCACAAATAGGGCAGGAAGCGGCGGAAGGTCGCCCAGACGGGCGGCAAGGGAGCGGTTTCGGGCGTTTCGGGAGGCATAAGAGGGCTATGTAGGGCTTATGGCCGGGCGGTCCAGTGGCAAGGGGGGTGCGGGCCGAAGGACAGGCGGCGTCGCGGCCTTAGCTTCGCACTTTTCCCGCACATTGCGATACTATGTTGCGCCGCATTGATCCTATCGCAAAGCCTGGGCGAGAGCATAGCAGCGTTGCGGCCGGTAGGACAGCGCGCTTGCGCAGGCGGGTCTGCCATGGCAGCTTTCGGTTCGTCTCGAACGAGCGAAGGACGGCCCGATGCAACCCTTCACCATGGCGCTGGCACCCGAAAAATTGTGGCAGGCGATCAATCCTCTCTATTGGACGCAGAATGGCGGGCAGATCGGCCTCGTCAACATCACCCTGGGGCAGACGGCGCGGCCCGACATCGAACGCACGGTGCTGGACGAGGTCGGCAGTTATGGCCGCCAGATCGGCCGCATCGGCGACGCGCTCGAAATATTGATCCGCCATTTCGACACGACGGACCTGCCCCAGCCGGAACGCGACGCACTGGCGATACTGATGGGGCAGCTGGCCGACGTGCGCAAGATCAAGGCGCGCGAGCGGGGGTAACGGAACGGCGCGGTCAGGCGGGGGCGAGGTGCTGGCGGAACCAGTCGGCCAGGTCCGCTTCGCCCAGATTCCCGGCGGCGAAGTCCAGCATGGTGCGGGTCGCGTCGCTCGCGTCGAAACTTAGGGCAACGCCGTTGAGCGCCAGAAACAGGCGCGCCAGCACCCAGCCGGTGCGCTTGTTGCCATCGACGAAGGGATGGTTGCGCACGACGCCGAAAGCATAGGCAGCGGCCAGTTGGCAGTGATCCTCCTCACCATAGGTCCACTGGTTGAGCGGACGTGCCAGCGCCGATTCCAGCAATCCGTCATCGCGGACACCGGTGCCGCCGCCATGTTCGGCCAGTTGGCGGTCATGGATAGCGAGCGCGACGGGCTTTTCGATCCACACCGGCTCGCGGCGCTGTTCGCCGCTTTCCACCATGTCCGCTTACTTCGCCAACACGCGCAATATGTCGCGATCCTCGCGCATGATCTGTTCGGCCAGGTCCATCTTCGATTCAAAGTCGGGATTGGCCGCGGTCAGGCGCACGCCATCGGGGGATTCGGTAACATAGAGCATATCCCCAGGCCCGACGCGCAGTTGCGCCAGCAATTCCTTGGGCAGGATGACTCCGGCGCTGTTGCCGATCTTGGTGATTTTGAGGGGCATGTTCATACGCTCGTTATAACATAGATAGCGGCGAGGGTGCAACGGCCACGCTTCTTGTCAAGAATAGCGCAATATTGTAGGCATTATGGCCATGGCACAGATGAACATCTCCCTCCCCGATGGCCTCAAAAGCTGGATAGAGGCCCGCGTCGCCGAAGGCCGCTACAGCAGCAGCAGCGATTATGTCCGCGACCTGGTTCGGCGCGAGCAGGAGGCGGAGGAGAAGCGCCGCGCTCTGCGTGCCGCGATCGAAGAAGGGCTAGCGTCGCCGGAAACCGACGCGACCATCGCCGACATCATCGCTGACGGTCGCGCCCGGCGGGCCGCCCAATCAAACGCGGGATGATACTGCGTATCAGGGCGAAGGCCCGGCGCGACTTGGACGACATACTCGACTATAGCGTCGCTGGGCATGGCGAAGTGGCAGGCGAAACCTATCTGCTTGCCATCGACACGGCACTCGACCGGCTTCGCGAACATCCCGAACTGGGCATGGCACGACCCGATCTTGGCGATCGGATTCGCAGCCTGCCGGTTCGCGAACATCGCCTTTTCTATCGCTTCGACGGGAAGAATATTTCGATAGTCCGCGTGCTGCACAAGGCGATGGACCCGGCGCGGCACTTTTGACGGGCGTGTAGCGTGCAATTGCGTGTTTGGCGCAAGTGCTATATATGTATAGCAACCCTTGGAGGCTGATATGCTTGCCGTGCGCCTGACGCCTGAATTGGAGAGCCGCCTTGATGCGCTGGCAGCGCGGACGGGGCGGACCAAGACATTTTATGCGCGCGAAGCAATCGAGGCGCATCTGGATGATCTGGAAGATTTTTATCTCGCCGAGGAACGGATGAAGGGTTTTCGCGCGGGCGACGCCATTCCACTTGCCGATGTGAAGCGCGATCTTGGCCTGGACGATTGAGTTCCTGCCCGATGCGGTAAAGGAGTTGAAGAAACTCGACCGTAGCGTGGCCCGGCGGATCATTACGACATTGGAGGAACGGATCGCCACGCTGGACGATCCGCGTACGCTGGGCAGCGCGCTGACCGGCGACCATGCAGGCTATTGGCGCTGGCGGGTCGGCGATTATCGCGTGGTGGCGCAGATCAAGGATGAGCGGGTGGTGATTATCATCGTGCGCGTGGCGCATCGGCGAAAGGTGTATCGGTGAACTCGTTGCTCGCTTGAAATAACCCAACAGATAGGTTATTTATCGCCATGGTTACGATCTATCGTGCGCATGGCATGCGCTTTGTCATCTACACGCACGATCATGAGCCGCCGCATGTCCATGTGCTGGGCAATGGCGAGTTGAAGGTCGCGCTGTCGCCGGATGGCGCGCTACCCCAACTCATATATGCGATCGGCATGAAAGCGGCGGATCGCAGGCGGGCGATGGATGTGGTGCTGGAGCGGCAGGCGGCGTTCATGACGCACTGGCGCTCGATACATGGAGATGAGGAATGACGGGTCACTGGTCCGATGCGCAGATCGACGCGGCAGAGGCGCGGGGCCGGGACGCGCTGGCCAACGAACCGCGCGCGCTGGCCGCGCGCTATGACCGCAAGGCGGGGCGCATCATCGTCGACCTCGCCAGTGGCGCAACCTTCGCCTTTCCGCCCGGCCTGGCGCAGGGTTTGGAAGCGGCCACGCCCGATCAACTGGCAGAGGTGGAGATTGCGGGCGCGGGCTTTGGCCTGCATTGGGAAGCGCTGGACGTGGACCTTTCCGTCCCGGCGCTGATGGCCGGATCGTTCGGCACCAAGGCCTGGATGCGCGAACTGGCGCGGCGCGCGGGCAGCGTGACATCGCCCGCCAAGGCAGCGGCGGCAAGGGCTAATGGGGCGAAGGGTGGGCGGCCGAAGAAGGTGGGGTGATATTATGCATTTGCAGTCCGCCAGTTCGCTACAGCCGCCAAATATTTTCATTCTGGATCAATTTGATCGACCAAACCTTGCCGAATGAGTTCGTCCTTCCACGCACTCTTGCAATGGCGGACACGGATACAATCGACTTCATTTATCTGCATTGCTTCAACCATCCGGCCAAATTCTTCGTCTGTCTGAGGTTGGCGAGAGATATAACAATGGCCGGGGTCATCCCCTAACCAGCTCATCATATCACTCGCAACATCTTCCCAGACGCCGCAAAACAAACAACACCCATTTTCGACATAGAAAGAGCCGGGCACGTTTGCCGGATGAGGCGGCATAGGCTTGTAACTCGGACCGGGAGGGCGCTGGCCCGTCAATCGCCTTCGCAATTTATCGAGCCAGCTCACAGCCTATCTCCCTAACACAAGATCAGCTTCTATCGCTCAATCCCGTATCCCTCAATCCCGCTCCCTATCCCCAGCGCCCATATACAATTCACTCCCCGTTTCCCTGAACACTCTGCTCATTTCCGCCATGCCCTGTTCGGCGGAGGCGGGGTCCAGGGGCGTACCCCCTCCACCATTCGGCTGCGCCGAACGGTCCCCCTCCCCGGAACGGGGAGGATTGGCGGCGATGAACGCATCAGCCTCTTGATTCTGCTTCGCGGCGAAATCGCGGACCTCCTGCGTGATCTTCATCGAGCAGAATTTGGGGCCGCACATCGAGCAGAAATGGGCGCTTTTCGCGCCTTCCGCGGGGAGGGTCTGGTCGTGATATTGCTCCGCCGTGTCGGGGTCCAGGGACAGGTTGAACTGGTCCCTCCAACGGAACTCGAACCGCGCCCGGCTCAGCGCATCGTCGCGCACTTTCGCGGCCGGATGCCCCTTGGCGAGGTCGGCGGCGTGGGCGGCGAGCTTGTAGGTCACCACGCCGACCTTCACGTCATCGCGGTCGGGCAGGCCCAGATGCTCCTTGGGCGTGACATAGCAGAGCATCGCCGTGCCGTACCAGCCGATCATGGCCGCGCCGATCCCGCTGGTGATATGGTCATAGCCCGGCGCGATATCGGTGGTGAGCGGCCCCAACGTATAGAAGGGCGCTTCGCCGCAGGCTTCGAGCTGCTTTTCCATATTCTGCTTGATCTTGTGCATGGGCACATGCCCCGGCCCCTCGATCATCACCTGCACATCCTGTTCCCAGGCGCGCTTGGTCAGTTCGCCCAGCGTATAGAGTTCGGCAAATTGCGCTTCGTCATTGGCGTCGGCGATCGAACCGGGGCGCAGGCCGTCGCCCAGGGAATAGGCGATGTCATAGGCCTTCATGATCTCGCTAATCTCGTCGAACCGCTCGTAGAGGAAGCTTTCGCGATGATGGGCGAGGCACCATTTCGCCATAATGGAGCCGCCGCGCGACACGATGCCGGTGACGCGCTTGGCGGTCATGGGGATATAGGGCAGCCGCACGCCCGCATGGATGGTGAAATAATCGACGCCCTGTTCGGCTTGCTCGATCAGCGTGTCGCGGAAAATCTCCCACGTCAGATCCTCGGCGACGCCGCCGACCTTTTCGAGCGCCTGATAGATGGGCACGGTGCCGATCGGCACGGGCGAATTGCGGATGATCCATTCGCGCGTGTCGTGGATGTTGCGGCCGGTAGACAGATCCATCACCGTGTCCGCACCCCAGCGGATCGACCACACCAGCTTGTCGACTTCGGCGGCGACGTCGGATGCGACCGCGCTGTTGCCGATATTGGCGTTGATCTTGACCAGGAAATTGCGGCCGATCGCCATCGGTTCGGATTCGGGATGGTTGATGTTGCTGGGGATGATCGCCCGGCCGCGCGCCACTTCGTCGCGGACAAATTCGGGCGTCACATAATCGGGGATGTCCGCGCCCCAATCCTGCCCGTCGCGGACATATTCGGAAAGCCGCGCCCGGCCGAGATTCTCGCGCTCCGCCACATATTCCATTTCCGGCGTGATGATGCCGCGACGGGCATAGTGCATCTGGCTGACATTCGCGCCCGGCTTGGCGCGCAAGGGGCGGCGGGTGCCGAGCGGGAATTGCGCGACACCGCCCGACCTGTCTGGCCCCTTGAGACCATTATCCTCCGGCCGTACCTCACGCGCGTCATATGCCTCCACATCGCCGCGCCCGACGATCCAGTCGTGGCGCAGCGTCGGCAGGCCCGCACGAATGTCGATCTGCGCCGCCGGGTCGGTATAGGGGCCCGACGTGTCATAAACGCGCACCCGCGCCTCGCCGCTGCCCGGCTCCAGCGTGATTTCGCGCATCGCGACCTTCAGCGGGCCGACATGAATTTTGCGCGATCCCCTGATGGGGCCAGTGGTGACGCCGATTTCGGTGCGGGCGGGAACATCTGCCATTCTTATCTCTCCTTCATGGGCGAAAGAGAGGGATGGCGGGCGGTGTGAAAGCGCGCTGACCCTCCCTACGCCGGTGTTAGCCGGATCAGGTTCAACGGGTCGCAGCCACATAGCTGCCTCTCAACCGTCTGCGGACGGTCCCCCGGGGATGCTGGACAGGGTAAGCTGTTCGCGGCATGAGTCCAGCGCTTATGTCTCACCATCCCCCACCCGATCTTTCCACCAAGGAAGGCCGCAAGGCGTGGCGGCATGAATATCGCATGGTCGCGGTGCGGCCGCGCCGCTGGGGTCTGTGGCTGCTGACCGCCGGATTTCTGCTGCTGCTCGCGCCATCCGCCTTTGGTCTGCACAGCATCATGGGCTGGTCGCCCAGCCTGATCGGCATGGCACTGATGCTGGTGGCGACGCCGTTGCTGATCGCAGGGGCGGTGCTGCGGCGGCGCTATCGGCGCGGGCGGCTGGGCACCCGCTAGAATCTGCACGGCCCGCGCGATTGGCTGTTGCATTGCAGCAGGGGGTAGCGTTTGATCGCGGCCATGCTCAAAGCCGCACTCCACCACCTCACCGCCTATCGTTACAATCGCCCGATCCGCCTGGGGCCGCAGGTCATCCGCCTGCGCCCCGCGCCGCATAGCCGGACCAAAGTCCCCAATTATGCGCTGAAGATCGAACCGGCGAACCATTTCCTGAACTGGCAGCAAGACCCGCACGGCAACTGGCTGGCGCGCGTGGTGTTTCCCGATCCGGTCGATCATTTCCGCATCCAGGTCGATCTGCTCGCGGACCTCGACATCATCAATCCGTTCGATTTCTTCGTCGAGCCTTATGCGGAGACTTACCCCTTCGCCTATGACGATCAGTTGAAGACCGACCTCGCCGCCTATTTCGATATCGAACTGCAAGGGCCGATGTTCGACGCGATGGTGGCGCAATATGATGGCTTTGAGAGCCGGACGGTCGATTTCCTGGTCGAGGTGAACCGCCGCCTGCAACAACAGGTCGGCTATGTCATCCGCATGGAAGCGGGCGTCCAGACGCCGGAAGAGACGCTGGAGATCGGCACCGGATCGTGCCGCGATTCCGCCTGGTTGCTGGTGCAATTGCTGCGTCGGCTGGGCTTTGCCGCGCGTTTCGTGTCGGGCTATTCGATCCAGCTGGTCGCCGATGTCGAACCGATCGAGGGACCAAAGGGCGTAACGCAGGACGTCGTCGACCTGCACGCCTGGGCGGAGGCTTATGTGCCGGGCGCAGGCTGGGTGGCGCTCGATGCCACCAGCGGCATGTTCGCGGGCGAGGGGCATATTCCGCTCTGCGCGACGCCGCACTACAAGTCCGCCGCGCCGATCAGCGGCATGGCCGAACCCGCCGAAGTCGATTTCGAATTTGCGATGAATGTGTCGCGCATTGCCGAGGCGGTGCGGATCACCAAGCCGTTCACCGACAGCCGTTGGGACGCGGTGATGGCGCTCGGCGCACAGGTCGATGCCGATTTGATCGCGCAGGATGTGCGCCTGACCACCGGGGGCGAGCCGACCTTCGTGGCGGTCGATGGCGGCGATGCGGGCGAATGGAATGGCGATGCGGTCGGCCCGACCAAGGCGGCCTATGCCGACCGGCTGATCCGCAAGCTGCGCGCAACCTTCGCGCCGGGCGGCCTGCTGCATCACGGACAGGGCAAATGGTATCCGGGCGAAAGCCTGCCGCGCTGGGCCTATGCGGTCTATTGGCGCAAGGATGGCACGCCGATCTGGCGCGACGAAAGCCTGATCGCACCCGACGATGCGCCCGACGGCGCGCGCATGGTGACGCCTGCCGACGCCCGCGCGTTCCTCAGCCATATGGCCGGGAATATGGGCTTTACCGACGAATATACCCATGCGGTCTATGAAGATCCGGCGGTCTGGGCGGTCAAGGAAGCCGACCTGCCGATCAACGCCAGCCCCGATGATCCCAAGATCAGCGACCCCGAAGCGCGCGCGCGGATGGTCAAGACGTTCGAGCGCGGCCTCGACCAGCCGGTCGGCTATGTGCTGCCGGTCCAGCGCTGGCAATCTCAGGTCGCAAAGCCCCGTTGGCAGAGCGAAATCTGGCAGTTGCGGCGCGGCAAGCTGTTCGCGGTGCCGGGCGATTCGGCGCTGGGCTATCGCCTGCCGCTGGGGTCGCTGCCCTATGTGCCGCCATCCGATTACCCCTATATCCACCCCCGCGACACCAGCGAGCCGCGCGAACCGCTGCCCGATTTCCGCACCCAGATCGTCGAACAGGCGAGCGTCGAGGAAGTGCGCGCGCAACAGTCGCAGCGGGTCGCCGGTCCCGAAGGCGGCATGGCCGCGCAGGAGCGGGTCGAACAGGTCATCATCGAAGGCGCGGTGCGGACCGCCGTGACGGTCGAACCGCGCGGCCATTATCTCTCGGTCTTCCTGCCCCCGGTACAGGCGCTGGAAGATTATCTGGAGCTGATCGCCGAAGTCGAAGCCGCTGCCGAAGCGCTGCGCATCCCCGTGCGGATCGAAGGCTATTCGCCGCCGCCGGACCCGCGCATCGACGTGCTGAAGGCTACGCCCGACCCCGGCGTGATCGAAGTGAATGTCCAGCCCGCCGCGAGTTGGGACGAGACGGTTCAAATCACCCAGCAAGTCTATGACCATGCCCGCGAATGTCAGCTGACCGCCGACAAATTCATGGTCGATGGCCGATCGGTCGGCACCGGCGGGGGCAATCATATCGTGCTGGGCGGGCCGACGCTGGGCGACTCGCCTTTCATCCGGCGGCCTGATCTGCTCAAGAGCTTCGTCCTCTATTGGCAGCGCCACCCCTCGCTCTCCTATCTCTTTTCGGGCCTGTGCATCGGGCCGACGAGCCAGGCGCCGCGCATCGACGAGGCGCGGCATGACGGCCTCTATGAGCTGGAGATCGCGCTGGCACAGGTGCCCAACCCGTTCGCGGGCGAGGGCGCAGCCCCGCCCCCCTGGCTGGTCGATCGGCTGTTCCGCAACCTGCTGGTCGATGTGACGGGCAACACCCATCGCACCGAAATCTGCATCGACAAGATGTTCTCGCCCGATGGTCCCACCGGACGGCTTGGCCTGCTGGAGTTTCGCGGGTTCGAAATGCCACCCGAAGCGCGCATGAGCCTGGCGCAGCAATTGCTGCTCCGCGCGCTGACCGCCTGGTTCTGGCGGCAGCCGCAGCAGGGCCATCTGGTGCGCTGGGGCACGACGCTGCATGACCGTTTCATGCTGCCCCATTTCGTCTGGGCCGATTTCCTGGAGATCCTGTCCGACCTGCGCGGTGCGGGCTATGATTTCGACCCCAACTGGTTCGAGGCGCAGCGCCAGTTCCGCTTCCCGGTCCATGGCACGGTGGATGCGGGCGGCGTGGGCCTGGAAATCGCCCATGCGCTCGAACCCTGGAACGTGCTGGGCGAAACCGGGGCGATCGGCGGCACGGTGCGCTATGTCGACTCATCGACCGAACGGCTGCAGGTGCGCGCCACGGGCCTGGTCGCCGGACGCCACATCGTCGCGTGCAACGGGCGGCAGGTGCCAATGACCGCCACCGGCGTTCCGGGCGAAGCGGTCGGCGGCGTCCGCTACAAGGCATGGGCACCGGCCAATTGCCTCCACCCCCACCTGCCCGCCAATGCGCCGCTGACCTTTGACGTGCTGGACAGTTGGAGCGGGCGGTCGCTGGGCGGCTGCGTCTATCATGTCGCGCATCCGGGCGGCCGCAATTACGACACGCTGCCGATCAACGGCTATGAGGCCGAAGCCCGGCGCAAGGCGCGGTTTCAGGATTATGGCCATACCCCCGGCCAAGTCGACATGCCCGCCGCCGAAATGGCCAGCGAATTTCCGATGACGCTGGACCTGCGCTTCAAACAACCGGGGCTGTGATGGCCGCAGACGCCGCGGCCCCGCCCGGCGCGGCGGGGGGATGGGCCGACGCCTATCTCGCCGCCGCACCGGCGGGGGATTTGTTTGCCGATGCATCGCCCGCCATGGCCCCGCGCTGGCGGACGATGCTGGAGCGGCTGTCGGCCCAGGCGCAGGGCGACCCCGCGACGCTGGCCGACCATGTCGGGCGGCAGGCGATCGACCTTGGCATGGCGTTCCGCCTGACCGGCGACGAGCAGGAACGCGCCTGGCCGCTGGGGCCGGTGCCGTTGCTGATCGGCGCGGACGAATGGGCGCATATCGAACGCGGCCTCGCCCAGCGCGCCGACCTGCTCGAACGGGTCATCGCCGACATTTATTCGACCCAGTCGCTGGTCAGGGACGGCAATCTGCCCGCCAGCATCGTGACCGGCAGCGCCCATTATTGGCGCGTCATGAACGGCGCGCCGCCGCCGCAGGGGCATCAGTTGCATTTCTACGCCGCCGATATCGGGCGCGGCCCGGCGGGCGAATGGCGCGTGCTGTCCGACCGGGTGCGGACCCCGGTGGGGGTGGGCTATGCGCTGGAAAACCGGCTCGCTTTGTCGCGCGCCACCGGCGACCTGCTGGGCGCAATGAATACGCGGCGGCTTGCGCCCTTTTTCGACGAATTGCGCCGGGGACTGGCCGCCGATTGCGCCCGGTCCGACCCGCGCATCGGCCTGCTGACGCCCGGCCGCTTCAACCAAAGCTATGCCGAACAGGCGCATCTCGCCCGCTATCTTGGCCTGTTGCTGGTCGAGGGCGAGGATCTGATCGTCACCGACGGGCAATTATTCGTCCGCACCATTCAGGGGTTGAAGCGGATCGACGGGCTGTGGCGCTGGCTGGACAGCCGCTTCCTCGACCCACTCGCCTTCGACAGCAAGTCGCGCATCGGCGTGCCCGACCTTTATGACGCCTGCGCGCGCGGCGGATTGATGGTCAGCAATTGGCCGGGCGCGGGCGTGATCGAATCGCGCGCCTTCGCCGCCTTCCTGCCGCAACTGGCGCGCGCGGTGCTGGGCGAGGAACTGATCCTGCCCAATATCGCGACCTGGTGGTGCGGCCAGGCGAAAGAATGCGCCCATGTGCGCGACCGGCTGGACGAACTGGTGGTCGGCTCCGCCTTCGATCAGACCGTTGCGGGCCTGCCCGACGCGCACTTCGCCCCCGGATCGGCGCTGGACAAGGATCAGCGCGCCGCCCTGCTCGACGCGATGGCGCGGCGACCGATGGATTATGTCGGGCAGGAAGTGGTGAAATTATCCACCACCCCCGCCATCGTCGACGGGCAATTGACCCCGCTGCCCTTCACCCTGCGCGTGTTCGTGGCGCGCGATGCGCTCGGCCAATGGCGCGTGATGCCGGGCGCCTTCGCGCGCCTCGCGGGCCATGGCGACATTCGCGCCGCGCTGATGGGGCGGGGCGACATGTCCGCCGACATGTGCGTCATCGACAGCCAGCCCGTGCCGCCCGACACGCTGCTCGGCTCCGGCGGCGCGCCCGCGATCCGGCGGGTGGGGGGGATGCTGCCGGCCAAGGCGGCGGACAATCTCTTCTGGCTGGGCCGCTATATCGAGCGCACCGAAATGACGCTGCGACTGATCCGCGCGATCGTCGGCGGATCGATCGAGGCGGACATTGGTCCCTCGCTCGCTTCCCCAACCATGGCCCGGCTGGTCGGGCAACTGGCTTTGTGGGGCGCGATCCCCGGCAGTCGCGGCGCAGTCGGCCCGCTCTGCGCCATCGCGCTGGGCGACGCCCAGCAAAGCGGCAGCGTGCGGACGCTGATGGGCCGCGTTGCGAATATCGGCGAAGGGCTGCGCGACCGGCTGGCGAGCGACGTGTGGCGGCTGGTGCGCTTGCCGCTGCCCCGCTTCGACGGCGCGGTGACCGAGACGCTGCTCGACGCCACCTCCCGCATGATCGAGCGGATTTCCGCGCTGTCGGGGCTGGCGGCCGAGAATATGGCGCGCACCGACGCCTGGCGCTTTCACGATATGGGCCGCCGCATGGAGCGCGCGATCAATGGCTGTCGCCTCGTCACCCTGTTCGGCGGCGATGGCGCCAGCGCCGACGACCTGACCGTGCTGCTCGACCTCCAGGACAGCCAGATCAGCTATCGCACCCGCTATCTGACCGGCCCGTCGCTGCCGCCGGTGCGCGATCTCGTCGCGCTGGAGCCGCATAATCCGCGCGCGATCGTCTATCAGGCGGCACGGCTGGCGGAACATATCGCCGCCCTCCCCACGCTGCGCGCCGACGGCATGCCCGAAGAACCGCTGCGCCGCGCCGATGCGCTGGTGGCGCGGCTCGCGCCGCTGACCGGCGACATGCTGACCATGGCGGATATCGCCGATGTCGAAAACCGACTGCTTGGCCTCTCCGACGCGATCGGCCAGCGCTATTTCCTGCAGGTCCGCAAGACCGAGACGATGGACCTGCTGTCATGATCTACCATGTCCGGCACCGCACCATCCTGCGCTACGCCAGCCCGATGCGGCTGGCCCGCTTCAACCTGCGGCTGCGGCCCGCGCCCTGGCCGGGCCAATGGACGTCCGACTATGCGCTGGAGGTCGATCCGCTGCCGTCGGCGATCGATTCTCGCCCCGGTGCCTGGCCGGTCCATGTCGCCCGGCTGGTGATCGAAAGCCCGATCCGCCAGCTCACGATCGAAAGCCGCTTTCGCATCGGCGTGCAGGGCGGCGCGATCGTGCCGCAAGCGGATGATCCCACCATCGGCGCGGTGGCGCAGGCGGCGCTGGCCGAACGCGACATGGGACCGGCGGCACCCGCCCATTATCTCTACGCCTCGGTGCGCGCGCCGCTCTTGGCGGAGATCGGCGCATGGGTCGGCGATGGCCTGTCGCCTGACCGACCGATCGTCGCCGCCGCGCTTGACTTGGCGCAGCGCATCCGCGCCGAATTTCGGTATGAACCGGGCAGCACCGACGCGGCCACCCCAGTCGCCGACGCCTTTGCCGCGCGCCATGGCGTGTGCCAGGATTTCGCGCATGTCATGGTGGTCGCGCTGCGCCTCGCGGGTCTGCCCGCCGCTTATGTCAGCGGCTATCTGCGCACCTCCCCGCCGCCCGGCAAGCCGCGCCTGATCGGGGCGGACGCGATGCACGCCTGGGTCATGCTATGGTGCGGGCGGACGCGGGGCTGGATCGGCTTTGACCCCACCAATGGCGTGATCACCGGCGACGGCCATCTCTTCGTCGCCATGGGCCGCGACTATGCCGACGTCGCGCCGATGGACGGGCTGTTCGTCGGCGGCGGCGGGCAAAGCCTGCAACTGATGGTCGATGTCGTGCCGGAGGAGGAGATGGCGGGAGGGGCGTAGCCCTCACTTAATCGCCCAGATCCCCGAACAACAACGGCATCCCCGTCCTTGGCCGGATGGTCAGGCGGCTGATCGGTTCGGGCTTGAACCCCGGCGGCACGCTCAGGGCAAAGCGCCACACGACCGCGGCGATCACCGTCATCACCTCCTGCTGGGCAAAGCCCGCCCCAACGCACACGCGCGGTCCCCGGCCGAACGGGAACCAGGCCTGTTTCACCATGTCGGCATTGGCGGGATCATCGAAGCGATCGGGGTCGAAGGCATGGGGGCAGGCCCAATTATCCTTGTTGCGCTGGGTCAGCCACGGCGCGACGACCAGCATTGATCCAGTCTCCAGATGCTTGTCGCGCATATCCATCGGACAGGTGACTTCGCGCGGCAGGAAGGAGACGGGCGGATAGAGGCGCAGCGTCTCACGGAAGATATTGCGCAACTGCCCCATTTCCTTGAGCATCGCGGCGGTCAGCGGCGCGTCGCCCGCAACCGCGCTGATTTCCGCCCTAACCCGATCCTGAATATGCCGACATTCGGCGAGCATATAGAGCGCCCAGGTCATGGTGCTGGCCGATGTCTCATGGCCCGCGAGGAAGATGGTCGACACCTGCTCCATCACCTGATTGCAGGTGAAGGCCTCCCCGGTGTCGGGATGTTTCGCCTCGATCAGCGACTGGAGAATGTCGCGATGCGGCGCTTCTCCGCGCGCATGCCAGCCTTCATAGCGCGCTTCCACGATCGGGCGGAACACGTCATGGATGGCGCGCGCCGGACCTTTCGAGCGCGTCTCGAACCAACCGGCGGGAATGCCGTACAGCCGCAGCATCGACGCGCTATGCGCCAGCCGCTGGAACTTGCCGAAGGCGATGTGGATGATGTTCGATCGCGCCGCGTCCAGCGCCTGCGAAAACAGCGTGCGAAAGATGATGTCGGCCGCGACGTGCGTCATCATCGGGTCGATATCGACCGGCGCGGTGCGATCGGCCGCCTCAAGCCGCGCGACCAGATCGTCGGCGGCCGCCACCATCAACGGCATGGTCCGCCCCAGAGCGGTATGGGCAAAGGCGGGATTGACCATCGCCCGCTGGCTTTCCCAATCCGTGCCATTGGCGGAAAAGACGCTGTTGCCGATCAGCGGGTCGAGATTGCGGACCAGTTCGCTATGTTTGGGGAATGCGGTGCCGCCGCGCAAAATCTGGTCCACCAGGCTCAGCTCATTGGCGATATACATGGTCCGGCCGGGCAGGCGGATCTCGCCCATCTTCATCGTATAGCTTTTGTCGAACAGCACATGGATCCAGCTATGCCAGCCGCGCAGGAACCGCTTGATCAGCCCGCGCTTGGTGCGGGGCGGCTGCGGATAGGGGGGCGTAAAAAGATCGGTCAAGGGATCGTCCTGAAGGCGGCGACGGCTTCGTCCACGGTACGGGGGCCAGCGGTCAGGCTGATGAAATCGAGCGGCGAAAGCCTGTCGCCCACACGCAGATAGTCGAAATGCGCCTCATATTTGTTCGACCAGCCGCCATGATAATTGTCCGGCTGATAGAAGAGATGGAAGCGCGGCGATAGCATGTCCACCCGCGCCGCATGATTGTCTGCGACAAGCTGCAGCGGATTGACGTTATAATAGGCCGCGCCATCGGGCGGCGAGGAAATATCGACATAGCGGAACGCCTTGTCCGCCAGCGCCGCCAGATCCGCATGATACCAGCGCGCGTCGCGGCGCAGGCCGATCACCGGCACCACCTGCCCCATACCCACCATGACAACATGGTCGGGCATCGCCGCGCCGCCGCGCAAGGCAAACACCCGGCGCAATATGCTCATGCCC
The DNA here is from genome assembly GCF_001713415.1 of Sphingobium sp. RAC03. Taxonomy (GTDB): domain Bacteria; phylum Pseudomonadota; class Alphaproteobacteria; order Sphingomonadales; family Sphingomonadaceae; genus Sphingobium. The sequence goes on along the minus strand of NZ_CP016456.1, from coordinate 1,574,796 downwards.
AATATGGTGCCCGCGCTGTGCGTAACGATCTGCACTTCGTCCCAATCGCCGTCCAGTTCCGCCGCGATGCGCGCGGCAAACTGATCGAGCCGCGCGTCCAGCTCCGCGCCCGGCCCAGCGGCGGCCAGCGCGCCATGATAGGTCATGAACCGCAATAGCCAGGGCACGACCAGCTTGGCCAGCAAGCGCCCCGACAGCAGCGCGCTGATGCCGATGCCGACGAGCGCACTGACCCACAAAGGCAACAGCAGCGACAGCAACAGCGCAGGCACCAGAGCCAGCAGCAAAGGGATCAGCACGGCAAACAGCGGCGGATAGAGGATGGTGATGACCGGCCCGGAGCGCAGCTTGCGCATCCGCCCGAACTGCATGAAGCGCGCATGGCCGACATAAGCCCGCGCCGCCCGCAGCGCCAGCGGCAGCGGATTGCGGATCCACACCTTGGCGATCAAATCTTCCCAGCGCAGATATTCATAATCGACCGCGACGCCCGCCTGTTCATTGGCAACGTCCCATTGCACCGACACCAGCGACCCGTCCGGCCCGGCCCGCCGCGCGCCGACGGTCACATCCTCCCCCGTGAGCTTATGATAGCGCGCCGCCTGTTCGCGGTAGAGCTGATGATAGAAACGCACGCCGCGCGGATCGAAACCGCCGAGGTAGAAGACTTTACGCTTGAACTTTTGCACTGACCCAGCCCTAATCGGGGCATGAGCACACCCGAACGCGACTATTGCTATTTCATAGACCATCGCAAATACAACCGAAACATCGGCTGTAGGAAACATGACAATGCCTATGGCATCAATGGCGGCGGCAGCGAGCGGGACCGCTGGCGCGCCGACATGGCCTTTTATCGCCATATGAAGGGAGAGAGCGATCCGATGGCGTTGCCGTCCCTCATCGCCTGCCTCGCCTTCGGCTGGTTCTGCTGGAACTATCATCCGGGCAAGGGCCTGTGGCGCGGGCAATTGTTGCGCCGCTTCGCCAAAGCGCCCAAATGAGCGCCATGACCAGCTCAAAGCATATCTCCACAGGTTCCGTCACCTTCGGCAACGACCTGCCCTTCGTTCTCATTTCCGGCCCCTGCCAGATCGAAAGCCGCGACCATGCGCTGTTCATGGCCGACGCGCTGGCGCAGATCGCGCGGCAGGCGGGCGTGCCCTTCATCTTCAAAAGCAGTTTCGACAAGGCGAACCGGACATCGGTGTCGGGCCAGCGCGGCGTCGGCATCGACGCAGGCCTCACCATCCTCGCGGAGGTCAAGGCGACGCTGGGCTGCCCGGTGCTGACCGACGTGCATGACGCAGGCCAGGTGGAAGCCGCCGCGCAGGCGGTGGACATCCTCCAGATCCCGGCGTTCCTGTGCCGCCAGACCGACCTGCTGCTCGCCGCCGGGCGCACCGGCGCGGTCATCAACGTCAAAAAGGGGCAGTTCATGGCCCCCTGGGACATGGCGGCGGTCGCGCAGAAGGTCGCCTCGACCGGCAATGACCGCATCCTGCTGACCGAACGCGGCGCGAGTTTCGGCTACAATACCTTGGTCAGCGACATGCGCGCTTTGCCCGTGATGGCGCAGACCGGCTATCCGGTCGTCTTCGACGCCACCCATTCGGTGCAACAGCCGGGCGGCCTGGGCTCCGCATCCGGCGGCCAACGCGAATATGCGCCGCTCCTCGCCCGCAGCGCGATCGCGGCCGGCGTCGCGGCGATCTTCGCCGAAGCCCACCAAGACCCCGACAACGCCCCCTCCGACGGCCCGGTCATGCTGCCGCTCGACTGGGTCGCACCCATGCTCGCGAAGCTGAAAGCCATCGACGAAGTGGTGAAGGGGTAAGGCAAAGGCCCAACCCCGCCCTCTCCCGCCTTCGCGGGAGAGGCTATGAAGACTTGGCAGCGTGCTGCCTAGTCGCAGTCGGTGAGGGCCTTTCTTGCAGCGTTAGACAGACCCTCACCCTCCCACGCCTTCGGCGCGGGCCCCTCCCTCTCCCGCGAAGGCGGGAGAGGTGTGGCGGTCGCCCTTTATGCGGTCAGGGCCGAACCTGCCCCGTCCCCCGCACGATCCACTTGTACGTCGTCAGCCCCTCCAGCGCGACCGGCCCGCGCGCGTGCAACCGTCCGGTGGAAATGCCGATTTCCGCGCCCAGCCCGAACTCGCCGCCATCGGCGAACTGGGTCGAGGCGTTCCACATCACGATGGCGCTATCCACCGCATTGAGGAAGCGCTCGGCGGTGGCGGCATCGTCGGTGATGATCGCGTCGGTATGGTGGCTGGCATGGGCGGCGATATGGGCGATCGCTTCCTCCACGCCATCGACCAGCCGAACCGACACGATCGCGTCGAGATATTCAGTGTCCCAATCGGCCTCGTCGGCGGGCTTCACCCGCGCGTCCATCGCCTGCACCGCTTCGTCGCCGCGCACTTCGCATTGCGCGTCGAGCAGCGCCCTGACCAGCGCGGGCGCATAAGCATAGGCGCTGTCGATCAGCACCGTTTCGGTCGCGCCGCAAATGCCGGTGCGGCGCATCTTGGCATTGACCACCAATTGCTGCGCCATCGTCGGGTCCGCCGCACCATCGACATAGCTGTGGTTGATCCCGTCGAGATGGGCCAGCACGGGCACGCGCGCTTCGTCCTGCACCCGCGCGACCAGGCTCTTGCCGCCGCGCGGCACGATCAGGTCGACAAATTCGGCCGCCTTGAGCAGCGCGCCGACCGCCGCGCGATCGGTGGTGGGCACGAGCTGCACGACATCGGCGGGCAGGCCAGCGGCGACGACCCCCTCGACGATCGCGGCGTGGATCGCGCGGTTGCTCTCCTTCGCCTCGCTGCCGCCGCGCAGGATCACCGCATTGCCCGCGCGCAGGCAGAGCGCCGCCGCGTCGGCGGTCACATTGGGGCGGCTTTCATAGATGATGCCGATCACGCCCAGCGGCACCCGCACCCGGCGCAGGTCCAGCCCATTGGGGCGCACGCTCTGGTCGATCACGCTGCCCAGCGGATTGGGCAGGCCCGCGACCTGCTCCACGCCCGCCGCCGTGGCCTCTACACGGCCCGCGTCGAGCCGCAGCCGGTCGAGCAAAGCGGGCGACAGGCCGTTCGCCACCGCATTGTCCATATCGCGCGCATTGGCGGCGATGATCGCCGGTGCCTGGTCCCGCAACGCCTGAGCCGCGCGGCGTAGCGCGTCGGCCTTTTGCGCGTCGCTCGCCTGCGCGATCACGGCGGCGGCGCGGCGCGCGCGCGCGCCCATCGTCGCGATCAGCATTTCGGGGGTCTGGGTCAGGTCGTTCATCATCACTCTCGCCATTCGGGTGCGCGGCGGCTTAGCATGAAAGCCGACCGTTGCGAAGGCGATAGGACCGGCGTCAGGCCGCCTTGGCCAGCCCCTCATCCTTCACCGCGCGAAACAGGCGGCAGGGCGGAATATTGCGCCATTCCAGCGCATCCTGCACCTGCCCGAACAGGGGATCGATCAGGCGGCGCACGAAGCGCGAATATTGATAGACGAGGAACGCCCCGCCGGGCCGCAGCGCGCCAAGCGTCTCCGCCGCAATGCCCTCGCCCACGCCGTCGGGCAGCGTGGAAAAGGGGATGCCGGACAGGATATAATCGGCCTGCATATGGCCCGCTTCCCGAATGAAGCGCCGCACGTCGGCGGCCGATCCATGCACGACCCGCAGGCGAGGATCATCGATCTGCGCCTCCAGATAGGCGACGAAATCGACATTGAGGTCGATCGCCAGCAGCGTGGCATCGGGGTGCATCCGGTCGAGGATCGCTTGCGTAAAGGTGCCGACGCCCGGACCATATTCCACGAACAGGCGCGTGCGCTGCCAATCGACGGGGTCGAGCATGCGCTTCACCAGCGTCGCGGACGAAGGGATGATCGACCCGATCATGCCGGGATGTTTGACAAACTGCCGGAAAAACAGCCTCCACTGGCTCAGGAACGCGCCCTTGCGAGCGCGATTGTCATTCTTTTTCAAGGGAATGGAGGCCATCAATATCCGCCTGTTTGTCATTACGGTCGGGCGTCGCAAAAATCGGCAAGCCTTGCAAGCCGCATTGCGCGCATCGGGCAGGAACGCGCAGGCGGCGATTGGTTTCCCCGCCGCCCGCGCGTCACCCTAGCGGTGAGGCTCGATCAGGCCCGGTCGCGCGCGCGCACCATGCCCGGTGACACGAAGCCGATCGGGTCGATCTGCATCGCGCTTTGCTTCAACGTCGCCTGGATCTGCTCATATTCCCGCTCCATGTCGGGCGTCACCGATGCGCGGGTTTCCAGCAGCGCGGCCTCGAAATGCGCCATCGTGACCTTCTCGACCGTCATCGACTGGCGCAGCGCGAACAGGCCCGCCCGCCGCGACAGATCCTCCAGATCCGCGCCGGTAAAGCGCTGCGTCCGCGCCGCCAGCGAGGCGAGATCGACATCGTCCGCGAGCGGCATTTTGCCCGTATGGATCGACAGGATGCGCGCCCGCCCGGCCTCGTCCGGCACGGGGACATAGATCAACTCGTCGAACCGGCCGGGCCGCAGCAACGCCGGGTCCACCAGCGTCGGCCGATTGGTCGCGCCGATCACCACCACCGACTGCAATTCCTCCAGCCCGTCCATCTCGGCGAGAATGGTATTGACCACCCGCTCCGTCACTGCCGGTTCGCCAAGCCCGCCGCCACGCGCGGGGACCAAACTGTCCAGTTCGTCGATGAAGATGACCGTCGGGGCCACTTGCCGCGCGCGGGCGAACAGCCGGGCGATCTGCTGCTCGCTTTCGCCATACCATTTGGACAAGAGGTCGCTCGATTTGGTGGCGATGAAGTTCGCCTGCGCCTCACGCGCCACCGCCTTGGCCAGCAGCGTCTTGCCGGTGCCGGGCGGGCCGTAGAGCAGGAAGCCCTTGGCCGGGCGGATGCCGATCCGGCGGAAGGCGTCGGGATTTTTGAGCGGCAGCTCGACCCCTTCCTTCAAGCGCATCTGCGCATCGTCCAGCCCGCCAATGTCGGACCAACCGATATTGGGTGCCTGCACCATCACCTCGCGCATGGCCGATGGCTGCACCCGCTTGATCGCCGACATGAAATCCTCGCGCGTGACGCACAATTCTTCCAGGACATCGGCCGGGATCGTCCCGTCCTCCAGGTTGAGGCGCGGCATGAAACGGCGCACCGTCTCGATCGCCGCCTCGCGGGTCAGCGCCGCCATGTCCGCGCCGACGAAGCCATAGGTCATGCGCGCCAGTTCGGACAGGTCCACCTTGTCGCCCAGCGGCATGCCGCGCGTGTGGATGCCCAATATCTCGCGCCGCCCGCGCTCGTCGGGCACGCCGACCACGATCTCGCGGTCGAAGCGGCCGGGTCGCCGCAGCGCCTCGTCAATCGCCTCCGGGCGGTTGGTCGCAGCGATCACCACCAGATTGGTGCGCGGCTCCAGCCCGTCCATCAGCGTCAGCAATTGTGCGACCAACCGCTTTTCGGTTTCGCCGGTCACCTGTCCCCGCTTGGGCGCGATCGAATCAATCTCGTCAATGAACAGGATCGAGGGGGCAGCCTTGGCCGCCGCCTCGAATATCTCGCGCAACTGTTTTTCGGATTCGCCATAGGCCGACCCCATGATCTCCGGCCCGTTGATCAGGAAGAATTCGGCTTCCGATTCGTTGGCGACGGCGCGGGCCAGCCGCGTCTTGCCAGTGCCCGGCGGGCCATGGAGCAGCACGCCGCGCGGCGGATCGACGCCCAGCCGCTGGAACAGTTCGGGGTAGCGCAGCGGCAGTTCGACCATCTCGCGCAACTGGTCGATCGTATCGGCCATGCCGCCGACATCGTCATAGGTCACGTCGGCACGCCGCGCTTCCTTGGGCTCCTCATATTCGGGGCGCAGCTCGACTTCGGTTTCCGCGTCGATCTGCACCACGCCCTTGGGTACGGTCGACACCACGACCAGCCGGATTTCCTGCAAGGCATAGGCGGGCGCGGCCAGCATCTGGCGCAATTGCGGCGGCATGTCACCGGTCGGCACCTGCTGCTGCCCGGCGGTTGCGACGACATCGCCCGCGGTCAACGGCCGCTGAAAGAATACCCGCTTCAACGCTTCGGGATGGCCCTGCAGCCGTAAATTATTTTGTGCAGGCGCGAACACGACCCGCTGCGCCGGGCGCGGCTCCACCTTCTCGATATGGACGAAATCGCCCGACCCGGCCCCGGCATTGGCCCGCTGCAAGCCATCGAGGCGCAGCACGTCCAGCCCTTCATCTTCCTTGTACGGACGCACCACGCGCGCAGGCGTGGATCGCTTGCCGACGATCTCGATCACATCGCCTTCGCTCAGCTGCAATTCGGCCATCACCGTCAAGGGCAGCCGTGCAAGCCCGCGTCCCGCATCTTCGGGCCGCGCATTGGCGACCTGGATGCGGCGTCCAGTCATTTCCTCATCGGCCATCGGGCACCCCGTCCTTCTTGTTCCGTAACGAGATAGGAAACGTCGGCCGCCGCGAAAAGGGGGCCATGTGCCACGCACAAGGCATAAAAAAAGGGCCGACCACAAGGGTCAGCCCGTAAAGTTTTAGGAGAGGATGCCTGAAAGGCCTGCTCTATATGTAGCGTTAAACGCGATATTGCAAGTGCGAACGCAAAAGTTCCGGTTGCAAAAAATGCATCTTGCCATTCGCCTGATTTTCCTGCTCTGTAGGGCGAGGATGCTTGAGACCGGAAGCTGCCCACTCGATAACAGGCGATGACGCGGCGCAGCGCACCGGCGATGGAATTGTAAAAGATCATGCGGAGATTACCGCCCCTTACGGCCCTGGAGGCCTTTGTGCAGGTCGCACGCCTCGGCTCGGTCAAGGCGGCGGCGGAAGAGCTTGCGCTCTCGACTCCTGCGCTCAGCCGCCGGGTTCAGGCGCTGGAACGCTTCATCGGCCGCCCCCTGTTCGACCGCAAGCATCAGGCGCTGGAAATCAATGCCGAGGGGCAAAGGCTGCTCGACGACATCGCGCCCGCCCTCGATTCGCTGGCGCAAGCGCTGGAAAATATCCAGAGCGGCGGCAATCAGTTGCGGCTGCGGCTGGCGGTGCTGCCGCTGTTCGCGACCCAGCGTCTCTTCCCGCATCTGGGCGCCCTGCGCGCGCTCCACCCCCAGCTGCATATCGACATCGAAACGACGCCCCATGCGGTGGCGCGGCTGGGCGAAGGGCTGGACGCGGCGATCGTGCTGCTGGCCAAGGATATCGATCCGGCGCTCTATGCGCATGAGCTGGACCATGACGAAGTCTATCTGATCGGGCGGCGCGAACTGCTCGAAGCGCCCCATGCGCTGACCGCGCCGCAGGAGCTGGCGAACCATACCGTGCTGATCCACCGCGACATGGCCCAATCCTTCGACGCCTGGAAGGAAGCGGTCGGCCTGCCCGACCTGCAACCGCTGGCGATCGACAATTATGATTCGGGCCAGTTGATGCTGGAAGCCGCAGCGCAGGGGCTGGGCGTGGCCGTCATGCATGCCAGCCATTTCAACCAGTCGGGCGATACCCGGCTGGTGCGGCTGTTCCCCGACACGCATGTCGACAGCCCCTATCGCTATTTCTTCGTCTGCCGCCCCCGCGCGCTCCAGACGCGGGCGGTCCGCATCTTCCGCGACTGGCTGGTCGCCGCCGACATCTGACACGGCGTATGACCTGGAAGGGGAGACGGATCGATTCTTTCCCGCTATACTCTTAACCCTGTTCTATCTGTGCCGTTATGAGGGTCATGACCGGGGCATCCTCTTCTTCCGCAAGCTCGCAACATGGGCTTACCGATCGGCTGACGCGCTGGGCCAAGGGTCTGTCGGGCAAGGCGGAGGAGGGAAGTGTGGAAGCCGAAACCCGTCCCCGCGCCGGATCATCGTCCAACCGCGAGATCAACCGCCGCCGTCAGCTCTATGAAGATATTGGCGATTTTCTCTTCGCCCATGACCTCGACCTCACGCCCATCAATTTCAGCGTCGCGCTGGATTATCTGACCGGCGCGAATATCGGCGTGGAAAAGGCGATCCGCGCGGTGATGATGGAGCGCGGCAAGATCACCAATGGCTGGATCGAGACGATCGCCGCCGAACAGCGCGCCGATGAGGTCACCCCCGATTCGCTGGCGACCATGCTCGACAAGGTCGAGGAAAATCTCACCCAGTTCACTGGCCTGATGCATGAATCACGCAATTCGGCGAAGGATTATGGCGCGGCGCTGCAGGAACAGGCCAAGGATCTGGTCGAAGGCGGCGATAGCGAGCCGGTACTGGCGCGCCTCGTCGGCCTCACCCGCTCGATGGTCGAAAAGACCCGCCTCGTCGAAACCCAGTTGCGCGAAAATCAGAAGCAGACCACGGCGCTCAAATCCAGCCTCGAAACCGCCCGGCGCGCGGCCGAGCATGACCATCTGACCGGCCTGCCCAATCGCCGCGCCTTTGAGACCGTTCTGCGTGAGGAAGTGGCGCTGGCCCAGGCGCAGGGCGAACAGCTCTCGGTCGCCTTTTGCGACATCGACCATTTCAAACATGTCAACGACACCCACGGCCATGACACGGGTGACAGGGTGCTGAAATTCGTCGCCGGCCTGCTGGCCAAGGCGTCCAACGACCGCTGCCATGTCGCCCGCCATGGCGGCGAAGAATTCGTCATGCTGTTCCGTGGCAAGGGGCCGGGCGAAGCGGGCGAAGTGGTGGACGGCGTGCGCGAGGATCTGGCCAACCGCAGCCTCGTCAATCGCGCCACTGGCGAGCGGATGGATCGGGTCAGCTTTTCCGCTGGGGTCGCCAATGTCCTGGCCTATGAAGACGCCCGCGCCGCGCTCAAGGCCGCCGACCGCGCGCTCTATCTGGCCAAGGAACATGGCCGCAACCGCGTCTATCTCGCCGCCGAAACGGACTGATCCCCCGTCCCTCTCCCGTCCCTGTACAAGAGGCGGGCTTCGTCGTTGACAACGCCCCTATAATGATCGACCCCAGCGTCGATACGCATGGCGAACCCGGCGCAGTTTCCGGCTCTACGATACATTGGGGGGGACTGCATGATCCTGTATTTGATGGCCGCTGCGGCCAGTACGACGCCTGCCGACGCATGGACCACATGCCTGACCACGCGGGTCGAGACATTGGTGCGTGGTACCGCGACCGCCGACACCATCGCCGACCAGGCGATGCGCGCCTGCGCCGCCGATGAGCTGGCCGTGCGCCGCTCGATCGAGAAAGATGCGGGTGGTGCCAGCGTCGCCGAGGTGTCGCAGCTCCTCGACACGTTGAGCCGGGACACGCGCAAGGAAATGCGGACGCTGGCGATCGAACTGCGCGCGCTGCAACCCAAGGCAGCCGCGCCACGCCCGGCCGCAACCGCCGCCGCGCCGCTCGACCCGCGCGCGGCCGCCCGCGCCAAGGCCGCCGCCGTGCAGAAGGGCAGCACTGCCACCGGCCCGCTGACGCTCAAGCTCAAAGTGTTCAACTCCGCCACCGTGCCGGTCGGCTCCATGAACACGATCGCCACCAATGGCAGCGTGGGTGCCAACTGGCTGACGCAAAAGGCGATCGCGCCCTCGGCCTTTCACACCTTCACCTTCACCAATGCCGCGTGCAGCCGCAACCTGCGCGTCACCTTCAGCAGCGGGGCCAGCCTGACGCGGATGCTCGACTTCTGCGGCAAGACGACGCTCTACATCAGCAACCGGGACATGTGGGTCGAATAAGCGCTGCAGCTATTTGCGCAGCAAAAACACCGCATGTTCGGCGAACAGATTGGCGTTCGCGTGCGTGGTTTCGCGGTCGCCCTTCAAAAACCACTGCCCGTCGATGGTCCAGCCGCGCTCCTTCACCAGGGCGCGGAAATCATCGACGGTGACATGGTGGATGTTGAGCGTGTCGTACCAGGTGTCGGGCAACAGCCGCGTCACCGGCATCCGCCCGCCCCACAGCAGCGACAGCCGCCCGCGCCAATGGGCGAAATTGGGGAAGGATACGAACGCCTGCCCGCCGATGCGCAGCAATTCCTCCACCACCAGGTCGGGACGCCGCGTCGTCTGGAGCGTCTGGCTCAATATGGCATAGTCGAAACTGGCGTCGGGATAGTAACGCAGGTCCGTGTCCGCATCCCCCTGCACCACCGACAGGCCGCGCGCCACCGCCGCCGCGACGTTCGACCCGTCAATCTCCAGCCCGCGCGCATCGACCCCGGCATTGTCGCGCAGCGCTGCCATCAGCGCGCCCTCGCCACAGCCGACGTCCAGCACCCGCGCACCCTGCCGCACCGTGCGCGCGATCAGCGCCAGGTCGGGACGCAAGGCCGCGCTCATGCCCGCCCGCCCTGCAGGAAGCCGTCGACCACCCGGTTGAGTTCGGGACATTCCAGCAGGAAGGCGTCATGGCCGAACGGGCTGGACAGTTCGACAAAGCTCGCCTGCGCCCCACTGGCGTTGAGCGCATGGACGATGATCCGTGATTCGGTGGTGGGATAAAGCCAGTCGGTATCGAAACTGACCAGGCAGAAGCGCGCCTTGCTCGCGGTAAAGGCATGGGCCAGCGACCCGCCATGGTCCTCGGCAATGTCATAATAATCCATGGCGCGGGTGATGTAGAGATAGCTATTGGCGTCGAACCGGTCGACGAAACTCAATCCCTGATGCCGCAAATAGCTTTCCACCTGGAAATCCGCGTCGAACCCGAAGGTCTTGGCGTCCCGCCCCTGCAAACGCCGCCCGAATTTCTCGGTCAGCCCGGCTTCGGACAGATAGGTGATATGCGCCGCCATCCGCGCCACGGCCAACCCAGCGCTCGGCACCTGGCCGTCGGCATAATAGTCGCCGCCACGCCATTGCGGATCGGCCATGATCGCCTGGCGCCCGACTTCGTGGAAAGCGATATTTTGCGCGCTGTGCCGCGCGGTCGATGCAATGACGACGCAGCTTTCGACCCGGTCGGGGAAGAGGGTCGGCCAGGTCAGCGCCTGCATCCCGCCCATCGACCCGCCGATCACCGCCGACAGCCGCGCAACGCCCAGATGGTCGAGCAGCAACGCCTGCGCCCGCACCATGTCGGCAATGGTCAGCACCGGAAAGCGCATCGCATAAGGGTCGCCCGTCGCCGGATCGACGCTGGCCGGGCCGCTCGACCCCATGCAACTGCCGATGACATTGGCGCAGACGATGAAATGGCGCGAGGGATCGACCGGCTTGCCCTCGCCCACCATCCGCCACCACCAGCCGGGCTTGCCCGTGCCCGGATGCTCCGACGCGACATATTGGTCGCCGGTCAGTGCATGGCAGATCAGGATCGCGTTGGACCCGTCGGCATCCAACTGCCCATAGGTTTCATAGGCGATATCGACCGGCCCCAGCGTCGCCCCGCTCGACAGGTTGAGCGGTCCGGTCAGGCGGACCTGGCGGCGCAGGCCGAAACGGCTGTCTTCAGTCGCGATGATGCTGGCCATGATGCCGCCGCGCTAGGACCGCCACCTGTTCCTGTCAATCGCCAGCGGGTGGTGCCATGCCCTCACAAATCCACCCCCGCCGCGATCGCCTCCAGCTTGCGGATGCGTTCCTTGAGGTCGGCGACTTCGATCCGCGCGACCGCTGATGGCGGGGCGGCGTCTTCGGCGCGGCGGTTCAGCTCGGCGCGCTTCAAGGCCAGCCAGCCGTCCCAGCCGCGCAAGGCCGCCACCGCGATGATCGCTACGCCCGCCAGAGTCGTCAGGGCCATGGCCAGATAAAGATAGGGGTCCTGCATATGTGCCTCCCTGTCGACGCGAACCGCGCTTAGTCGCGGTCCCGCAGCTTTTCGAATTCCCGCTCCAGCGCGGTGGAGCCATCGGTCGCCAGCCGTTCCAGCACCGCGACCCGCTCTTTCAGCCCCTTGACCTCGGCGCGCAGCCTTTCGGTGTCGGGGTCCGGCCCGCGTGCGACCAGCGTTTCGCCCTTGTCGTGCCGGACCACGCCGTAGCGCGCGCGGATGACGCTGGCGATGGCGGTGATCGCGACGATGGCGACGACCATTTCAAACGGTCCCATTCCCTTAACTCCCTGTTCTTATGCCGGGATCAGTTGGCGACGCCGCGCAGCTGCTCGATCTCGCGGGTCAGCTGGTGGCTTTCGTCGGTGACGATCCGCTCGACCACGGCCAGCCGGTCCTTCATCGACCCGATCTCGGCGCGCAGCTGGGCATTTTCCTGGCTCAGCAATTTGATGCGCTCGACCATTTCCTCGTTTTTCTGCGGATAGATCGGCTTGCCCCAGCTATTTTCCAGCGGGTAGCCATTTTTCACGCGCAACCAGGTGGTGAATATCCAGCCGCCAATAGCAAGCGCGCCCAGGATCATTCCGACTTGCGCAAAATCTTCAAATGGAAACATCATCTCTACTCCCTTGCCAGCTGCGCCTCAGCGCAGCGCCTCGATTTCGTGCGCGGTGCGGGTGGCGGGATCGGTGGCGATCCGCTCCAGCACGGCGATGCGTTCCTCCAGGCGGCTGATCTTGCCCACCAGCTTTTCGTTTTCGCGCGACAGAAGGTCGATTTTTCGACCAGCGGCGGCGTCCGTTCGATCAACGGTGCCGGTCCATTCATTTTCCACCGGATAGCCGTGCCGGGCACGGACCCAGGTGGTGAACATCCAGCCCAAAGTCGACATCGCGATGATCGCCAGAACAAAGAAAGGTCCACCGACATTCATGATTAGTCTCCCTGTTTTGCCCCAGGCTGCTTAGCGCAGACGATCGATTTCATCGGCCAGGCGCGTGTTGCGGCTGGTATAGTAGATTTCGATGTCCGCGAGGCGGCGATCGATATCGCGGAACTTGGACCGCACGTCGCGGGTGGAGCGGGTCGGGTTGGTCCGCACGCCCTGCCAGAATTTCTCGTCGTCGCGATCGGCATAGAGGCCCGATGGCTTGTTGTCGGCGAAATAGGCAGCGGCGAAATAGGCGATCAGCGTCCAGGGGAAAGCCCCCATCAGCGTCACCAGCACCGCGCCGACGCGGACCCACACGACGTCGATCCCGCTATAGTCGGCAATGCCGGAACAGACGCCCATCCATTTGCCGTCGGCCTTGTTGAGGTAGAATTTGGTGCGGCGGGCGGTCATGTCAGTTTCTCCGGTCGAAGGTGAATTCGCCCGGCTCCTGCGGACGATGCGGGCGGAAATCGGGGTTGTCGGCGGCGACGATCCGTTCGACCGTCTGCAGCCGCTCTTCCATCCGACGGGCGAGAAGATGGAGTTCATCCAGCAGCTTCTCATCCTCGTCGGTGATCTTGGGGGCCTGCTTCCACTTGGTGACATAGTGGAAGATCAGCCACGGCATGCCGATGAACAACATGCCGCAGACGATGATGGGCAGAAAAATCTCTTCCATCGGATCAGTCCCCCTTGTTCATGCTGGCCTTGAGCGCGGCGAGGTCGGCATCCACCTTGTCGGCGGAGCGCAACTCGGCAATCTCTTCTTCCAGCGTCTTGGGCGCGCTGCCCAGGTCCATCGCGTCGGCGCGGCCTTCGGCCATGTCGACCCGGCGTTCCAGCAGGTCGAAACGCGCAAACGCCTCATTGACCTTCTCGCCGGCATAGGCTTCGCGCACGCGCAGGCGGTTTTCCGCGCTCTGCATCCGGGTGACCAGGCTGTTCTGGCGCACGCGGGCTTCGCGGAGCTTCGCCTGCAGCTTGGCGATATCCTCTTCGGCGGCGCGCAGCGCTTCGTCCAGCGTCTCGATCTCATGGCTCAGATGCTCGGCCATGTCGGTCGCCTTCTGCCGTTCAACGAGCGCCGCCTTGGCCAGGTCTTCGCGATCCTTGGAAAGCGCAAGCTGCGCCTTTTCGGTCCAGCTGTCCTGCAACGCGGTCAGCTTGGCGATGTGGCGGCGCATTTCCTTCTGGTCGGCGATAGTGCGGGCGGCGGACGCGCGCACTTCGACCAGGGTTTCCTCCATTTCGAGGATGATCATGCGGATCATCTTCGCCGGATCTTCCGCCTTGTCGAGCAGGTCGGTCACATTGGCGGCGATGATGTCGCGGGTGCGGGAAAAAATACCCATTTTAACGTCACTCCTGGTCTTGGCTATTTTCTTGAAACGACCGGGCGACCCTTATGCCAGATAGCGTGGGGTTGCCGGATTGTGGGTTTCGCTGGCGAGTATCGGGGTTTCGCTGGCGCGGGCCGGGCCGACGGCTGCCAGGATCAGGGTCGATCCTACCAGCAGGGCGGCGACGGCGACCGACATCAGTTGGCCGATTTCGCGAACGCTGTTGCTGTTGTCTTCCATTTTATACACTCCCTGAACCTTGGCCTTCATGTGGTTCCGCGATTATTTGCGGATTGCCCATAGCTTTGCAGGGGCCGTGCCAAATTGCCGAAAGGCACGGATTTCCGCCATTTTTGTCCATTCATTTCGGTCGAGTGCGGAATTTCGCTTGCGACAAGGTGGGAAATTTCACCATAAGTTGGGGTATGGAGAAAACGACCCATTTTGTCGGCCAGTCATTGGCCTTTCTCGACGCCGTCGAACTGGCGGGGCGCGCGGCCGAACTCAATCGGCCGGTGCTGGTGATCGGCGAGCGCGGGACCGGCAAGGAGCTGATCGCCGAGCGGCTGCATCACTTGTCGCCGCGCTGGGGCGAACCCTTGATCGTCATGAACTGCGCCGCGCTGCCCGAAACGCTGATCGAGGCCGAATTGTTCGGCCATGAACAGGGCGCCTTCACCGGCGCCAACCGCGCGCGGCCCGGCCGGTTCGAGGAAGCCGATGGCGGCACGCTGTTCCTCGATGAACTCGGCACCCTGTCGATGGCGGCGCAGGAACGGCTGCTGCGCGTGGTCGAATATGGCGAAGTCACCCGCATCGGCGCGTCAAAGCCGCTGCGCGTCGATGTCCGCATTGTCGCTGCGACCAATGACGATCTGCCCGCCGCCGCCGATGCCGGGCGCTTCCGCCCCGACCTGCTCGACCGTTTGAGCTTCGAAGTCATCACCCTGCCGCCGCTGCGCGCGCGCGAGGGCGATGTGCCGGTGCTGGTCGATCATTTCGGGCGGCGCATGGCCGCCGAACTCGCCTGGCCGCAATGGCCGGGCTTTGACGCTACCACGCTGGCGGAACTGGAGGCCTATGCCTGGCCCGGCAATGTCCGCGAATTGCGCAACGTGATCGAACGGGCCGTCTATCGCTGGGACGCGCCGACCCGCCCGATCAGCCGCATCACCTTCGACCCCTTCGCCTCCCCCTGGAAGCCCAAGCCGCTCATGCCCCGCGCCGCCGACCCCTGCGACCCGCCCGTGCCGACCGCCAAGGCCACCGCCGCCTCGGTCCACGATATTTGCGACCTGCGCGCCGCCGTCGACGCCTATGAATCCGCGATCATCACCGCCGCGCTAGACCGCTACCGCTTCAACCAACGCGCCACCGCCAAGGGCCTCGGCCTCACCTACGACCAACTGCGCCACTGCATGAAGAAGCATAGCCTGAGCGCAGGGTAGCTTTGATGTTCCATTAAATATTGCGGCTCGCTATTTTTGTGCTACATTAATACGCGTGGCAGCGCCGTAGTCGGAGGAAAACATGCCATGCGCATCGAGTATGATCCGTCCAAGCGACAAAAAACTCTCGATGCGCGCGGCCTGGATTTTGAATCCATCGTTATGATGTTCGACAGGTTCCACCTGATCCGAACCGACGAGCGAAAAGATTATGGCGAGGTCCGCTATATCATGCTCGGCCTGTTGGATGAACGGCCGGTCATATGTGTCTGGACACCCAGGGGTGACGCCATTCGCGTCATTTCGATGAGGATAGCAGATGATGACGAACGAGAAATCTACTGGCGGGAACTGGATCGATCCCGATGATGCCCCAAAGCTGACTCAGGACTGGGCCGATGGCGCAGATGCCTATGTGGGCCAGACGCTGGTGCGCCGCGGACGCCCCAAACTCGAACAAACCAAGCAGCATGTGTCACTGCGGCTCGACCCTGATGTGATCGCCAGCTTCAAGGCGGGCGGTCCCGGCTGGCAAGCGCGCATCAACGAGGCCTTGCGAAAGGCGGCGCGTCTCTAGCGCCACCGCCAAGGGCCTCGGCCTCACCTACGACCAACTGCGCCACTGCATGAAGAAGCACCGCCTCAGCGCAGGCTAATCTTCCCCGGCACGGGGAGGGGGACCGCCGCGCAGCGGTGGTGGAGGGGGCGTGCAACAGGGCGCACATCCTCGCCCACCCCTCATCCCGTCATCCTGACGAAAGTCAGGATCCATGAGCCGCTACGTCGTCTCGACGCCCCTAAGGTTGCGCCCATGGATCCCAGCTTCCGCTGGGATGACGGTGAAAACCCCCTCTCACCGCGTCGGCACAGGCTCCGCGCCCGAATAATCGTAAAACCCCCGCCCCGTCTTGCGGCCATACCAGCCCGCCTCGACATATTTCACCAGCAGCGGCGCGGGGCGATATTTGGGGTCGCCCGTGGTGCTGAGGAAAACATTCAATATCTCCAGCGCCGTATCCAGCCCGACGAAATCGAGCAGCGTCAGCGGCCCCATCGGGTGATTGAGCCCCAGCTTGCAGCCCATGTCGATGTCAACCACGCTGCCCACGCCCTCGCCCAGCACGAACACCGCTTCGTTCAGCATCGGCAGCAGGATGCGGTTGACGACGAAGCCCGGCGCGTCGAACGCCTGCACCACCGTCTTGCCGATCCGCCCCGCAAAGCCCTCGACCGCCGCCACCGTTTCGGGCGTGGTGGCAAGGCCGCGAATAACCTCGACCAGCACCATCACCGGCACCGGATTGAAGAAATGCACGCCGACAAACCGCCCCGCATCGGGCGCGGCCTGCGCCAGCCGGGTAATCGGAATGGACGATGTATTGGTGGCCAAGATCGCATCAGCCGCCAGCAACGGCCCGACATTGGTAAAGATCGCGCGTTTCACTTCCTCGCGCTCGGTCGCCGCCTCGATCACCAGTTGCGCGTCGGCCAGCGGCGCGATCTCGCCCACCGGCCGGATGCGCGCCAACGCCGCATTGGCATCGGCCTTGCTGATCTTCTCCTTCTCCACCGCCCGCGCCAGCAGCTTGGCGATCCCCGCCAGCCCCTTTTCCGCGCGGGGCAGGTCGATGTCCGACAGGATCACGTCATAGCCCGCCTGCGCCGCCACCTGCGCTATCCCTGCGCCCATCTGCCCCGCGCCGATCACGCCTACCGTGCGAATATCCGTCATGTTGCTCTCTCTCCCTGGCTCAACTCGTCCCCCTCATCCTAGCGCCCCGCCCCGCCGGGGGCCAGAGCGGCCCACTCCTCAAAAAGCGCAGGCGACAAAATGCGCCTGTTGCGCGGGGGAAGGACGTTTCGGCCTTTGCCTCGACCGCGCGCCATGGTTAAAAGCCCGCCATGATTGTTGCCCAAATGATGCCCTCTCCCGCGACCGGACGCTTCATCGCGGCCGTGCATCATTTCCCGCTGCGCATTTATTTCGAGGATACCGACCTGTCGGGCCTCGTCTATCACGCCAATTATCTGCGCTATATGGAGCGCGCCCGGTCCGACATGCTGCGCCTCGCGCAGATCGACCAGCGCGCCGCGCATGAAGCCGGCACCGGCGTCTATGCCGTCACCGACCTGCAGATCCGCTATCGCCGCCCCGCCCGGCTGGATGACGACCTGATGGTGGTCAGCCGCGTGGCTCAGGTGAGCGCAGCGACCTGCACCATTCATCAGTCAGTCATGCGCGGCGACGAACAGTTGACCGACGCCAGCATTTGCGTTGCATGGCTGACGCCGCAGGGCCGCCCGCAACGGCAACCCAAAGCCTGGACCGACATTTTCAGCCGCCTTTGCCAAGGGGAAGACCTCCACCCATGACCCTCAACCTGCCAGACGTCGCCGCGGTGGCCGACGCCGCCACCATTTCCCCGCTGGCCCTGTTCCTTCAGGCCGACATCGTCGTGAAGGGGGTGATGCTGGGCCTGTTGCTGGCCAGCATCTGGACCTGGGCGATCATCATCGGCTTTTCGGTCAGCCTGCGCCGCGCCAGCAAGGAAAGCCGCAAGTTCGAGGCGGATTTCTGGAAGGCGGAGGATATCGACCGTTTCTACGAAACCCGTGGCAAGGTGGAGCATCCCGCGGCCAAGGTGATGGCGGCTGGCGTCACCGAATGGCGGCGTTCGACCGCGCAGAAGGTCGTCGATCGCGACGGCACGCGCGACCGGCTCGCCACCGCCATGTCCAGCACCATCGCCGCCGAAATCGACCGGCTGTCCGACCGGCTCAACATATTGGCGACGGTTGGTTCGGTCGCCCCCTTCGTCGGCCTGTTCGGCACCGTCTGGGGTATCATGCGCGCCTTTACCGCGATTGCGGCCGAACAGAATAGCTCGCTCGCCGTCGTCGCGCCGGGCATTGCAGAGGCCTTGTTCGCCACCGCCATCGGGCTTTTTGCCGCGATCCCGGCGGTCATCGCCTATAACCGTTTCAGCCACGGCATAAACCGCCTCGAATCCGCCCTCACCCGCTTCGCCGACAGCTTCTACGCGACGCTGAGCCGCGAACTGGAGGCCCAGCGATGAGCACTTCCGTCCTTTTCACCGCACATTCCCACCCCCGTTCGGCCCACCCCCGTTCGGTTCGAGCTTGTCGAGAACGGCGCGCTTCGTTCTCGACAAGCTCGAACCGAACGGCGACCGGGACGGGAGACCCCCGCTAATGGCCATGTCCGGCCCTCCCTCCGCCCGCCGGGGTCGCGGCCGCGCGCCCATGGCCGACATCAACGTCACGCCTTTGGTCGACGTCATGCTGGTGCTGCTGATCATCTTCATGGTCACCGCGCCGCTGCTGGTGACCGGCGTGCCGGTCAACCTGCCCGAAACCCGCGCCAAGGGGCTGGACCAGGATGCCAAGCCCACCGTCGTCTCCATCGACCGCGACGGCGCGACCTATGTCGATGAGGACGCCGTGGCGGATATCGACCTGCCCGACCGGCTCGCCGAAATCGTCGCCGCCAATGCGGGCAAGCCCGAAGCGCCGCAAATCTTCCTGCGCGCCGACAAGGGGCTGGATTATGGCCGGGTCATGCGCGTCATGGCCGAACTCAACCGCGCCGGCCTGAACAAAGTGTCGCTGGTCTCGTCGCCCGACGATGCAGCCAGCGACGGTTCAGGCGAGAGGCCGTAGGGCAGCCCGGATGGAGCGCGCGGAAAAGATTGGTTTGGGCGTCGCGACGGCGGGGCATGTCCTGCTGTTCGGGCTGTTGTCGGCCGGATTTCTGGCGACCCCCAACCCGTTGAAGCTAAAGACCCCGCCGATGGAAGTCTCGATGGTGGACGAAGTCGCGCTGCAATCGACCGCACCGCAAATCTCGACCGCCCCGCCGCCGCCCAGCATCGCGCCGGAGCAGGGACCGACGGAAGACGCCGCACCCGCACCGGAACCGGCCCCCGCGCCAGAACCGACGCCCCAGCCGATGCCCAAGGAGGTTGCGAAACCCGCGCCTGCCAAGCCCCAGCCTGCCCCGAAAAAGCCTGCGCCCGCCAAGAAGGAAGTGGCCAAGGCAAAGCCCAAGCCCGCGCCCGAAAAGCCGACGCCCAAGGCCAAGCCCGCCCCGGCAAAGGCAACGCCTGCCAAAGCCAAGACGGACGCAAAGGCCAAGGCAGACGCCAAACCCGCCGCCAAGGCATCGACCAAATCCACCGCCAAACCCAAGGCCGACGCCCCCGCGCGCGCCTCCGGCCAGGGCAAGGCGGACAAGCCCAAAGGCTCGCTGCTCGGCAAGGATTTCCTCAAGGGCATCGACACCAATGCCGACGCGCCGCGTCGTCCCCCTGCTCCCGCGCCCGCCGCTGCCATGGGCGCAGCGCAAAAATCGGCGCTCGACGCCGAATTGCGCCGTCAGTTGAAACCGCATTGGCGCCCGCCTTCCGGGGCGGACGCCGACAAGCTCGTCACTCTGCTCGAAGTACGGCTCGACAAGAGCGGCGCGGTCATCGGCACGCCGCAGGTGATCGATCAGCTCGGCGTCACCGCCAGCAACCGGCCACAGGCCAAGCTCCATGCCGAACGCGCGATCCAGGCGGTGAAGCTCGCTTCCCCGTTCCGCAACATGCCACCCGAATTTTACGACCAATGGAAATGGCTCCGGCCACTCCGCTTTGACGCGAGGCTGAACCGATGAAACCCACCCTGCTCCGCCGCCTGCAGCTGGCGACCGCCGCGCTGCTCGCCTTCACCGCCCTGCCTGTTCAGGCCCAGCTATCGGTCGATGTCACCGGCGAGATTGACAGCAATGTCAAGGTCGCGGTCCCGCCGCTGCCCGCGCAGCAGGAGGTGGCGACCCCCGCCGGGTCCGCCACCGAGCTTGGCCGCAAAATCGCCGAAGTCATCGCTGCCGACCTCAAAGGCTCCGGCCTGTTCGACCCATCGGGTCCGGGCGGCCTGCCGGTCATCCCCTTTGCCGAAGTCACCTTCCCCCAATTCGACAAATGGGGCGCCTATCAGGCGCTGGTGCAGGGCTTCGTCCGCACCAGCGGCGGCGAATCCGACATTACCGTCGGCTGCTATCTCTATGATGTCGCGCTCAAGCAGGAACTCACCCGCCAGGGCTTCGTAGTCGCGCCGCGCGACTGGCGGCGTGCCGCGCATAAATGCGCCGACGCCATCTACGCCCGCCTGTCGGGCGAAAGCCCCTTCTTCGACAGCCGCATCGCCTATATCGCCGAAAGTGGGCCGAAGGGCGCGCGGGTCAAGCGCCTCGCCATCATGGACAGCGATGGTGCGAACCATCGCTTCATCACCAATGGCCAGTCGATGGCGCTCACCCCGCGCTTCTCGCCCGACTATAAATCGATCCTCTATGTCAGCTATCTCGGCAGCCGGGTCCGCCTCTATGTCTATGACATCGGTGCCGGGCAGCAGCGTCTGGTGACTGAAAGCAACAACCCGACCTTCGCCCCGCGCTGGTCGCCCGATGGCCGCAACATCCTCTTTTCGATGGCGGTGGCGGGCAATACCGACATTTACCGCATCGGGGCCAATGGCGGGACGCCGGTGCGCCTCACCACCTCGCCCGGCATCGATGTCGGCGGCAGCTATTCGCCGGACGGCAGCCAGATCATATTCGAAAGCGATCGGTCGGGCGGGCAGCAACTCTATATCATGAACGCCGACGGTTCGAACCAGCGCCGCATCAGCCATGGCGGCGGCCGCTATGCGACGCCCGAATGGAGCCCGCGCGGCGATCTCATCGCCTTCACCAAATTGTCGGGCGACTTCAAGGTCGCGGTGATGACGCCCAGCGGCGATAATGAGCGCATCCTGACCAATGGCTGGCAGGATGAACAGCCGACCTGGTCGCCCAATGGCCGTGTGCTGCAATTCTTCCGCACCACGCCGGGCCGCCAGGGCGCAAGCCAAGTGTGGCAGGTCGACCTGACCGGCGTCAACGAACGGCGCATCCCGACACCCTTGAGCGGCTCCGATCCGGCCTGGGGACCGCTGCTGCCCTGATAATCGCCCCGCCCGCCTGTCGCGACGGAACCCATTCGTCTTGACAGCGTAACGAACTTCACGGAGCCTGCCTGCGTCCCGATCCGAGCGCAGGCAGCGCTGAAACAAGGAGACACGCAATGCCATTGTCCCGCACCCTCTTGATGGCCACCGCCATCATCGCGCTCGCCGCTTGCTCGAAAAAGCCACCGGCCGAACTGCCGCCCGCGCCCGGTGGCACCGACACGACCATGCCCAGCGGCCCGACGACGCCGACCGGCCCGGTCAAGGGCAGCCAGGAAGATTTCGTCGCCTCGGTCGCCTCCGACCGCATCTTCTTCGCGCTCAACGAATATGATGTCGATGCGCAGGATCAGGCGACGCTCCAGAGCCAGGCCGCCTGGCTGCAACAGAACCCCGCCGTGCGCGTCACGATCGAGGGTCATGCCGACGAACGCGGCACCCGCGACTATAATATTGCGCTCGGCGAACGCCGCGCCAACGCCGCGAAAAACTATCTCGCCTCGCTCGGCATCGATTCGGGCCGCATCACCACCGTCAGCTATGGCAAGGAACGCCCCGCCGCCCTCGGCTCGGACGAAGCCTCCTGGGCGCAAAACCGCCGCGCAGTAACGGTAACGATCCAATATTGATCTGACGCCACACGCTGATCGAAAGGCCCGCCCGTCCCCGACCGGCGGGCCTCTTTCATGGGAAGAACGCCCCCCGCCTCCGTCATCCCCGCGAAGGCGGGAACCCATCTCCCAACCCAAACCCCGGCGAGACGACGAGAAATAAACGTCTGCATGCGGCCATCCCGCGCCAAACTGTATGGACAGGAAGCCGATAGATACTGTTCCCCGGCGGAGGCCGGGGCACTCTATCCGTGCCGCCAAAAGCTGCGCCATCACGCCGCGCAACTTACTCCACCCCAGCCCGCTGCTCCGCCATCCGCAAACTCAGCAAGCCCAGCAACTCGACCCCCACCTCGACCGCGCCATCAGGCAACCCACCCAGCAACCCCGCGCGCACTTCCGCCAACCGCGCCGCGATCTTCTCCGCCAGCGCCTTGCCCGCCTCCGTCAGCGCCAGCCGATTGGACCGTTTGTCATCAGGATCGGCGATCCGCTCGATCCACCCGGCGATCTGCAACTGGTCCAGCGTCCGCACCAGCGAGGGCGGGCTGATATCCAGCAACAGCGCCAGCTCCGCCTGCCGCGGCGGCTCCCCAAGCTGGTCGAGATGCACCAGGCACCATCCCGCGCTGCTCGACACGCCGAACTGCGCCAGCGCCGCATCCCCCATCTGCCGCCAGCCGCGCGCGACCGGAGCCAGCAGATGCAGCAAAGCCAATTCCTGTTCCGCGTCCGCCATAATGATTAGATAGCTAACTAATCAATTTGGCATAAGTCGCAACCTATGTCCGCCTCGCTGTCCGCTTTGGGGGTCCGGGCCGCGCCCGAACCCCCAAATCCGTCAGGCCCGCCGCGTCCCCGTAAAGGCCGAAGCCCCGAACGCGCCCAGCTGCATCGTGCCCGTGATCGCATCGCCGCTGACCGTCGCTTCGCATTCCAGCGTCATCGGCATCGGCATGGTCATTTCCATCTTCCAGGTCAGCACGTCGCCCGCGACCTTGCCATCGACCACGTCCAGCGATCCCATCATTCCGGCAAAGGTGCCGTTGAACCGGTCACCGCTGCTGATGACGGTGAACACGCCATTCTGGTCGCCCATCGGCGTCTTGGCCACGCAATCATAAGCGCCATCGACAGTTGCCATCTCATTCACTCCTTTAGGTTTTTTCTCAGTCAGCCAGGGTGCCGGTTTCGACCGGCAAGCCCACCGCGTCAAGCTGTGGCCGCACCAGTTTCGCGTCGCCCACCACGACCCAGATCAGCCCGTCGGCGTTGATCGCCTCGCGCGCCGCCTTGTCGAAATCGGCCGCCGTCATCGCCCGGTAGATTTTGGGCAGCGTCTCGTAGAAATCATCCGAACGGCCAATCAGGTCGTTGCGCATCATCGCCCCCAGCAGGTCCGACGAGGTTTCGAAACTGCCCGGCAGTGACAAGATCTGGCCGTTGATCGTCTGGTCGCGCTCGGCCTTGGTCGTGCCCTTGGTCGTCAGGAAATCCTTGATGTCCTGCCGCGCCGCGATGATGGATTCGCCCGTCTTGTCGCTCTGCACCGGGGCATAGACCAGCAGCGGGATCGTGTCCTTGACGCCGGGCAACGCCGTGCCCGCGCCATAGGCCCAACCCTTGGTCTCGCGCAGGTCCATGGTCAGCCGCGACGTCGTGCTGCCGCCCAGCACCTCGTTGGCGGACTGAAGCGTCACCGGATTGTCGGTGCCCTTCTTGGCGGTTAGTACCCCGGCCAGGATCATCGACTGCGGGCTTTGCGG
Organism: Sphingobium sp. RAC03; assembly: GCF_001713415.1. GTDB lineage: Bacteria > Pseudomonadota > Alphaproteobacteria > Sphingomonadales > Sphingomonadaceae > Sphingobium. Next base: position 1,550,935 of record NZ_CP016456.1, on the reverse strand, counting down.
CTTGTCGATCAGGATGATCCGCGCCGGGCGCGCCATCCGGTCCATGCGGAACAGCTTGGTCCCCTTCGCCGCTGCCGGGGCCTTCCAGTCGCCAAAGCGCTTTTCCAGCAAAGGCAGCAATTCGGTGAGGCTCGTATCGCCGGTTACGAAGATCTTGGCATTGTCGGGCCGCAGCCAGCCGTCATGGAAGGCGACCAGATCGGCCCGCGTCACCGCCTTGACCCCGCTCTCGGTGCCGGAGCCGGTGAAGGGGATGCCATAGGGATGCGCCGTGCCATAGAGCAGAGGCGGCAGCATCCGCTGGGCGATCGCCATCGGCTCGGTCTTCTCCGCCGCGATCCGCGTCAGCATCTGACCACGCAGCCGCTCGACCTCCGCCGGGGCAAAGGCAGGATTGCGCACCACATCGGCCAGCAGGCCAAGCGACGCATCCAGATTGGGCTTGAGCGCGAACAGGCCCACCGTAGTGCGATCCATGCTGTTGCCCGCACTCACCGCCGCGCCCAACCGCTCCTGCTCCTGCGCGATGGTGAGCGAACTGCGGGTCTTGGTCCCTTCGTCCAGCAGCGCCGTGGTCAGCGCCGCCGTGCCGAGCTTCGCCCGATCGTCAGCCGCATTGCCCGCATCGAACGCCACCGACACCCGCACCGTCGGCACCGTGGCGCGGCGCGCGAAGACGACCGGAATGCCGTTGCTGAGCTTGGCATGTTCGACCGGCGGAAAGTCGAGGTCCGCGACTGGCTCGATCGGCGGCTCGGCGATCTTGGTCGGCTTGGGCGGCGTTGCGGCGGTGGGTGCAGGCGCATCGGGGTCGCGGAAATAAGCGGGCTTCATCGTCGCATTGCCCGCCAGCGCATTATCCGCCGCCGTCCGCTCGCCCGGCGCCACGGTCAGGCGGAACACTGGACGGCCCAGCCACTTGCGCGCCGCTTCCGTCACTTGTGCCGGAGTCGCCGCGGCATAGGCGGCCAGATCCTTCTTGTAGGTCGCCGGGTCGTCCGAATAGACCGCGCCCTCGGCCAGCGTCACCGCCTTGCCGGAAAAGCCGCCCACTTGCTCCAGGCCCGAAATCGTCCCCGCCACCCGCTGCGTCGCGGCGCGCTGCACCTCGTCGGCGCTTGGCCCCTTGGCCAGATAGTCGGCCAGCAGCTGGTCGAGCCGCTTGCCCACCGCCACCGCATCCGCGCCAGGCTTCACGTCCACTGTAATCTCGGCGATGCTCAGCTTCTCGAACGGCTGGACATTGGCCTTGACGCCCACTGCGACCTTCTCGTCGCGCACCAGCGTCGTATAGAGCCGCGACGATCCCAGCCCGCCGAACACCGATAGCGCGAGGTCAAGCGCAGGCAGGTCCGCGCCATTGACGCCCGGCACCACCCAGTTGCGATAGAGCCGCGTTGCCGCGACATTATCCTTCATCAGCTTCTCGACATCCTTGTCGAGCGTCGGGACGGTCGCGTCAACATCCTGGGGCGGCGGCCCGGCGGGGATGTTGCCGAACCAGCGTTCCACCTTCTTCTTGGCCGTAGCGGTGTCGATATCGCCCGCCAACACCAGCACCGCATTGTTCGGACCATAATGCGTCTTGAACCACATCTGCACATCAGCCAGGCTCGCGGCATTCAGGTCCGCCATCGACCCGATGGTGGAGTGGCGATAGGGATGGCCTTCGGGCAGCAGCGCGGCGAGTTGCGCATATTCGACCAGGCCATAGGGCTGGTTCTCGCCCATGCGCTTTTCATTCTGGACGACGCCGCGCTGGGTATCCAGCTTCGCCTGCGTCACCGCACCCAGCAAATGGCCCATCCGGTCGGATTCCAGGAACAGCGCCCGGTCGAGCGCGCCCGTCGGTACCGTCTCGAAATAATTGGTGCGGTCGAACCAGGTCGTTCCGTTCCAGTCGGTCGCGCCAATATCCTCCAGCCGCCCGAAGAAGGGCCCATCGGCATTTTCCGACCCGTAGAACATCAGATGTTCGAACAAATGGGCAAAGCCGGTCTTGCCCGCAGGCTCGAAGCGCGATCCGACATGATACCAGACCGACACCGCCACCACCGGCGCCTTGCGGTCGGTATGGACGATGACGCGCAGGCCGTTCTTCAGCGTGAACTCTTCATAGGGAATGTCGACCGCCGACACGAGGCTGGAAAGCGGCGCGGGCGCGGCAACGGCGGCCGCACCCTGCGCCACCGCCTGGGTCACGGGCGTCATCGCCAGCATGGACAGGCCGATCAGCAGGGGCAGGCGGCGCGGCAGGGAAGACAGGATCATGAAGGAGCCTTCTGACAAAAGCAGCGGGGTGAAACCGCCAGCAGGATGGCGCTAGAATAGCGGGGCGTTTTAGCAGCGCAATACGCATACGGCTGGACAGCGCCAACCGCGACGATAGGTTCCGCTTCATCATCGACGTTAAAAGAGTAACCCATGCGCCTTCGCCTCCCCGTCCTCGCCTCCCTGCTCGCCCTCGCCGCGCCTGCAATCGCGCAGGAACCGACCTTCTCCCCCGACGCGATCCGCGCCGACGTGACATTCCTCGCCGACGACCTGCTCGAAGGACGCGATGCGGGCACGCGCGGCTATGACATCGCCGCCCGCTTCGTCGCCGCCCGCTTCGCGGCGCTCGGCCTGACCCAGACGGTCAAGGATAGCTGGTATCAGCCGGTCACGCTGGCATTGGCCGATCTCGACAAAAGCGCGCCCGCCGCGCTCACCATCGGCGGCCAGCGTTTCGCCAATGGCACCGATGTCGCGATCGGCGGCTTCGGTCGCGAAGCCAAGCAGAGCATCGCCGCCGGGGCCGTGTTCGTCGGCTATGGCCTGCAATCGGATCGCGAGAAGATCGACGATTATGCCGGGCTGGACCTCAAGGGCAAGTTCGCCGTCGCCCTTTCCGGCTCGCCCGTCGGCATGCCGAGCGAAGTCGGCGCGCATCTTGCCGCTGAAAAGGCGCTGGCGGCGCAGAAGGCCGGGGCCATCGGCCTCATCACCCTGCCCAGCCCCAGCCTGCTCGCCCGCATGCCCTGGGAAAAGCTGCGCGAGCGTAGCAACGATCCGGTCGTCAGCTGGATCGACGGCCAGGGCCAGCCCTATGTCCGCACCCCCGCCATCCGCGCCACGGCCACGGTCCATGGCCCGGCCGCCGACGCGCTCTTCGCAGGCTCACGCGGCAATCTCGCCACCATCCTGAAGCAGGCGGGCAAGAAGGGCGGCCGTCCCAAGGGCTTTGCCCTCAAGCCGCTCGTCACGCTGGAGCGCGCCAGTAACGTCAGCACGGCCCCCTCGGCCAATGTGCTGGCGGTACTGCCCGGCTCCGATCCGGCACTGGCCCATGAATATGTACTGCTGATGGCCCATCTCGACCATAATGGCGTCAAGGACAGCGCGAAGGGCGACGACAAAATCTATAATGGCGCGATGGACAATGCATCGGGCACCGCGACCATGCTGGCGGTGGCGAAGGCCTTTACCGAGGGCGGGGCGCGGCCCAAACGCTCGATCCTGTTCGCGGCTGTCACCGCGGAAGAGGACGGCCTGCTCGGCTCGCAATATCTCGCCAAGAATCCGGTCCTGCCGAAAGGCGGCAAACTGGTCGGGGTCGTCAATCTCGACATGCCGATCCTGACCTATGATTTTCAGGATGTCGTGGCCTTTGGCGCAGAACATTCGACGCTCGGCCCGATCGTCGATCGCGCGGCGGAATCGGTCGGCGTCGCCCTCTCGCCCGACCCGCTGCCCGCCGAAGGGCTGTTCACCCGTTCGGACCATTATCGCTTCGTGCAGGAAGGCGTGCCCGCCGTCTTCCTGATGACCGGTTTCGCCGGGCCGGGCAAAGCCGCGTTCGAACATTTCCTCAAGACCCAATATCACCAGCCATCCGACCAGATCGACCTGCCTTTCAACTGGGATGCCGCCGCCAAATTCGCCCGCGTCAACTATGCCATCGCCCGGCAGATCGCCGACGCACCGGAAGCGCCACGCTGGTATGCGCAGGATTTCTTCGGCGACGCTTTCGCCGCTGAGCAGCCCAAGGCGCCGATGCCCAAATAAGTCACGCGCCTGCGGAAATTGCGTATCGCCCCTTGTGTGGTTTTTAGGCAACACCACATGAGGGGCAGCATCACGAAGGGCCATTTATGAACCTCGAAAAATTCACCGACCGCGCCAAAGGCTTCCTGCAATCGGCGCAAACCGTCGCGATCCGCATGAACCACCAGCGGATCAGCCCGGACCATCTGTTGAAGGCGCTGCTGGAGGATGAGCAGGGCATGGCGTCCGGCCTGATCAAGGCGGCTGGCGGCGACGCGCCCACGGCGCTGCGCGAAACCGACGCGGCGCTGGCGAAAATCCCCGCCGTGTCGGGTAGCGGCGCGCAGCAGACGCCGGGCCTCGACAATGACATTGTGCGCGTGCTGGACTCGGCCGAACAGGTCGCGGCCAAGGCGGGCGACAGCTTCGTCACCGTCGAGCGGCTGCTCCTCGCGCTCACGCTGGCCACCACCACGGCGGCGGGCAAGGCTTTGGCGGCTGCTGGCGTAAAGCCCGAAGCGCTCAACACCGCGATCAACAGCCTGCGCCAGGGCCGCACCGCTGACACGACGGGCGCGGAGGATCGCTATGACGCGCTCAAGAAATTCGCCCGCGACCTGACGCAAGCCGCGCGCGATGGCAAGCTCGATCCCGTCATCGGCCGCGACGAGGAAATCCGCCGCACTGTCCAGATTCTCGCCCGCCGCACCAAGAACAACCCCGTCCTGATCGGCGAACCCGGCGTCGGCAAGACCGCCATCGCCGAGGGGCTGGCGCTGCGCATCGCCAATGGCGACGTGCCCGACACGCTCAAGGACCGCACGCTGATGGCGCTCGACATGGGCGCGCTGATTGCGGGCGCCAAATATCGCGGCGAGTTCGAGGAACGGCTAAAGGGCGTGCTGGACGAAGTGAAGGCGGCCGAGGGCCATGTCGTCCTCTTCATTGACGAGATGCACCAGTTGATCGGCGCGGGCAAATCCGAAGGCGCGATGGACGCGGGCAATCTCTTGAAGCCCGCCCTCGCGCGCGGTGAGTTGCACTGCATCGGCGCGACCACGCTCGACGAATATCGCAAATATGTCGAGAAAGACCCCGCGCTCCAGCGGCGGTTCCAGCCCGTATTCGTCGGCGAACCGACGGTCGAGGACACCATCTCGATCCTGCGCGGCCTCAAGGAAAAATATGAACTGCATCATGGCGTGCGGATCACTGACGGCGCGATCGTGTCGGCGGCGACGCTCTCCAACCGCTACATCACCGACCGCTTCCTGCCCGACAAGGCGATCGACCTGATGGACGAGGCCGCCTCGCGACTGCGCATGGAGGTGGAGTCCAAGCCCGAAGAGATCGAAAATCTCGACCGCCGCATCATCCAGCTCAAGATCGAGCGGGAGGCGCTCAAGAAGGAAAGCGACCAGCCCTCCAAGGACCGTCTGTCCGCGCTGGAGGCCGACCTTGCCAATCTGGAGCAGCAGTCGAGCGAACTGACCAGCCGTTGGCAGGCGGAAAAGGACAAGATTGCGGGCGAAGCCAAGATCAAGGAACAGCTCGATGCCGCCCGGCTCGAACTGGAACAGGCGCAACGTGCGGGCGACCTCGCCAAGATGAGCGAGCTGTCCTACGGCACCATCCCGGCGCTGGAAAAGCGGCTGGCCGAAGCGGCTACCGCGTCGGAAGGCGCGATGCTGCGCGAGGAAGTGACGGCCGAGGACATCGCCGGCGTCGTCGCCCGCTGGACCGGCATTCCGGTCGAACGGATGCTGACCGGCGAGCGCGAGAAATTGCTGGCCATGGAGGAAACTCTAGGCAAGCGCGTCATCGGCCAGGCCCATGCAGTCAAAGCCGTATCGACCGCCGTGCGCCGCGCCCGCGCGGGCCTACAAGACCCCAACCGGCCGCTCGGCAGCTTCCTCTTCTTGGGGCCGACGGGCGTCGGCAAGACCGAATTGACCAAGGCGCTGGCCGGTTTCCTGTTCGACGATGACAATGCGATGGTCCGCATCGACATGAGCGAGTTCATGGAGAAGCACAGCGTCGCCCGGCTGATCGGCGCGCCTCCCGGCTATGTCGGCTATGAGGAAGGCGGCGTCCTGACCGAAGCCGTGCGCCGTCGTCCCTATCAGGTCGTGCTGTTCGATGAGGTCGAGAAAGCCCATGGCGACGTGTTCAACATCCTGCTTCAGGTGCTGGACGATGGCCGCCTGACCGACGGGCAGGGCCGCACGGTCGATTTTACCAACACGATCATCGTGCTGACATCGAACCTGGGTAGCCAATATATTGCGGGCCTCGCCGACGACGAACCGGTCGAAAAGGTCGAGGATCAGGTGATGGAGGTCGTGCGCGGCCATTTCCGGCCTGAATTCCTCAACCGCCTGGATGAGGTCATCCTGTTCCACCGCTTAGGGGCCGCGCATATGGCCCCGATCGTGGACATTCAGGTGGCGCGGGTCGGCAAGCTGCTCAAGGACCGCAAGATCACGCTCGACCTGACAGACGGCGCCCGCGCCTGGCTCGGCCGCGTCGGCTATGATCCGGTCTATGGCGCGCGCCCCTTGAAGCGGGCGGTACAACGCTATCTGCAAGACCCCCTTGCCGACATGATCCTGCGCGGCCAGCTGCCCGACGGATCAACGGTACGGGTCGAGGATGGCGATGGGGCGCTGGTGCTGGGGGTCAGCTAAAGGACGAGGGCGTTGCGGATAGGCCGCAACGCCCTTTTACCGATCGGAATCAGCCGTTTGGGTTCATGCCTGCCCGGCTGCGGGTGATCATGTCATCGGCGTCGCGGTTCTGCTGTTCTGCACTCGCGCGCCATTCCGCATTGGTCTTGCAGACCCGCTCCTTCTGAACCAGCGACCCGGTGACGGCAAAGCGCTTGCAGCGCACAGCGTCTGGGTGATTCCGGTCCAATTTCGGCTTTTCCTGTGCAACGGCAGGCAGGGCGATCATGAACAGGGTCGATGCAATTACGGTCTTCAAAACATGCATGGTCAATTCTCCCAAAAGATCGGCCATCCGCCCCGTCTCTTCTGCGGGCTACGCCTTGGCCGACCGCTTAGTCGCCAAAGCGGGGATGGATTATCCTGCTGGCGTCGGCTGAGACATAGAATTGCGGCAAGAGCAGCGGTGGCGCAAGTGCGAAATGGGATGATGATGCGCGATCTATGGATCCAACCGCGAAGATTTGGCCGATCCTGTGGCGCAGCTTGTGCCGCATAGGCGGTCATGCCTACAATCCGGGTCATGACTGCTGCCCTCCCCTCTATAGATGACGTCATGACCAGCGCGGAGTGGCTCGCGCACCGTTATGATCCGGGGCATGACGCCTTTCACATGCTGCCGGTTGCGCGGGCGCGCCATGCCGCCGTTCCGTTCCTGACCGACGAATATCTCGTGCCGACACAAGCGCCGATGGTGTTGCGCCGGGCTGACGCCATGGAACGCGCCGCGCCGCCAGCACCCATCCACTTCATCTTTCATTCGGCCTATTGCTGCTCAACGTTGCTGGCCGCCGCCTGCGACATGCCCGGCACAGCCATGGGCGTGAAGGAACCCGTCCTGCTCAACGACTTGGTGGGCTGGCGATACCGCGGCGCGAAGGGACCGGACGTCGCGCGCATATTGGATGATGCGTTGCGTCTGCTCGCCCGCCCATTTGGCCCCGGCGAAGCCGTCATCATCAAGCCTTCCAATATCGTCAATCCGCTGATGCCCGCGATCATGAGCCTGCGCCCGGAGGCCCGCGCCTTGCTGCTCCACGCGCCGCTCGACGCTTATCTTGGTTCGATCGCGCGCAAGGGGATGTGGGGACGGCTATGGGTGCGCGACCTGTTCGGCAAGCTGGCGCGTGAGGGGATACTGGGTGGGCTGGGCATCGCGCCTGCCGACTATTTGGGGCTGACGGACATTCAGGTCGCAGCAGCCGGATGGCTGGCGCAGCAGCAGCAGTTCCAGATGGTGACCCAGCGTTTGGGCCAGCGGGTGGCGACGCTGGACAGCGAGACATTGGTGGCGCGTCCGTCGGACAGCCTGGCGGCTTTGGCCAGATTGTTCGGCCTGAACATCACGGCGGAACGGATCAAGTCCATCGTTGAAGGACCGGTCTTTGCGCGCGACGCCAAAATGGGACGTGATTTCGCGCCCGGTCAGCGCGCGCAGGAAGCGCGGCTGGGGTTGGACATGCATCGCGAGGAAGTCGAAAAAGTCAGCCAATGGGCTGTGTTGCTTGCAAACAACGCCGACATCCCGCTGACATTGCCGCTGCCATTGCTGGGCTAGATACTGGGCCATAACGGCGACCTGGCGTCAGAAGCAGCACAACATGAAAAAAGGGCCGGTGTTTCCACCGGCCCTTTTTCTTAAAGCATGTCCGAACGGATCAGAAGCGGAACTTCACCGCAGCAGCGTAGCGACGACCCAGCGCGTCGTAGGTCGACGGATAGACGTTGCCGCTGTTGTAGGCGGTCGAACCGATGGTCGAACCGACAACCTTGGGCTTGTTGTTCAGCAGGTTCTGTGCCGTCAGCGTCACCGTCAGATTGTCGGTGATGTGGAAACGGCCCGACAAGTCGAAATAATGTTCCGAAGGAATCTTGCGGAACTCTGGTTCGACCATGCAGCCGTCGGGATCAGTCCCTTCTGGATCGGCGCATTCAAAGCCGATGGCAGCAGCCAGATCGTCGGCCAGTGCTGCGGGTTCATATTCCACAGCGTTGATGAAGCGCCACAGCAGCGAGATGTCGAAATTGTCGAACGACAGCGTCGAACGCTGCGAGAACTGGAACTCCGGCTGAATGGAGGGGCAGTTCACGCTGTAGTAGCCCACGCAATCGCGATTGACCGAGGTCGGCGATGCCTGGAACTTCGAGCTGTTGGTCCAGTTACCGACGAACGACAGAGCCAGCTTCGCAAAGCCAACATCCTTCGCATAGTTCATCGTCAGATCGATACCATCGGTCGAAATCGTGCCGAGGTTCGACAAGCCCTGGAACAAACCAGTCGCCGTGTCACCGTCGAGACCGCCCGTGATCGGATCACGGCCGATGATCGTGCATGCCTCGCTGGTTGCATCCAAATTGTCGAAACAGGCCGCGATCGCATCACCAGGCGTCGGGGACGAGATCGCACCCTTAACCTTGATGTTGTAATAATCGATCGTTGCCGAGAAGCCCGACAGGAACGCTGGCTGAATGACTGCGCCGATGGTGTAGCTGTCCGACTTTTCCGGGCCGAGGGCGAGGTTACCACCACCGGTCGTACGGGCCTGAGCGGCGCTTGGCTGTTCGATGAAGCCGATCGAAGCGGCAGGCGCACCCTGTGCCAAACAAACGGCGCGCAAGGCAGCGTCGGTAACGGGAGCGGAACCTGCGCAAGGATCAACCGAAAGGTTGGTCAGGCCGGTGGTGACCGGCGAGAACAGTTCGGCGATGTTAGGCGCACGCACGGCGCGGGCATATTTGCCGCGAACCTTGAAGCCATCTGCCGGAGTCCAGCTACCGCCTGCGTTATAGGTCCAGGTTTCGTAACCGGGGCTGCCTGCGGCATTGATGCTATACTTCGAATAGCGCACGCCGCCTTCGATCGTGAGATCCTGGAAGAAGGGCTTGTCGGAGATCAGCGGAAGGATGACTTCGCCGACCGCTTCATAGACGTCATAACCGCCATCGATGTTCGGTGAAGCGCCGCCGGCACCACCCAGATCGCCCGACTGAGACAACAGGTCAGAAACCTGCGACGCCTGATATTTGCGACATTCACCGCCGATTGCGAAGGCAACCGGGTTGGCTGCCCAAGGCGAGGTCACGCCGATGTCACCGCTGATCGTGGCACGTGCCTGCGCCAGCGAGAATTTGGTGATGATCTGGCTTTCGGCGGTCAGGAAGTCGTTCATCTCATCAGTGATCGACCCTTCAGGACCGAAGATGTTGAGCGGAACGCAACCATTGGCCGCATTGAGGCACTCGGTCGTGCTGGTGGCATTCAAAGCCTGACGCACGCGCGAGTTCAGCCAATAACCCTGCTGGGTCTGGACATTCTCGCTCTCGCCATAGGCGCCGAACACATCCCAGTCGATCGTGTCGGTGATACCGCCACGCGCGCCGAGCTTATAGTCGAAGAATGTGGTGGTGAACTCCGAAACGCGGGGACCATTCTCAACCGAGCGGCGCGAGAAGTTCGACGTAAAGGTGCGGTAGTTGGGATCATTGGGATCGGTCGCACCCGCAGCCGCTGTACACTGGCCGATGGTCAGGCCGTTGGCAGCGCACAGTTCATTGCGAGCGGCCGTTGGCAGATAGGGGTTGCTGTAAGGCACCGTGATAGGGATGCCGAAAGCGCCCGATGGCGCGATGATGGTCTTGACCGTGTTCTTCGAAAAGATACCACGGCTATAGACTTCAACCGCGTCGCTGACTTCATAATGCGCCGATCCGAACATGTTGAAGCGTTCGAATGGCGTCTGGAAGATGTTGTAGGGGTTGAAGTTGAACAGCGAGTAGGTCGGAACCAGTTCGCCGGTGGTAGCGTCGATCTGCTGCGTGCCGCCGCCGGGAACGCTGATGCGAACGGGGGTCGCGGTACCCGAACCACCGATCGCGCCGCTGTAGGAATCGACATTGTTGACCGAGAAGGGACGACCACCCTGATAGATCGGGTCGGTCTGCTGATAGCCGATCGAGAAGACGGCATTACCGCGACCATCATCGAAATTGGCGCCCAGCGTCACGTCTGCGCGCAGCGTGTGGCCGTCGCCTTCTTCGGTGATCTGGTTCGAGAAATTCGCTTCCAGTCCCGAAAAATCGGACTTGGTGACGAAGTTGACAACACCCGAAATGGCGTCGGCACCATAGGTGGTCGATGCACCACCGGTCAGAACGTCAACGCGCTCCACCAGAGCGAGCGGAATGTTGTTGAGATCGAAGCGGCCGTTCAGTTCGGCAGGAACCAGGCGCGTACCGTCGAGCAGGACGATGTTACGGTTGGAACCCATGCCGCGCAAATCGACGAACGAAGCGCCGCCATTGCCATTGTTTACGGCCGAACCGATGCTGGGAACGATACCCGGAATTTCACGCAGAATTTCTTCGGCGGTGTTGTTCTGCTTCAGTTCGATGGTGTCAGCGCTGGTCGTCGTGACCGGGCTGGAGCGTTCCAGGTTCGGATTGCGGATCAACGAACCGGTAACGATGATGGTGTCGCCCGCTTCTGCACCAGCAGCCTGCGGCGCTTCCTGTGCGAATGCGGCGGTTGCGATCAGCGACGCGCCCAGGATCGCCGGTGCGGCGCTGGCACGCAGAAGTGCCCTCTTTGAAAATGTCTTCACGGTCCAGTCCCTTGCTCTGGAGGTTGGCAGATGACCTGCCACTCTATGTACCTACGGAGGGATAAGGTGCCCGACAGCGATCCCCCCATATGCATGGCCGCGAAACTGCGCGGGGAGCAGGGCGCTGTAAAGCGCGGGAAAAGGGCATTCACCGCTTTTGAATGGGGCTGTATCATAAATGCAACAAGCGCGTGCTAGAGCTGTTTTACGGCTGATTAGTAACATAATTTCGCGAATGCGCCCTGTTGCGATCCATTGATGTCTGCGCGTCGATCCTGCTCGACTGAAAATGGCGCAGACGCGACTGACCGTGGCGATCCTGCGATATATTGACCTTGTTTTCAGCCGATGCATGCTAGGGCGTGGACGGGTCGATTGAAGAGGAGAGACGGCATGAAGCGCTTGAACACCGGACTGATGGGCGTGTTTTTGTGCCTCACTACGGCCAGCGCGAGCGCCGCGCCGCAGCGTCAGCAGCCCCGGCCGGAGATTTTCACCGACCTGCTGCAATGCCGATCCATCGCGCAGGATGCAGAGCGACTGGCCTGTTTCGACCGTCAGGTCGGCGCGATCGACGCCGCTGCGCAGCGCGACGAAGTGGTCGTGTTGGACAAGAGCGAACTTAACAAGACGCGCAAGACGCTATTCGGTTTTTCCTTCCCCAAGCTGCCATTTCTGGGCGGCGGCGAAGAGGATGACAGTGGCGAGGCGAAGGTGGACGGCGTCGATCAGATCGAGGCGGTGATCACGTCGGTCCGCAGCCTGGGCTATGGCAAGTGGCAGATCGGGCTGGAAGATGGCGCGGTTTGGGCCACCACCGAAGCGATCAGCGCGCGCGACCCCAAGGTCGGACAGAAGATCGAACTCAAGCGCGCCGCCATGGGGAGTTTCATGGGCAAGGTCGAAGGCGGCCGCGCGGTGCGGATGAAGCGGGTCAGCTAAACCGCTTCATCGCCCCTCTTCACCGTCCCTGCGGCATCGGCCCCGCAACCAGCAGCGGGTCGATGCGCGCGTCGTTCCACTTCATGCCCCAATGAAGATGCGGGCCGGTCGCGCGGCCGGTCGCGCCAATCGCGCCGATGCGTTGCCCCTGGGTCACAGTCTCGCCGGGCTTTACATCGATTCGCGACAGATGCAGGAAGGCGCTGTTGAGGCCATGGCCATGGTCGATCATCAGCAAATGTCCTTCCAGCGTGAAGGGCTTGGCCGCTGCCGCCAGGATCACCACCCCATCGGCAGGGGCGACAACCGGCGTGCCGGTCGCGCCAGCGACATCGACGCCGCCATGATAGGCGCCCGGCTGCCCCTGATAGACACGCTGCGATCCGAACAGCCCGGAAATACGCCCCATCGCAGGCCAGATGAAGCGTTGCCGCCAGCCCCTGGCATCGGTGTTGAGCCTACGGGCGGCAGCGATCTGCGCCAGTTCGGGCTTGCGCAGCGCCAGGAAGGCTTCCGTGCTTTTGGTGGGGCGCATTGGTGCATTGATGCGCTCGATCCGCCAGGGGCGGGGCGCGATGGTCAGGCTTTTTTCGATCGTCCGCCCGTTGGCGAGCTGCGCCGTCAGTCGGGTGGTGGGCGCGGCGTCGCGGTCGAAGGCGATCAGGAAGCGGCCATCGGCATCGACCGGCACGACCTCCTCTCCCAGCCGAAGCGAGACTGTATCGGCAGGCGCGGTGCCAGCCACCACGCCGCCCTGCGTCATCGTGCCGGTAAGGCGGAGGTCGTCGGACAGGGGCAGTGCCGCCGCGATCGTTGCTCCCAAGACGGCAGGCAACAGCAGGAAGGCGACACGATTCATGGGATGCGTTTCGCCGCGCGCTCCGCCTGCACCGAGGCTTCCGCGCTGGCATAGGGTTCCTGCCGGGCGATGCTCCAATAGCGCAGATCTTCGAGCGCGATCTTCTGCCCCGTGACCGCGCACAGCACATGATCGCCCGCCTGCAACACGCGGAAGCTGTAGGGCATATAATGAAGCCGGGCGATCCGGTCGCGGTTGGACATGAGCATCGGTCGGGCCTTTCAGAAGGTCAGGAGAAAAGATCCTGCTGCGGCGGTGCGTCGGCGCTGCGCGGTTTGCGGGACTGGCGTGGTGTGGACGATATAGCGGCAGGGTCCGGCTTCTCAAGCAAGGCTGCGCCCTGCCCGACCGTCGCATCGACCGTTCCATCCTTGAAATGCAGCGTCACCGCGCCTGCAGCCTGCGCCGCCGCGACGGATTGGACGAGCCGCCCCCCTGCCATCACGCGGGCATAGCCGCGCGCCAGCGGCCGGTCGGGATCAAGCGAGGTGAAATGACGCGACACCCGGTCGAAGGCCGTCGCGCGATCGGTCAAGACCCGCGCCAGATAATCGGGACGCGGCCGCAACCGGTCGAGCCGCTCGCTTGCACGCGCGAGCTGCTGCTGGAGCAGCGCCGGTCGCAACGCGCCGCCCGCCTGTCCAAGCTGCGCGCGGGCGTCGGCAATACGGTGGCGCAGGCCGCTGGCCAGGGCCTCGGACAATTGATCGAGCCGCTGACGCTGCGGCGCGAGCAGCATGTCAGGGGTGGGCATGAGCCGCGCCTGCATGTCGAGGCGCTCTTTCGCCTGCGCCGCATTGCGGCGAACCGCGCGTCCGGCCCGCAGGCCCATTTCAGCGAGGGTGGCGAGGAGGTCGGCGCGCACCGGCACTGCCATCTCCGCCGCTGCGGTGGGGGTGGGCGCGCGGCGATCGGCCGCGTGATCGCACAGGGTCGTGTCGGTCTCATGCCCGACCGCCGAGATGATCGGGATGGTGCAATCGGCGACGGCGCGGACGACGATTTCCTCGTTGAAGCTCCACAAATCGTCGATCGACCCGCCGCCGCGCGCGACAATGACGAGGTCGGGCCGGGGCACGGGGCCGCTGCCATCCATAGCGGAAAAGCCGCGCACCGCCCGCGCGATCTGCTCGGCGGCCCCATTGCCCTGCACCAATACCGGCCAGACCAAGACGTTGGTGGGGCAGCGGTCGGCAAGGCGGTGGAGAATGTCGCGGATCACAGCGCCAGTGGGCGAGGTGACGACGCCGATGGTGCGGGGCAGAAAAGGCAAGGGCTGTTTGCGCTCGACTGCGAACAGGCCTTCGGCGGCGAGCTTCGCCTTGAGCTTTTCGAGCAGCGCCATCAGCGCGCCTTCGCCCGCCAATTCCATCCGCTCGATCACGATCTGATATTTGGAACGGCCGGGGTAAGTGGTGAGCTTGCCGGTGGCGATCACCTCGACCCCGTCCTGCGGGGAAAAGGCGAGCCGCTGCGCGCCGCCCTTCCACATCACCCCGTCGAGCACGGCATTATCGTCCTTGAGCGCCAGATAGAGATGGCCCGAAGCCGCCCGCTTGAAACCGGAAATCTCGCCGCGCAACCGGACATGGCCAAAACGGTCCTCGACCGTGCGCTTGAGCATGCCCGACAATTCACTGACCGAGAGCGGCGGCGCGTTGTCCCCTGCGCGTTCCTCCGCTAACAGGCGGCCCATACTGTCATAGGCATCGAAATCCGGGGACATGGGCGACATGAATATCCTTTTGCTTGGCGGCGGTGGCCGCGAACATGCGCTGGCGTGGAAGCTGGCGCAATCGCCCCGGCTCGATACGCTCTACGCCGCGCCGGGCAACCCCGGCATAGCCGAGCAAGCGACGTTGGTCGACCTCGACGCGACGGATCATCGCTCCGTGCTGGATTTCTGCACCCGCCATTCGATCGGCCTGGTGGTGATCGGTCCCGAAGCGCCGCTGGTGGACGGGCTGGCCGATAATCTGCGCACCATGGGGGTTCCGGTGTTCGGCCCCAACAAGAAGGCGGCGCAATTGGAGGGGTCCAAGGGGTTCACCAAGGATCTGTGCCAGCGTGCCCGTATCCCGACCGCCGCCTATCAGCGCGTCACCAGCAAGGATGGCGCGATCGCCGCGCTCGATGATGTCACGCTGCCGGTGGTGATCAAGGCCGATGGCCTGGCGGCGGGCAAGGGCGTCATCATCGCGGAGACGCACGAGGAAGCGCTGGATGCACTCGACACCATGTTTTCGGGCGCGTTCGGCGCGGCCGGTGAGGAAGTGGTGCTGGAAGAATTCATGACCGGCGAGGAAGCCAGCTTCTTCGCGCTGACCGATGGCAGCGCCATCCTGCCCTTCGGATCGGCGCAGGATCATAAGCGCGTCGGCGATGGCGACACCGGCCCCAATACCGGGGGCATGGGCGCTTATAGCCCCGCGCGCGTGCTGACGCCCGAACTGGAACGCCAAGTGATCGACACGATCATCGCGCCGACGGTGGCGACGATGGCGGCAGAGGGGATGCCCTATTCGGGCGTCCTCTATGCCGGGCTGATGCTGACCGATCAGGGGCCAAAGCTGATCGAATATAATGCCCGTTTCGGCGACCCGGAATGCCAGGTGCTGATGATGCGCTTCGATGGCGATCTGGTCGATTTGTTGCTGAGCGTGGCGCAAGGG
Organism: Sphingobium sp. RAC03; assembly: GCF_001713415.1. Lineage (GTDB taxonomy): Bacteria > Pseudomonadota > Alphaproteobacteria > Sphingomonadales > Sphingomonadaceae > Sphingobium. Next base: position 1,535,109 of record NZ_CP016456.1, on the reverse strand, counting down.
ACGTTGGCTGAGCAGGGGCCGGTGCAACTGGCGGACCGCACGGCGCTGACCGTCGTGATGGCGGCCAATGGCTATCCGGGCACGCCGGAAAAGGGCGGCGCGATTCAGGGAATCGATGCGGCGCAAGCGCGTGGCGCGATGGTGTTCCATGCAGGGACGGCGCAACAGGCTGGTGCGCTGGTCGCCAATGGAGGGCGCGTGCTCAATGTAACCGCAACGGGGGAGAGCGTCGGAGCAGCGCAGGCGGCCGCCTATGCCGCCGTCGATGCGATCGATTTTCCGACCGGCTTCTGCCGTCGCGACATTGGCTGGCGCGAGGTTGCACGCGAACAGGCGTGAAGGCTTGCCGTTCGGGACAAAGCGTCCCTACATAGCCGCACGATATTCAGGGAGGCGCGTGATGCAGGAATTTTTCATGGACTATGGGCTGTGGCTGCTGGTCGGGCTGCTGGTGATCATCGGCCTTGTCTTCCTGTTGTCGGGCAAGAGTAAGACGAAAGAGGTTGCGCCACCTGTTGCTGTCGAGGTGGAAACCATACCGGTTGCAGCCGTTCCGGTCGCTGCCCCCGTGCCAGTTGCGCCCGTGGGGATTGAACTGGTAGTGGTCGAACCCGTGGCGGTAGAGCCGATTACGGTAGAGCCTGTCGAGGTGATCGAAGCGGAAGCGCCTGCGCCCGTGGCTGCCGTGACATCGGAAGCAGGCGAGGATGACCTGCTGCGCATGAAAGGGGTCGGCCCCAAGCTCAAGGCGTTGCTGAACGAACTGGGCATCACCCGCTTTGCGCAGATCGCTGCTTGGACCGACACGGACATTGCCGCGATCGACGCAAGGCTGGGCAATTTCAAGGGCCGTCCGATCCGCGACCAGTGGGTTGATCAGGCGAAATATCTGGCAGCGGGCGATATTGCCGGATTCGAAGCGCAATATGGCAAATTGTAAAGCCTGAGCGTCAGCCCGGCGCACCCCCCAATATTTCGCGGGCGCGGGGCGCCAGCCGATCCGTCGCAGCAGCATGAATGCCGGGCGCAGCGCAAAGCAGGCCGAAAGCGGTCGGTTTGGGGCGGTTGAAGCGCATGGGCGCACCCAAGGCGTCGGTGACCGTCGCCCCGGCCCGCTGACAGATCAGCGCGGCGGCGGCGACATCCCACTCATTGCCCCAGCGCACCGTGGCGACCAGATCGGCCTCGTCGGCGGCCACCATCGCCATGCGCAGCGCGATGCTGTTGGGTTTTTCGACCGTCACCAGATCGCGGTCGATGCGCGGCAGTTGATCGGCGGGGACGCGGGCACCCGGCAGCGTCGTGCGGTCGCCCGCGCGCAGCGTCTGTCTGTTGCGCGTCGCGGGGCCATCCGCCTGCGCGATCCACAGTTCATTGCGGGCGGGCGCGGCCAATATGCCGAGCCGAACCGCGCCATCCTCGATCAGCGCCACCGAAACCGCCCAGCCGGGCCGTCCGCGCAGATAATCGCGCGTGCCGTCGATCGGATCGACCACCCAGACGCGCGGCACGCCCAGGCGATGAACCGTGTCGGCCGTCTCCTCCGACAGCCAACCCGCTTCCGGGTCGATCAGGCCCAGCCGCTCGCGCAACAGCGCATCGACTTCCAGATCGGCCTCACACACCGGATGGCCCGGCACCTTTTCCCACTGGCGCACGCGGGTATCGCCGCCCGCCCAGAGGGTCAGCGCATGATCAGCCGCATCGGCGACCGCTGATACGATCGCGCGCAGGTCTATCTCAGCCCCCGGCAACGGTCATTCCATCCACGCGCAGCGTCGGCACGTTCATGGCATAGCGAAAATGCAGGTCGTTGGCGGGGATGAGCGCGCGGAACATGGCCTTCAAATTGCTGGCGATGGTGATTTCCGACACCGCATGGGCGACCGCGCCATTTTCGATCAGGAAGCCTGCCGCGCCCCGGCTATAATCGCCGGTGACGCCATTGACGCCCATGCCGATCAATTCGGTGACATAGAGGCCGCGCTTGACGTCGGCCATCAGATCGCCCGGCGACACTGTGCCCGCCTCCATATGGACGTTGGTGATGCTGACGCCCGGCGCGCCGCTGCCGCCCCGGCTCGCATGGCCGGTCGGTTTCAAGCCCAGTTGCCGGGCCGAAGCACTGTCCATCAGCCAGCCGGTCAGCACGCCCCGGTCGATCAGCGCACGCGGTGCAACCGGCAACCCTTCGCCATCAAAGGGGCGCGAGCGCAGCCCGCGTGGCACCTGCGGATTGTCGATGATGGTGACGCCCGCGTCGAACAGCGCTTCGCCCAGCGATTCGAGCAGGAAGCTCGACCGGCGCGCGATCGCCGGGCCGACCATGCCGCCGATCAGATGGCCAAGCAGGCTGGAGCCGATGCGCGGATCGAAGATCACCGGCATGACGCCACTTTCCACCTTCACCGGATTGAGCCGGGCGACCGCGCGCTGGCCTGCGCGCATGCCGATCGCCTCGGCATTGTCCAGATCCTCCAGATGGCGCACGCTATGGCTGGCATAGTCGCGCTGCATGTCGGACCCTGCGCCTGCCAGCACGCTGGCCCAAGTCGAATGATTGGTACCCGCATAGGCACCGGCAAAACCATGGCTGGTCGCCAGCGCCACCTGGCTGCGGCCATTCGATGCGCCGCCGCCTTCGCTGTTGGTGATGCCGGGCACCGATCGCGCAGCTTCCTCCGCCAGCAGCGCGCGTTCGCGCAGCGCAGCGGGTTCGGGCTCTTGCTCATCGGTCAGGTCGAGCGCAGCCGGGCGCTTCTTCATGAGGCGATCTTCGGGTGCGAGACCCGCATAAGGGTCTTCCGGGGCTTCGCGCGCCATGGCAACGGCGCGATCGACCAGCGTGGCCAGCGTCGCGGGGTTCATGTCTGACGCCGAAATGCTGGCCGACCGGCTGCCAATGAAGACGCGCAGGCCGATCTCCTCGCCCTCCGACCGTTCGACATCCTCCAGCAGGCCGAGCCGCACCGACACATTGGTCGAGGCGTTGCAGGCATAGATGGCGTCGGCCGCATCCGCCCCTGCCTTGCGCGCGGCGCTGACCAGATCCTGCGCGCGCGACTGGGCTTCTTCTAGGCTGAGCATGGAGGCGTGGGTGTCCCGAAACGATAAGAGGAGCCTGTGGCCTTACGCGCTTGCGCCCATGGGAGCAACGTCCGCCAGCCAGCGGTCGAGCAGGTGCCAGGCGACTGCCATCTGCGGCGGCGCGAGGAAAGGCGCGCCCTGTTCCTCCGCTATCGCCGCGCGAACGGCGTCGGCATCGCACCAGAAGGCATCCTCGATCTCGGTCGGATCGAGCGTCAGCGCATCGTCGTCCGCCTGCGCGATGCAGGCGATCATCAGGGACGAGGGGAAGGGCCAGGGCTGGCTCATGACATAGCGCACGTCGCGAACGCGGATGCCCGCTTCCTCGAACAATTCGCGCGCCACGGCTTCCTCGATCGTCTCGCCGGGTTCGACAAAGCCCGCCAGCGCCGAATAGCGTCCCTGCGGCCAGGCATGTTGCCGCCCGACCAGCACCCGGCCCCGATATTCCGCGAGCATGATGACGACCGGATCGGTGCGCGGGAAATGTTCGGCGGCGCAAAGATCGCAACGCCGCGACCAGCCTGCCTTCACTGGCTGGGTCGGCCCGCCACAGACGGAGCAGAAACGGTGGCGTGCATGCCAGTGAACCAGGCTGCGCGCGGTGCCGTAGAGCGCGACCTCCGCCGCTGGCACCAGCCCGGCGATGGCGCGGCTGCGCGGGGTAGGGATGAGATTGGGGCCGAGATCGGCGACCAATCGCGCGAAAATCGGCTGTCCGGCAGGGTCGATGCCGAGCAGCACATGATCCGCGACATGGGCGTCCGCCGCCAGCGGCTCCAGCAGCAGATGGCCGTTCACCTCGATCGGCTCCAGCCCGTCAAGCACGAGTAGCCGCGCGGCGGCATCAGCGAAGGCTTCCGCCAATTTGGCCGGGTTGGTACGGATATGATCCACCCGATCGATCGTGCCGCCAGCGAAGCCGGGCAGTTTCTCTATGACCGGATTAGTGCCGTGCATCGCTGACATCCTCTTTCTTCATGGCCGTTTCAGCCGCGCGCACGAACAGCGTCGGCAATCCCGCCTCCGCCAGTCGATCGATCGGCCACCATTCGCCCGCACCTGACGGCACATGATCCTGATTCACCTGGATCGCATGGACCGTCAATGCCAGCGAGAAATGGGTGAAGACATGGGCGACCGGCGGCTCCAGCCTTCGCCATGGTCCGGCGAAGGGCGGGGTCGGATCGGGCGCATCGTTCCATGCCGATCCGGGCAAACCGCGCATCCCGCCCAGCAATCCCTTGTCCGGGCGGCGCACCAGCCAGACATGACCATCTGCCCGCTCGATCCAGAAGGCGTGACCCAGCCGATGCGGCTTGGCCTTTTTCGCGGCCTTGACCGGAAAGGCGGCAGGGTCGGCGGTCAGGACGGCGGCGCAATCGGCGCGCAAGGGGCAGATGCCGCATGCGGGATTGCGCGAGGTGCAGATGGTCGCGCCCAGATCCATCATCGCCTGGGCAAAATCCCCGGCACGGGCATCAGGCGTGATTCTATCCGCCGCTTCGCGGATCGCCGGACGGGCAGCAGGCAGCGGGGTCGTGATCGCGAACAGCCGGGCAACGACCCGCTCAACATTGGCATCCACCACCACGGCGCGGCGACCAAAGGCGATCGCGGCAACCGCAGCGGCGGTATAGGCGCCGACGCCCGGCAGCGCGCGCAGGCCGTCCTCCGTATCGGGGAAATTCCCGCCATGCTCGCTCGCCACCGCGCGCGCGCAGGAGAGCAAGTTGCGGGCGCGGGCATAATAGCCAAGTCCGGCCCAGGCGGCCATCAAATCGGCATCCGCTGCCGCCGCCAGCGCCTCCACGCTCGGCCAGCGTTCGGTGAATTTGGCGAAATAGGGACCGACTGCTGCCACCGTGGTCTGTTGCAGCATCACTTCGGACAACCAGACGCGATAGGGATCGGTCGCATTGCTCCCCGGCGGCGCGCGCCAGGGCAGGCGACGAGCATGGACGTCATAATGGGCGAGCAGGTCGCTCGCGATTTTTGACTCTCTACCCTCGACGCGCATGGCGGCCCTATGCCATGGTGCGGGCGATGACGGAACGCCCCCCAGTGCCGAAAGTGAAAAGCCGCGCCGCCTTGCCCGTGGAGCGGCCCCGGATCGGTGCGAGCCGCCAGATTGCCGACCTGATGCCCGACATCGGCCGCGCGGCGTTCCGCAAGTTCGGCTTCGTCCAATCCAGCATCGTCACCCGCTGGACCGAGATTGTCGGCAACCATTATGCCGCGATCACCGCGCCCGAATCGATTCGCTTCCCGGTCGGCAAGAAGGCGGGCGGGACATTGCAGCTGACGGTGATGAGCGGCCATGGACCGATGGTGCAGCATATGCTGCCCGACATGATCGAGCGGGTGAACCGCTTCTTTGGCTATGCCGCCGTCGCCAAAGTGGCGATGCGGCAAGGCGATATTCTGCCAGCAACCGCCGAACGCCGTCCGCCACCGCGCAATTTGCGACCCATCCCGGTCGAGCTGGGCGATTCGCTGCGCGGCATTGGCGATCCCGAATTGCGCACCGTACTGGAGTCGCTGGCACAGGGGCTTGCCAATAGCAGCGGCCCGCCCAAGATCGGCTGATGCCGTTACGCTTTTGTTCAGCCGACATCCGCCAGGAACCCGTCCCCATGACCATCGCCCGCTTCCTGCCCCTCGCCCTCATCGCCCTGCCCACTGCCCTGGTTGCCGCGCCTGCCACCAACTGGGTGAACCGCGTCGTCATCTCGCCGGTCGGCGGGCATGTGATGGGCAATCCGTCCGCCACGACCAAGCTGGTCGAATATGTGAGCTATACCTGCAACCATTGCGCCCAATTCGTGGGGCAAGCGAGTGGGCCGCTCAAGACCGGCTATGTGAAGGGCGGCAAGGTCAGCGTCGAGGTGCGCAATGCGGTGCGCGACAAATATGACCTGACCGCCGCGCTGCTTGCGCGCTGCGGCGGCCCCGCCCGCTTCATGGGCAATCATGAAGCGCTGTTCGCCAATCAGGATGCGTGGATGGCGCAGATCGAAACCTATGATCGCGACGCGACCAAGCCGACCGACCAGATCGCGGCGCTGCGCGACATCGGCCAGAAGACTGGGCTATACACGCTGATGGGCAAGCGCGGCTACAAGCCCGCACAGCTCGACGCCTGCATCGCCAGCCCGATGGCGATGAAGCAGGTAATGGCGATGACCGACGATGCATGGAACAAGGTGAAGATCACCGGCACGCCCGGTTTTACCGTCAACGGCACGCGGGTCGAAGGATCGACCTGGCCCATCCTTCAGGCCGCATTGCCGCCAGCCGCGCGCTGATCTAAACTCGTCCCCCAATCATCCATCATCGGAGCCTTGCCCGTCGTGAAAGCCTTTTCCGGTCTTGCCCTTGTCGCCCTCAGCCTGACCCTCGCCGCGTGCGGCAAGAGCGAGGAAGGCGCCACGCCCACCGGCGAATCGGTTGCCGCCGTTGCGCCGCCTGCCGGCACCAGTTGGTCGCAGACGGTCGCCGAAACGCCGGATGGCTATTTTCTGATGGGCAATCCCGATGCGAAGGTGAAGCTGGTAGAGTTCGGTTCCTATACGTGCAGCCATTGCAAGGATTTCACCGCCGAAGCATCGGAAGAAATCAACAAGCTGGTCGACACGGGCAAGATGAGCTTCGAGTTCCGCCCCTACGTGCGTGACGCGATCGACATTTCGACGTCCTTGCTGGCACGTTGCGGCGGCAAGGATATTTATTATCCACTGTCCGAGCAGTTCTTTGCCAACCAGACCGCGATGTTCGACAAGGTGCAGGCGATGGGCGATGAACGCTATCAAGCGGTGATGAGCGCTCCACCCGTACAGCGTTTCGGACAGTTGGCGAATGCTTTGGGCCTTGTCGAATTCGCGCAGCAGCGGGGCATCTCGGCGGATCAGGCCAAGCAGTGCCTGGCCGACACGGCTGCTGCGGAAAAGCTGGCCAAGGGCGTCGAGACGGCCAACAGCCAATATCAGATCACCGGGACGCCCAGCTTCCTGATCAACGGCGTGCTGGTCGACAATGCCGCGAACTGGGCCGCGCTCCAGCCCAAGCTCAAGGCAGCGGGACTCTGATTGCCGGCCGGGGGGCGGACATCAGCGCTTGAGGGAACCGGAGCGATGCATCGCTCCGGTCCGATCCCGTGCAGATAAAGCGGCTCAAACTCTCCGGCTTCAAAAGCTTCGTCGATGCGACCGAACTGCGGATCGAACCGGGCCTGACCGGCATCGTCGGCCCCAATGGGTGCGGCAAGTCCAACCTGCTGGAAGCCATCCGCTGGGTGATGGGCGAATCAAGTGCCCGGTCGATGCGCGGTGGCGGCATGGAAGATGTGATCTTCGCGGGCACCGCGACCCGGCCGCAGCGCGATTTCGCGCAGGTGTCGCTGCTGACGGTACAGGAACAGGGCGAATTGTTCAGCGCCGTCGATGTCGGCGCGGATGGCGAACTGGAAGTCACCCGTCGGATCGAGCGCGGCGCGGGCAGCGCCTACCGCGCCAATGGCAAGGATGTCCGCGCGCGAGACGTGGCGCTGATCTTCGCCGATGCCGCCACCGGACCGCATAGCCCGGCGCTGGTCAGCCAGGGACGGATCGCCGCCGTCATCGCCGCGCGGCCGCAGGAGCGGCGCGCGATGCTGGAGGAAGCGGCCGGAATTGCGGGCCTGCATGTCCGTCGGAAGGACGCCGAACAGAAATTGCGCGCTGCCGAAGCCAATCTGGCGCGGCTCGACGAAATATTGATCGACATGGATGCGCGGGCCAACAGCCTGCGGCGACAGGCGCGCGCGGCGGAACGCTATATCCGCCTGTCCGACCAGATCCGGGTGGCCGAGGCGCGCGTTTTGTTTGCGCGCTGGCGCGAGGCCAATGCCAGCGCGGAAGCCGCCCGCGCCGACGCGAAACAGGCCGATCATGGCGTTCATGTCGCGCAGCAGGCGCAGGTGGCAGCCGTAGCCGAGGCGCAGGAAGCAGTAGCCCTGTTGGCGGACAAGCGTGCCGCCGCGCAGCAGGCGCGCGAGGATGCCAGCGAAGCGGGGCACAGGCTCCAGACATTGCGGACGCAGCGCGATGCGGTGGTGCGACGCTTGCAGGATCTCGTACAGCAAAGCGTACGACTGGAAGAGGATCGGGCGCGGGAAGGGACGCTGGCCAATGACGCGGCCGAGGCGATTGCGCGACTGACGGCGGAGATTGGTACGCTCAAGACGCGGATCGCCGAGACGGAGACATTGCGGCCCGATTTTGCGGCACGGATCGCCGCTGCCGAGAGTGGCGCACGCGATGCCGAGTTGGATCTGGCCAAGGCGATGGCGAAGCAGGCGGGCGAGCAGGCCGAACTGCGCGTCGCGGAAGCCGCGCTGGTGGCCGCGCGCACCCGGTTGGAGCGGGCGGAGCGCGAAGCGTCTCGCCTTGCCGCCGAAGCGGCGGCGCTGCCCGATGCGGCACCGTTGGAGGCGCAGCGCGCCGAGGCGGTCGCGCGGCAACAGCAGGCCAGCCTGGATCGGGATGCGGCCGAGGCGATGATCCGCGAGGCGGAAACGGCGCGGCAGTCCGCCAGCGAGGCGCGAGCGTTAGCGCAAGCTGCGCTGTCATCCGCGCGCGCGGCACTGGCGGCGCTGGACAGTGAAGCGGTAGCGTTGCGTCGTGCCGTCCATAGTGGTTCGGGCGGGCGGGCGCGGGCGCTGGACCAAGTGAAGGCTGCGCCCGGTTATGAACGCGCCTTGGCTGCTGCCTTGGGCGATGATCTGGAAAGCCCTATTGCTCCGGAAGGCAAGCGTCGCTGGGCGGGGGCGCAGGCGCAGTCCGATGACCCGGCGCTGCCTGAGGGCTGCGAGTCGCTCGCCGATCATATCAGCGCGCCACCCGAACTCGTGCGCCGTCTGGCCCAGATTGGTTTTGCGGAGCAGGATGCGGGGCAGATGCTGCGTGTCGGCCAGCGTCTCGTCACCCGCGATGGGCAGATGCGGCGGTGGGACGGCTATGTCGCGATCGAAGGCGGCGCGGCGGCAGCCGAACGCTTGATCCGGCTCAACAGGCTGGAGGCGATCGTCGCCGCCCGGCCGGCCCTCGCGACCGAGGTCGATGCGGCGCAGGACGCAGAACAGGCCGCGCGGGCATCCGAACAGGCCGCGAGCGATGCAATGGCGGCGGGACGTACCCGACTGACGCAGGCGGAGCAGCAGCAGCGCGCCGCTCTGCGTGCGGCGGACGAGGCGACGACCGCGTTGGAGCGCTTGTCCGGGCGGCGCGAAGGGGTAGAGGAGCGGCTGATCGAAGCCCGGCGTGATTGCGACTCCGCGCGAGCCGAGCTGGATATGGCGCAGGCCGCGCGCACGGCGATGCCCGACGGGGCGGACACGCGGGCGGTGGTTGCTGCGCTGACGCAGGCGAGTGAGAAGACGCGCGCCGCCGTCAGCCAGTTGCAGGCCGACCAGGCCTTGGCTGACCGCGCGCTGTCGAGCGACCGCGAACGGCAGGCGGCGGCCGAGGCGGAGATCAAGAGCTGGCGCGGACGGGCGGGCGAAGCGGCCAAGCGTATTGGGGCGATGGTCGCGCGCGGCGAGGCGATCGCTACCGAACGCACGACGATCGAGGATCAGCCCGACTCCTTGGCGCAGGCCATCGCCGCATTGGATGATCAGGGCGCCGCACTGGCGGAGGCGGCCGAAACGGCCAGGCGGGCGGAATATGAAGCGGAAGCGACGCTGCGCACCGCCGAACATCGTGCAGCGCAGACGGGCGAAATGCTGGCCGCAGCGCGCGAGGCGCGCGCCACGGCCGTCGCCCGCGCGGAAGCCGCCGATGAAAAGCGCATCGAAACCAATCGGCTTTCGGGCGAACGGTTCGAATGTCCGCCGCCATTGCTGCCGGAGAAGCTGGGTTTTACCAGCGCCGATATCCGCATCGCCCAAACCGAACAGGCTGAGCATGACCGCTTCGTCGCCGAGCGGGAACGGATTGGTCCAGTCAATCTGGTCGCGGCGCATGAACTGGGCGAGTTGGAAGCCAACCAAGCGGCCAGCCGCGCGGAGAGCGAGGAACTGACGCAGGCCATCCACCGGCTGCGCGGATCGATCGGCAGCCTCAATCGCGAAGGACGGCAACGGCTGCTCGCCGCGTTCGAGGCAGTCGACGGCCATTTCCGTCGCCTTTTCACCACGCTGTTCAACGGCGGGCAGGCGCATCTGGAACTGATCGACAGCGACGATCCGCTGGAGGCGGGGTTGGAAATCATGGCGCAGCCGCCGGGCAAGAAGCTGGCCGCGCTGACTTTGCTATCGGGTGGCGAACAGGCTTTGACGGCGGTGGCGCTGATCTTCGGCCTGTTCCTGACCAACCCCGCGCCCATCTGTGTGCTGGACGAAGTCGATGCGCCGCTGGATGATGCCAATGTCGAGCGCTTCTGCGACCTGCTCGATGCGATGGTGGCGCAGACCCAGACCCGTTATCTGATCGTGACCCATAATGCCGTCAGCATGGCGCGGATGCACCGCTTGTTCGGCGTCACCATGGTCGAACAAGGCGTCAGCCGTCTGGTCTCAGTCAACCTCCAGAGCGCCGAGGCATTGCTGGCGGCGGAGTAGACTTAGCTCCTGCCGAACCAGCCCTTCATCCGGCGGAACAGGCCGCGTTCGCTGATCGATTCGAACATTTCTTCGGGGCCTTCGGGGTCGAGCACTTCATGATCGGCGAGCCAGGTCTGGACGTCGTTCAGGTCCGGGGTGACATAGGGGCGTAGCGTCCGCCCCGGCTTCTGGCGCATTTCCTCGATACCCGCCACCAGTCCGCGCTCCGCGATCACGGCGGCGACGCGCTCGACCGGCATGTCGAGATGTTCGGCGATCAGATCGTTGCGAATGGCCAATATACGGTCCTGCCGACCGGCGTTGGCGGGCAGGATCGTGTCGATCGTCACGTCGCATTCGGTGTCGAGCCGCATCGACCGGTTATTCATATTGGAGGAGCCGACCCGGATCAGCCGGTCATCGACGATCAATATCTTGGCATGGATGTAGATGGGCACGCCGCGCGTGGTGAAGGCGTGATAGATGCGGAAGCGGCCATGGGTATCGCGCGCCTTGAGCGCTTCGTAGAGGCGCGCGCGCGCCGTATCCATCGCCTGCTGTTCCAGCCAGCCATCGGCATGCTCTGGGTTGACGATGACGATATCCGGGCCATCGGGTCCGGCCAGCCGCTTGGCGATGGCCTCGGCGATGCGGCGGGAGGCGAAATACTGGCTCTCGGCATAGATGCAGCGTTTTGCGGCAGCGATCTGGTGGCAATAGAGATTTTCAATCTCCGTCACGCCATCCTGATCGTCCATTTGTGGCGCGGATCGGGAAATGGCGACATCCACCCCTTCAAATTGCACGGGGAGACGATCGGGCCAGCAATCCTCGCCGCCTTCCACTGGCTCCAGATCATCACCGCCCGCCATCTTCCAGCGCATGCGCGCATGCGCGCCGAGCGCGGCGGCAACCGGCCCGGCCAGAGCGGTGGTCGCATCATGCCATGGACCATAAGGCGAACCGTCGGGATGATGACGTCCGGCTTCATCGTCGCGATGATGGCGGGTATCCCAGCGATCGCCGGTCATGTCGATACCGCCGCAAAAAGCGAAACAATCGTCGATCACCACGATTTTCTGATGGTGTGAGGCGGCGGGTGGATGATGCCCGTCCAGCTTCACCGTGACGCGTGGATGCGCCATCCATTTGAGTGTGGTGAAGAGGTTGACGGGGCTGACCATCGACTTCATCGCGCCGACATCCCAGCGCAGCAGGAAGATTTCGAGGTCGGGCGAGCGGTTGACGAGCCAGCTGATGAAATCGCCGATGACGGCGGGTGCGCCGTCTCCGACCTCATCGTCGCGCACCAGGCTGATCGCGGCATCGAAATCCCAGCCGATCAGCATGATCCGCTTGCGTGCCTTGAGCATCGCCGCGCGGGCGTGGCGGAAATAGGTGTCCGCGTCGATGATGACGCTGGCGCGGGTGGCTGTCTCGATGCGCCAGCAATCGTCGCCGGGCACTGGACCTATGGGATGCGCGCTCATGCGCTGCCTACTACCAGACAAGCCAGGAACATCAACAACCCCGCAAAACGATTGGCGCGAAACTTGGTGAGCGGGTCTACACCGTCTTCGCGCAAGGTCGCAACCTGCCACAGCAGATGCCCCGCCATCGGCAGAAGAGCGACAAGCGCCAGACTGTCGGGCCGCACCTGCCAGATCGCCGTCGCCCAAAGGCCAAGCGCCAGAAGATAGCAAAGCGATACGCCCGCGCGAACATGGCGCCCCATCGACAAGGCGCTGGAACCGATCCCGATCAGCGCGTCATCCTCCCGATCCTGCAGCGCGTAGATGGTGTCATAGCCCACGACCCAGAAAATGGTTCCGGCGTAGAGCAACAGGCCAGCGGTGGTCATCGTACCAGCCACCTCGCTCCAGCCGACCAAAGCGGCCCAGGAAAAGACAAGTCCCAGCCAGATTTGCGGCCAGCCGGTGATCCGCTTCATGAAGGGATAGGCCGCGACCAGCGCCAGCGACGCAAGCGCCACGACCTGCGCATAGGGCCGTAATTGCAGCAGCACGACAAGCCCGACCGCGCAAAGGACCAACAGCCAGAGCCAAGCGGTTCTGAGCGAGATCGCACCGCTGGCGAGCGGGCGCGAAGCCGTGCGGGCGACCTTCGCGTCGAGATCGCGATCGACGATATCGTTGAACACGCATCCCGCGCCGCGCATCGCGATGCTGCCGAGCAGAAACCACAGGATGAGCGGCCAGCGGACAAAGCCGCCCCCGGCCAGCGCCACGGCCCAGGCCCCTGGCCAGAAAAGCAGCCACCAGCCGATCGGCCGGTCGAACCGGGCCAGCAGCCCAAGGCCGCGCGGCGTGTCTGGCAAACGCGACAGCAGGCCGCGCGCTTGGGTGTCGGGGACGATGCTGCTGCTCACACTATCTCCGTTTCGCCGCTGATCGCGGGGCGCGTCTCGACTTGCTTCGACAGGAACGGCATTAGGGGCCGCATCGCCATACGGAAAGACCGAAATGACCGCTACCCCAGCCTGGCCGCCGCAAAGCGCCCCGCGCCTGCATGTCGAAACCCAGTTGGGCGAAGGCGTGATGGTGTCGATCGACGGCAATCCGGCCCATTATCTGATCGCCGTCATGCGGGTGAAGCCCGATGACATCGTGCTGCTGTTCGATGGGCGGTCGGGCGAGTGGGCGGCGCGCGCGCGCGACATCCGCAAACGCGACCTGGTGCTGGAATGCGTGGCGCAGACCAAGGGGCCGGAGACGGTGCCCGATTTCTGGCTGTGCTGCGCGCCGATCAAGAAGGGACGCATCGACCTGATCGCGGAAAAGGCGTGCGAATTGGGGGTGGCGAAGCTGCAGCCCGTGCTGACCCGCCGCGCGGTGGTGGACAAGCTGAACCTAGACCGGCTGCACGCGCATCTGGTCGAAGCCGCCGAGCAATGCGGGCGCACCGCGCTGCCCGAACTTGCCGCCATGGTGAAGCTCGATGCGCTGCTGCGCGATTGGCCGCAGGGGCGCTCGCTCTTCTTTGCCGATGAAACTGGCGGCGCGCCGCTGACGGAGGGTTTTGCCGCCCATCCCGGCGCGGCGGCTTTCCTGATCGGGCCGGAGGGCGGATTCGACCCCGCCGAACGCGCGGCGATCCGCGCGCATCCTCAAGCCGTACCGGTCTCGCTTGGCCCCCGCATCCTGCGCGCGGAAACCGCCGCCATCGCCGCTACGGCGGCCTGGATGACGATCAATGGCGACTGGAAATAGTTTCATTTCGCTATTGGATTGAACCCGATAGCAACACAGCCTATTTGACCGAAGCCCGCCGCTGTTTGACGGGCAGAGGGGAAGCAGTAAGGGCGGGGCATGAGCACAAGAACCGACTCAGCGGGCCAAGATCCCGTCATCGAAAGCCGCGACCAGCTGATCGCGGCCTTTGCCAAGGGCGAAAAGCCCAAGGACCGCTGGCGCATCGGCACCGAGCATGAGAAATTCGTCTACAGCCGCAAGGATCATCACGCCCCGTCCTATGAAGAAAAGGGCGGCATCCACACGCTGCTGATCGGCCTGACTCGCTATGGCTGGAAGCCGGTGTTCGAGGGCGAGAATATCATCGCTTTGTCGGGGGACGATGGCACGATCAGCCTGGAACCCGCCGGGCAGCTCGAACTGTCAGGCGCACCGCTCGACAATCTGCACCAGACCTGCGCCGAAACCGGGCGGCATCTGGAACAGGTGAAGCATGTCGGCGACATGCTGGGGTTGGGGTTCCTGGGCCTTGGCATGTGGCCCGACAAGACGCGCGCCGAATTGCCGATCATGCCCAAGGGCCGTTACGAGATCATGCTGCGGCACATGCCCCGCGTGGGATCGATGGGCCTGGACATGATGTTGCGCACCTGCACCATTCAGACCAATCTGGATTATGGCAGCGAAGCCGACATGGCCAAGAAGTTCCGCGTCTCGCTGGCGCTGCAGCCGCTTGGCACGGCTTTGTTCGCCAATTCGCCCTTTACCGAGGGCAAGCCCAATGGCTTCCTGTCCTATCGCAGCCATATCTGGTCGGATACCGACCCCAAGCGGACGGGCATGCTACCCTTCGTGTTCGAGGATGGCTTTGGCTATGAACGCTATGCCGACTATGCGCTCGACGTGCCGATGTATTTCGTCTTTCGCGACGGCAAATATATCGATGCGTCGGGGCTGAGTTTCCGCGACTTCCTCGACGGCAAATTGTCAGTCCTGCCCGGCGAAAAGCCGACCGAGAAGGATTGGGAGGACCATCTCTCCACCGCCTTCCCCGAAGTGCGGCTGAAGAGCTTTCTCGAAATGCGTGGCTCGGATGGTGGTCCATGGGGCCGCATCTGTGCCCTGCCCGCCTTGTGGGTCGGGCTGCTCTATGATCAAGGCGCGCTCGATGCGGCGTGGGATCTGGTCAAGGACTGGACCATGGAGGATCGGCAGATTTTGCGCGATTCCGTGCCCAAGCTCGGCCTGGACGCGCCGATCGGTGACGGTCGCACGCTGCGCGATATTGCCAAGCCAGCGCTGGACATTGCCCGGTCGGGGCTTGCCGCACGCGGTCGGTTGAATGCCGCGGGCGATAATGAGACGGGCTATCTGTCCGATCTGGAAGAGGTCGTGTCATCCGGCAAGACCCATGCCGAACGGCTGCTTGATCGCTATCATGGCGAATGGGGCGGCGATGTCAGCAAAGTCTATGCCGAGGAAAGCTTCTAGGACGCAGGCTGCTCCGCCGTCTGTGCCACCACAGTCGCGTCCCGCTTGCGCCCGGTGACCCAGGCGAAGAAGCGGGGCACCGGAGCGTTGCGCTCCATCCAGTCGCTATAGGCGCGATAGTCGGGGTCGGCCGACAGATGCTGTTCCTCCGTCCGGGCGCGCCAATAATAGACGGCGTTGGTGAGGCCCAGCATCGCGCAATTGCGCACGATGTCGGTGATCGACCCGCTGACACTGAGGAAAGGCAGCGCTGAAAACCACCAGAAGAGGTTTTTCGACAAATAGGCCGGGTGCCGGGTCCAGCGATAGGGACCGTGGGTCAAAATGCCGCGATGGGTGAGGTTGGAAAAGCGCAGGCCGAACGCCATCGTCGCCCAGGCATAGATGGCGGTCAGCAGCACCAGCCACCCGCCCAGCAGCCATTGCAACGTCGTCGATCCTTGCGTCCAATAATCCCATTCCGCGCCGCCCGCATGATAATCGAGCGGCCCGCCGCCGCCCATCAGGACGAAGGGCGGGTAGCAGATCAGGGCAGCCAGCCAGCCGGCAAGATAGGGATTGGCGGTGCGGATATGCGAATCGAGCGGCTTGAAGGTCAGGATATAGCCGACCGTCGCCAGACAGACGTCGATCATGAACATGACCGCGATCAGGAATCCGGCGAGCGCGATCGGATTGGCCAGTGCATCGGCGATCCGCCATTCGACCACGCTCGAAAAATTACCCGGTACGATCGACACCATGAAGGCCAGGAAGAAGCCCTTGACCGCCCAAGCGCGAGCGTGATGCGCGACCTGTACCATGTCGGGCACGCCCGCCGCGCCGCCGATCACCCATTGGCCAAAGCTGTAGGAGGCATCCTTTGGATCGACCATCCGCCGGTCGATCCAGATGACATAGGGGATGGAAAGTGCCAGCAGCCATGGCGCGGCGCTGGTGAACAGGTCCATCGAGAAGCGGTAATTGCCGCTCCAATACCAGCGCGCGACGCAATAGAAGATGGCAATGGCGAGCCAGGTCGCCCATAGACCGGCGATCTTGACGATGCTGATGTCCAGCACGCTGCGGACCGGACGGGCGGGCGCGTGCCAGTCTATGCCGGTCGAGGCATTGCGATGCACCTTGTCGATCAGCAGCGACCATAGCACCATCGGCACGCCGCAGGCGACGACCGCAGCCAGCCCGGCATGGGGACCGTTCATGCCATAATGGCGCGCGACCAGGGTCCAGAGGCCAAGGCCCACCAAACCAGCGATGCCGACGCCATGGCTGACGGCGGATTTGGGGCAGGGATCGTCAGAGTCGCGCATAGCGGCAAGCCCTAGCAAAATTTGGTAAGCAAGCGGTGAAGGCTTTCGCTGCAGGGCCGTTGCAGACAAACTGCTTAACCTGCAGCAAGGTCGTGAACCCATTTTATCTCAATGCGTTATCCCCTCATCAACCGATAATGATGGAGGCAGGAGATGACGATCGCGGTGCGGTTTCCCGATGGCAGCATCCAGAATGTACCTGCCCAGTTACGGGAGATCAGCGATTCCTCCGGTTCCAAAGTCACTCCGCGTTTCGAGCGCGTTCCGCTCAATTGCGATTCCAACTGGACCTTTCATCGTCATGGCGAGAACTGGTACGCGATGCCACGGTCCGGCAGCCTGTCCGCGCTACGCCCGGTCGTAGCGGAATGGTGGCGGTCGGTGGCCCATATGGAGGATGACGCCGGAAAAGCCGTTGGTCCGGCCAAGACAGCGCGTGGTCAACGGCAGCGCCAACGGTCCGGCTGGGGCAACGCCGCTTGAGGCACTACCCGCCCAACACGTTGATCGTGAATGCCAATATGCCAAGGTTGAACAGGAATGCGGCGAGGCTCTGAAACAGCGCCGTGCGGCGCATGATGCTGCTCGTCACGGATACGTCGGATGTCTGGAACGTCATGCCGAGCGTGAAAGCAAAATAGAGAAAGTCCCAATAGCCTGGCTCCTGCGTATCCGGGAAGTCGAGGCCACCGCTATCCTCTCCCTGCGGTCCGGCGCGATAGAAGATATGCGCATAATGCATGGCGTAGACGAGGTTGGAAAACAGCCAAGCCACCAGCAGCGTTACTAGCAACAGCGCAACTGTTGCCGCCTTATGCCCGCCCTGCTCGCCAACGGCCACGCCCACGGCGACCAGTATGACCAGACTGACGATGGCGGTAATCAGCAGCATCAATTCGCGATTGGCATCATTCGCAGCGGCCTTGCGCCGCATCGCCGCGGCATCGGCCCGGATGAGGGATGTTACCGACAGCATGAAGGCGATTGCGGCCATATCGAATCCCGCCATCACCGCCTGATGCCAGGGCAGAACCAGAGCCAAAGGCGCGATCGTCGCCAGAAACGCCAGGAACATGCCATAGCGCCAGGGGAAGATCGGCGATCCTGATCGAATGCGGTTCATGCCGGATATCAACGCGCAATCAGCAGGCCGCGCAAGCGCCGATCACAGCACCGCTGCGATCAGCCCCCGTGCGCGCGCTTCATTGGCTTCGAGATACCAGTTTTCGGGCGCTTTTTCGAGCAGTTCTTCCATGGTGATATCCGATCCCAGAATCAGATTGTGGAACCCTTCATTCTGGATCGCGATCGACGACTGGATTTCGTTGAGCGTCGCCTTCAGCGTGGCGATGCAGGTGGACAGAGGTCCGGCGAGCTGGATCGTCTTGGTGATCAACCGCTCATGGATCATGAGGCGAGTGCCGCGCGTGACATAGCGGTTTTCGGTCGCGAAGAAGCTCATGAAGGTCGCGCCCGCCGAATAAACCGCCGTGCGGCCGAGGAACACCAGACGCCGTTCGGGGTAGAGATCGGAATGGAAACGGATATCCTCACCCATCAGACGGGCGATTTCGGGGTCGCCGCCCAGGGTGGAGATTTCCACCACCACCAGCCCCTGCTGCGACGCGGTGGACAGGCAATTTTTGAAATGAAGATACATGCCATGATCGACCACGCCCGAAAGCATGATCGCGGGATATTCGAAATCCTTGGGGCCGAGCATCGGCGCTGTCATTTGCATCATAATCGCCTTGATATGGAATGGGTTTGGGCAGCATTACGCATGGCGCGCGGAAAAGCTGCCTCATGCGCTCATTCTTTTGACTGGCGCGCCGCGCGACAGGCTGTAAAGAACAGATCATGACCAAAGGGCAGCGGGCATGATCGCAAAACTCAAGGGGTTGCTGGACAGCACAGGCATCGACCATGCCATCATCGATGTGGGCGGTGTCGGCTATCTGGTCGGCGCATCGTCGCGCACGCTGGCGGCCTTGGGTCCAGTGGGGGAAGCGGTGACGATCCACACTGAAATGCTGGTGGCGGCGGACTCGATTCGTCTGGTCGGGTTCGCCCGCGCGGAAGAGCGCGACTGGTATCGGTTGCTGACCCATGTGCAGGGCGTGGGATCGCGCGTTGCGCTGGCGATATTGTCGGCGCTGGAACCGCTGGAACTGCACCGGGCTGTCGCCATGGGGGACAAGGCGATGATCGCCCGCGCCAACGGTGTTGGCCCCAAGCTGGCCCAGCGCATCGTCAATGAATTGAAGGACAAGATCGGCGCAGCCCCGGTCGGCAGTCCGATCGGCGTGGGCGGCGTGGCCGTGCTGCCGACCGGCAGCTTCGCCGCCGACGCACTGTCTGCGCTGCAGAATCTGGGCTTCAAACCCTATGAAGCCAGCACCGCCGTCGCATCCGCCGAGGCTGAACTGGGTGACGACGCCAGCCTGGACGCGCTGGTGCGGCTGGCGCTGCGGAAGGCGGCGAAGTGATGGGTGCATTGGATTGCATGGATAAAAGGCTTATGACGTGACCATGGCCGACTTCAACATCTCCATGCCGCCCGCCCTTGAACAATGGGTCGATGCCCGCCTGGCACAGGGGCGCTATGTCGATGCCGCCGATTATCTGCGCGACTTGGTTCGCCGCGACCAAGAGGCGTCCGAATATGATCGACAATGGGTTCGCGCCCGCCTTGAAGAGGGCTTCGTATCAGGCATTGTCGATGCAGAGCCGGAAGATGTCCTGAAAGAGATTATGGCGCGCTTGCCGGATGCCTAAGATCAGGCTGACGGTCGCCGCCCGACAGGATCTGATCGCCATTCAGGATCATGGTCTTGAATATTTCGGCCTGGAGGCGGTTCGGGCGCACATGCAGGGTTTCGAGCGCATCTTCGCCTTGTTGCGCACCCATCCGGCGGCGGGCGAGGCGAGACCCGATTATGGCGACGGCATAAGAGCTTTTTCGCATCGACCCCATCGAGTGCTATATCATGTCGGCGAGCAAACCATCTTGATCCTGCGTATACTGCATTCCGCGATGGACGCACCGTCGGCCTTGGGACGTCGTCCATGACCGACGATCGCCTCCTAACCCCCGCCCGCCGCGTCGAAGATGTCGATGCAGCGCTGCGTCCCAAGTCGCTCGACGAATTTATCGGGCAGGAAGCGGCGCGGGGGAATTTGCGCGTGTTTATCGAGGCGGCGAAGGCGCGTGGCGAGGCGCTGGATCATGTGCTGTTTTTCGGCCCGCCCGGCCTTGGCAAGACGACGCTCGCGCAGATCGTCGCCAAGGAAATGGGCGTCGGTTTTCGCGCCACGTCAGGGCCGGTCATCGCCAAGTCGGGCGATCTGGCGGCTTTGCTCACCAATCTGGATGAGGGCGACGTGCTGTTCGTCGATGAAATCCATCGGCTCAATCCGGCGGTCGAGGAAGTACTCTACCCGGCGATGGAGGACCGCGCGCTCGACCTGATGATCGGCGAGGGGCCGTCGGCGCGATCGGTGCGCATCGACCTGCCGCCCTTTACGCTGGTGGGGGCCACGACGCGACAGGGCTTGCTGACGACGCCGCTGCGCGACCGGTTCGGCATTCCGGTGCGGCTGCAATTCTACACGGTGGACGAGCTGGAACTGGTGGTGCGGCGCGCCGCGCGATTGCTCGACCTTGCCATTACGCCCGATGGGGCGATGGAGATTGCGCGGCGATCGCGGGGGACGCCGCGCATTGCCGGGCGGTTGCTGCGCCGGGTGCGCGATTTCGCCAATGTCGCGGGCGTTGCGGCCGTGGACGCTAAGGTTGCCGATGCCTCGCTCCGGCGGCTGGAGGTCGATGAGTTGGGGCTGGACCTGATGGACCGGCGCTATCTGATGATGATCGCGGATATTTATCGCGGTGGGCCGGTGGGGGTCGAAACGCTGGCGGCGGGGCTTTCCGAAGCGCGCGATACGATTGAGGAAGTGATCGAGCCTTACCTCATCCAGCTCGGTCTTATTGCCCGCACGGCGCGCGGCCGATGCCTCAACGGGCCGGGGTGGAAGCATCTGGGCCTCAATCCGCCGCAGGATGTGCAGAACGGGCTTTTCGATGGATGAAACCCCATAAAGTCGATGGCCGTTACGGCAAGGCGGAGCTATAGCCTGACGATGAGCAGGCGCGCAGCAGACGCGCCGGAACCGCAGGAGCAGCGCCTTGAGGGCCATCGAAAAATTCCCCAATCTGGTCACCATGTTCTTCGCCCGCGCGAGCGAGAGGGGCGACGCGCCGTTCCTGTGGCGCAAGACGGACGGCGCCTGGCAATCGTTAAGCTGGACCATGGTGGCGCAACAGGTCGCCTCCTTGTCCGCCGCGCTCAAGGCGCAGGGGTTGAAACCCGGCGATCCGGTAATGCTGGTCAGCGAAAATCGCCCGGAATTCTGCATCGCCGACCTCGCCATCATGGCGGCGGGGTGCATCACCGTGCCGACCTACACCACCAATACGACGCGCGATCATCAGCATATATTGACCGATAGCGGCGCGCGCGCTGTCATCGTTTCGACCGCGAAGCTGGCGCAGGTGCTGATGCCGGCTGTCGTCCGGTCGCAGGCCGACTTCATCGTCGGGATGGAGCCGTTGCGCGGGACGCAGGGGCAGATCGCCTGCCATATGTGGGATGAGCTGATCGCGGCTCACCCGGTCGATGTCGCCACTTGCGCCGCCGCCCAGACCGCAACGCGCCAGGACCAGGCCTGCATCATCTACACCAGCGGCACCGGCGGCGCGCCGCGCGGGGTGATGCAGCATCATGGCGCGATCCTGCTCAATGCCGAAGGGGCAGGCGCGGTCGTAGCGGAGGATTTCGGTTGGGGGGAGGAGGTCTTCCTGTCCTTCCTGCCGCTGTCCCACGCCTATGAACATAGTGGCGGGCAATTTCTGCCGATGCTGCTGGGCGGGCAGATCTATTATTCGGAAGGGCTGGAAAAGCTCGCTAGCAATATCGAGGAAACGCGGCCGACCATCATGGTGGTCGTGCCCCGCCTGTTCGAAGTGCTGCGCGCGCGGATCATGAAGTCGATCGAAAAGCAGGGCAAATTTCCCAATTATCTGATGGCCCAGGCGTTACGCATTGCGGCGAAGGAACAGCATGGGCGCAAATCCCTGCTCGACCGGCCGATGAAGGCGCTGCTGGCCCGCACCCTGATTCCCAAGATCCGCGCCCGGTTCGGCGGCCGGTTGAAGGCGCTGGTATCGGGCGGCGCACCGCTCAATCCCGATGTCGGCCTGTTCTTCGACGCGATGGGGCTGACGTTGCTTCAGGGCTATGGCCAGACCGAGGCAGGACCGGTGGTGAGCTGCAATCGCCCGCGCGCGGGCATCGCCATGGACACGGTTGGCCCGCCGCTTGACGGGGTAGAAGTGCGGATCGCCGAGGATGGCGAAATTCTGGTCCGAGGCGAATTGGTCATGCACGGCTATTGGCGCAATCCGGCGGAAACGGAAAAGGTGCTGAAGGATGGCTGGCTCCACACCGGCGACATTGGCGAATTCGATGCCAAGGGGCGCATCCGCATCACCGATCGCAAGAAAGACCTGATCGTCAACGACAAGGGCGACAATGTCGCGCCCCAGAAGGTCGAGGGGATGCTGACGCTGCAGGCCGAGATCGGGCAGGCGATGGTCCATGGCGACCGGCGACCCTATCTGGTCGGGCTGATCGTGCCGGATGCCGAATGGACGCTGGAATGGGCGCAAGCCAAGGGTTTGACGCTGGCGGAGGCGCGCGCCGATACGGCCTATATGGCGGCGCTACGTGCGGCGGTGGACCGGGTTAATAGCGACCTGTCGGTGACCGAGCGGGTTCGTCGCTTCATCCTGGCCGACGAACCGTTCACGATCGAGAATGAGGAAATGACCCCGTCGATCAAGATCCGCCGCCATGTGATCCGCAAACGCTATGCCGACCGGTTGGACGCGCTTTACAAGGGCTGAGCGGGTTCGCCTGAAGGCTGGTTCGGCCGATCGGCATCCGCGACGCCAAATGTCGCCCATTCCGCAGCCCCGGCAGGCGATTCGGGCAGCATCTTGGCCGTTTCGACCGTCATCCGGGTTTCGCTGTGCCGCCGATGGATATAGGCTTTGGCGATCATATTGGCCGAGATCGGCGCGGTGATGAACAGAAAGAGCGTGATCAGCAGTTCATGCGCCGACCAGCTGAGGCCATGGGTCGGGAAATAGAGCATCGACGCCATCAGGCAGCCGCCGACGCCCAGCGTGGTCGCCTTGGTCGGGCCGTGCAGACGGGTCATCAGCGAGGGCAGGCGCGCCAGTCCCCAGCTGCCGATCAGCGCGAAGGCACCGCCGAGCAGGATGAGGAAGGCGATGAAGATGTCGATCAAGGCGGTCATTCCGGCTGGTCCATCCTATTCCACAATGTCGCCGCGCAGCAGGAATTTGGTATAGGCGACCGTGCCGACGAAGCCGACCATCGCCAGCAACAGCGCCGCTTCGAAATAGGTGCCGCTTTCTTCCAATATGCCGAACAGGATGATGAGCGCGATGGCATTGATGACCATCGTGTCGAGCGCCAGGATGCGGTCCGGTGCGGTTGGCCCCCGCAGCAGGCGATAGAGGTTGAGCAGCATCGCCAGTGCCACGCAGCCCATTGCGATCGACAGAGCGGTCTCTATCATCGGAAAATCTCCAGCAGGCGGCGTTCATAGCGCGTCTTGATGCGCGTGATTTCGCCCGCCGCATCGCCGGTATCGAGCGCATGGACCAGCAAATGGCGGCCATCGGTCGAAATATCGGTGGAGACGGTGCCGGGCGTCAGGCTGATCGTGCCTGCGAGCAGAGTGATGGCTTCGGCCGAGCGCAATTCGAGCGGTATGCTGAGCCAGCAGGAGCGGAAATCGCGGTTGCGCCGGAACAGGATCAGCCGCGCAACCTCAAAATTCGCAACGACGATGTCCCATAGCACCAGGAAGGCATAGCCGAGCAAAGGCAGGCCAAGGCGCATTTGCGGCCGGTCCGGCCAGAAGGGCGCGGTGAAGAGCGGCACGACGATAGCGAAGAAAAGACCGAGCAGGAAGCCGCCCATGCTAAGGCTGTTAAGCACCAGCATCCACATGGTGACCAGCAGGAGCGTGAGGCCGGGATGGGGCAGCAGGCGTTTCATCGGACGGCTCCCGGTGCATCTGGCCCCAGCACGGCGCGGACATAAGCGGGCACGTCGAACAGTTGGCGGCTGGTGGCGTCGGCATAGGCGGTCGCCGGGCCAGCCGCCACGGTCAGCGCGCCCAGCATGGCGAGCAGGAAAAAGGCCGGCAATGCTTCGATGGCGCGAAAGGCGGTGCGGTTCTTGGACGTGGGTGGGCAGCTGCCTTGTTTCCAGAACACGGTGGTTCCGGCCCGTGCCATGCCGACCACCGCCAGCAGGCTGGTCCCCAGCACGAGCGCCCAGATGCCGATGACATAGGGCGATGTCAGCGATGCCTGAAGGATGAGCAATTTGCCGATGAAACCCGACAGCGGCGGCAGGCCTGCCAGGGCGACGGCTGCCGCCAGGAACAGCAAGGCCAGCCTGCCCTGCCCGGCGAAAGCCGATGTCGGCACGATCGAGTCGCCCTCGGCCGGACGCCAGCGGATGACGAGATCGATCGTCAGGAACAGCAGCGCCGCGGCCAGAGTGGTATGCGGCAGATAGAAAAGCGCGGCGGTCATGGCGCGCTGATCGAACTGGGCAATGGCGACCAGCAAGGTGGCGGTCGATCCGATCAGGCCGAACGCCGCCATATCGCGCAAGCCGCGCGCGGCGAGCAAGCCGACAAATCCGAGCAACATCGCGATCAGTGCTGCGGGCAGCAGCAACTGCCCGACCCAGTCGCCGAAGATCAGCGGTGCGGTGCGGATGATGGCATAGGCCCCGACCTTGGTCATGATCGCGAACAGCGCGGCGACGGCGGGGGCTGTCGATCCATAGGTGCGCGGCAGCCAGAGGTGCAACGGCGCAAGCGCCGCCTTGAGCGCGAACACCGTGACCAGCAGCAGCCCGCCTGCGCGCAACAGCCCCATATCCCCCGGCGGCAAGGCGGCGGCGCGCACCGCCATATCGGCCATGTTGAGCGTGCCGGTTATGCCATAGAGCAGGCCCAACGCGATCAGGAACAGGGTGGAGCCGATAAGGTTGACGATCACATATTGCACGCCCGCCGTCAGCCGCTGCGCGCCCTGCCCGTGCAGCATCAGGCCGTAGGAGGCGATCAGCAGCACTTCGAAGAAGACGAAAAGGTTGAACAGATCGCCGGTCAGGAATGCGCCATTGATGCCGAGCAGCTGGAACTGGAAGAGCGGGTGAAAGTGCCAGCCCTTGCGATCAAGCCCCGTCAAGGTCGCGTGAGCCGCCACCGCCAAGCCGAGGACGGCGGTCAGCAGCAGCATCAGTGCCGCCAGCCGGTCCAGCACCAAAACGATGCCAAAGGGGGCGGGCCAATTGCCCAGCGCATAGGCGGTCGGTCCGCCTGCGATGGCCTGCCCCATAAGGATCATTGCCAGCAGAACGAGTCCCGCCGCCGACCCGACCGAGATGGCCGCACCGATCCAGCGCCGCCGACGGCGGAACAGCAAAGTCGCGGTTCCGGCAAAGGCAGGGAGCAACAGGGGCGCAGCGATCAGCGCATCGATCATGGCGCCGCCTCCCGATCGGGCTGGGGCGGGTCAGCCTCGACGATGCCGTCGACCTGATCCGTGCCGGTTTCCAGGAAGCTGCGCAGCGACAGCACGACGGCAAGCGCGGTCATGGCGAAGGAAATGACGATGGCGGTCAGCACCAGGGCTTGCGGCAAGGGGTCGGCATAGTCGGTCACGCCCTTTTCATAGAGCGGCGGACGGTTGACCGTCAGGCGACCGATGGCGAAGAGGAAGAGGTTGATGGCATAGGACAGCATGGCGAGGCCAAGCACGACCGGGAAGGTGCGCCCGCGCAAGGCGAGATAGATGCCCGCCGCGGTCAGCACGGCAATGGCGGAGGCGACCAGAAATTCGATACTCATGCCCGGCGTCCCCGCAATTTGGCCGGGTCGATATCCATCGGACCATCATCCTCCACCAGCGCCTTTTCCGCGCGCTGGGCGATATGGCTGAGTTCGGCCAGCGCCAGCATCACCGCGCCGATCACCGTCATGGCGACGCCGACGTCGAACAGCATCGCCGTCGCGAGTTCAAATGTTCCGACCAGCGGCAGCGTGACATAGCCGAAAGCACTGGTGAAGAGCGGCGCGCCGAAGAAGAGCGAGCCAAGGCCGGTCAGGGCGGCGATGGTGACACCCAAGCCGATCAGCATATGTTCGTCGATCCGCCGCCGCTGGTCCGCCCATTCGAAGCCCGACGCCATATATTGCATCAGCATCGCGATGGAGACGACCAGCCCGGCGATGAAGCCTCCGCCCGGCAGATTATGCCCGCGCAGGAAGATGAAGAGACCGATCATCGTCGCCAGTGGCAGGAGGAGCCGGGCGGCGACTGCGAACATCATGGGATGGCGTTCGGGGGACCGGGGCAGATCCGCGACCCACTCGCGCAGGCGCTGGCCAGAGGGGCCACGCGCCACCGGTTGCAGCAGCGCGAAGATGGTGAGGGCGGCAATGCCCAGCACCGTGATTTCGCCGAACGTGTCGAAAGCGCGAAAATCGACCAGCGTGACATTGACCACATTGGTCCCGCCGCCGCCCGAATAGCTGTTTTCCCAATGATAGGCGGAGATCGGATCATTGGGTTCGCGCGTCATCACGGCCCAGGCCGCGAGGCCCGCGACCGTGCCACCGGTCAGCCCGATCAGGCCGTCGCGCAACCGCAGGCTGTTGCTGGAGAGACGCACCGGCTGTTTGGGCATCAGGTTGAGCGCCAGCAGCAACAGCAGGATCGTCACGACCTCCACCGAAATCTGCGTGAGGGCGAGGTCCGGGGCCGACAGATAGACGAAGGCGAGCGAGACGACGAGGCCGACGACGCTGATATAGACGAGCGTCAGATAGCGTTGGCGCTGCGCCTTCACGACCGCGATGACCGCCGCGACCAGCAAGCCCCAGGCGAGGATCGCCACGGGATGGGCGGGAATGGTGGGGCGGGTGCCGGGGCTGTAGCCGCCGGTCCACACGCCCAGCGCGCCGACCAGGATCGCGACCAGGAACAGCAGGCTAAGTTGCCGTTGCAGCGAGCCATTATGGATGGCGCGCGTCATGTCGCTGGCCCGATCGACCAGCCATTCCAGCGCCCGGTCGAACATCCGCTTGGCATCGGGCAGGCGCAGAGCGTCCCAGGCCCGCAGCAAGGGGCCATGAAGCCACAGCATCAACGCCCCGACCGCGACCGCCACGATGCTCATCACCAGCGCCGGGGTCACGCCATGCCAGAGGGCGGGCTTGAATGGCGGCGCGGTGCCGCCGGTGACGATGGCGGCGGCGGGCGTGACGAGGCCCACCGTCAATGTCTGCGGGAACAGGCCGACCAGGATGGTCAGCACGACCAGCAAGGCGGACGGTGCCCATAGACCGAACGGCGGATCATGCGGCTGGGCAGGATAGGACGCCGGGCGAGGCCCGAAATAGAGATGGACAATATAGCGTAGCGAATAGGCCACCGACAGCGTGGCTCCGATCACGGCGCCGAGCGGCACGATCCACGACTGCCCTGCCCATAGGGTATGCCCGGCTTCCTCCAGCATCATTTCCTTCGACAGGAAACCGGCAAGCGGTGGCAAGCCCGCCATGGAGGCGGACGCGACGATGCCCAGCGTCGCGGTGATCGGCATCAGCGTCGTCAGCCCACCCAGCAGGCGAATGTCGCGCGTGCCCGTTTCATGATCGACGATCCCGGCGTTCATGAACAGGGCGGCCTTGAAGACGGCATGGTTGAGCAGATGGAAAACGCCGACCATCGCGGCGACCGGCGTGCCGAAGCCGAACAACATGGTCAGCAGGCCAAGATGGCTGATGGTGGAGTAAGCGAGGATCGCCTTGAGATCATGACGGAACAAGGCGATGGCCGCACCGAGGATCATCGTGACCAACCCCGTCGTCGTCACCAGATAGAACCACAGGTCGGTCCCCGACAGCACCGGCCAGAAGCGCGCGAGCAGGAACACGCCCGCCTTCACCATGGTCGCGCTATGCAGATAGGCGCTGACCGGCGTGGGGGCGGCCATGGCGTGGGGCAGCCAGAAGTGAAACGGGAACTGCGCCGACTTGGTGAAGCAGCCCAGCAGGATCAGGATCAGCGCCATGGGATAGAGGGTGGACGACCGGATGAGGTCGCCGCTTGCCAATATGTCGGCCAGTTCGAACGATCCCGCGATCGTGCCAAGCAACACCAGACCGCCAATGAGCGCGAGGCCACCGCCGCCCGTCACCGCCAACGCCATGCGCGCGCCCTGCCGCCCCTCAGCCGTGTCGCTGCGGAAGCCGATCAGCAGGAAGGAGGACAGGCTGGTCAGTTCCCAGAAGATGAGCAACAGCAAGATGTTGCCCGACAGAGCGATGCCCAGCATCGCCCCCTGAAACAGCAGCAGCATCGCCAGGAACCGGCCCATCGCGTCCTTGGCGGACAGATAGAAGCGCGCATAGAGGATGATGAGCAGGCCGATGCCCAGGATCAGGCCCGCAAACAGCAAGCCCAGCGCATCGAGACGCAGGCTGAGATCCAGTCCCAATGTCGGCACCCAGGCCATATGCCATTGCGCCACCCCGCCGCTCAGCACGAGCGGCGCGAACCATCCCAGCAGGGCAAGTCCGGCGATGGCGGGGATGACGGCGATCGCGGCCTGCGCGTTGCGGCCTGCCCTACCCATGATCGACAGCAGCAAGGTGCCGACGAATGGCAGGAGGCAAAGCAGGACCAAAAACAAATTCTTCTCCGGGTCGACACCCATGCGGGCACGAGGATGGCAGGCCTATCCGATGATGATGACCGTCTTCCCCATTCCTATGCCGGTAGGCAACCCTAAAGCGACATCATTCTCCCGATCTGTCGATCGGAAGCTGCGTAGAGGCCAATAGTGTCTTGTCCAGTCGGGCGCCAGAGCCGCTAGATGGTCCGCGCGGCTAGGGTTTAGCTGCCGTTGGGGCCGGGGCCGCCACCGCCTGCACCGGTACCACCCATGCCACCGGCACCGACCGCGCCGATATTGCCGAAAATCTCGTCGAACAGGCTACGGTTGCGGCCGAGCGTCGGGGTCTTGTCCCCAGATGGCGAAATATTGGCGACCTGTTCCAGCCCCATGCGATCGACCGCCGCGACATTGCCGGCAGCATCGAAGCGGACGCGCAGCACGGTCTGTTCCACGGGTTTGGGGTTCGAGAAGGCCAGCGCGCGCATGCTGCGCGAAATATAATACCATTCCTGCTCGCCGAACTGCGAGGTGAAGGTCGGGCGGCCCAGCGTGCCTTCGACCGAGGCGCGATTGTCGATGCCGGGCTGGACCGAATCCACCAGCAGCTTGTCGACCTGATAGCCCTGATGGGTGCGAACGCGGGTGCAGCCCGAAGCGCCCAGTACGAGCGCGCCAAGGCCTATGGCGAGCAGGATGCGCCCCTGTGCGGAATGACGGCTGAACGGACGCATCGACTTCTCCTGCGGGGGCGAACCCGCGAACCCAAGAAACATGACGCCGCCATTGCATTGGGCGACGCAGCGATCAATATGGAAATGCGCCGCCCCCGGCAAGGGGCGCGAAATATGGGGCAACGCGCGCCGCCCGCCCATCCACCATGAAAAGACGTTGCCGCATGTCCACCGCCTCCCCTTCCTTCCTGCAAAGACTGTTCGGGCGTACCGACCCCAAAGACAGTCTGATGCCGCTCTATCATGCCATCGTCGCGGAAGGCCGCCAGCCGCACTGGTATCTGGACGGTGCCGTGCCCGACACGCTGGACGGCCGGTTCGACATGATCGTCGCGATTTTGAGCCAGGTGCTGGTCCGGTTGCAGGAACAGGGTGCGACACAGGAAAGCGTCTGGCTGACCGAAGTCTTCGTCGACGATATGGATGGGCAGTTGCGCCAGGAAGGAATTGGCGATGTCGTGGTCGGCAAGCATGTCGGCCGCATGATGAGCGCGCTTGGCGGGCGGATCAGCGCCTATCGCACGGCACTGGCGGGCGAAGCGGATTTGCGCGAGGCGCTGGTGCGCAACCTCTATCGCGGCGGGGAGGTGTCGGATACCGCGCTAACCCATGTCGAAGGCGCGCTGCGGGCGCGCTGGACGCGGCTGGGCAGCCTGTCGCGCGATGCCTTGCTGGCGGGAGATATCGGATGAGCCCCGTCCCTACGCCTGAATTTTCGCGCCCGATCAAGGTCGATCAGATCGGTCGGCTCGCGGGCAGCGTGCATATCGCGGCCAAGGCCGAAGAGCGCATGGCATTGATGCGCCGTTTCGGCTTGATCGCGCTCGACCGGCTCGAAGCCGATTACGGGATTGGCGAGGACAATGGCGCGATCGTCGCGCGCGGACGCATACGCGCCACGCTGTCGCAACCCTGCGTGGCGACCGGCCTGCCCGTGCCGGAACAGATCGACAGCGATTTCCTGCTGCGCTTCATCGTCGAAGGGACCGATGTGGTCGATAGCGACGAACTGGAACTGGATGTCGAGGATTGCGACACGATCGGCTATGACGGCCAGGTCATCGACATGGGCGAAGCGGTGGCCGAAACCATGGCTTTGGTCATGGCCCCCTATCCCCGCTCGCCGGACGCCGACGCCTATCTCAAGGAGGTCGGCGTGTTGAACGAGGATCAGACCGGCCCCTTCGCGGCCCTGCTAGCGCTCAAGAACAAGACATAGATGCAGCGCAATTTCGTTTCTCTTTTGTTCTGATTATGCCATAGAATTGGGCCATGGACCCCGTGCCGCCACCGCTGCGCAAGATCATCCATATCGACATGGATGCTTTCTATGCGTCGGTGGAACAGCGCGATGACCCTGCGCTGCGGGGCCAGCCGATCGCCGTCGGCGGCGGCGGTCCGCGCGGCGTGGTGGCGACGGCCAGTTATGAAGCACGGACATTCGGGGTCAAATCGGCCATGCCCGGCGCACGGGCGCGGCGGCTCTGCCCCGGCCTGATCTTCGTCACGCCCAGGTTCGATGCCTATCGCGCGGCATCCACCCATATTCGCGAAATTTTCAGTCGCTATACCGACATCATTCAGCCGCTTTCGCTGGATGAAGCCTATCTCGACGTGACGGTGAACAAGCCGGGCATCGCGTCGGCAACGCAGGTCGCCGAAGAGATACGGCATTTGATCCGCACCGAAACGGGCCTCACAGCCTCGGCCGGCGTGTCCTACAACAAGCTGATCGCCAAGCTGGCATCAGACCAGAACAAGCCCGATGGCGTGTGTGTGGTGCGGCCGAGTGAAGGCGCGGCCTTCATCGCGGCGATGCCGGTACGGCGCATCCACGGCATTGGGCCAGTGACCGCGCGGCGGATGCATGAACTGGGGATCGAGACGGGGGCGGACCTGCGCGCGCGCGACCTGCGCTTTCTCCAGGCCCATTTCGGCAGTTCGGCGGACTATTATTATCGCGCGGCGCGGGGCGAGGATGACCGGCCCGTGCGCGAGCGTGAAGGGCGTAAATCCGTCAGCGTGGAGGACACATTTTCCGACGACCTGACCGATCGGGCTGCGTTGGTTACGGAGATAGATCGGATCGCCGCCAGCCTGTGGACCCGGATCGAAAAGGCGCAGGCCTGGGGCCGGACGGTGGTGCTGAAGGTGAAGTTCGCCGATTTCCGCATCATCACCCGATCGCGCAGCTTCACCGCGCCGGTACGATCGCCGGACTTGCTGGCGCAGACCGCGCGCGAATTGCTGCTGGCGCAATTGCCCCTGCGCATGGGTGCGCGGTTGCTGGGCCTCGGCGTACATAATCTGGAGGCGGAGGAAGCGGTCGAGCAGGGCGAACAACTCGCCCTGTCGTTATAGACCGGGTTAGAAGGGCATCCAGTTCCGCTTTTCGCTGAACTTCATATAGCCCGCATTGACGCCCAAGCGATAGCCGACGCCCAGCCGGATGGGGATCAGCACCACATTGCCCCAGCGCAGATAGCTGGCGGTGAAGCCGCCCACCAGATAGGCCGTGCCTTCGGCGGCGGGGAAGCGGTGATAAAGATCCTGCGTATCGTAGAGATTATAGACCAGGACGAACGTGTTGGACGCATTGCCGCCGACATCGAAACCGATCGACGGGCCGGTCCAATAGACTTCGCGCTTACCTTCGACCTTATGGTTCAATGTGCCCGATCCATAACGCAGACCGACGACGAACGCGCCCGATGCCTCGCGCCCGGCGATATAGGCGTTGGGGCGCCCTTGGTCCTTCAACACCTTCTCGATCAGGCCAGCCAGTCCTTCAGCGCCTTTGCCGAACACGCCCTCGGCCGCGCCGATCAAATCGTCTTCCTGGTAGGAAATGGTGGGATCGGGCGCGGCGGGCGGTGAATTGGCAGTTACCGGTGCGCCGGTTGCCGTCGCCGGATCTTCGATCGCCGGTGGGCCATCATAGACGCTGGAATCGACGCCCGGCGCGGTCGGTTGGCTATTGGCGGGCGGCGGCGGCGCGAGATCGGCATCGATGGCCGCATTGGGATCGATCGTGCGGACCTGCGCCTGCGTCGCGACGGGCGTCAGCGCCAGTCCGGCCAGCGCCACGACCCATGTGCCTGCTCGCGCAACACGGGCGGCCATTTGCCCCATTTTGCTGTTCATGCCCGTTGCTCCCCGAAAAATCTGCGCTCAATCATTTCCCCGGTTATCGGCTTTCAAGCTGAAAGGCCAATGAACGAACGCCAATCTGAGTCGATTCTGCGCCGGAACGAATAGCCATGGCGACCGAGCCTGCAAAATAGCTGTGACAGACCCGTTGCCATGCAGGAAGGCCATCGCTATAGCCCCTCCCCAGCCATTGTCCGCCTACCCGGCAGACAATTCGTGCGGAGACGTGGGTGAGTGGCTGAAACCAGCGGTTTGCTAAACCGTCGAGCCCTGAATGGGGCTCCCCGGGTTCGAATCCCGGCGTCTCCGCCAATTTTTTGCTGCAAGGCTGTTCCATCATGATCCGGTCGCGGTTCGGCACTTTCCGCGGGCTAGTGCGGCTTGCCTTATCCTATCCGCAATTGGCGCTTGGCCGATCCGCCAGCGTTGCACCCGACCCTGCGCAGGTGCGGCGATTGGTGTTCGTATGCCAGGGAAATATCTGTCGCAGCGCCTTTGCCGATGTGGTGGCGCGGGGCGCGGGGCTGAATAGCGCGTCCTTTGGTCTGTCGACAACGACCGGGCGAGAGGCGCATGGTCCTGCCATCGCGGCGGCGAGCATGTTGGGGCATGACATGCGCACGCATCGCGCCATCGATCTGGCCGATTATATACCAGAATCCGGCGACCTGTTGCTGGCGATGGAAGTGCGGCAATTGCACCGGCTGGCTGCCGATCAGCGCCTGGCGGCCCTGCCCCGTATGTTGCTGGGTCGCTGGACCCGGCCGATGCTACCGCATCTGCATGACCCCTATATGCTCGATGACCGCTATATGGCGCAATGCCTTGCCCGGATCGAACAGGCCGTGGGCGCGCTGGTCAGGGCTTTCCCCGGCGCACGGCTTTCCTGAACATCTGCGCCATGTCGCGCAGCCAGGGGCGTGGATCGGACAGGCTGAACACATAATAACGCGCACGCGGATCGAAGAAAGTCAGCAGATAGGCGGTCAGGTCCGCCAGCGGGCGGCGTTGGAAGAAGGGATCGCTGATCCGCGTTGGCGACACCAATACGCGCGCTAGCCGCTTGGTTTCGGGCACCATATAGCGGGCGCGGAGCGTGTCACGGGGCGTCGGCGCAACATCGGTTTGGCCAAGGACGGTGCGGCGATAGGCTTCCCAGGCGAACAGCGCGCCGCAGTGGCGCGCCAGCGGCAGGCTGCCCCAGAAACGGCCATTGACTTCCATCAGCCAATATCGGCCACTTTCGGCTTCATAGCGATATTCGACCATCGCTTGGCCCTGCCAATCGAGCGCACACAACAGGGCTTCCGATAGCA
This sequence comes from Sphingobium sp. RAC03, assembly GCF_001713415.1. Lineage (GTDB taxonomy): Bacteria > Pseudomonadota > Alphaproteobacteria > Sphingomonadales > Sphingomonadaceae > Sphingobium. Next base: position 1,501,369 of record NZ_CP016456.1, on the reverse strand, counting down.
GCATCTGCGCCGCATGTGCGTTGGTCGGCTCGGCGCGGCAGAGCGTGGACACGCCGCCTTCGGGCGGCCATTCGTGCAGGCGGCGATGCTGGAAACGCAAGGTCGCTTCGCCATCGTCCATATAGAGCATTTGGCCAAGGCCGACGCCCCGGCAATATTGCTGGATCAGCGGCCAATGACCGACCGGGGCGTAGCGGTCGAGCAAGGCCGCCAATTCCTTGGGCGTGCGGATATACTCGGTCTTGAGCCATTCCAGCCCCGCCTGCTCCAAAATGGGCATGATTTCGGGGGGATTGGCCCATTTGGCGACCAGCGGATAGCGCATGGCCGCGACACGGGCGGCAAAATCCTCGCCCGCGCGTGGCTGCCAGGTTTGCGGGATGCATAGGCCGACCTCAGCCGCGATCTCCAGCGTGCGCAGCTTGTCCAGCACCTTGGCCAGCGGCTCCGGCCGGGGCACCAGTACATGGCAGCCGCCGATCACCGGCGGCAGGGTCGAAAGCTCCAGCAGGTCGGATTCGGAAATGGCCAAGACCGCCCCTGCCCCCGTGGTGGCGATCAGATCGGGCAACCATTCGGCCATCGGTCCAGAGGGGCGCACCGTCATGGCAGCACAATGGCGCGACGCGGCAGCCACGGGCGACGCTTCGCGGGCGATGCCATGGACGGGTACGCCCTTTTCGCCCAGTTCGCGCACGACCGTCAGGCCGATGGCATTTTCCAGACCGAGGACGAGCGCGACGGGATAGCGGCTCACGCAGGAACCAGTCGATGTTCGTAGCGCCAGGTCGCCCAGGCCTGCTGTGCCAGCCGCAACCCGGTGCGTATCCGGCTGGGGGGAACACGGCTTTGCGATGGTGGCGAATCATCGGCCATCGTCGGGGACAGGTCGCGGAAGCCGACTCCCCGCACCTGCGGCAAGCGTGCGGCTTCGCGGCACAGCGCCACGAACCGCGCCTTGACCATGGCATTGGGGCGCTGCCGATCCCGCGAGAGCATTTCGAAACTATGGGTGACGACCGTGAAGGCGTCCTGGCCCTCACGCGCAGCATGGCGCAACCCGGCGCGCATTTCCGCCGCCGACATGGCGCAGATTTGCGCCGGGCGGAAATGGCCGGGCCGGTCATGGATGCCCGAAACCGGCAATTCGACCATGCCCTGCATCCGCTGCGCGCCGATCTGCGCTGGATTGGCGGTGATGCTGCATTCGCGTCCCAGATAGGCGGGATTGACGCTACTGTCCCACGCGACGCCGATCGCGGCCAGCGCCCGCAGCGTATCGTCGTTCGCACCGAAATTGCCCGCGCGAAAGGCCGTGATGGACGGCGCACCCGCCTGCTCCAACAGCATCTTGGCAAGACTCAGCAGGGTGATCTGATCATCCAGCGAGAAATCGCCGATATTGCGCCCCTGCCGTCCGCCGATGGGCGACTCCTTGGCCCAGGCGAGCCATTCGGTATGGATATGCATCTGCACTTCATGGCCCCGGCTCTCGATCGCCTCGACAATGGGTGCGAGGAAATCCGCGCCATGCACCAGCGCTGGCATGGGATCGAGGAAGAAGACGCCTTTGAGACCATGGCGTTCCAGCATATCCATCTGCCAGCCGATGCCATGCGCCTGCCCGCGCGCTTCCGCCCAGATCGAGCGGCTGACATTGTCGGTCAGGCTCACCCCGCGCTGATGCAGCGAAGAGGACAGCTCTGTATCGACGGTGATGAGCAGCGCGGTCATGGGCAGTCCGGTCAGAGGGCAACGCACCTGCATAGGAAGAAGGCGTTAAGGACCCGTAATATGTCCCGCTTATGTCTGGGCCGCCATAAAGGGAAAGAACAGCCCCTTTCCCGACCAGATGGCAGGCATCCCGCCTGACCGTCAGGCAATCAGCGAAAATTCGCCATAGCTGCCCTGGAAGAATAGCAACGGCCGCTCCGGCCTGTCGACTTCCAGCGCCACGACCTTGCCCAGCACGATATAATGGTCCCCCGCCTCATGCACCGCATCGAGCGCGCAATCGATCCAGGCGACGACATCATCAAGGATCGGGGAGCCATTGGCGGACACGCGATGCACGATGCCGGCGAATTTGTCCGGCCCTGGCGCGGCAATCTGGCGGCACAGCGGCTGCTGGTCGCTGGCCAGAATATTGACGCAGAATTTGCCGACCGCCTCGATCCGGGGCCAGCTGCTCGACGATTTGGCGGGGAAGAAAGCCACCAGCGGCGGATCGAGCGATACCGAGGTGAAAGACCCTACCACCATGCCGACCGGTGCCCCGCTGGCTTCCATCGCCGTCACGACGCAGACGCCCGTGGGATAATGGCCGAGCACGCGTCGGAAAGTGGCGCTGTCGAAACTCACCATGTCGCTCATGCCCGCTCGCTCCTGCAACTTATTCCGTAGACTGCGTCGGTCAGAGCGCGATCCCGCCCGCCGCCAGCACCGCTAGCGTCAGCAACTCGGAGGCGTTGGACGCCATCGTCGCGATCTGGACCGATTTTTCCATGCCGACCAATACCGGTCCGATCATCGACGTGCCGCCCAGTTCGCGCAACAGCTTGGCCGAGATATTGGCCGATTGCAGGCCCGGCATCACCAGCACATTGGCGGGCCCGGACAGGCGGCTGAACGGATAATTTTTCATGACAGCGGGATTGAGCGCCACGTCGGCGGTCATTTCGCCTTCATATTCGAAATCGACATTGCGTTCGTCGAGCAATTTCACCGCGCCGCGCACATTTTCGAGGAAAGCGCCGGGCGGGTTGCCGAAATTGGAGTAGGAGAGGAAAGCGACGCGCGGGTCATGGCCCATGCGCCGGGCGACGGCGACGGTGCCCTCGGCAATGTCGGCCAGTTCGCTCGCCGTGGGGCGTTCGTTGACCGTGGTGTCGGCCAGGAAAACCGTCTTGTCCTTGGCCACCATGACATGGATGCCGAACGGCGTGCGACCGGCGGCCGGGTCCATCACTCGCTTCACCTCGCGCAGGGTCTGCGCATAGGGACGGGTCATGCCGGTGATCATCGCATCGGCAACGCCCATCTTGACCAGCAACGTGCCGAAGATGTTGCGATCGCGGTTGACCATGCGTTCGCAATCGCGACGCAAATAGCCGCGCCGCTGGAGCCGGGCATAGAGCAGATCGACCATGTCGGGGACGAGCGGCGAATTGACGCTATTGTGCAACTCGAAACTGTCGGGATCGCGCACGCCCAGCGCCTTTAGCTTGTCGACCACGTCGCCGCGTCCCACCAGCACCGGCACGCCATAGCCCAGGTCGCGGAACTGGATGGCGGCGCGCAGCACCACTTCCTCCTCCGCTTCGGCAAAGACGACGCGCTTGGGGTTGGCCTTCGCGACTTCATAGGCGGTGGTCAGGACCGAGGTGGTCGGGTTGAGACGGGCTTTGAGCGATTGGCGATAGGCCGCCATGTCGGTGATCGGCTTTTGCGCCACGCCGCTGTCCATTGCGGCCTGCGCGACGGCGGACGGCACGACTTCCATCAGGCGCGGATCGAAGGGCGCGGGGATGATATAGTCGGGGCCGAAGCTATGGGACCGGCCATAGGCCTTGGCCACTTCTTCGGGCACCTGCTCGCGCGCCAGTTCGGCGATGGCGTGGGCGGCGGCGACCTTCATCGCTTCGTTGATCGTCGTCGCGCGCACATCAAGCGCCCCCCGGAAAATGAAGGGGAAGCCGATGACATTGTTCACCTGGTTGGGATAATCCGACCGGCCTGTCGCCACGATCGCTTCGGGGCGCACCGACTTGGCATCGGGCGGGGTGATTTCGGGGTCCGGGTTGGCCATGGCGAAGATGATCGGCTTGTCGCCCATATCCTTGACCATGTCCGGCGTCACCGCGCCCTTAACCGACAGCCCCAGGAACACGTCCGCGCCCTTCATCGCTTCTTTCAGCGTGCGCGCGTCGGTCTTGACCGCATGGGCCGACTTCCACTGGTTCATGCCCTCGGTACGGCCCTGATAGATCACACCCTTGCTGTCGCACATGATGACATTGTCACCTGCGACACCTAGCGCCTTGATGAGTTCCGTGCAGGCGATCGACGCCGCGCCTGCGCCATTGACCACGACCTTGAGGTCTTTGAGTTCACGCCCGGTCAGCATCGCGGCATTGATGACGCCTGCCGCCGCTATGATCGCGGTGCCATGCTGGTCGTCGTGAAAGACGGGAATGTTCATCCGCTCCTTGAGCGTCTGTTCGATGATGAAACATTCGGGCGCCTTGATATCCTCAAGGTTGATGCCGCCGAAGGTCGGCTCCATCAATTCGACCGCGTCGATGAAGCGATCGACATCCTCGGTCTTGAGTTCGATATCGATCGAATCCACGTCGGCGAAGCGCTTGAACAGCACCGCCTTGCCCTCCATCACCGGTTTTGACGCCAGCGCGCCAAGATTACCCAGGCCCAGGATCGCCGTGCCATTGGTGATGACCGCGACCAGATTGCCCTTGGCCGTATAGTCATAGGCGAGAGCCGGATCTTTCGCGATCGCCAGTACCGGTACGGCAACGCCGGGGGAATAAGCGAGGCTGAGGTCGCGCTGCGTCGCCATCGGTTTGGACGCGATGATCTCGATCTTGCCGGGGCGACCGGTCGAATGGAAAAACAGCGCCTCGCGCTCGGAAAATTCCACACTCGACTTGTCGGTCATCGATTATCCGCCTCTTCTGTCCGTTGCCTTGGCCCTAGCGGCAAGCCATGCTTGGGGGCAAGTGCGAGAAGGCCGCTTTTTCGCGCTCTTTCCTGCGCGCCGCCTTGCCGCTATCCGGGCGGGATGCGCAGCGCCCCCGACACGTCCTCACCCCTTACGCCTATGATGGCGCAATATCTGACGCTCAAGGCACAGGCGCAGGACTGCCTGCTTTTCTACCGCATGGGCGATTTCTTCGAACTCTTCTTCGACGATGCCAAGGCGGCGGCGGCAACGCTCGATATCGCGCTCACCAGCCGCGGTGAACATGATGGCGCGCCGATCCCGATGTGCGGGGTGCCGGTCCATAGCGCAGAGGGCTATCTCGCGCGGCTGATCAAGGCGGGCCATCGCGTCGCCATTGCCGAACAGACCGAAACCCCAGCGCAGGCCAAGGCGCGCGGCGGCAAGACGCTCGTGGCGCGCGATATCGTGCGATACGTGACGGCCGGCACGCTGACCGAGGAGACGTTGCTTGATTCCCGGCGCGACAATATGCTCGTCGCGCTGGCGCAGGTCGGCGGAGACAGCGAGATCGGGATCGCGGCTGCCGACATTTCGACCGGCCGGTTCGAGACGATGACCTGCCGCGCCGCCGACCTTCATGCCGAACTCGCGCGCCTGCGCCCCAGCGAAACGGTGGTGGCAGAAGGATCGTCGCTGGACCTGCCCGACATGCATATGTTCGATCGCGCGGCCTTTTCCAGCAGCCGTGCCGAAGCAGCGCTCAAACGGCTGTTTGCGGTCGCGACGCTGGACGGGTTCGGCCAGTTCGGCCGCGCGGAGCTGGCGGCGATGGGTGGGCTGATCGCCTATCTCGACCATGCGGGCAAGGGCACCCTGCCCTTCCTGGCACCACCTTTGCGCCAGACGAGCGGCGGCCATGTCGCGATCGACGCAGCAACGCGCGAAAGTCTGGAGATCGTCGCGACCACCAGCGGCGCGCGCGCGGGCAGCCTGCTGGGCGCGGTCGATCGCACTGTGACCGGAGCAGGCGCGCGGCTGCTGGGGCAGGATTTGTCGGCGCCGCTGATGGACCTCGACCGGATCGAGGCGCGGCTGGGGCTGGTGCAGCTCCTCCATGACGATGCAGGATTGCGCGACCAGTTGCGCGCGGCGCTGCGCGCGCTGCCGGATATCGGCCGCGCGCTGGGACGGGTGGCGGTCGGCCGCGGCTCGCCGCGCGACCTGGGGCAATTGCGCGACGGCCTGGGCGAAGCGCGGCTGCTGCGCGAACGGCTAGGGCATTTGCCTGATCCGCCCTTGTTGCTGGCGCGATTGCTGCCCGCGCTCGATGGCCATGGCGCGCTGGTGGATGCGCTGTCGCGCGCGCTGGTGCCTGCGCCGCCAACCGAGACGGCAAGCGGCGGCTATATCGCTGATGGCTATGATCCCGCGCTCGACGAACTGCGAAGGATGGCAGGCGACGGCCGCCGCGCGATCGCCGCGCTGGAAGCCAAATATCGCGAGCAGACAGGCATTGCCACGCTCAAGATCCGCCACAATGGCGTGCTGGGCTATCATGTCGAGGTGCCCGCTCGCGCCGCCGATGCACTGATGGTGCCGACCAGCGGCTTTACCCACCGCCAGACGCTGGCCGGCGTTGTGCGCTTCAATTCTGTCGATCTGCATGAGGAAGCCGGGCGCGTGGCGCAGGCGGGGGCGCATGCGCTGGTCGCCGAAGCCGCGCATCTTGAAGAACTGATCGCCGCCGTGCTGGACCGCAAGGCCGACATCGCGCGGGCGGGCCAGGCGCTCGCCCGGCTCGACGTCGCGGCGGCGCTCGCTGAACGGGCGGCGGAGGGCGGCTGGCAGCGGCCCCATCTGATCGCCGATGACGGGTCCAACCCCTGCCTGTCGATCAGCGGCGGGCGGCATCCGGTGGTGGAGGATGCACTGCGGCGCGAGGGCCAAGCGTTCGTCGCCAATGATTGCTGCCTCGTCGCCGACGATCGGCTATGGCTGGTCACCGGCCCGAATATGGGCGGCAAGTCGACCTTCCTCCGGCAAAATGCGCTGATCGTCATCCTGGCGCAGGCGGGTGCCTATGTCCCGGCGCAATCAGCAACGCTGACCTTGGTCGATCGGCTGTTCAGCCGGGTGGGCGCGTCGGACAATCTGGCCAAGGGGCGATCGACCTTCATGGTCGAGATGGTCGAGACCGCCGCGATCCTGGCGCAGGCGACGACGCGCAGTTTCGTCATTCTCGATGAAGTGGGGCGCGGCACCTCCACCTATGATGGGCTGGCGCTTGCGTGGGCGGTGGTGGAGGCGGTGCATGAGGTCAACCGTTGCCGCTGCCTCTTTGCTACCCATTATCATGAGCTGACGCGGCTGGCCGAAAGCCTGTCCGCCCTGTCGCTCCATCATGTCCGCGCCCGCGAATGGAAGGGCGATCTGGTGCTGTTGCACGAATTGGCCCAGGGACCGGCCGACCGCAGCTATGGCCTGGCCGTCGCGCGGCTGGCGGGACTGCCCGCGCCAGTGCTCAAGCGCGCCAAGGATGTGCTGGCCCGGCTGGAAGCAGGCAAGGCGAAGACCGGCGGCATCGCAGCGGGACTGGACGACCTGCCCCTGTTCGCGGCGGCCGCTGCGCAGGAGGAAGCCGCGCCCGATCCGGTGCGCGCGGCGATCGACGCGATCGACGCCGACGCACTGTCCCCGCGTGAGGCACTCGATCACATATATCGATTGAAACAACTGGCAGCCGACGCGACGCCCGACTAGAGAACGCGCATGGTCATGCAGTTCCCCGCTTTGGGATCGCGCCGTGCGATCATCGACCGGCGCGCGATTTCCGACAGCATCAACGCCCTTGCGCACGAGCACAAGGGCGATCCCATGCGGTTGCGCGGGCTGATCGTCGGCGAACTCAAGGCCGCATTGGAAGAGGGGCGGGTGGAAGTGGCCCGGCGGCTGGAGCAGCGCCCCACGCGCGGGCGCGAGACGGTGACCGCCTTTGCCTTCCTGATCGACCAGATTCTACGCCTGCTCTACGACGCGACCACGCATCATCTTTACCCCTCAGGCAATCGCAGCACGGGCGAACGCATCGCGCTGATCGCAGTGGGCGGCTATGGGCGGGGCGAGATGGCGCCGCATAGCGACGTCGATATCGGCTTTATCACCCCCTGGAAGCCCACCGGCTGGACCGAGCAGGTGATCGAATCGATGCTTTATTCGCTCTGGGATCTGGGGCTGAAGGTCGGGCATAGCAGCCGGTCAATCGACGAAACGATGCGGATGGCCAAGGCCGACCTGACGGTACGCACCGCCTTGCTGGAAGCGCGCTATGTCTGGGGCGACCGGGCGCTGTATGAAGAGACCTCGGTTCGCTTCGATGCAGAGGTGATGCAAGGCAATGCCCGCGCCTTCGTCACCGAAAAGCTGGTCGAGCGCGACGAGCGCCACAAGCGAATGGGCGACAGCCGCTATGTCGTCGAGCCCAATGTGAAGGAAGGCAAGGGCGGGCTGCGCGACCTGCATACGCTATTCTGGATCGGCAAATATGTGAACCGGGTGCGATCGGTCGCCGAACTGGTCGATGTCGGCCTGCTGACGCAAATCGAACTGCGCCAGTTTCAGAAGGCGGAGGATTTCCTCTGGGCGGTGCGTTGTCACTTGCATACCATTACCGGGCGCGCCGAGGATCGGCTGACCTTCGACCTGCAGCTCGAAACCGCGACGCGGATGCGCTTTACCGGACGGCACGGCCAGTCCGGGGTCGAGCGGTTCATGCGCTATTATTTCCTGAACGCAAAGATCGTCGGCGACCTGACCGCGGTGTTCCTGGCGCATCTGGATGACCAGATGGGGCCGAAGGGGCGGCGTTATATCCCCGCCATCTTCCGGCGGCCCAAGAAGCTCGACGGCTTCGTGCTGGACCGCGGGCGGCTGGCGCTGCCGAGCGATGATTTCTTTCAGGCCGACCCGGTGCGGCTGGTCGAGATTTTCGCGCTGGCCGATCGCCATGGCCTGTCCATCCATCCCGCCGCGATGCGCGCGGCGAGCCGGGATGCGGGGCTGATCAACGCCAAGATCCGTAAAGACCCGCGCGCCAACGCCGCCTTTATGGATGTGCTGACGTCGCCGCGCGACCCGGAAACGGTGCTGCGCTGGATGAACGAATCGACCGTATTCGGCCGCTTCGTGCCCGACTTCCGCCGGGTCGTCGCGCAGATGCAGTTCGACATGTATCATCATTATACGGTCGATGAGCATACCATCCGCGCTGTCGGCCTGCTCTCCCGGATCGAAAAGGGCGAACTGGCGCAGGATCATCCGCTGGCCACCGACCTGATGGGCAAATTGCTCTCGCGCCGGGTGCTCTACATCGCCGTGCTGCTGCATGACATTGCCAAGGGGCGCGGCGGCGACCATAGCATATTGGGCGCGCAGGTGGCCGAGCAGCTCTGCCCGCGGCTTGGCCTTACCCCGGCGGAAACCGAAACGGTCGCCTGGCTGGTGCGCTATCATCTGCTGATGTCGGCGACGGCGTTCAAGCGCGACCTGGCTGACTACAAGACGATCGTCGATTTCGTCGACGTGGTGCAAAGCCCCGAACGGTTGCGGCTGCTCCTGTGCCTGACCGTGGTCGACATTCGCGCCGTAGGCCCCGGCGTCTGGAACAGCTGGAAGCGGCAGTTGCTGGGCGATCTCTATGATTCGGCCGAAGAACTACTGCGGCTCGGCCATAAGCAGAAGGGGCGCAGCGAGCGGGTGACCGCCAAGCAGAAGACGCTGCGCGAGGCGCTCCATATGGACGAAGCGACGTTCGAAGCGTTCAGCAAGCGACTCCCTGAATCCTACTGGATCGCCGAACCCGACGATATCCTGATCCATAATGCCGAGCATATGCTGGCGGCGGGCGACGCGCCGCTGTCGATCGCGGCGCATTATTATCCGCAGCGTGGCGCGACGCTGGTGACGGTCTATGCCGCCGATCATCCAGGGCTATTCTATCGCATTGCAGGCGCCATCCATCTGGCCGGCGGCAACATTATCGACGCGCGCATTCACACGACGCGCGATGGCGTGGCGATCGACAATTTCTTGGTGCAGGACCCGATGGGTGGCGCGTTTCACAGCCCCGACCAACTCACCCGCATCCGCAACGCGATCGAGGATTCGCTGTCGAACCGCCACCGGTTGATCACCAAGCTGAGCGCGCGCCCGCTCACCCGGACCCGCGCCGAAGCCTTCCGCATCGAACCCAATGTGCTGATCGACAATAAGGCATCGAATCGCTTCACGGTGATCGAGGTCAATGCGCGCGATCGGCCTGCGCTGCTGTTCAGCCTCGCCAACGCCCTGTTCCAGTCGAAGGTGACGGTGCATAGCGCGCATGTCGCCACTTATGGAGAGCGTGCGGTCGATACATTCTACGTCACCGATCTGTTCGGCGGCAAGATCGAGAGCAAGGCGCGGCTCCAGACATTGGAGCGGCGATTGCTGGAGGGCGCTGGCGGCGAGGTTGGCGAGGCGCTGGCGCGAGCCTAGGCGACGATTTCCATCCTGTCACCCGGCGCGAGCAGCGGTAATAGCCGGAGCATGTCGTTGCGTTCGATGGCGACACAGCCCGCTGTGGGGCGTCCTTCGGACAAATGGAAGAAGATCGCACTGCCCTGCCCCTGCACGGGTGACCCGTCATTATGGCCCAGCACGACGATGATGTCATAGGCATCGTCGGCACGGATCAGGCTTTCGGCCGAGAAGCCGCGCGGCAGGCGTACCGGGCGATTATAGGCAGGGTCAGCGGGATCGTCCGACCACCCATCACCAGGTCTGATCCAGCGCCAGGGCAATCGGATAGCGACGGCGTCGACCTTGCCGGGCCGCAGCAGGACGCCACGGATCGGCCAAAGGCCAAGCGGGGTGCAGCCATCGCCTTCGCGCTTGTCCGCCGCGGCGCAGGTGCCCCCCCGGCCGATCGTGCAATCCACGGTCATAGCGCCGAAGGTCAGGCGGCCCGCGCCACTATCGACGCGGATCAGGCTCATAGCTGGTGACCGGTCCGGTCCCGCTTGGTGGCGAGATAGCGTTCATTATGCGGGTTGGTCGGCAGGATGATCGGCAAGCGCTCGATTACGCCGATGCCTGCCGCTTCCAGCCCCGCCACCTTATTAGGGTTGTTGGTCAAAAGTCGCACCTGCGCGACGCCGAGCAGGTCGAGCATCCGCGCTGCGACGGAAAAATCGCGTGCGTCGATCGCGAAGCCCAGCCGCACATTGGCGTCGACCGTGTCGAAGCCCTGGTCCTGCATCGCATAGGCGCGCAACTTGTTGACGAGGCCGATGCCCCGCCCCTCCTGCCGCAGATAGAGCAGCACGCCCCAGGGCGCATCGGCGATCTGGTGCAATGCCTGATGCAGTTGTGGCCCACAATCGCATTTGAGGCTGCCCAGCACGTCGCCGGTCAGGCATTCGCTATGCAGGCGAACGACGGGCGGCGAGGCATCGCGCTTGCCCACCACCAAGGCGACATGCTCGCGCGGTTCGTCGGGACTACGGAAGGCGATGATCTCCGCCGTTTCGCTGGCCGACACCGGTAGTCGCGCGCGCGTGGCGACAGCGAGGTGGATCGCATCGTCATAGGCGTCGATATCATCGGCCTGTACCGTGACATCGACGGCCTCATCCCCTTCGGTCAGGAAATAGGCGGGCAGGATACCGGCAAGGCGGGCCAGCCGCAGCGCCGCCTTTGCCGCCTGGGGCGCGGCAAGCGGGCGGGCGCGGAACGGCCCCTTGAGCGGCGAGGCGAGGTCCAGCACCGGGTCGGAGATGGCCGTCGCGACGTCGGCGTCTATCCACGGAGCGCGCTCGACCAGCACCGGCAGGTCAGGATCGGCTGCGGCCAGTTGGTTCGCGAGCTTGAGCGTTTCGGCACGAGCGGCGGAGATCAGGATATCGGCGCGGGCGTGCGGATCGAAGGCGGCCAGTGTTACCGCATCCGCCCCTTCTATCGCCATCAGACGGATGGCACCATCCGCCCCGACAATCCTGATCGCCCAGCCGCGCCGCAGCGCGTCGATCGCACGGGCGGCGTCGCGCGTGCGCATCAGAAGACGAAGTCGGTGATGATGGGGATATGGTCGGACGGCTTGATCCAGCTGCGCGCGGGTTCGACCACGCGATGGCTGACCGCCTTGTCCGCGACGTCGCGGGTCATCCACATATGGTCGAGCCGACGTCCGCGATCCGACTCCGCCCAATCCTTGGCGCGATAGCTCCACCAGGTATAGAGACGCGCAGGCGCAGGATGGAAATGGCGGCCGATATCGACCCAGTCGTTCGACGCCTGCAACCGCGCCAATATCTCGCATTCGACGGGCGTATGGCTGACGACGTTGAGCAACTGCTTGTGGCTCCACACATCGCTTTCCAGCGGCGCGATGTTGAAGTCGCCGGTCAGGATGGTCGGTTTATTGTCCAGCGCGCTCGACCATTCGATCATCCGCTCCAGAAAGTCGAGCTTCTGCCCGAATTTGGGATTGACCGTGCGGTCGGCGATGTCGCCGCCGGCGGGTACATAGACATTCTCGATCCGCACGCCATTGTCGAGGCGCACGCCCACATGGCGCGCTTCGCCATTGGCCTGCCAGTCGAACCGGTCATCTTCGTGAATCGGCACCTTGCTCATGATCGCCACGCCATGATGCATCCGCTGACCATTCAGCACCTGATGGACATAGCCCATGCGCCGGAACATGTCGGTGGGGAAAATCTCGTTCACCACCTTGGTTTCCTGAAGGCAGAGAATGTCGGGGGCTTCCTGCTGCAGCAGCTGTTCGACGATGTCGATGCGCGCACGGACGCTGTTGATGTTCCAGGAGCAAATGGAGAGAGTTTCGGCCATGGGTTTGCCCTAGAAGGCCGCGGTGGCGCGCGCAAGCGCCAGACAGAGTAAGACCCCCGCTCCGGGGGCATGGAACGGGGGTCTCGATCGCGCCCTTGAAGCGCTTCGCGGCGAGAGCGGACCGGGTAGCAGGGGGGAAATCCCGATGCCGTTTCGCGCCGTTGATTTATGATTAGCGACCGCCATATGAGCGGCAGATGAACGGTTTAGGAAAGCGATCGATCTGCCGCACCAAGCGCTCGGTTCAGCCCCCGGCCGAGCGGCCGCGCGGTCGCGGGTCGGTCCAGCGAAAGGTCGAATCCGCGACCGTCACACCATAGCGCTGGTTCGTCAGCCGAACGGCGGTGCGATTATTCTGCGAATCGAGCGCGACCCAGCCATAAAGTTGCAGGCCTGCCGGGCTGCCCGCATCCCGCTTGAAGATCATCGTGATCGTGCCGAACTCAGGGCGCTTGGGATCGCGCGCCTCGACGCTCAATATGCTGGGGTCGCCGGTTGGTACAACCTTGCCGAATTTGGACAAATCCTTGGACGGGTCGAGCAGCGCACCCAGCGGCGAATTGCCGATCGGCCAGCGCTGCACCTGGCGTACTTCATAATCGATCATCGTCAGTGCCTTGCCATCGCCCACGATCAGCAGCGGCACGCCCTTTTGATATTGAAAGCGGATCTTGCCCGGCTGCTTGATCGTCAACTGCCCGGTCAGATTCTGGCCGTTGCGGTCGGTCTGGGTGAAATCGGCCGTCATCGTCGTCACGGCACGGATATAGGCGTTGACCTTGGTGAGATCGGACTGGTTCGCCTGTGCCAAAGCAGGCACGGCGATCGGCAGGGCGAGGGCGACTGGCGCAATGGCCAGCGCCAGAGAGATGCGCTTCATCAGACAGAAACTCCGGTTGTTACGGATGCGGTTTAGGCGGCGCGGCTTGAACGACCTGTGAACCCGGCCGTTCCCTGCCGTTCAGCAACTTGTCTGAACCGTTATAGCGGATTGCCATTTTCGTCGCGCAGCACTTCGCGACGGCCGACATGGTTCGGCGGGCCGACCAGGCCTTCCTCTTCCATCTTCTCGATCAGGCGTGCGGCGCTATTATAGCCAACGCGGAGCTGGCGTTGCAGCCAGCTAGTCGAAGCCTTCTGATTCTCGAACACGAGCTGGCACGCCTTGCGGAACAGTTGCGCGTCGGGGCTGTCGTCGCCAAGGTCCACGCCGTCGAGCGCGAAACTACCTTCTTCGGGCTCTTCGGTCACCGCCTGGATATAATCGGGCTGGCCCTGCGCGCGCCAATGGTCGGCGACGACGCGGACTTCATCGTCCGAGACGAACGGGCCATGGACGCGGGTCAGGCCCTTGCCGCCGTGCATGTAGAGCATGTCGCCCTTGCCCAGCAGCTGTTCGGCACCCTGTTCGCCCAAAATGGTGCGGCTGTCGATCTTGGACGTCACGAAAAAGCTGATCCGGGTCGGCAGGTTCGCCTTGATAACGCCGGTGATGACGTCGACCGAAGGGCGCTGAGTCGCGAGGATCAGGTGGATACCGGCTGCGCGCGCCTTTTGCGCCAGGCGCTGGATCAGGAATTCGACTTCCTTGCCGGCGGTCATCATGAGGTCGGCCAGCTCGTCCACTACCACCACGATTTGCGGTAGCGGCTGGAAATCGAGCTGTTCCTCCTCATAGATGGGCTTGCCATTGTCGGGGTCATAGCCGGTCTGAACGCGGCGGCCGAGCGGCTTGCCCTTGGCCTTGGCGGCGCGGACCTTCTCATTATAATTGGCGAGGTTGCGGACGGAGATGGACGCCATCATGCGATAGCGGTCCTCCATCTGCTCTACCGCCCATTTGAGCGCGCGGATCGCCTTTTGCGGTTCGGTGACGACCGGCGAGAGCAGGTGCGGGATGTCGTCATAGGTCGACAATTCCAGCATTTTGGGATCGATCATGATGAGGCGCAACTGGTCCGGCGTCATGCGGTAGAGCAGTGACAGGATCATGGCATTGAGGCCCACCGACTTACCCGACCCCGTGGTGCCCGCGATCAGCAGATGCGGCATGGGGGCGAGGTCGGCGATGATCGGTTCGCCCGAAATATTCTTGCCCAGGATGATGGGCAGCGTGCCTTCGCCGCCAAATTGCTCGCTGGTGATGAGTTCGCGGAAGGACACGCCTTCGCGATGGGCGTTGGGCAGTTCGATGCCGATCACCGTGCGCCCCGGAATCGTCGCGACGCGCGCCGACAACGCCGACATGTTGCGTGCGATATCGTCGGCCAGCGCGATGACGCGGCTTGCCTTGATGCCGGGGGCCGGCTCCAGCTCATACATGGTCACGACCGGGCCGGGTCGGACCTCGACGATATTCCCCTTCACATGGAAATCATCGAGCACCGATTCGAGTAGCCGCGCATTGCGCTCCAGCGCAGCCTTGTCGATCTTGCCGCCCTGGTTGACGGGAATTGGGTTGAGCAGGTCGGGCGAGGGTAGCGAGCTATGGCCGAACAGGTCATCCTGCGAGATCGGGGCCATCTGCCGCTGCGGCGCGGCGGGCTTGGGGCTCTGGATCGTGATCGGCGGCTTGGGTTCGTTCGAGACCTGCTTGCGGGGCGCGATGACGCGCTCGGCCCCGTCCGCTTCCGGTTCGCTTTCGCCGCTGATACCGGTTGTGCCGACGCCCGGCAACGCCAGGGTCGGGCGGGGTAGCGCTAATTTCGGCAAGGACGGGCGACGCAGGGCGATGATCGGCTTTTCCAACGCCAGGCTGCGATAGCAGGCGATGAGTCCAGCAATCAGCGTCATGACCACCAATAGGCCGGTTATCCAGGGGGCAGCGGCGGGTGCCTGCGCCGTGAGACTGGCCACGCCCTTGGCGGTGACAAGACCGATCACTCCGCCCCAGCCCGCGGGCAGGCCGACCAGCGGATCATCCTGAAACAGCGACAGGGCAATGCCGATCAGGACGATGCCGAACAGGCATTTGCCGAACTGCCCCTTCCAGCTGCGCATATCCTGGTCGCCCCACATCCGGCGGGCGGTGATCGCCATCAGCGGCAGGATCAGCGCCACCGGCACGCCCAGCAGCCAGAGCAGGAAATCGGCGGTCCAGGCGCCCGGCCCCTGCATGATGTTGGCGACATGGTCACCCGCCACCGTGTTCATCGAAGGGTCGCTGGGCGTATAGCTGAGTAGCGCCAGCGCCACGAACAGCGTCGCCAGCATCAGCAGGATCGCGCCGATCAGTGCGCCGCTGCGAAGCAGGCTGCGCTTGAGCATTTCGCGCCATTCCGGCGTGCGCTTCACGGTGCGGCTGACAGCCATGCTAAACCCTTGTCCCCCAAATGTTCCGTTTCGGCACAATGCGCCGGACCGCGAGTCCGCGTCAAGCCTGCGACCGATCGGCTCGTCCCGCCTTATCCGTAACAACCCTTATGGCAGGGGACGCGCCAACCGGCGCAAAAAGGACGGCAGAAAGGAACCTGTCCCATGTTCGCTGCCTATTATCCCGCCCTGGTCGTCGTCTCCATGGCCGCCTTCGCCGCCGTCATGCTGTATGTCAGCATCGAGGATCGCCTGAAGAACTAACTGCGGGCCAACGCCTGCAACGACGCGCCGTCGAGCCGTTGGATGGTCCATTCGTCCATCGGCACCGCCCCGATCGCGCGATAGACGGCGATGGCCGGTTCGTTCCAGTCCAGCACCGACCATTCCAGCCGGGCGCAGTCGCGTTCGACGGCCAGTTGCGCCAACCGGACGAGCAGCGCCTTGCCCGCGCCTGATCCGCGCGCGTCGGGCCGGACGAACAAATCTTCGAGATACAGGCCCGGTCGCCCTTCGAAGGTCGAGAAATTGTGAAAGAAGAGCGCAAAGCCGATGGCGTCGCCCTGCCGCTCCGCGATCAGCACTTCGGCCATCGGGCGAGTGCCGAAGAGATAGCGGGCGAGCGTATCGCGATCCGTATTCACGGCATGGGCGAGTTTCTCATAGGCGGCAAGATCGCGGATGAACTGCAGGATGGTGTCGATGTCGCTTGGCTCGGCCGCGCGGATGAGGATGGTGTCGGTCATGCGGTTCCCGCTTCCACATGGGCCAGATCGGCCCGTTTCGTGCGCGCCGCGATAAGGCAGGCCACCACGATCAACAAGGCACCGGCCACCGTCGGCAGCGTGATCCGTTCGTCGAACACCAGCCAGCCCAGGATTGCTGCCCAGACGAAGGCGCTATATTCGACCGGGATCAACCGCTGCGCCTCCGCCCGCGCATAGGCCCAGGACAGGGCGGCGAGCGAGGTGAAGGCGAGAGCGGCCGCCAACAGGATGAGCGGAACGGCCGGGCGTGGTGGCAGGGCCAGCAGAAAGGGGGCGCCCAGCGCAAAGACGCCGAGCATCACGAGATGCTGAAAGAAGGCGACCTCGATCGGCGAGGCGACCTGCGCCTGTTGCCGCTGGATGATGAGGTTCCAGGCAAAGAGTACCGCCGACGCCAGCACGGCCCCCGCGCCCAGCAGCGCATCGGCATCATAACGCCCCTGCAACCGGCCCGACAGGATGACGGCTACGCCCACCAATCCCAGCAGCGATGCGCCGATCGCGCGGCGGCCGATCCGTTCCTTGAGCAGCAGGGCGGCGAGGTAGAGCGCGATCAGGGGGGCGATGAAAGACAGGGCGATGGCTTCGGCCAGTGGCATCCGCATGATCGCCCAGAAGAACAGCCCGGCCATCAAGGCGACCACCGTGCCGCGCAGCAAATGGATGCGCAGGACCGCGCGCGAGGGCCAGCGCTGGCGCGTGAGCAGCATGAGCGCAAGGCCGAGCAGCGTGCCCGCAACCGCCCGCCAGAACAGCGCATTGTAGAGGCCGATGCCAAGGCTCAACCCCTTCATCGCCGCATCCATCACGGCAAACAACGCCACGCCCGCGCAGCAGACGGCAAAGGGGATGGCGAAACTATGATTGCGTGACATGGTGGATCAGCGGATCACTATGATGTCGATGCCTAAATCCAGTTCGGCCCAGGCACGATCAGCGGTGATCACCGGAAGTTTACCAAGCCGCGCAAGCGCCAAACAGGCCCGATCTCCCAGAGACAATCCCAAATGCCGAGTCAGCGGGCGAAGCAAGGCCGCTTCAAGCGCGTGGTCTTCGGCGAAAGGACAAATATGCAGTTCCAATCGCGCCACTTGAGCCTCGGCCTCGTCCTTTGACAGGCCGGCCTCTACAAGTTTCGTATAGGTTTCGCATAGATTGACGACCGAAATCTGACCGGTCGCCAGATGTGGCTGCACCTGCTCTGCTCCGCGCTCATCCAGCAAAATCGTCAATAACGCGGATGCATCAAGAACCGCTGTCATTCGCGATGTGCTTCAGTGCGACGTTCGGCCAGAAAATCGTCAACAGTGAAAGGCTTCTTTATCAGGGCTTTCAGATCGGCCTGCACCTCGCGCAGAACCTGGTCATAGCTTTTGACCAATATGCCGCTGCCTTGGCGTTCGAATATGATGCGGTCACCATCCTTGAAGCCCAACTGCCGACGCAATTCGGCCGGGATGACAGCTTTGCCGCCGCTGATCATTTTTCCGCTATAGGTCATGCAGAACCTCCAGGACCAAAATACCGTATTGGTCCTGACTTTCCAAGTGACGTTATTCCGCCGCCTGCGCCTTGCCCGCGTCGGTCATTTCCGATTCTGCCTTGGCCGCTTCGATCTCGGCGGCCTTGTCCTCCACCAGTCGGACGATGTGATCGACCAGCGCTTCGTCCTGCACCGTATGGTCGGTGATGCCCGACAGATAGACCATATGCTTGCCATTGCCGCCGCCGGTCAGGCCGATATCGGTTTCGCGCGCTTCGCCGGGACCGTTGACGACACATCCCAGGACGGAGAGCGACAGAGGCGTGTGGATATGTTGGAGCCGTTCCTCCAGCGCCTGCACGGTGCGGATCACGTCGAAGCCCTGCCGCGCACAGCTGGGGCAGGAGATGACTTTCACGCCGCGAGTACGGATGCCGAGCGATTTGAGGATCTCGTAGCCAACCCGGACTTCCTCTTCGGGTTCGGCCGACAGCGAGACGCGGATCGTGTCGCCGACGCCTGCCCACAGCAGGTTGCCGATGCCGATTGCGCTCTTGACCGTCCCGCCGATTAGACCGCCGGCTTCCGTGATGCCGAGGTGCAGCGGGCAATCGACCGCTTCGGCCAGTTGCATATAGGCCGCGACCGCCAGGAATACGTCGCTTGCCTTCACCGCGACCTTATATTCGTGAAAATCCTGGTCCTGCAGCAGCTTGATATGGTCGAGCGCGCTTTCGACCAGCGCTTCGGGGCAGGGTTCGCCATATTTTTCGAGCAAGTCCTTTTCGAGGCTGCCCGCATTGACGCCGATGCGGATGGCGCAGCCATTGGCCTTGGCGGCGTCGACCACTTCCTTCACCCGTGCCTGCGACCCGATATTGCCGGGATTGATCCGAAGGCAGGCCGCACCGGCATCCGCCGCTTCGAGGGCGCGCTTATAGTGGAAATGAATGTCGGCAACGATCGGCACGCGGGCGGCGCGCACGATCTGCTTGAGCGCCGCGGTGGACTCTTCGTCCGGGCAGGAGACGCGGATGATGTCCACGCCCGCTTCTTCGCAGCGGCGGATCTGGTCGATCGTGCCCTTGATGTCGTGGGTCAGTGTGTTGGTCATGGTCTGGACCGTGACCGGCGCATCACCGCCGACCGGAACATTGCCGACCATGATCTGTCGGCTCCGCCGACGGGCAATATCGCGCCAGGGGCGCAGGCCGGGATTATGGTCGGACATGAAAAAGGGGCTCCGTGGTTACGAAGCCCCTATAGGGATGTTTGGTGACGGTTAGAAGCGTTGCCTTTTGGTGTTTCAGCCGGGCTGGTGTCGCGCCTTCAAAAACGCATCGTCAGCGATGCGGCAATCTGATCGGCATTGCCGCTCGTCTGCGCCCGGGTCGTGGCGGTGACGGTGGCTGGCGCGGGGAAATAGCTGTCCGGGCGGATGATGTTCGCCTTTTCCACGAAAGTATGCGCGTAGCTGAGGTTCAGCGCGAAGGACTGCGAGAGGTTCCAGGTCGCGCCGCCGCTCAGCCAGACGCGATCGCCATCGGGGACGCGGGTGGTCAGATGCTGCGGATTGGTCGGCGAGCGATCGAACATCGTGCCCGCGCGCAGGGTCAGCTTGTCGTTGACGTCATATTCGCCGCCCGCGCTAACACTATAGGTATCGCTATATTCCAGTTCCTTGACCGATGTGCCGTTAGCGGCATTGATCGTGATCGCCTGCATCACCGACCAATTATACCAACGCGCGGTCAGCATCGCCCGCAATTGCGGCGTCAGACGGTGGGTCATGGATAGGGTGACGATGTCGGGCAGGGTCAGCGGCGCGGTGGCGGCGAAGCTGCCATTGGCACCGGCCAGCGGCCCGGCGAGGCCCGAAATCACCTGCTCGCCCTCAAGGCTGTGCTTCATGCGCGAGCGATAATGGACGCCGAACTGGGTGTCGCCCGCGCGATAGAACAGCCCGGCATTCCAGCCGACCGACCAGTCGTCGCCTTCGACCGAGGCGTGGCCATCGGCCAGCAGCGGCGAGAGTTGCGGCAGCGCGTTGGTCAGCGTCACCTTGACATATTGCACATCGACGCCGCCACCGACGGACAGATTGTCGGTCAGCTTATAGGCGGCCGATGGCTGGATATTATAGGTTTTGAGGTCGGTGTAGAGCGAGTCATAGCGCCCGAAATAGCCATCCTCATATTCCAGCTTCAGACCGAACGGGGCGTTGACACCCAGGCCCACCCACAGCCGGTCACTGACTTGGCCGGTGGCATAGAAGCTGGGGATGGGGATCACGCTTTCAAAGGCATTGCCGCCGTTGGTGCCGCTGACCGGCACCTGCGTCGTGGTGCCGGGGACCGTGCGGGTGGTGCCGCGATTGGTCTGCTGCGCCTTGGCAAACAGCGCGATACCGCCGACCGAGGTCTGGATGCCTGACAATTCGGTCATCGCGGCGGGATTGAAATAGACGGTCGAGGGGTCATCGCCCGCTGCCGCGCCGCCCGACAGGGCACGCCCGGTTTCCTTGGGCGATTGTTCCTGCAGGTAGAAGCCCCCGGCCAGCGCCGGGACGGGCGCGGCGATCGCACCTGCGACAAGCAGGAAGGACGGGAGGCGGCGGCTGAACGACATGGCAGATCCTCTACGGCTATTTTCAGCCCGCGCGGCCATATATGGCAAGGACGCGGGCTTTTGACGCAGGCCGCTTACCAACACTATGGTTAAATTCCAGTGTTTAGCGGTGAATATCCGGCAGGGTTTCGGTCCGTTTATAACGAGGATGCTGGCTGACGTTACGGCGAACGGGTGCGACAGCGTCATGGAAACAGCACAAAAAAAAGCCGCCCCGGAGGACGGCTTGTAAAGTTTTAGGAGAGGATGCCTGAAAGGCCCGCTCCTTTTGCTGGGCCATCGCCTTTGTTGCAAATGCGAAACGGACATGTCTGATTGCGTTTCTTGCAATCGTTTGAGCAGGGCTTTTATTCCGTAAGGGAAGGCAGGTCAGCGAAAAGCCGAATGGATCAGATTTTTACGCGATCCAGCCCGGACGCCACCAAGTGCGAATCGATTTCGGCGATCAGTCGCGCCAATCCGGCTGAATCGATGGATTCCGCGCGGGCCACCAGTGCCGCCTGCGTATTGGAGGCGCGCAGCAGCCACCAGCCATCGGCAGTGGTGACGCGCGCGCCGTCGATGGTTTGCATATCCGCGCCGCAAGCCGCCAAGCTCGCGCAAATCTCTTCGATCACGGCGAATTTGCGCCTGTCATCGACGGGAATGTGCAGTTCGGGCGTCGCGGCCATGACGGGCATGGCGCTGCGCCGGTCGGTGATGCTGCCCCCTGCCCCGCTTGCGGCGCGGATAAGCCGGATCGCGGCATAGAGACCGTCGTCATAGCCATAATAATCATCGGCGAAGAACAGATGCCCGGTCATCTCGCCCGCAAGCAGCGCGCCTGTCTGCTTCATTCTGGACTTGATATGGCTATGACCGGTTTTCCACATATCGGGCCGTCCACCGCGTGCCGCGATCCGATCGAATGTGGTCTGGCTGGTCTTCACATCCGCGATAATCCGGGCACCGGGCTGCCTTTCGAGCAGGTCGTCCGCGAACAGGCCCAGCAACTGATCGCCCGCTATGGTGCGGCCCAGCCCGTCGATCACGCCGATCCGGTCGCCATCGCCATCGAAAGCCACACCGAAATCGAGCTGCTTGTCGAGGACGAGCGCGCGCAGATCGGCAAGGTTCGCCTCCACGGAGGGATCGGGATGATGGTTGGGAAAATTGCCGTCTATCTGGGTGAAGAGGCGATGATGCTCACCCGGCAGCAATTGCACGAGCGCCTCGACCGCTGGGCCGGCCGCGCCATTGCCCGCGTCCCAGCCGATGCGCCAGGCCAGGCCGTCAAAATCCCGCATCAGCCGGGCGATATAGCGGTCCATCATGGCAGTCATTTCAACCCGCCCTGCCCCGCCATCCCAATCACCCGCCGCCGCCATCTGGCCCAGCCGCGTAATGTCCGCCCCGAAAAACGGCGCATGGTTCTGCACCAGCTTGAAGCCATTTTGATCGCCGGGATTATGGCTGCCGGTTATCTGAATGCCGCCATCGACCTCGCACGTCATTTCGGCGAAATAGAGCATGGGCGTCGGGCCAAGACCGATGCGCAGCACGTCGATGCCGCTTGCGGTCAGCCCGTCGACAAGCGCCGCTTCCAGCATCGGGGAACTCAGCCGCCCGTCATAGCCGACAGCGACCCGTGATCCCCCTGCCCGCGCGATGATGGTGCCAAAGCTGCGGCCCAAGGCCCAGGCGTCGGCAGCGTCGAGCGTTCGCCCCACCGTGCCGCGCAGATCATAGTCGCGCAGCAGCGTCGGGTCGAACCGATGGCTCATCCCTCTTGCCGGTCTGCCAGCAACAGGTCGCGCGCGGCGTTAATCTGTGCCGCCAGCGCTTCGGTGCCGCCCTTGTCGGGATGGACCGAGGCGATCAGGCGGCGATGGGCCGCGCGGATGGCGGCGGGATCGGCATCGGGACCGACCCCCAGCAAGGCGCGGGCCTGGGCGAGATCATCGATCCGGTGCTGGGGTGGGACCGGTGTTGCGCGAGGACGGGGTTTATAGCGGCGCAACAGAAACAGTCCCGCGCCGATCAGCACTGGCGCGCCGATCACTGGCTTGCCCTTGGCCGCCAGCACCGCCCCCACCAGCATCGCGCCAAGCGCCATGCCATCCTTCGCAGTCATGCGTTGCAGCTTCCCGGTCCAGATGAGCCAGCCGGCCAAGCCGACGAGCAGCAGCGCCAGCCAGCCCATCAGGCCGCGCCGAGCATATCCACGGGCACCGCTCCCGCGTGGGTAGGCAGGGCAAGCCCCGACACCATTTCGCGCAGTTCCTGGCGCGCGGCGATGTGGCTGACACCCAGTTCGCCCAGATGCCCCTTGTCGAGCAGGGTCAGGCCGGAGGGGAAGAGTTCGCGGAAGATGACGCGCTCTGACAGGCCGGGGATGACGCGGAAACCGACCCGGCGCGACAATTCCATCAGCGCGTCGCCGACCCGCTTCTTGTTGCGGGCGTCATGATGCTGGAGCCGGTTGCGCAGCACCACCCAATCGATCGAGACGCCATCGGCCTTAGCTCTGGTCTTGCGCGCTTCAAAGATAAGTTCGGAATAGAAGGAGAGGCGACGGACCTTGAAGCTTTCGGCATCGACCTGGCCGATCAGGTCGAAATCGACGAAACTGTCGTTCATCGGCGTGACCAGCGTATTGGCGCGCGCGGCCATGTGGCGGGCGAATACGTCGTCGCGGCCCGGCGTATCGACGATCAGGAAATCCTTGTCCTGAGAGAGGATGGCGACCTCCGCGTCCAGCGCTTCGATCGTGTCGCCTTGCAGCACCGCGAAATCGGGCGCGGGCAGGTCGATCTGACGGCGGCGCGCGGTTTCGGCGCGGTTTTCCAGATAGCGGGTGACGGTGCGCTGGCGCGGATCGAGATCGATCATACCGACGCGATGGCCCAGCGCCGTCAGGGCGATGGCTGTGTGGACCGCTGTGGTCGACTTGCCCGTGCCGCCCTTTTCATTGGCAAAGACGATGAGATGCGGCGTTGGATTGCCCATTGGTCGCTTGATAACCCCGTTGATTGTCGCCATGATTCCCGGTGGCCGCCAAGGCCGCAGCCCAGCAGGTCGACCGCTTGTTCCCCTGCCCTTATCGGAGCCGTTCCCCCCGTGCAAACCCTGTCTGACCTGCCCGCCCTCCGCGCTGCCGTCGCGGCGCTGAAAGCCGACGGAAAGCCGTTGGCGCTGGTGCCGACCATGGGCGCTTTGCATGACGGACATATGGCATTGGTGCAGGAAGCCAAGCGGCATGGGCGGCATGTCGTGGTGTCGATCTTCGTCAATCCCAAGCAATTCGGACCGGCCGAGGATCTGGACGCTTATCCCCGGCGCGAGGCGAAGGATGCGGCGATGCTGGCGGCGGCGGGCGTGGACCTGCTATGGCTGCCGCCGGTCGAAGTCATGTATCCGACAGGCTTTGCCACCAATGTCAGTGTTTCGGGGGTGAGCGAAGGATTGGATGGGGCAGCGCGGCCAGGCCATTTCGATGGCGTCGCGACGGTGGTCACGAAATTGTTCAATCAGGTCCGGCCCGACGTCGCGATTTTCGGCGAAAAAGACTATCAGCAACTGGCCGTGATCCGCCAAGCGAACAGCGACCTGGACATAGGTATCGATATTATCGGTTTGCCGACCCAGCGCGCCGAGGATGGCTTGGCGCTTTCCTCACGCAATGCCTATTTGAGCGACGCCGAGCGCAAGGCCGCGCTGGCGCTGCCGCGCGCTTTGGGCGAGGCCAAGCGGCTGATGGAAAAGGGCGAGAGCGTCGAATCTGCAACCGCCAAGGCCATGATTATACTGGAAAATCATGGGTTCGGGCCGATCGACTATGTGACGCTGTGTGATGCCGTGACGTTGGAACCCATGACGGTGCTGGACCGGCCGGCCCGGTTGCTGGGGGCGGCAAAGCTGGGCAAGACGCGGCTGATCGACAATATCGCGGTGGAGCCAATTTAGGGTTTTTGATAGTTAGCTAACTATCTAATATCGCCATTTTGCTGGGTTTTGGAGCATAGGCGCAAGCCATATTCCGGTCGCCCTGAGTTTGTCGAAGCGGCCACTCTTCATGAAGAAGAAGGGGGCTTCGACAGGCTCAGCCCGAACGGGGGGTGGGGTTGGTTTTATCGTTTAGGGCGTCCCGCGAAAAGGATCAGAAGGGCTTTACGATTACCGCGATGACGATCACCGCCGCAGCCACGCCGGGGACTTCGTTGAGCAGGCGCAGTTGGCGGTCGGTCATGGTCCGCTGGCCCCTGGCGAGTTTCTTGGCATAGCTGGCGATCCAGCCATGATAGCCCGACAGGCCGAGGACGAAGAGCAGTTTGAGGTGAAACCAGCCAAAGCTCCACGCGCCGATCTCCACCATCAGCATCAGGCCCAGAACCCAGACCAGTACCAGCGAGGGATTGAGGATGATCTTGAGCAACCGCTGTTCGCGGTCGATCCATTTGCGGTCCTCGTCCGAGCCGACGGCGCATTCCTGATGATAGACGAAGAAGCGCGGGATCATGAACAGCCCCGCCATCAGGAAGATGACGAAGATGAGATGGGCAGCCTTCACCCAGAGATAGGCAGCACCAAGATAGGCCATCAGCGTTTTTCCTCCTGCCGCACATAGCTAAGCAATGCTTCGACATGCGCAATGGGGGTGTCGGGCAAAATGCCATGGCCAAGGTTCATGATATGGGGCCGGTCTGCAAAGGCCGCGCGGATATTGTCCACGGCCTGTTCGACCGCCTGGCCGCCCGCGATGAGGGCAAGCGGATCGAGATTGCCCTGCACCGGCAGTCCCTTAGGCAACACGCGATTGGCCCAGTGCGGATCGACGGTTTCATCGACGCCGATCGCATCGACACCTGTGCCCGCCGCATAATCGGCGAGTTTCGCGCCTGCGCCCTTGGGAAAGCCGATGATCGGGATGTCGGGATGCAGCGCCTTCAACCGGCTGACGATCGCGGCATTGGGCGCGATGACCCAGCGTTCGAACTGGAGCGGGGCGAGGCTGCCGGCCCAGCTGTCGAATAATTGCACCGCTTCGACCCCGGCCTCGATCTGGCCGGACAGATAGGTAACGGTCGCATCGACGATCGCGTCGATCAGCGCGGCAAAGCGAGCGGGATCGCCATAAGCGAGGCGGCGGGCCGCGCCCTGATCCTTGCTGCCCTGGCCTGCGACCATATAGGTGGCGATGGTCCAGGGACTGCCTGCAAAGCCTAGAAAGGTCACCGAGGAGTCAAGGGCTGCCTTTACCTGCCGCACCGTCTCATAGACCGCCTCGAAGCGGCTATAATCGGGCTTCAGGGTCGAGAGGGCGGTGTCGCTCAGGATCGGAGCGAGGCGCGGGCCTTCGCCGGTTTCGAACCACAGATCCTGTCCCATCGCATAGGGGACGATCAATATGTCGGAAAACAGGATCGCGCCGTCGAAGCCGAAGCGACGCAGGGGTTGAAGCGTGACTTCCGCTGCCGCTGGGCTGTCATAGACGAGTTCGAGGAAACCGCCTTTGTCGGCCCGCAGCGCGCGATATTCGGGCAGATAGCGCCCGGCCTGTCGCATCAGCCACATGGGCGGTACGGCAGGGCGTTCCCCCCGCAGGACGCCAAGGAGCGGCTTGGCCACGGGATCGGCCTTCGGGTCGACAAGCATCGGACTCTCTTCTCTTCTATTAAGATTCAAATAGGAATGTTGGAGATAGTAGGGGCGTTGGCAGCGGGGTTTATGCGTTGTGCCCGCTTTTGCCAACAGCTTGACTCCGACACGCCCTGCCTTGCCCGTCCGAGCTCCCTGACTTATCCCCGTTATCCACAGGCTGTTGAGGAAAAATCGGGTCTGTTGGGGGCCTGTGGATAATAGTCCGGGCAGCGTGGAGCGAAAATCCGGGGTCGATTGCTCCCCATTTCGTCCCTTGCTTTATCCACAGCCTATGCACAGAGATATGGACCATGGCGCGCATCCATCTCCACCTGCTTTCGGACTCGACCGGCGAGACGCTGGAGAATATCGCCAAGGCAGCGATCGGTCTGTTCGAAAATGTCGACGCGATCCGCCATTTCTGGCCGATGGTGCGGTCCGAAGTCCATCTCGACCGGATCATGGAGGAGATTTCCGCCAATCCGGGGCTGGTGTTGTTCACTCTGACCAACCATCCGCTGCGCAAGCGGCTAGAAACGCGCTGCCGCGCGCTCGGCCTGCCCCATGTCGCAGCGCTCGATAGCGTAGCGGATGCGCTGTCCAACATATTGGGGCAGGAAACCCGCACCCGGCCGGGGCGCAAACATGTGCTGGACGAAGCCTATTTCGCGCGGATCGAGGCGATCCAGTTCACCATCGCCCATGATGACGGGGTGGGGCATGAAAATTGGGAGGAGGCGGACATCGTGCTGGCCGGCGTGTCGCGCGCGTCCAAGACGCCGACGTCGATCTATCTCGCCAATCGCGGCTACAAGACCGCCAATATTCCGCTGGTGCCGGAATCGCCGCCGCCGCGAAACCTCTACAGCCTGAAACATCCGCTGGTCGTGGGGCTGACGGTCGGCCCCGAACGGCTGATCCAGATCCGCCGCAACCGGCTGCTCTCGCTCAACCAGACGCCCGAAACCGCCTATGTCGATAATGACAAGGTACAGGAGGAACTGTCCTTTGCCAGGCGGATGTTCGCCGACAATGGCTGGCCGGTGATCGACATGACCCGCCGATCGATCGAGGAAGCGGCGGCGGCGATCATCAACCTGTTCAATGACCGGGAATTGGCGGAAGGCGACGCTTTATGAGGTTTTGGGCATGATCGTGCTGGCATCGCAAAGCGCGAGCCGCCGCGCGCTGCTAAGCGCGGCGCAGGTGCCGTTCGAGGCGCTGTCGCCGGGCGTCGACGAGGAAGCGGCGAAGGAGGCGTTGCGCGCCGACGGGCTGGATGCGCGCGCGCTGGCCGATGCGCTGGCGGAACTCAAGGCGCGCAAAGTGTCGCGCCGGGTGCCGGGCGCGCTGGTGCTGGGATGCGACCAGACGCTGAGCCTGGATGGTGGCGAAGAACGGGGCGTGATGATCGACAAGGCCGTCGATCGCGCGGATGCCGAGCGCATATTGCGGCTCTTGTCGGGGCGAGTGCATCATCTGCACAGCGCGGCGGTGATCGTGCTGAATGGCGAGCCGATCTGGCGGCATATCGAGCGCGTGCGGATGACGGTACGGCCTTTGTCCGACGCCTTCATCGCTGCCTATCTGGACGGCGACTGGGACGAATGCCGCTGGTGCGTGGGCTGCTACAGGATTGAGGGGCCTGGCGCGCAATTGTTCGCCAAGGTCGAAGGCAGCCAGTTCGCGATCCAGGGCTTGCCGCTGTTGCCCTTGCTTGACTTTTTGCGTGTGCGGGGTGTTTTGACGGCATGACTCAAGGCCTTCCCTATGCCGAAGTGATCGGCGATCCGATCGCGCACAGCAAATCGCCGCTCATCCATAATTTCTGGCTCAATGCGCTGGATATCGAGGCGGAATATCGCAAGACGCATGTGACGCCCGACGGGCTGGCCAGCTATTTCCTGCAACGGCGGGCCGACCCGGACTGGCTGGGGTGCAATGTCACCATTCCGCACAAGATGGCGGTGATGGACTTTACCGACGATCCGGGTGGGGTGCGCGAGCGGATCGGGGCGATGAACACGATTGCCAGCGAAACCGGTGGGCCGCTCATTGGCACCAATACCGACGCGGGCGGCTTCCTCCAGCCCTTGCTGCGCGATCGATGGAAGGGGCGCAGTGCGGTGCTGATCGGCGCGGGCGGCGCGGCGCGAGCGATATTGTTTGCGCTGACAAGTCTTGGCGTGCCCGACATAACGATCATGGCGCGCGATGCGGCCAAGGCGCAGGCGATGCTCGACCATGCCGGGGTGAAGGGCGCGGTGATCGGCATGGGCGAGTCCCTGCCGGCCGTGGACCTGCTCGTCAATTCGACGTCTCTGGGCATGGTCGGGCAGCCGGTGCTGGACCTGGACCTGACGCCGTTGCCGCCGAGCGCGACGGTCTATGACATCGTCTATGCGCCGTTGGAGACGGGCTTGCTCAAGGCGGCGCGGGATCGCGGGCTCAAGACGCTCGATGGGCTGGAAATGCTGATCGGCCAGGCGGCGCTCGCCTTCGACATTTTCTTCGATGCGCATGCGCCCCGCGAATTGGACGCCGAATTGCGCGCGCTGCTGCTCGCGGCGGACTGATGAAGATTTATGGCCTGACCGGATCTATCGGCATGGGCAAGTCGGCGGTCGCGGCGATGTTTGCGCGTGAAGGCGTGCCGGTGTTCGACGCGGATGCCGAGGTGCATCGGTTGCAAGGGCCGGGCGGCGCGTTGCTGCCCGCGATCGAGGCGCGTTTTCCCGGCACGACCGGCGCCAAGGGCGTGGATCGCGCGAAACTGGGCGCGGCGGTGTTCGGCCATCCGCAGGAACGCAAGGCGCTCGAAGCGATCGTCCATCCGGCGGTGCGCGCGGCGCGGCGCCGGTTTCTGCGCCGTCACCGATCGCGCACATTCGTCCTGCTCGACATTCCCTTGCTGTTCGAGACAGGCGGGCAAAAGCGGCTGGCGGGCGTGATCGTGGTGACCGCGCCGGCGTGGAAGCAGCGCAAGCGCGTCTTGGCGCGGCCGGGCATGACCGTCGCCAAATTCCGCCAGATCCTGCATCTGCAAACGCCTGATGCTGAAAAGCGTCGCCGCGCCGATCATCTCATCCAGACCGGCACGACCTTTGCCGAAACGCGCGCGCAAGTGCGACGTCTGGTCGCTTGCCTTGGCCGCAAGACAGGCAGATAAGGGTTGGCCCATAGAGTCGATATGAAGAGGGCGATGCGCGAGATTATATTCGATACCGAAACGACGGGATTTGACCCGGCATCCGGCGACAGAATGGTCGAAATCGGTTGTATCGAGCTTATCAATCGTGTGCCCAGCGGCCGGACCTTCCACGCTTATTACAACCCCCAGCGCGACATGCCCGCCGCCGCCGAAGCGGTGCATGGGCTGTCGAGCCATTTCCTGTCGGACAAGCCGCTATTTGCCAGCGGCGTTGCAGACCTGCTCGCCTTTCTGGAGGATAGCCCGTTGGTCGCGCATAATGCGCGGTTCGATTTCGGCTTCCTCAACCATGAATTGCGGCTGTGCGGGCGCGGCGAAGTGTCGCTCGACCGGATGATCGACACGGTGGCGATCGCGCGCACCATGCATCCGGGCGCCAAACACAGCCTGGACGCGCTTTGCACCCGCTATGGCATCGACCGCAGCCATCGCATCAAACATGGCGCGCTGCTCGACGCCGAATTGCTGGCGCAGCTTTACATCGAACTGACCGGAGGCCGTCAGATCGGCCTGGGTCTGGCACAGGAGGCAGCAAAAGAAGAGGTTGCGGCGGAACTCGCGGCGCAGGTCGCGGTTCGCCCAGTTCGTCCCGCGCGCGTCTTTGCGGCGAGCGCGACGGAGCTGGAACGGCATGGAGCGTTCATCAGGACGCTCGACAAGCCGCTCTGGCTGGAGGGGGCACAAGCGGACTGACAATCCGCCTGCATGCCCCCAGTCAACCGGGCCGTGTCCTGCGGCCCGCAAGAACAAGGAGAAGGCATATGGATATTCGTGTTTCCGGGCATCAGGTCGATACGGGCGAGGCGCTCAAGGAGCATGTCGCGACCCGCATGGAAGCGATTGCCGAGAAATATTTTTCCCGCACAATCTCCGCGCATGTGACCTTTCGACCGGCCCCGCATGGCGCCTTTCACTGCGACATCGTCTGCCATGTGATGACCGGCCTGATCCTCAAAGGCGCGGGCGAGGCGCAGGAAGCGCATCCCGCCTTCGACCAGGCGGCCGAACGGATCGAAAAGCAGCTGCGCCGCTATATGCGCCGCCTGAAGGACCGCCATGGCCAGGCTGTCGCCGCAGAAGCGCAGCGGGTGAGCAGCTTCAACATCGATGATATTGACGGGGCAGGCTATACCATCTTCGCCTCGCCCGCGGATGAAGAGGAACAGGTCGAGGACGCGCCGCTGATCGTCGCGGAAACCCGTGTCGACATTCCCGAAGCCAGCGTGTCGGACGCGGTGATGATGCTGGACCTGCGCAACACCAATGCGCTGCTGTTCGTCAATGCCGGGACGGCGGCCTATAATATGGTCTATCGCCGCCATGACGGGACGATCGGCTGGGTCGAACCGCGCATCCAGGCAAGCTGAGCGCTACCCGGTTCCAAGGGCCGCCTGTTGACCTTGTGGCGCAGGCGGCTTATGGGGCCGGGCTTTAATTCCCTGAGCATAGGCGCATGAAGTCCTGACTGGGCGCGGCTCGGTTGGATCGGACATGTGATGGTGCATTTCAACGATATCGTTTCACCCGACGCGCTCGCCACGGGCCTGTCTGTGAACGGCAAGAAGCAGTTGTTCCAGCGGATCGCGGCGCTCGCCGCCGATGCCTATGGGCTGGACGCGGACATGGTCGCCGACGCGCTGTTTGATCGCGAGCGGCTGGGTTCGACCGGTTTCGGCGGCGGCGTCGCCATTCCCCATGCCAAGATCACAGGTCTCGACAAGATGTGCGGCGTGGTCGTGCTGCTCGATCCGGCGGCGCCGTTCGATGCGGTCGATGACCTGCCGGTCGATATCGTCTTTGCGCTGCTGTCGCCGGTCGACAGCGGGGCGGAACATCTGAAGACGCTGGCGCGGGTGTCGCGCTATCTGCGTGATGAGGCGCAGGTCGCCCGGTTGCGCGGCGCGCGTTCGACCGGGGCGCTCCATGCCCTGCTGGCCGGTGGCGGGGCGCGTGACGCAGCCTGACGTCGGCGCACCGGACAGCGGCGAGACCGCGCATTTCCGGGCGCTCGAAAATCTCTATCGTTCCGCGCCGATCAACCGGCTGTTCCGGTCGGAGATCGCGATTAGCGAGCCGGGGCGCTGCGTCATCGACTTCAATGTCGATGAAAGCCAGTTCCATGCCGCGGGCGCGGTCCACGGTACGGTCTATTTCAAGATGCTGGACGATGCGGCTTTCTATGCTGCCAACAGCCTGGTGAGTGATCGCTTCCTGCTCACCACCGCCTTCAACCTGCTGTTCACCCGGCCGATCGCGCCGGGGCGAATCCGCGCCGAGGGGCGCTGGATCAGCGGCAAGCGCCGAGTCTATGTCGCCGAAGCCAGCCTGGTCGATTCGCATGGCGAAGAGGTCGGACGAGGCACCGGCACCTTCATGCGGTCGCAATTTCCGCTTTCATCGCTGCCCGGCTATCATGGCTGAACAGCCGCCGGCCCGGCTGACCAGCGCGATGCTGGTCGGCGCGTTGCGACGGCGGGTGGCGGCGGCCGGGGGCTTTGCCACCATCCTGGTCAAAGGCGATGACATCAGCGGCGTGATTCTGGTCCAGACGCTGGAAAAAGGTCAGGACACCGGGCTGTTCGAGCGGGTGTCGAACTTTTCCGGCGGTCATGCGTTGATGCGCTGTGGACCCGATCCCAAGGAGGGGGCGCAAGCCATGGTTCCCTATATCGAGCGGCGCCGCCGGTCGGACCCCGATCTGTGGGTCATCGAACTCGATATCCCGGAAGCGGAACGGCTCGCCGCTGAAACAATCTGCTGATCGTTGACATATCGCAATGGCCCGTGCAGAGGCCCGCCCACGCTGAACGCGCAGGTTGCCGCAATCGTCCAAGGGGGGCGGGCGCGGTAAACACGCAGACGGGGGGCGGCCGGTCGTCGGACAAAGTGGGTTAAAAAAGACGACGTTTCCGGCCAAGAACCGCATGATTTTGAGTAAAAATGAGTTTTCGTCTAAGAGCTGCGATTATTGCGGCCTTTGCTTTGTCCGCCGCTGCTGCGGTCACGGCATCCGACATGTCGATGGCCGGTGAAGCCATCCCATCTTCGGTGTCCCTGTCCAGGGACAATGCGCTGACCACAGCGCCTTCGGCCGGTGCCAAGCTCGCCGTCACTTTTGCCGCGCCGCGCGAGATCGTGCAGCCGCTGGCTTCGGCCCCTAAGGCCGACAATGTTTCTTCCACCTTCTCCGAGATGCAGGCCGATAGCCTCGCTGCGCTGGTCGATGCCCAAGGCACGCCCGAACAGCTGGATGGCGAGATGCAGTGCCTGGCCGGAGCGGTCTATTTTGAATCCAAGGGCGAAAGCCTGGAAGGCCAGCTGGCCGTCGCGCGCGTGATCATCAATCGCGCCGAGTCCGGCCGGTTCGCGAGCAGCCTGTGCGGCGTCGTCTATCAACCGAGCCAGTTCAGCTTCGTGCGCGGCGGTGGCATGCCGCCGATCCGCACCGAAAGCCGCAGCTGGCGTCAGGCCGTTGCCATTGCGCAGATCGCCATGGCCGACGCTTGGGACAGCCGGGCTGAAGGCGCGCTGTTCTTCCACGCCCGCCGCGTATCGCCAGGCTGGGGCAAGGCCAAGCTGGCGATGATCGACAATCATATCTTCTATCGCTGAGTATTGTGGAATGTGCCGAGGCACATTTGGGTACACATCAAAAAAGGCCGGTTCGGATAATCCGAATCGGCCTTTTCTTTTGTTCCTGCCTTGTTCTATGATTGCGGCATGACCGCTGCGATATCCGACACCTGCTCCCCTTTGGCCGACGGCACCGCTTTGGCCGTTGCGCGGGGGACGCTGCGCCTGTTCTTCCGGCATGATATGAGCGGGATCATGGAAGTGCCGCTGCCCAATGGGCGGCGCGCCGACATCATGGCGATCGACGGGGCCGGGCGGCTGACCATCGTCGAGATCAAGTGTAGCCGGGCGGACTTGCTCGGCGACATGAAATGGCCCGATTATTTCGACTATTGCGACCGCTATTTCTGGGCGGTGCCGATGGGGTTCGATCTGACCCTGTTTGATAGCGAAGCGCTATGGCCCACGCGCACCGGGCTGATCGTCGCGGATCAATATGATGCGGAGCTTGTACGACCCGCGCCGATCGAGCCGCTGGCGGCGGCGCGGCGCAAGGCGGAGACGCTGCGCTTCGCCCGGCGCGCGGCACGGCGGCTGACCGCGATCAACGACCCGGATCATGCGGCGGAGATTGGCTGGTAGGGCGTGAATGCGTTCGGATCGTCATGCTGACGAAAGTCAGCATCCATTGGCTCTACCGCTGAGCCTCTCTCCAGGAGAGAGGCTAATGGATTCCGGCTCAGGGCCGGAATGACGGCTATTGTGGGGGCAGCTTAGAGGGTCAGAAAACCGGACCCTGCACCGGGCCTGCGGGCTTGGCCGCTGGCTTGGCGGCGGCGAGCGCTTCGATGAGGCCAGGGGTGCGGTTGTCGCGGGCGGCATAGTCGCGCGCGGACATGCCCGCGATGCTGTCGCGCTTGTCCGGGTTCGCGCCCTGCGCCACCAGCAGGCGTACCAGGCCGAGGTCGCGCAACTGGACGGCGCGGATCAACGGGGTTTCGCCGCTGCCATTCGTCTTGTCGACCTGCGCCTTGTTGGCGAGCAGCGTCTGCACGCCTTCCTCGAACCGGCCCTGCACCGCGTCCATCAGCGGGGTGTTGCCGTCGCTATCGGTCAGGTTGGGGTTCGCGCCCTTGGCGAGCAGGAAGGAGAGCCATGTCGCGTCGCGGCGCGCGACTACGATATGCAGCGCGTTTTCGCCGCTGTTGATGTCGCGGCTGTTGATCACGGTGGAGCCGGGCTTCTGGATCAGGTCAGTGACCTTCTCGCCATCCTTGTCCTTGACGGCCTTCAGGAAATTATAGGCGTCGGAAAATTGCGCCTGCGCCGCGCCGGGCACGAGCAGCGCCGCCGCGATCATGGTCATCATGGCAGAAACAAACCTGGTCTTCATCATCGCGCCCCGTTGCATTTGCAAATCCATCCCTAGCAGGGCATGGCTGGCCACGCCATGAACAAAGCCCGGATGCTCTTCACCCTATCCTGCCTCGCCCTGCTGGCTGCCTGTAATATGGGCGCTGGCGGCAATGCATCAAGCGGGGCATCAAGCGGCGACAGCGTGCAGGGCGAACTGGCCGGTGCGCGCATCGGCGCGCCCTTCACCCTGACCGATCAGGACGGCAAGCCTGCGCGCTGGGACGACTATAAGGGCCAGTATCGGATCGTCTATTTCGGCTATACCTATTGCCCCGATGTCTGCCCGGTCGATCTGCAGCGGATCATGCAGGCCTTTGCCCAATTCGAGAAAGCCGCGCCGGAGCGTGCCGCCAAGGTGCAGCCGATCCTGATCAGCGTCGATCCCGCGCGCGATACGCCCGCTGTCCTAAAAACCTATGTCGCGGCCTTTCATCCGCGCCTCATCGGCCTGACCGGGAAACCCGATCAGATCGCCAAGGTCGCCAAGGATTTCGTCGTCATCTACAATAGCGAGAAGGTCGCGGGCGCGAGCGATTATCTGGTCGGACATAGCCGCACGCCCTATCTGTTCGATCCCGATGGCAAGCCGGTGGCGCTGGTCCCGGTGGATGATCCCGGCACGCCGGACGTGGACGAGGGCGCGCCGGACAAGGTGCTGGCGTTTTTGCAAAAATGGATCAAGTGAGACCCTTCTGGGAAAAGCCGCTCGACAAGCTCGACCGCGCCGAATGGGAAGCCCTGTGCGACGGGTGCGGCAAATGCTGCCTGCATAAAGCCGAGGATGAGGATAGCGGGCGCATCTATCCCACCAATGTCGCCTGCCGCTTGCTCGACCGGCAAAGCGGCCAGTGCAGCAATTACAAGGACCGCCGCAAATTCGTGCCCGATTGCGTGCGGCTTACTCCGGCCAAGGTGCGCCAGATCAGCTGGCTGCCGCGCACCTGCGCCTATCGGCTGCGCGGGGAGGGGCTGCCGCTGCCTGATTGGCATTATCTGCTGTCCGGCGACCGGGAAGCGGTGCATCGCGCGCGCGAATCGGTGCGGGGGTGGACCGTGGCGGAGGCCGATGCGGGCGACTGGGAGAATCATCTTGTCGACCGGGATATCTGATCCCGATGCCGCGATCCTGATCGATGGCGTGCCGACGCCGGTGCGGGTGCGCCGGTCGGCACGGGCGCGCGCCTATCGGCTGACGATAGACGGGACGCGTGGCGAAGTGCGGCTGTCGATGCCGGTGCGCGCGAATTTGAAGCGGGCGCTGGGCTGGGCGCAGGATCATGAAGGCTGGGTGCGGCAGCAATTGGCGCGACAACCGGTGCTGACGCCGCTGAGCGATGGCGCGGTCTTTCCGCTGGAGGGGCGCGAGGTGCGCATCTGCTGGGAGGCGGGGGCGAGCCGCACGATCCGGCTGGAGGGTGACCGGCTGCTGCTGGGTGGCGCGGCGGAATCGGTGAGCGCGCGGGTGCTGCGCTGGCTGGTGCGGCGGGCCAAAGCGGTGCTGGAGACCGAGACACAGGAATTGGCGCGCGACCATGGGTTGATCGTCGCATCGGTGGGCGTGGGCGATCCGTGCAGCCGTTGGGGCAGTTGTACGTCGTCGGGCGCGATCCGCTATAGCTGGAGGCTGATCCTGTGCCCGCCAGAGGTGCGGCGGGCGACGGTGGCGCATGAACTCGCGCACCTGCTGCATATGGACCATAGCCCGGCCTTTCACGCCGCCCATGCGCGCATCTATGGCGCTGATCCCAAGCCGGCGCGCGCCTGGTTGCGTGCGCATGGGGCCGGGCTGCATCGCTATACGGGGTAGGGGGCATGGCGCGCAAAAAACGCTATCTGACGGCCACGATGGCGGACGGCTATGTCAAGACGATCGGGCCTACGGCCGACCCCTTCACCCATTATTGGCGGATCGTCGCCTTGCTCGACAATGGCAAGACCGAGGTGTTCTGGGGCCATGCGCGATCGCTGGCCGAGGCGAAGAAGAAACGCGCGGCGGCCGAGGATGGCGCACGGATGCGGGGGTGGAAAAGCTATCAATTCGAGATAGCGGAACTGGTGGAGACGGTGCCTTAATCCGTTCGTTTCGAGCGAAGTCGAGAAACCAGCGCACAGGTTTCTCGACTTCGCTCGAAACGAACGGAGGTGGTTGACTCTAACCCCGATGCGGCCAGGCACCTGAGGCGTCAGCCTCGCATATATGCTCGGCGTCATTGGGATAGGGCAGGCCGCAGGCGCGGCAGGTGCTATAGTCGCCGAGCTTCAGGCCATGGCCCACCGCGACCCGCTCATCGAAGACATAGCAATCGCCCTGCCAGCGGCTTTCGCTCTCCGGCATTTCCTCCAGATAGCGCAATATCCCGCCCTTGAGGTGATAGACGTCATCGAAGCCGCGCGCCTTCACCAGCGCGGTGGATTTTTCGCAGCGTATGCCGCCGGTGCAGAACATCGCGATCTTGGGCGTGCGGCCCTGATCGCGGAGATTTTGCGCGAAATCGTCGAACCAGCCGGGAAAGTCGCGAAAGGCGCGGGTTTCGGGGTCGATCGCGCCTTCGAACGTGCCGATCGCGACTTCATAGGCGTTGCGCGTGTCGATGAGGATCGTGTCGGGATCGGCGATCAGCGTATTCCATGCGGCGGGGTCGAGATGCGTGCCCGCCTGGCTTGCAGGATCAAGGTCGCCGACGCCCAGCGTGACGATCTCCGGCTTCACCTTCACTTTCATGCGGGCGAAGGGCGCGCTATGGGCGGCGGAATATTTGACGTCCAGGTCGGCGCAGCCGGACAGGGTGCGGACATGGGCGACCAGCGTCGTGATCGCGTCGGCGCTGCCCGCCACCGTGCCGTTGATGCCTTCGCGCGCGACGATCAGCGTGCCGCAGGTGCCAAGATCGGCGCAGCGCGCGCGCAGATCAGCGGCGATGGCGTCTGGATCGGCCAGAGCGGCGAACCGGTAGAGGGCAGCTACGGTATAGGACATGGCGGTGGCCTATAGGGCTTTGCGCGGCC
Source organism: Sphingobium sp. RAC03 (assembly GCF_001713415.1). GTDB lineage: Bacteria > Pseudomonadota > Alphaproteobacteria > Sphingomonadales > Sphingomonadaceae > Sphingobium. The sequence continues at coordinate 1,463,786 of NZ_CP016456.1, read as the reverse complement.
TCTTGAAAGCGGGCACGGACAAGCGCATAGGCGGGGCCATGGTTCCCCTTTCGTTCGCGGGGCACGACTTTCTGGCTCTGCCGGAAGCCGCGCTATTCTGGCCCTTGCACGGAGCGCTGCTGGTCGCCGACCTGCATTTCGAGAAGGCGAGCTGGTACGCCCGTTTCGGCCAGTTCCTTCCCCCCCATGACAGCCAGGCGACGCTGGACGTGATCGAGGCGCTGGTGGCGCGGACCGGCGCGCGGGCGGTCTGGTCCTTGGGCGACAGTTTCCATGATGCCGATGGCGCGGCGCGGCTGGACCCGCAGGCGCGTGGGCGGCTGGACGCGCTGACGCAGCGGCTGGACTGGACTTGGATCACTGGCAATCATGATGTCGGCGTGGCGGCGATGCCGGGGGGGCACCGGGTCGCCGAGGCGGAGGTCGGGGGAATATGGCTGCGGCATGAAGCGGCGCCCAGGGATGTCCGGCCCGAAATATCCGGCCATTTTCATCCCAAGCTGCGCCTATCGCTGCGCGGGCGGCATGTGGCGCGGCGCTGCTTCGTCGCGTCCGATACCAAGCTGATTCTGCCTGCGTTGGGGGCGCTCACGGGAGGGCTGGATGCAGGTCATGGCGAGATTCGGCGTGCCGTGGGGCCGGGTGCAGCCGCGCTGGTGCCGGTGGCGGACCGAATGCTCCGCTTTCCGTTATCGTAAGGCGACGCTACGGAAACCGGAAATTAAGCCGTTGCCGATAAGCAACAGGGCATGAACATTCTGTCATCGCATCCGCAAAAAAGCGCAGAAAAGCTAGGGTCTATTGCCTTAACCCGGCTGTGGCAGCATAATCACCAGCACGTCCCGACCCGGCAAAAAGCCGCGCGGACAGGAGAGGATTGACCATCATGACCAACCAGAGCCTTTGGGCATCGACCGCTGCGGTGATTGCGCTCGTCATGGGTGCAACCAGCGCGCAGGCGCAGGACGTCGCGGCACCGCAGGCCGCCGCCGAACAGGATGCGGCCGAGATCATCGTCACCGCCACCCGCCGCGCCAGTCCATTGTCGGACGTGCCGATCGCCGTGTCCGCCGTCAGCGCGCAGGCGATGCAGAATAGCGGCGCAAGCGATATCCGCACCCTCAACCAGCTCGCGCCTTCGCTGCTCGTTTCCTCCACCGGGTCCGAAGCCAATGCGTCGGCGCGTATCCGTGGTATCGGCACGGTCGGCGACAATCCCGGCCTCGAAAGCTCGGTCGCGGTGTTCATCGACGGCGTGTATCGCTCGCGCACCGGCGCGGGCCTCAACGAACTGGGCGAGATCGAACGGGTCGAAGTGCTGCGCGGGCCGCAGGGCACCCTGTTCGGCCGCAACGCATCGGCGGGTCTGATCAACATCATCAGCAAGGCCCCCGAACAGACGTTCAGCGCCAAGGGTGAGATCACCTATGGCAATTATGATTATTGGCGGCTGTCGGGCCGTGTCACCGGGCCGATCGCCGATGGTATCGCGCTCAGCCTGGACGGCGTATGGTCCAAGCGCGACGGTTTCTACAAGCTGGTGGATACCGCTGGCGCCACGGTCGGCGACACCAATGACCGCGACCGCTATTTCCTGCGTGGGCAGGCGCTGATCGAGCCGAATGACGATCTGTCGATCCGCCTGATCGGCGATTATACCAATCGCGATGAAAGCTGCTGCGGCGCAGCCTATACCGAAGCGCGCGAGCGCCGCCCGGCCGCAGGTGGCGGCTACACCGATGCGCCGTTCAATCGCATTGCCGCGATCCTGGAAGGGCAGGGCAGTGTAATCGCCGCCGACCCCTATGACCGGGAACTGACCATCACGCCTGGCCGCGATTATGTCAGCAAGCTGAAGGATTGGGGCGTATCGGGTGAGATCAATTATGATCTGGGCGGCGTGAAGCTGACCAGCATCACCGCCTATCGCGATTACAAGTCGAGCGACTATGGCGATTATGACTATAATCGCGCCGACCTGCTCTACCGCGACCCCAACACTTATCGCCAGTTCAAAACCTTCACGCAGGAATTGCGGGCGCAGGGTTCTGCCTTTGGCGATGCCCTCGACTGGTTGGTCGGTGGCTATTATGCCAATGAACGGCTGACTTTGCAGGATAATATCCGTTTCGGCGCGGACTATGGTCGCTTTGCCGCCTGCCGCCTGATGGCAGGAGCCAGCGTTAACAGTAATTTCACCGCGCAGCAACTCGCCGCCTGCGGCAGTGGCCTTGCCACCCAGCCATTGATCGCGGGGACACAGGCCAATCTCAATGCCGGGCTGACCGCGGCCCTCATCAATGCCGGCCTGCCAGCCGCCGTGGCCGCGGGCCAGGCGGGGGCGATCTCGACGGGCCTGGGGAATGGCCTGCGCGCGCTGGCCGCCATTCCGTCAGGCACCGGCGATACCGGTTCGATCTATCGGCAGAAGAGCGAAAATTGGGCGATCTTCACCCATAATATCATCCACGTCACCAACCGGCTCGATCTGACCTTGGGCCTGCGCTACACCCATGAAAGCAAGCGTTTTTCGGCGGACCTCAACAATAATAACGCGACCTGCGCGGCGTTGCAGTCCTCCGCTTTGCCGGGCCTGGCTACCAACCCGGCGCTGGGCAGCGCGGCAGCGCTGGCGGGCGGAATCCTGACGCTCGGATGCCTCGGCAATGCTTCGACCAGCCTCAACGCGCTCGACCTCAATGACAAGATCAGCGACGGCGAATTGTCGGGCACGGCGGTCCTGTCGTGGAAGGCGACCGACGATCTGCTGCTCTATGGCAGCTATTCGAAGGGCTATAAGGCGGGCGGCTTCAACCTCGACCGCTTCCAGTTGGGATCGACTGGCCTCAATGCCATTCCGGCGGTCTTTTCACCGCGCAGCAATGCCGACGTCGCCAGTCTGCGCTTTGCCGCCGAAAAGGTCGATGCGTTCGAAATCGGCCTGAAATACAGCCAGCCCAAATGGAGCGCGAACGTCGCCGCCTTCCGTCAGGAGTTCAAGAATTTCCAGCTGAACACCTTCAACGGCACCAGCTTCGTAGTGCAGAATATCAATGGCTGCGACAGCGCGCTGTCGGCGGCGCGGACCTGCGGCTCGGACGATGTCGGGCCTGGGCTGATCAGCCAGGGCGTCGAACTGGAAATGACCGCCACCCCGGCGCGCAATTTCCGCGTGACCGGCGGCTTCACCTATGCCGAAGCCAAGTTCGCCAGCCGTCTGGTCGGCAGCGGCGATGGCAGCGTGCCGCTTGACCCGGCACTGTTCCTGTTGCCCGGATCGATCAACAGCAATGCGCCCAAGATGGTGACGACCGCCAGCGCCGCCTGGACACCGGACATCGGCACGAGCGGCCTGTCGGCGCTCTTCTATGTCGATGGCCGCATGACCAGCGATTTCAACACCGGGTCTGACCTGTTCCCGGAGAAGAATCAGGACGGCTTCACCGTCGTCAATGCGCGCGTCGGCCTGCGTGGGCCGAACCAGCGCTGGGCGATCGAATTCTGGGGCCAGAATATCTTCAACCAGGATTATACCCAGGTGGCGTTCAGCAGCCCGCTCCAGTCAAGCAGTCCCGCAACCTCGACCACGGGTCAGTTCGCCCAGGGTGCGCCGATGGCCAATCAGCTGATCTCCGCCTACCTCGCCGAACCGCGCACCTACGGCATCACGTTGCGGGGGAGTTTCTGATCATTCCCCGCCCGCTCTTGGGCACGGGGCGGGCGGGGGTTGGACGATCGCCGAACAGGGCGGTGCCCACGCGAATATCGGTCGCGCCCAGCATGATGGCGGTTTCATAATCGCCCGACATACCCATCGACAGGCGCGGGAGGCCCTCCTCCCGCGCCATTTTTGCGAGCAGCGCGAAATATGGGGCGGGTTCGACATCCGCTGGCGGGACGGCCATCAGGCCGAGCAGCGGAATATCGGCGTCGCGCGCGGCGGCGATCAGCGCGGGCACGTCGGCGATGGCGCAACCGCCCTTCTGCTCCTCCGCGCCGATATTGACCTGAATATAACAGGGGACGCGCTTGCCCGCCGCGTCCATCGCCTTGGCCAGAGCGGTCAGCAGCGAGGGACGATCGAGGCTGTGGATGACATCGAAAAGCACTACCGCATCGGCCGCCTTGTTGGATTGCAACTGGCCGACCAGATGCAGCGCGATATCGGGGTGCTCGTCGCGCAGTGCTGGCCATTTCTCCTGGCTTTCCTGCACGCGATTTTCGCCGAATACGCGCTGCCCCGCCGCAATCAGCGGGCGGATGGCGTCGGCGCTCTGCGTCTTGGATACGGCGATCAGAGTGATATCCTCGCCGCTGCGATCGGTCAGGCGCGCAGCCCGATCGATGGCGTCGCGCAGGGCGGAGAGGCGGAGGGCGGCTTGCGGGCTGTCGGTCGTCATGCGCGCTGCTATAGGACAGGGTCATGACCCGCCGCCACCGCAAAAAACTGCCGACAATCTGGCTGATGACCGACGAGCGGGTCGCCGACGCGGCGTTACTGGCGGCGGTGGCGCGTTTGCCCAAGGGGCGAGCGGGAATCGTGTTCCGGCATTACCGGACGGAAGGGAAGGCGCGGCGAGCGTTATTCGAGGCGGTGAGGCAGGTGGCGCGGCAACGGCGGCTGGTGCTGCTGCTGGCGGGCGATGGGCGGACGGCGGCCGCGTGGCGGGCCGATGGCTGGCATGGGCGCGACACAAGGCGGGCAGGGGGGCCGATGCTGCACAGCATGGCCGCGCATGACGCGCGCGAGGTGATGGCGGCACGGCGGGGCAGGGCGGACATGGTCTTCGTATCGCCCCTCTTCCCCACTCGATCGCATCCGGGGGCGGCCAGCTTGGGTCGGGTGCGCTTTACCGCCCTGGCGCGGCAGGCGGATAGGCCGGTGATGGCGCTGGGTGGGGTGAAGCCGCAGCACCAACGGATGCTGCGCGGGATCGGCGCGGAGGGCTGGGCAGCGATCGATGGGCTGGTGGGGGGCAACGCGATTGTTTAGCGTAGCCGCTCTGTGCCTTATGGGCGGGCTCTACTGGCAGCTTGTTTGTCAGATTGCAGGCGTCGCGGAACCATGGGACGCAGCCGGTTACTGGACGCTTTGGTATCCCGTTTCGCTTCTTCTATCCGGGATTGCAGGCTGGTTGCGCAAGAGCCATGGCTGGTACGCAGGCGCGTTGTTGACCTTCGCCCAGCTTCCCATCCTGTGGATGAAAAATGATACGGATGTTTTGTGGCCCGTAGCGCTCTTGTTTCTGGGCCTGTTGGCTGTGCCTGCCACCGCGATTTCCGCATTAGCGGGCTGGTTCACCGATCGCGCATGATCACGGCCTGTGCGCCACGATCTGACATAAACCGCAAATTCTGAAACGACGAATCAGCCTGCGCGGTTGACCATTAGATCAACCGCCGACCTTCACTCAACCCGCAAGCCGATCAGAATTTGAAGATGGTGCCCAGATACACGGCCTGGCTGTCCTGCCGGTCGTCGGTCATCGGGGTCAGGCGACCCGCGACATTATTATTGTAGCGCACGCCGGCCGTGACGTTCAGGTTGCGCGTCAGCGAGTAGGAGCTGGCGAGATCCAGCGAATAATCCTTCTCCGCGCCGGGGTTGCGGGTCGCGGCGACGGCATCGCGGCGGGTTTCGATCAGCATTTTGGTGCTGAAGCGATCCTTCTTGGCGTCATCCAGCGAGAAATTCTTGGCATCGACCATGGTTTCGACCGGCACCGGATCGAGCGGCTTACGGCCGAGCGATTCGGGCAGCGCGAACTTGCGCCAGTTCTGCGCACCGTTCAAGCTGAACGCGACCGGCTTGATGTCGATCGGGTCGATCGTGCGGGCCACGGCGACACGTTCCCCGCTGGCGCGGACCATCACGGTGATCGACCGTTCGCCGCTCAGCGACCCGCTGGTCGGTGTGAAACGAAAGCCCTGACGATTGGCGGACGCAGCGATTTTCGCATAAGCGGCGGCCAGTTGCGGATCTTTGGTAGTGGGGGTGAAGGAGGAGATGCTGCCCAGAGCGCCGAGCGACACGGGTGCGTCGATCTGCATCTGGACGAGCTTGTTGGCCGCGCCGATCGCCGGAGACAGCATGAAGCCGGTCACGGTCAATACCGCTCCCGCCAATGCCAGATGTCCCCTTTGTACGCGCATGACCCGATTCTCGCCCCTGTTCCTTGTTATGCGTAACGCTCTACACGGGGAAAGCCTCCATTGGCTAGGGGGCGGCGGGCTTTTTGTCGGAGCTGTTGCAAGGAACACACAGAGTTTGAAAAGGCAGCGATGGCACGGCGAAACGAGGATCGCCCCGTCCCGACGCAGCGCCCCTTGCCCAACGCTGCATGGCCACTATAGAAGCAGCCTGTTTTTCGTCATTTTCCAAGCTAGGACATGCCTGATGGTCCGCCGTTTTCCCGCCCCTGTTTCCGCCGGCCTGCTGCTGGTCGCGCTTTTGCCGTTGGCCGCCTGCGGTGGCGGGTCCAAGGATCGGCCCAAGGCGGACCTTGCCGCGTCGAAAGTGACGACGATCGGCGTCAACGCCTATCTGTGGCGCGCGGCGCTCGACACGATTTCCTTCATGCCGCTTGTGCAGACCGATTCGAACGGCGGCGTGATCGTGACCGACTGGTACGCCAACCCCAACAGCCCCAATGAACGGATGAAGCTGACCGTGTCGATCCTCGACCAAGATCTGCGCGCCGACGCGCTGCGCGTCGCGGCCAGCCGCCAGGTGAGCCAGAACGGCCAGTGGCTCGACGCGCCGGTGAAGGCCGCGACCGTGCAGAAGCTGGAAGAGGTGATCCTGACCAAGGCCCGCGACCTGCGCCGCACGTCGATTGGCGGCTGATTCTTCTTCGCTTGGGCGGCGCGCAGGCGACGCCCAAGTTTTTTGACGGTTCGGGGCTGGGCTTGCAAAGGCCCAGCCCCCTCGCATTTGGGTAGGACGTGAATATGCAAAGGCGCTTCAATCCGCTGGAGGCCGACGCCCGCTGGCAGGCGATCTGGGACGAGCAGCAGAGCTTCGAGGCCGACGATATGTCGGACAAGCCGCGCAGCTATGTGCTGGAGATGTTCCCTTATCCGTCGGGCCGCATCCATATCGGCCATGTCCGCAACTATTCGATGGGCGACGTTCTGGCGCGGTTCCGCCGGATGACGGGGCATGAAGTGCTGCACCCGATGGGCTGGGACGCCTTTGGCATGCCGGCCGAAAATGCCGCGATGGAGAAGAAGGTCCATCCTGGCAAATGGACCTATGAGAATATCGCCAACATGAAGGCGCAGCTCAAGAAATTGGGCTTTGCGCTGGACTGGAGCCGCGAACTCGCGACCTGCCACCCCGATTATTATGGCCATGAACAGGCGTTGTTCCTGGACATGCTCGAAGCGGGCTTGGTCTATCGCAAGGAAAGCGCGGTCAATTGGGACCCGGTCGATATGACCGTGCTGGCCAATGAGCAGGTGATCGACGGCAAGGGCTGGCGGTCGGGCGCGACGGTCGAGAAGCGCAAGCTATCCCAATGGTTCCTCAAAATCACCCAGTTCGCCGACGACCTGTTGGAAGGGCTGAAGAGCCTCGACCAGTGGCCCGAAAAAGTGCGGACGATGCAGGAGAATTGGATCGGCAAGTCGGTCGGCCTGCAATTCCACTTCAAGCCGGTTGCGCCGTTCGACCAGGCGATAGAGGTCTATTCGACCCGGCCCGATACGATCTTCGGCGCCAGCTTCGTCGCGATCGCCGCCGACCATCCGGTCGCGCAGCAGGTTGCGGCCGCAAACCCGGACGCGCAGGCCTTCATCGATCTGTGCAAGGCGGGCGGAACGACGGCGGCCGAACTGGAAACGGCCGAAAAGCTCGGCTTCGACACGGGCCTGACCGTCACCCATCCGTTCGATCCCGACTGGCAGTTGCCGGTGTTCATCGCGAATTTCGTGCTGATGGATTATGGCACCGGCGCAGTGATGGGCGTCCCCGCGCATGACCAGCGCGACCTCGACTTCGCGCGCAAATATATGCTGCCGGTCGAACGTGTCGTGGCTGCTGAGGGCGACGAAGCCAAGCCGATTCACAACGAAGCCTATGTCGGGCCGGGCAAGTTGGTGAACAGCCGCTTCCTCGACGGCATGAGCGTGGAGGACGCGAAGGCCGCTGTCATCGCCCGCGCACAATCCGAAGGCTGGGGCGCGGGCAAGACCGTGTTCCGCCTGCGCGACTGGGGCGTGTCGCGCCAACGCTATTGGGGCACGCCGATACCGGTGATCCATTGCGAGACTTGCGGCGCGGTGCCGGTGCCCAAGGCGCAGTTGCCGGTCGTCCTGCCCGACGATGTGACCTTCGACATTCCGGGCAACCCGCTCGATCGCCATCCGACCTGGAAGCATGTGGACTGCCCGAAGTGCGGCAAGGCGGCGGTGCGGGAAACCGATACGCTCGATACGTTCGCGGATTCGAGCTGGTATTTCATCCGCTTCGCCAGCCAGCCCAAGGACAAGCCGTTCGACCGGGAAACGGTCGAAAAATGGCTGCCGGTCGGCCAATATATTGGCGGGGTCGAACATGCGATCCTGCACCTGCTCTACGCGCGCTTCTGGACGCGGGCGTTGCAGCATATGGGGCAATTGGGCTTTGCCGAGCCGTTCACCGGCCTGTTCACGCAGGGGATGGTGACGCATGAAACGTACCGACGAGTTTATCCGCTTCCTCCCGAAACAAACACTGATGGTATTCCGCCAGAAATGCACGCTGTCTTAGGTGAGTGGTTGGCACCTGGAGAAGTCGAACAGAGAGACGGGGCTTGGTTCACGCTGGATAATGGTTCTCGCGTTGAGCGTGGCCGTGTCGAGAAGATGTCCAAGTCCAAGAAGAATGTCGTCGATCCCGATGACATCATCGCCCAATATGGCGCGGACGCGGTGCGCTGGTTCATGCTGTCGGACAGCCCACCCGAACGCGACCTGCCCTGGACCGAAAGCGGGATCGAGGGATCGTGGCGCTTCGTCAATCGCTTGTGGCGTCTGTTCGGTCAGATCGAGGCCGGGGCGGAAGGCACCGACAAGGTGCTCGACCGCAAACTGCATCAGACGATCGACGGCATCGCCAGGGATATCGAGGCGCTGTCCTTCAACAAGGCGGTCGCCAAGATCTACGAACTGGCCAATGCCGTCGAGAAAGCCGCGCCGTCCGCATCGCGCAACGCCGCCATCCGCGCGCTCGCGCTGCTGGTCGCGCCGATGACGCCGCATCTCGCCGAAGAAGCCTGGGCCGATATGGGAGAAACCGGCCTGATCGCCGATGCCGCCTGGCCCACGGTCGATCCGGCGCTGCTGGTCGATGACGAAGTCACCATCGCCTGCCAGGTGATGGGCAAGCTGCGCGACACCATCACCGTGCCCAAGGGGACGGCGAAAGACGAACTGGAGCGGCTGGCGCTCGCCGCGCCCAATGTCATGCGGATATTGGATGGCGCGACGCCTAAGAAGATCATCGTCGTGCCCGATCGTCTGGTGAATCTGGTTATTTAGGTGCAAAATCCGTTCGCCCTGAGCGAAGTCGAAGGGCTTTGCTGAGCGGAGGCGAAGCAGCTTCGCTCCGCTCAGCAAAGGGCTTCGACAAGCTCAGCCCGAACGGATAAGGGTTCTGGTCATGAAGCGTCTCCTCCTCCTTCTCGCCATCCCCCTCCTGCTGACCGGCTGCGGCCTTCGCCCGGTCTATGGCGGGGGAACGCAGGGCGCGGTGGCGCAGGCGTTGGGCAATGTCGATGTCGCGCCGATCGAGGGGCGCGGTGGCTGGCTCGTCCGCAATGCGCTCAACGATCGGCTGGGCGCGATGAGCGGCGGCAGCGGTCCGCGCTACAAGCTGGTAGTGAAACTGGATGACCAGATCACCGGCTTCGGCCTGCGCGCCGACGCCGCCGTCACCCGCGAACGGCGCACCCTGCGCGCGCGCTACCAGTTGATCGACGAAGCGACCGGCGCGCAAATCCTCGACGACACCGCCGGGTCGGACGCGGGCATTGACGTGACATCCAGCGAATATGCGACGATCGCGGCCGAAGACACGGCGCTGGAGCGGCTGTCGCAGACGGTGGCGGATCAGATCGTCACCCGGCTCGCGCTGTTTTCACGCAAGGCGGCCAATCCTTGAAGGCCAATCGCGGCCAGATCGAAAAGGCGCTCGACGCCCCGCCTGCCGACGTCCGCTTCTTCCTGCTCTACGGTCCCGACGATGCGGGCAGCCAGGCGCTGCTCAAGCGGCTGGAGCGGGCGATGGGGCCGCAGGCCGAACGCATCGACCTCGACGGATCGACGCTGCGCGACGATCCCGCCCGGCTGGCGGATGAAGCCGCGTCCTTTTCGATGTTTGGCGACCGGCGCTGGATTCGCGTCAATGGCATGGGGGAGGAATCCTTGCCCGCGCTGACCGCGCTGCTCGAAAGCCCGGCGGCGGGCAATCCGGTCGTAGCCGTGGCGGGCGCGCTCAAGGCCACGTCGAAGCTGCTCAAGCTGGCGCTGGACCATAAGGCGACGCTGGCCTTCATCTCCTACCAGCCCGACGCGCGCGAGGCCGAGCAGATCGCCATCGCCATCGCCCGCGAAGGCGGCCTGCGCCTCTCGTCGGACCTCGCACGGCGGATCGTGGCGCTCGCCAATGGTGATCGCGCGCTGATGCAGGGCGAGGTCGAGAAGCTGATCCTCTATCTCGACGCTGCGCCCAACCGGCCGTGCGAAGCGACGGCGGAGGCTTTGGATGCGCTGTCGGCGGATAATCCCGATACGGAGGTCGCGCCGCTGGTCAATGCGGTGCTGGGTGGTGACCTAAAGGCCATGCACCATGAGCTGACGCGGCTGCAGGAAACCAGCACGGCGATGGCGTCGGTCATCCGCCCGCTGATGACCCGCGCGATGCTGATCGCCAATATCCGTACCAGTTTCGACGCCAGCGGACGGTTGGAAACAGCGATGGAGGCGGCAGGCAAGGCTGTGTTCTGGAAGGAAAAAGGGCTGGTGTCGCGCCAGGTGCGGCTGTGGGACAGCCATGGCATCGCGCGCGTGATCCAGCGCCTGCTGGAAGCCGAACGCGCCACCCGGTCGGGCCGGGGCACGGGCGACCTGCTGGTGCGCCACGAATTGCTAACCATCGCGCGGCAGGCGGCGCGGGAACGATAGGGCGGGAACGATAGGGCGGGTCTGGGCGCTTTGAAGGGCTGAACAGGTCGCGACTTGGTGGTATGACCGGCCCACCGCGTCCGCGCGCAACAAAGGCAGCGCATCATTTCCCTTCCCGCCACGATCCACGCCATCGGCACGGCCGTCCCGGACACCGACATCCACCCGGCCTTCATCGACTGGGCGGGCGAACGGATCGCCGACCGGCGCGAACGGGCATTGTTCACACGGATGGCACAGCGCAGCGGGATCCAACATCGTTGGTCGGTGCTGGACGGCGGCACCGGATCGCCGACCGCGCAAGGCGGCTTTTATGGCGGGCCATGGCCGACCACGGCGCAGCGCATGGCCATCTATGCCGACGCCGCGCCGATCCTGGCCACGCGCGCGGTGGCGGCGCTCGCCGACCAGGTGGCGATCGACGGCATCACCCATTTGGTGGTCGCCAGTTGCACGGGCTTCATCGCACCGGGAATCGACCAGAAGCTGGTGACGATGCTGGGGCTGGACCCGACGGTCGAGCGGCTGATGGTCGGCTATATGGGCTGCTATGCCGCAATCGTCGCGTTGCGATCCGCGCGCCATATCGTGCGATCGGAACCGGATGCGCGGGTGCTGGTGGTGTGCGTGGAACTCAGCAGCCTGCATCTGCAGGACGATGCGCGGGTCGAACCATTGCTGGCGATGCTGCAATTTGGCGATGGCGCGGCGGCGGCGCTGGTGAGCCCGGCGGCGGGCGGCATCACGCTCGGCCAGCCCTTCGCCATGACCGTGCCCGATACGGAGGCGCTGATCCGCTGGGATTTGGGCGACCATGGTTTCGCCATGCATTTGTCGGGCGAAGTGCCCGGCGCGATCGCGCAGGCGCTCGCCGGAACGATCACCTTGCCGATTCCGGCGCAAAGCATCGATCTGTGGGCGGTCCATGCCGGGGGCCGTTCGATCCTCGACGCGGTAGCCCGCGCGCTCGATCTCGCCCCCCACGCGCTCGACCATAGCCGCGCCGTGCTGCGCGCCTTTGGCAATATGTCGTCGGCGACGCTGATGTTCGTGCTGGCGCGCATCTTGGCGGGCAATGCGCGCGGGCAGGGGATGGCGCTGGCCTTCGGGCCGGGGCTTGCGGCCGAAGGCCTGACCTTCCACCGGGCGGACGCATGAAGCGATCGCTGGCGCAGGAGCAGATGGATGCGGCCGACCTGCCCGAAGCCGTCTATGCACGGGTGCTGGCCGATCTCGACCGGGTCAATCGCGTCACGCTGGCGGCGCGGCCGACGCTCCGCTTTCTCGATCGCGCGGTGACCGGCCCGTTCCGGCTGCTGGACGTCGGCTATGGCGATGGCGGCATGCTGCGGCGGATAGCGGCCTGGGCGAAGCGGCGTGGCATTGCCTGCACGCTCGTCGGTATCGACCTCAACCCGCGCAGCCAGGCCGTGGCGCAGGCGCGCACCGACCCGACGCTGGCCATCGACTATCGCACCGGCGACTATGCCGCGCTGGCGGATGAACCATGGGACATCATTATCTCCAGCCTGGTCACCCACCATATGGATGGGGCGGAGCGGCTGGCGTTCCTGCATTTCATGGAGGATCAGGCGCGCATGGGATGGTTCGTCAACGACCTGCATCGCCACAGCTTTGCCTATCATGGCTATCCACTGCTCGCCCGCCTGCTCGGCGTCCATCCGATCGTCCGCGCCGACGGGCAATTGTCGATCGCGCGCAGCTTCGTGCCCGGTGAATGGCGGGCGATGCTGGGGGCGGCGCGTATCGGGGACGCACGGATCGAGCGTGTCTTCCCCTTCCGGCTATGCGTCGCCCGGCAACGATGAAGCCGCCACTGATCCTCGGCGCAGGCCCGGCCGGTGCAGCGGCGGCGCTGCGGCTCGCACGGCTGGGGGCGGAGCCGCTGTTGATCGATCGGCAACAGGTGCCGGGGGACGCGCTATGCGGTGGGTTCCTCAGTTGGGCGACGATCGCGCAGATCAAGGCGCTGGGCATCGACGCGGCCACGCTCGGCGGCCACCGGATCGACCGGCTGGCTTTGTTTGCGGGCGGGCAAGAGATAGAACTACCGCTCCCCGCGTCCGGCATGGGGCTGTCGCGGCACCGACTCGACACGCTGCTGCGCGCCGCCGCGACCGAGGCTGGGGTGATGTTCCGGCTGGGCCATGCCGTGCGCACGCTGACGCCGACCGCGATCACGCTGGACGATGGGCAGGCGCTCGACTGGGACAGCCTGTTCCTCGCCACCGGCAAGCATGATGTGCGCGGCGCGGCCCGGCCCCGTCACGGCGCACACCCCGAACTCGGCTTGCGGTTGCGTCTGCCCGCCAGCCCTGCGCGGCAGCGCCTGATCGGCGGTCGCATCGAACTCCATTGGGTCGAGGGCGGCTATGTCGGCCTGTTGTTGCAAGAGGATGGCAGCGCCAATCTCTGCATGGCGGTGCGCAAGAGCCGCTTGATCGAAGCGGGTGGCCGTCCGCTCGGCCTGATCGCGGCGCTGGCCAATCGCTCGCCCGCGCTGGCCGATCGGCTGGGGGATGTGCCCGCCCACGCCAGCATCGATGCGATCGGCGATGTCCCCTATGGCTGGCGCGCGATCACGACCTGGCCGGGGCTCTATCGACTTGGCGATCAGGCGGCGGTGATCCCGTCGCTGGCAGGGGAGGGGATCGGTATCGCGCTCGCCAGCGCCGCAGAGGCCGTGGCGCAATGGCAAGCGCAGGGACGCGACGGCGCAGAGCGCTATCAACGCCATTTCGCGCGGCGGGCGCTGCTTCCCTTGCGCGCGGCGGCGGGTTTTCGCGCGCTGGGGCGCTATCCCGGCCTGCTCCGTGTCCTGAGCGCAACACCGGGGGCCGCAGGTCTTGCCATGCGCCTCACTCGCATCGCCGATGCTTGATCGCCGCGCCCGGCATGCCCATATTGCCGCCATGGAAAAGCTGACTCTGACCGATGCGGAATGGCGCGCGCGCCTCTCGCCTGAACGCTATCATGTGCTGCGCGAAGGCGGCACCGAGCGGGCCTTTACCGGCAATCTCAACGCCAACAAGGTCGATGGCCGCTATTATTGCGCGGGCTGCGGCACCGAATTATTCGACGCCGAGGAAAAATATGACAGCGGTTCCGGCTGGCCCAGTTTCACAGCGCCAGTGGATATCGATGCGGTCGAGGAAATCCGCGACGTCAGCCATGGCATGGTCCGCACCGAAGTCCGCTGCGCCAAGTGCGACGGGCATCTGGGCCATGTCTTCCCCGATGGTCCAGGCGTCAACGGCCAGCGCTATTGCATGAACAGCGCCTCGCTCGACTTCAAACCGCGCCAGGACGACTAACCGTTCATCGTCCGTAAAGCGGCTATCGTCATGGAGACGATCACGGCAATTTTCCCGGCAAAGCGTCTAAATCACGCTGGCCGGGGCCGGGATTAGCGCGTATCCGGGGCGGCACAGATGGCAGGATCAGGCAAGAGCAAGGGCGCGCCCAGCCGCGCGAAGACATGGGCGTTGCGCACGGTGAAGATCGGCGTGGCGGCGGCGGTGGCGGGCCTGCTGGCGATCGTGATCGCGGTGGTTATCGCGCTCCAATCGCTGCCCGATTATGGCAGCCTCAAATCCTCCCCTAATGGCCAGATGATCCGCGTCCATGCCGCTGATGGCAGCGTGATCGTGTCGTTGGGGCCGAGCTTTGGCCGCTGGCTCGACTATGACCAGATCCCGCAAGTGATGATCGACGCGATGGTGTCGACCGAAGACAAGCGCTTCTATCATCATCCCGGCGTGGATCCGGTCGGCATGGCGCGCGCGGCCTGGGTCGCGGTCGAAAATCGCGGCACCGGCCGCCGCCTGCAGGGCGCATCGACCATCACCCAGCAGGTGACGCGCAACATTTTCCTCAACAACAGCTATAGTTTCGGCCGCAAGATCCGCGAGATGGTGCTGGCCCTGGCGTTGGAGCGCAAATTCTCCAAGCGGCAGATCCTCGAACTCTATTTGAACAAAGTCTATTTCGGCGGCGGCGCTTATGGCATCGACGCCGCCAGCCGCAAATTCTTCGGCCATCCCGCCACCACGCTCGACCTGCCCGAAGCGGCGATCGTCGCAGGGCTGGTCAAGGCGCCATCCAGCTATTCCCCCACCGCCGATGCGGAAGCCGCGATCGGCCGAGCGGGCGTGGTGCTGGACCTGATGGTGCAGAATGGCGTCATCAGTGCGGCGGACAAGGCGGCGGCCGACATTGCCAATGTCGCGCTCGCGCCCGAACCGCCGCAGAACAGCGTGCGCTATTTCACCGACTGGGCGCTGCCGCAGCTCGATGTGCTGATCGACGAGTCCAACGAACCGCTGGAAGTCTACACCACCATCGACCTCAGCATGCAGAATGCGGCCACGGCGGCGATCAAGGCCAATGTGCCGTCGGGCACGCAGGGCGCTTTGGTCAGCCTGGACCGCGATGGCGCCGTGCGCGCGCTGGTCGGCGGCCTCGATTATGTGACGTCCAACTATAACCGCGCGACCACAGCGACGCGGCAGCCTGGGTCTGCGTGGAAAATCTTCGTCTATATGGCCGCGCTGGAAGCGGGCTATACCCCTGATACCGGCGTCACCGACGAGCCGGTCGATATCAACGGCTGGAAGCCGCGCAACAGCTCCGGGCGCTTTTCGGGCGATATCGATATCCGCACCGCCTTCGCCTATTCGATCAACACCGTCGCGGCGAAGCTGGGTGTCGAGGTCGGCTTCCCGACCGTGGCCGACATGGCTCGCCGCTTTGGCGTGACGACGCCGATCAACACCCATCCCTCGATGGTGCTGGGCACGTCCGACGTCCGCCTGATCGACATGACCCGCGCCTTCGCCTCGATCGCGCGCAAGGGCATTGCCGTCACCCCCTATGGCATTACCAAGGTGACGACGGCGGACGGCCGCCTACTCTACGAGCATCAGGATGATACCAGCCGCGTGCTGGTCGCCCCCTGGGTCGCGGCGGGCATGACCGACCTGATGCAGACCGCCGTGTCCACCGGCACTGGCAAGGCGGCGCAGATCGGCCGCCCCGTGGCGGGCAAGACCGGCACGACCAGCAGCAACAAGGATGGCTGGTTCTTAGGGTTTTCCAGCGGCATCACCACCGGCGTATGGATGGGCCGCGACGATGCGCGCGCCGTGGTCGTGCTGCAGGGTGGTCGTGCCCCCGCCCGCGCCTTTGCCGATTATATGAAGGTCGCCGTCGCCAAACGCCCCGTGGAACAGTTCGAAACCGAAGTCACCTTGCCCGAATGGCAGTTGGAGCCGGACGAGGAAGCCTATTATGGCGCGCCTGATGGCGAGGCCGAGGGCGGCATGATGGTCGATGAGAATGGATTCCCGATCGAACGCCCCCGTCCCCCGGCGATGGAAGACGAGGGTGACGAGCAACAGCTTGAGGTGGACCCGGAGGATCGGCAACAGCCGCCCCAGCAGATCGACCAGCAATGGATCGACAATGTGCTGGGCCGCGACCGTGATCGTCAGCGCCAGCCACCCCCGCGTCCCAACCCTTATCCTTGAGGCGCGCGCCTAAGGGCGGACGTCGTTGGCCGCCAACTGCGTCTTGTCGAGCGCGCTTGCATCGGGCAGCAGGAAGTCCACTTTGCCCCGGCCGAAGTCGATCGCGACCCGGTCGAACAGTCGCAACGCGCTGATGCCCAGCAACAGCGCCGGCTTGTCCGCCATGCCCAGTTCCGCAAAGGGGCTGGCATCGACGAACAGCACCGGCACGTCGATCAGGTTGACCCGGCCCATCCGCACTGCCTTGATCCGCCCCACTTCGCCGGTCAGCGTACCGCCGGTCACGCTGGTCAGCGACGCGGTGAGCAATTCAGGCGCGCGCTTCTTCGCGATCAGCTTGTTACGTAGCGCCATGTTGCCGATGCTGAAATTGGTGCCGGTGTCGAGCATGATGGCCACGCGCATGCCGTTGACGTTGGAATCGAGCAGGATCAACTGACCGCGTTTGCGCCGCGCCTCCACCACGATCGTATCGGGATCGACCCTGGCGCTCCGGCGCGCATTGCTGCTGGCGATCGCCATTTGCCCGCTGCGGAAATTCAGCGTCACCCGCTTGGCGTGCAGGCTGTCCAGCCCCAGCAGGCCCGGCGCGCCCAGATGCTCGCCCTCCAGCACCGGGGCTTCGATATCGTCGATCGTGCCGCCCGCAAAGCCCAGCCGCGGCACCGCGACCGTCGTCGCTTCCGACCGGCCGGTCATGCTGATGATGGTGACATTGGTCCGCGCGGGCAGGGCCAGCTGCTCCGCCAGGTCGCGGGCGATCACGGTGCGCTGCGACCCGGTATCGATGATGAAGTTCCACGGCCCCTTACCATCGATATGGATGGGGATGGTCACCCGCGCATCGAGCGAGGGGCCGGTGCGGACGACGGCGGGCGGAATGTCGGGGTCAAGCGCGGGGACGTCCTGCGCGGCCAGTGGCATCCACGCCGTCGCCAGCCCGATCGCCAGTCCCGCCAAGCGCACGGCGCGCAACCCTGCGCGGTGCCGTCTCATGTCCGCATCCTTTCCGCTTATCTTATGCGCATTCCATAGCATGAATCCCGGTCATCGCGCCAGCGTCACCCTTGGCCCCGAATCGCCGCTGCGCCGCGCTTTCCCGACCCGTTCGGCGCACTCCTGCCTTGACTTGGCGGGCCGCGCCTCGCTAAATGCGCGCACGATCGACCTTGCCTGTTCGCGGCAAGCGTCTGGCAGCGTCCTGCTCGCCTGTTTCTCGCCGTTTCCGGCGCCTGTCTCCCTCTCGTCATCGGACCGACTCGCAATGCATCTCAAGGACCTTAAGAAAACAGCGCCCGCCGACCTCGTGCAGCTTGCTGAGGAACTGGGCGTCGAGGGCGCGTCGACCCTGCGCAAGCAGGATCTGATGTTCGCGATCCTCAAGGCTGAGGCGGAAAATGGCGAGCAGATCATGGGCGAAGGCACGATCGAAGTGCTGCCCGATGGCTTCGGTTTCCTGCGCAGCCCGGAAGCGAACTTCCTGGCCGGTCCCGACGATATCTATGTGTCCCCCAACCAGGTCCGTCGCTTCGGCCTGCGCACCGGCGACACGGTGGACGGCGAAATCCGCGCGCCCAAGGACGGCGAGCGCTATTTCGCTTTGGTGAAGCTCAACACCGTCAATTTCGACGATCCCGATGTGGTCCGTCATCGCGTCAATTTCGACAATCTGACGCCGCTCTATCCCGAATCCAAGCTGACGCTCGATCCGGGCGATCCGACCCAGAAGGACAAGTCGGCGCGCGTCATCGACATCGTCTCGCCCCAGGGCAAGGGCCAGCGCACGCTGATCGTCGCGCCGCCGCGCGTCGGCAAGACGGTGATGCTGCAGAATATCGCCAAGGCCATCACCGACAATCATCCCGAAGTCTTCCTGATCGTCCTGCTGATCGATGAGCGCCCGGAGGAAGTCACCGACATGCAGCGCAGCGTGAAGGGCGAGGTCGTGTCCTCCACCTTCGATGAGCCTGCTACCCGCCACGTCCAGGTCGCCGAAATGGTGATCGAAAAGGCCAAGCGCCTGGTCGAGCATAAGAAGGATGTCGTCATCCTGCTCGATTCCATCACCCGCCTCGGCCGCGCCTACAACACCGTCGTCCCGTCGTCGGGCAAAGTGCTGACCGGCGGCGTGGACGCTAATGCGCTCCAGCGGCCCAAGCGCTTCTTCGGTGCCGCGCGCAATATCGAGGAGGGCGGCTCGCTCTCCATCATCGCCACCGCGCTGATCGACACTGGCAGCCGCATGGACGAAGTCATCTTCGAAGAATTCAAGGGCACCGGTAACTCGGAAATCGTGCTGGATCGCAAGGTCGCCGACAAGCGCATCTTCCCGGCGCTCGACGTTGGCAAGTCCGGCACCCGCAAGGAAGAGCTGCTGGTCGACAAGGGCACGCTCAGCAAGATGTGGGTGCTGCGTCGCATCCTGATGCAGATGGGCACGATCGACGCGATGGAGTTCCTGCTCGACAAGATGAAGGATTCAAAGACCAACGAGAATTTCTTCGATTCGATGAACCAGTGACGGCGTGAAGGGGACTAGACGGACATGACCGATATTTGGGGCCATATCGTCACGGATTTTGCCGGGCTGTTTTCCGGCAGCGGATCGGCCTGGCTGGCTTTTGGCCAGGTGATCCTGATCGACATCGTGCTGGCGGGCGACAATGCGATCGTCATCGGTGCGCTGGCGGCGGGCCTGCCCGCCGATCAGCGCAAGAAGGTGATCCTGATCGGGATCATCGCCGCGCTGGTGCTGCGCATCGGCTTTGCGCTGGTGGTGACGCAGTTGCTGCAGCTGATCGGCCTGGTTTTTGCGGGCGGCGTCCTGCTGTTCTGGGTCGCCTGGAAAATGTATCGCGAAATCGGCCATGGCGGCGAAAGCGCCGGGTCGCCGGAAATCGAAGGCGACGAACATTCGGGCATGAAGCCCGCCAAGAGCTTCGCCGCCGCTGCCTGGGCGGTCGCCGTGGCCGACGTGTCGATGAGCCTCGACAATGTGCTGGCTGTCGCCGGCGCAGCGCGCGATCATCCGGGCATCCTGATGGTCGGGCTGGTGATCGCCGTCGGCCTGATGGGTATCGCTGCCAACATCATCGCCAAATATATCGAGCGCTATCGCTGGATCGCCTGGGTCGGCCTGCTGGTCATCCTCTATGTGGCCAGCACGATGATCTATACCGGGATCACCGATCAGGAAGTCGGGTTGCTGCAGCTGTTCCGCTAAGTCGCTGATCGAACGTAAAAAGGGGGGGCGAAACCATCATGGTTTCGCCCCCCCTTTTTCGTGTCTGCTGTCCGCCCTGATCAGGGTAGCAGGATCGTCGCGCCGGTCGTCTGCCGTGCCTCCAGTGCCCGGTGCGCCTCTGGTGCATCGGCAAGCGCGAAGCGCTGACCGATCACCGCGCGCACCACGCCGCGCTGCATCCGGTCGAACAGCCGGTCGGCCGTATGCGCCAGCGCCTCCGCCGTTGCGACATAGTCGAACAGCGTCGGGCGCGTGACATAGAGCGACCCGCCCTTGCTCAAGTCCAGCAGGCTGATCGGCGGCACCGCACCCGATGCATTGCCATAGCTCACCATCAACCCACGGCGTTTAAGGCTGGCCAGCGAAGCCGCCCAACTATCCTTGCCGACACCGTCATAGACGACATCGACGCCTTGGCCGCCGGTCAGGTCGCGAACGGCCGCGGCCAGATCGGCGAACGGACCATGGAGGCTATGGTCGGCATCGACCAGCGCGGCCTTTTCCGCCGACCCGCAATGGGCGATAACGACCACACCCTTGTCGCGCAGCCACGGCACCAGGACTGACCCGACCCCGCCCGCCGCTGCATGGACCAACGCGACCTGCCTGGCCGCCAGATCGACCGTGTCTTCGGCGAGGTAACAGGCGGTCATGCCCTTGAGCATCATCGCCGCAGCATCCTCGCTCGACACGCCATCGGGGATTTTCACTGCGCGCTCGGCCGCGACGATGCGGTGGCTGGCATAGGCGCCCAGCCCATGCGCGCAGCCGACCCTGTCACCGACGGCAAAGCCCGACACGCCCGGTCCGACTGCAACGACATGGCCTGCCCCCTCCGACCCCAAGGGGGTAGGGAGGGGGGCAGGGTAGAGGCCGGTGCGATAATAGGTGTCGATGAAGTTCAGCCCGATCGCCTCCTGCGCGATCAGCAATTCGCCGTCACCCGGCACGCCCGGATCGAAATCCTCGCGCGCGATGACCTCCGGCCCGCCATGGCTGCGGGCCACCATCCGCCAGGCATCGGCCATCAGGCGAGATGCTCGGCGAAGAAATCGGCGGTGCGCTGGTCGGCCAGCTCAGCCGCTTCCTCGTCGCGTCGGCTGCCCATCTCGGCGGCGAACCCATGGTCCAGCCCGTCATAGTCATGCAGGACAATATGCCGGTTCGACTCCAGCCCCTCATGCATCGCCTTCTGCGCATCCGGCAGGACGAAATGATCGGCGGTCGGAATGTGCAGCATGACGGGCTTTCCGATCGCCTTCGCTTCGCCCAGCAAGCCGTCGATCCCGACGCCATAATAGGACACAAACGCATCGCCATCGGTACGGCACGCCGCCATGAACGCCAGCCGCCCGCCAAGGCAATAGCCGACCAGCCCAACCTTGCGGCCATCCACCGTCGCACGCGCGGCCTTGATCGTCGCTTCGATGTCGCGGATCGCCTGATCCTGATTGAGCTTCTGCATATGGCCAAGCGCGGCCTGAAATTCCTCAGGCACATCGGCATCCAGTTCGACATGCGGCGTCTCGCGCCAGAACAGGTCGGGGGCATAGGCGACATAGCCTGCCTTTGCCCAATTATCGCATTTGCGGCGGATGCCTTCGTTCACGCCGAAAATCTCCTGGATGACGATGATCGCCGCCTTGGCCTCGTCGCCTTCCGGTCGTGCCACATAAGCGTCGAACCGGGCACCGCCCTCCAGCGTCTCGATCGGGGTAAAGCCTGTCATGTCGCATTCCTCTTCGCGGTTGGGCCATAGGGGCTCGCCCGCATATTGGCGCATCGCGGTAGGCGCGCAACCATCGACCGACGCAAAAAATTTGCCACCATGCGCCTGTTTGCGGCATGACGGGAAACAGACGATAGAAGAGAACCAGAAGGGCCAGGATTATGAAGGTAACGGTCGATGTGGATTGCAGCCCAGCCGAGGCGCGCGCCTTTCTCGGCCTGCCCGATGTGACGCCCATCCACGACAAATATATCCGCACCGTCCTCGACAGTTTCGAAGGGGTCGGCAATGTCGAGCAGATGGAAACCCTGTTCAAGAGCTTCTCGCCGATGGGCGATGCGGGTGTGCGCCTATTCCAGCAAATGATGAATATCGGCCTGTCCGGCATGGGCGGGGCAAGCGACAAGAAATAGGATCGTCGCCACCCGATGACTGACACGATTTTCGCCCTGTCCAGCGGCGCGCCGCCCGCAGGGATTGCGGTGGTGCGGGTCAGCGGATCACGCGCCCGCGCGGCGCTGGAAAGTCTCGCCCAGCGCGTCCCGCCACCGCGTCAGGCCAGCCTTGCCTTACTTACCGACCCGCAGGATGGCGCACCGTTGGACCGCGCGCTCATCCTGTGGCTGCCCGGCCCCGGCACGGTGACCGGCGAGGATCTGGTCGAACTCCATTGCCATGGCGGCCGCGCTGTCGTCGCGGCGGTCGAGGCGGCGTTGGCCGCAATGCCGGGTCTGCGCCGGGCGCAAGCGGGGGAGTTCACCCGCCGCGCCTTTCTCAATGGTCGGATGGATCTCAATGCGGTCGAGGGCCTGTCAGACTTGCTCGCCGCCGAGACCCAGCAGCAACGCCGGGCCGCGCTGATGATGGCTGAAGGGCATTTCTCGCGCCGGGTCGAAGGCTGGCGGCGTACATTACTCGACCTGTCGGCCATGGCCGAAGCGGCGCTCGATTTCTCCGACGAGGATGATGTACCCGACGCTGCAATCGAACGGCGGATCGGTACGGGCATCGCGGCGCTTGGGGAAGAGATCGGCACCGCCCTTGCTGCGCCCTCGGCCGAGCGGTTGCGCGATGGCATCCGCGTCGTGCTGGCGGGTCCACCCAATGCAGGCAAGTCGACCCTGCTTAATGCGCTGGTGGGGCGCGACGCGGCAATCGTGTCCGACATTGCCGGAACGACGCGCGACCGCATCGAAGTGCCTGCGGCGATCGGCGGCACCGCCTTACTCTTCACTGACACCGCAGGCCTGCACGAGGGGACCGGCGACGCGATCGAGGCGATCGGCATGGACCGCGCGCGCGCGGCGCTCGACGCGGCGGACATCATCCTATGGTTGGGCGATGCGGCTGATCTGCCGCGCGCCGATGCGCTGTTGATCGCTGCGCAATGCGATCGTGATGCGACCCGGCCGGGCCTGCAATTGTCCGCACAAACAGGGGAGGGGATGGACAGCCTAGTCACCACCCTGCTTGATCGCGCCGCGCAACTCTTGCCGGGCGAGGGCGACTATGCCCTTCACGCCCGCCAGCGTGCGCGGGTCGGTGAATTGCTCGCCCATGTCGACGCCGCACGGCACAGCGATGACTTGCTCGTCATCGCCGAAGAGCTGCGGCAGGCGCGTCGCGCGATTGACGCGCTCACCGGGCAGGCGGGGACTGAGGACATGCTCGACCGTCTCTTTTCGGGCTTCTGCATCGGCAAATAGCGCGATGTTCCACGTGGAACGCTTTTGACCGTGACGGCCTGCATCTGCTACAGGCCGTCCATGCAAACTCGCTATGATGTGATTGTGGTCGGCGGCGGCCATGCCGGGTGCGAAGCGGCGGCGGCCGCTGCGCGCAAAGGCGCGCGCGTCGCGCTGTTGACGTTCGACCGTGCCACCGTTGGCGCCATGTCCTGTAACCCGGCGATCGGCGGATTGGGCAAGGGCCATCTCGTGCGCGAAGTCGATGCCCTCGATGGGCTGATCGGCCGCGCCGCAGACCAGGCCGCGATCCATTATCGGATGCTCAACAGCAGCAAGGGCGCAGCCGTCCAGGGGCCGCGCGTCCAGGCCGACCGCAAACGCTATCGCGCCGCCATTCACCAGATGCTTGATGCGCAAGGAGGTCTGACAATCGTAGAGGGCGAGGCGGCTGCACTGCTTCTGCAAGATGGTGCGATCGCCGGCCTGTCCCTCGCCGATGGGCGCGTGCTGGAGGCCGCGTCAGTGGTGCTGGCGACCGGCACCTTCCTCGGTGGCAAGCTGTTCCGCGGCGATGAACGCGAAACCGGCGGTCGCGTCGGCGAGCGGGCCGCGACCAGCCTGGGCGTCCAGTTGCGCGATCTCGCTCTTCCCCTCGGTCGCCTCAAGACCGGCACGCCACCCCGCATCGATGGCCGCACGATCGATTGGGCGCAGTTGGAAGCACAGCCATCGGACAGTGACGGCTGGACCATGTCGCCTTTGTCCAACGGTCGCCCGCTGCCCCAACTCGCCTGCGCCATTACCCGCACCAATGCGCGCACCCATCAGATCATCCGCGATGGCCTCGGCCGATCGCCCTTGTTCAGCGGTGCGATCGAAGGGCGCGGACCGCGCTACTGCCCCTCGATCGAAGATAAGATTCAGCGCTTCGGAGACCGCGACGGGCATCAGATTTTTCTGGAACCCGAAGGGCTGGACGATCCGCTCGTCTATCCCAATGGCATCAGCACCTCGCTGCCCACCGATGTTCAGGTCGCTATGATCCGGTCAATGGCCGGCCTGGAGCAGGCCGACATCGTCGTGCCCGGCTACGCCGTCGAATATGACCATATCGATCCGCGCGCGCTCGACGCCACATTGGAAGTCCGCGCCATCCCCGGCCTGTTTTGCGCCGGGCAGATAAACGGCACGACCGGTTATGAGGAGGCGGCCGCCCAAGGGCTGATCGCCGGCGTCAACGCCGCCGCCCGCGCACGCGGCGAAGCGGCCATGATCCTCGACCGCGCCAGCAGCTATATCGGCGTGATGATCGATGACCTCACCTTGCAGGGTGTGACCGAACCCTATCGCATGTTGACCGCGCGCGCCGAATATCGCCTGCGCCTGCGCGCCGACAATGCGGAAACGCGGCTTGGCGCGATCGGCATCACGCACGGCATCATCGGTCCCGTCCGCCGTGCGCGTTTGGCCGAACGCGATACCCTGCGCGCCGAGATAGAGGCCGAACTCACGCAACCCATCGGTGCCACCACCATGGCTCGCGTGGGCGCGTCGGTGCGGAAGGATGGCATACGTCGCAGCCTGTTCGAATGGGCGCGCTTCCCCGAAGTCGATCGAGCCTTGATCCTGTCGCTCGCCCCCCGCCTCGCCGCGGCACCCGCCGACCTGCGCGCGGAGATATTGGAGGATGCCCATTACGCCCCCTATCTCCACCGCCAGGATGTAGAGATCGCCGACCTGCGCCGCAACGAGCGTGTCTTCATCCCCGCCGATTTCGACTTCGCCAGCATCGGCGGCCTGTCCACCGAGATGATCGAACGGCTCGATGCGGCGCGCCCCGATACGCTGGCCGCAGCAGGCCGCATCCGCGGCGTAACCCCTGCGGCCCTCGCCGCCATCCTGGTCCATGTCCGCAAGGTCGCCGCATGACCGAGGATGAAGCCCGCGCCTGGCTGACCACCCAATTCGATGTTTCACGTGAAACAATGGCGCGTCTGGAACGCTTCGTTGCCATCCTGTTGGAAGCGATGGACGAACAGAATCTCATCGCCGAATCGACCCGCCCCCATGTCTGGGCACGGCATATCGTTGATTCCGCCCAACTTCTCACCCACGCCCAAATGGCGGGGGAGGGTGCATGGATCGACCTCGGATCGGGTGCCGGCTTGCCGGGTATCGTCGTCGCCTGCCTGTCCGACCGACCCATGTTGATGGTCGAATCCCGGCGCAAGCGCATCGATTTTCTGAACGAAGCCATCGCCGCATTGGACCTGCCCAACGCCACGGTCTTCGGCGGCCGGGTCGAGATGGTGCCGCCTTGCGCCGCCGCCGTCATCAGCGCGCGCGCTTATGCACCACTCCCGCGCCTGCTCGAATCCGCCGCGCATCTTTCCGACAAAAATACGCTATGGGTGCTGCCTAAGGGACGAAATGCGCAGAATGAACTGGAGGCGACGCGCCCATCATGGCAGGGTGTGTTTCACGTGGAACCGAGCGTGACGGACGCCGATAGCGCCATCATCGTCGCGCACGCGGTCAAACCCGTCGCCAGAAGGAAAGGTCGCGCATGATCTGTATCGCTATCGCCAATCAGAAGGGCGGCGTGGGTAAGACCACGACGGCGATCAACCTCGCCACCGGTCTCGCCGCCACCGGCCTGCGCGTGCTGCTGCTCGATCTCGATCCGCAGGGCAATGCCTCCACCGGCCTCGGCGTCGGCCAGTCCGAACGGGCGCGGTCGAGCTATGACCTGCTCGTCGGCAATTGCGCGCTGGAGGACACGATCGTCACGACGCGCGTGCCCAAGCTCGACCTCGTCCCCGCGACGCAGGATCTGTCGGGCTGCGAGATCGAACTGATCGAATATGAGCAGCGCACCCATCGGCTCGAACGGGTGCTGGCCGAAGCGCCTCCGGGGCGCTGGGATATTTGCCTGATCGATTGCCCGCCATCGCTTGGCCTGCTGACGATCAACGCAATGGTCGCCGCGCAATCCCTGCTCGTGCCGCTGCAATGCGAATTTTTCGCGCTCGAAGGGCTGTCGCAACTGCTCCAGACGGTCGAGCGCATTCGCGGACGCTTCAATCCCGGCTTGTCGATCATGGGCGTCGCGCTCACCATGTATGACCGGCGCAACCGACTGACCGATCAGGTCGCCGATGATGTGCGCGCCTGCCTCGGCGATCTGGTCTTCACTACCGTCATCCCGCGCAATGTGCGCCTGTCCGAAGCGCCCAGCCATGGCGTCCCGGCCTTGATTTACGACTTCCGCTGTTCCGGATCGGAAGCCTATATGCGGCTCGCGCGCGAATTGATCGCGCGCCTGCCCCGACAGGAGGTTGCCGCTTGAGCGACGAAACGACCGACAAGCCCAAAGTTGTGAAGCGGCCGCACGGCCTGGGGCGCGGCTTGTCCGCGCTGCTCGGCGATGTCGCGCGCGAAGAGCCGGTTGCGCCTGCCGCTTCGCCGTCCAGCAAGGCGGTGCAGAATATCGAAGTGTCGCTCATCCAGCCTCATCCCGAACAGCCGCGTCGCCATTTCGACGAAGGCGCGTTGCAGGAGCTCGCCGACAGCATCGCCAAGCGCGGCGTGATTCAACCGATCATCGTCCGTCCGCATGGCGGCGGTTTTCAGATCGTCGCGGGCGAACGCCGCTGGCGCGCGGCGCAAAGGGCGCAGCTCCACCGCATCCCCGCCATCGTCCGCGATTTTGACGAGCAGGAAACGCTCGAAATCGCGCTGATCGAAAATATCCAGCGCGAGGATCTCAACCCGATCGAAGAGGCCGAAGCCTATCGCAAACTGATCGGCGACTTTCAGCATACGCAGGACGCCCTGGGCCGCATCGTCGGCAAATCGCGCAGCCACATCGCCAACCTCATGCGCCTGCTCGACCTGCCCGCTTCGGTGCAGCAGCAGGTGATGGAGCAGAAGATCAGCATGGGCCACGCCCGCGCGCTGATCGGCGTGCCCGATTGCGAAACGCTGGCGCGGCAAGTCGAAGACAAGGGTTTGTCGGTCCGCGATACCGAACAATTGGTCCGCCGCATGAAGACCGGCGATGACACGCCCGCCGCGCGTCGCACCGGTGCCGCCGCCGAACCGGACGCGGACATCGCCTCGCTGGAACAGCATCTGGCCGACATATTGGGGCTGAAGGTAGACATCCGGCACGAAGGCAATGGCGGCGGCACGCTGACCCTGCGCTATTCGACCCTCGATCAGTTGGACATGCTGTGCCAACGCCTGTCGGGTGAACGGATTTAAGCGGGCAAGACGCGAAAAACCGGGCCGCGCCGCTGGCCTTTTCCCGGCCGTCTCCCTAGCTTGGGGGGATGGCCGACATGCACGCTTCCCCCGCTTCTCCTTCCGTCATTCGTCGCGCGGATTATCGCCCGCCCGACTGGCTGGTGCCCGATATCGCGCTGGATTTCGACCTCGATCCCGCATGCACCCGCGTCCGCGCGACGCTCATGGTCACGCGCAACGGCGGTCATGATCGGCCCCTGCGGCTCGATGGTGATGGCTTGATCCCGCTGGAGGTCCGCATCGACGGCGAACTCGCCACGCCCGACCTATGGCATATGGAAGCCGGCTCTTTGTCCGTGGCGCTGTCCGGTTCGGCGCACAGTGTCGAAACGCTGGTCGAACTGGCCCCAGAAGCCAACAGCAAATTAATGGGCCTCTATGCCAGCGGCGGGTTGCTTTGCACCCAATGCGAGGCGGAGGGCTTTCGCCGCATCACCTTCTTCCCCGATCGCCCCGACATCCTGTCGCGCTATGATGTGACACTGCGCGCCGACAAGGCGCGCTTCCCCATATTGCTCTCCAACGGCGATCCGGTGGAGCAGGGCGAGGGTGACGCCGGACAGCATTGGGCACGCTGGGTCGATCCCTTCCCCAAGCCCTGTTACCTGTTCGCGCTGGTCGCTGCCGACCTGGCCTGCAATGCCGACAGCTTCGTGACGATGAGCGGCCGGGAAGTGCAATTGGGCATCTGGGTGCGTGAGGCGGACCTGCCACGCACCGGCCATGCCATGCAGGCGCTCAAAAACTCCATGGCCTGGGACGAGCGCGTCTATGGCCGCGAATATGATCTTGATGTGTTCAACATCGTCGCCGTCGCCGACTTCAATTTCGGCGCGATGGAGAATAAGGGGCTCAACATCTTCAATTCGCGCTATATTTTGGCCGATCCTGAAACGGCGACGGATATCGATTATGACGGCGTGGAAGGCGTGGTGGCGCATGAATATTTCCACAACTGGTCGGGCAATCGCGTCACCTGTCGCGACTGGTTCCAATTGAGCCTCAAGGAAGGCTTCACCGTCTTTCGCGACCAGAATTTCTCGGCGGATATGGGCAGCCATGCGGTCAAGCGGATCGAAGATGTGCGCATCCTGCGCGCCGCCCAGTTTCAGGAGGATTCAGGTCCGCTCGCCCACCCTGTGCGGCCTGAATCCTATATGGAAATCAGTAACTTCTACACCGCGACTATCTACAACAAGGGTGCAGAGCTGATCCGCATGATCGCGCTGATGCTAGGGCCGGAGCGCTTCCGCGCGGGCACCGATCTCTATTTCGATCGCCATGACGGCCAAGCCGCCACCTGTGAGGATTTCGTCCTAGCGATGGAGGAGGGCGGCGAGATCGACCTCACCCAGTTCCGTCGCTGGTATGAACAGGCCGGAACCCCGCATGTCCGGGCCACGCTCGACCATGATCCGGTGACCCAGGTGGTGACCCTGCATCTGCACCAGTCGCTTGCTCCAACGCCGGGCCAGCTCGACAAAGCGCCGATGGCTATCCCACTGCGCGTCGCCCTGTTCGATCCCGCAACCAGCACCCATCATGGCGACGAACTGCTGATGCTCACTGAGCCGCAGCAGAGCTTCACCTTCCCCGATTTCGCCGCCCCGCCGGTCCTGTCGATCAATCGCGGCTTTTCCGCTCCCGTGATCGTCGACACCAACCGTAGACAGGACGATCTCGCCTTCCTGTCCGCCCATGATGATGATCCATTCGCCCGCTATGAGGCGATGCAACAGTTGATGGTCAACATATTGGTCGGCCGCATCACCGGTCAGCCCATGGACGACGGCCCTGTGATCGCCGCGTTCCGTCAGGTCATCACCGACCCCTTGCTTGATCCCGCCTTCGTCGCCGAAGCCATCCGCCTGCCCAGCGAAGCCTATCTCGGCGATCAGATGGCGCAGGTTGATCCCGACGCGATCCACGCTGCGCGTGAAGCCTTGCAACAGCGGATCGGCGCAGAATTGGAGCCGGACTGGCGCGCAATTCACGCCCGTACCAAGGCGGCCGAATTTTCCATCTCCGCCACCGCTAAGGGCGCGCGCAAGCTACACAACAGCGCGCTTGGCTATCTGGTCGCCTCCGGCGCGATGGACGGCCCCGCAACCGCCTTCGTCCAGTTCGACCACGCCCATAATATGACCGAGCGGCAAGCAGCTCTGGCGATCCTCGCCAATGGCGACAGCGCCGAGCGAGTCGCGGCGCTCGATATCTTCTACAACCGCTATGGGGCCGACGCGCTAACGCTCGACAAATGGTTCCAGACCCAGGCCTTCGCCGTCCATCCCGATACGGTCGATCTGGTCGAGGAACTGGGACGGCACAAGGACTTCACCCTCGCCAATCCCAACCGCGTCCGCGCACTTTATGGCGCGTTCACCGGCAACCAATGGGCGTTCCACCACAAATCGGGCAAGGGCTACAGGCTGGTGGCGGATTGCATCATCGCGCTGGACCGGTTGAATCCGCAAACGGCCGCCCGCCTCGTGCCCCCGCTTGGCCGCTGGAAGCGCTTCGACGCAGCGCGCGGCGCGCTGATGCGGGGCGAACTGGAGCGCATATTGGCGCAGCCCGGCCTGTCCAAAGACGTGACCGAACAGGCCAGTAAAAGTCTGGAATAGAGGAGAGTGCCCCCGTTCGCGCGACGCGAACGGGGCAGCCATCAGTCCTTCATAGCCGCGACCCAGGCGGCGACGTCGCCAGCCACTTTGTTCGCTGCCAGGTTGAGCGGCGTTCCGACCGTCATCGACGTAATCTTCGCACCCACCGGCTGGCTGGCGGTAAAGCGCTGCCGAGCCAAGGCGACCCCATTGGGCGTGGTCAGCACGGCGTCATAGGTAACGACCGCATTATTCCCCGGCGCATCAAGCCCAAAGGCGATCAACTCGCCCGACAGCCGCTGCCCACCATCACCCGAAAACTGCCCCGAATCGAGCACGACCCGGTCGGTCGTCGCCGAAATCGTCTCGGCCAACAAGCGCCGGAACAGATGGCGCGGTGTGTCGGCCCATTGCACATCGGTCACATAAGCGACCGACGTCGGACTGGTCTGCACCGGGATACGTATCGTATCCAGCATCTTGGGCGCGTCGGGATCGGACACGATCAATGTGCGCCCAGCGCCAGCACGCTGCGCCGTGCCAGCGGGCACCTTCTGCACCGCATCCAGCGTCAACAGCCGTTCGGGCACCTTCCCGCCGATCGAGACGCAGCCCGACAGCAGGACGGCGGCGGTCAGCGCCGCAAGGGCGCCGGTGGGTTTGGCATGGAACATGGTCCGCATCTCTCTCATCATGGCTTATAGTCCGGCAGCTTGGGCGATCCGACCAGCGAACCCGCGCCCTGCTGGTCCAGTTTCTCGGCAACGCCGCGGAAGGCGCGCGACATTTCGCGCAGGTCGCGCACCAGCTGGTTCACTTCCGGCATGGTCTGGGTGCTGAACGCCTCCACGCCCGGCCGCGCCGCGCCGATGGTCTTGTCCAGCGTGTCGATGCTCCGCGTCGCCGATTGCACGCTCTTGCGCAGGTCGGCCATCAATGGCTTGCCTTCCTCGTTGAGCATCGCGTCGGTCGTCGCGGCCAGCTTGCCGATCTGTTCGACGGCAACGCCGGTGCGCTGCACTGCGATACGCGCTTCGGCCAGAGTCGCGGCGATCTCCGGGCTACGATCCGCCAAGGCGCCCGACACCCGCTCGACATTGGCCAATATGCCCGCGATCGACTGCTGATTCTTGTCGCTCAACACTTCGGTCAGTCGCTCGGTCAGCGTCGACAAGCGCTCCAGCAATTGCGGCGCGCTGTTGAGCAATTCGCCCAGTGCCCCCGGCTTGGTCGGGATCACGGGCACGCCATCGGGGCATACCGCCTGGGGATTTTCCGCCGGACAAATGATCGGCGGCGCGCCCTTGACCGCGCCGTCCAGCACCACTTCGCTCACCCCGGTAAAGCCGACGCCCGCAATGCTCGCGGTCGTGCCCTGCAGCACCGGCGTCCCGTCCTTCACCGTAATGCGCACCCGCACGAAGCTTGGATCGCGCTTCCACAGGTCGATCGATTCCACCTGACCGGAGGGGACGCCCGCATAGTTGACGCTCGAACCCTTGGCCAAGCCGCTGACCGACTGTTTGAAGAAAATATCATATTGCTTGTTCTGCCCGTCGGAAATGCGGGAGAACCAGAAGGCCGCGATGATGATCGCCGCCAGCAGCAGCAGCGTGACCGTGCCCACCAGCACATGGTTGGAGCGGGTTTCCATATCCTATTGCCTTCCGTCCGGCGGGGTCTGAGCCGCCTTGTTCTTTTCCCGCGATACTGCCGCCGTCGCCGCACGGCCACGCGGCCCATTGAAATATTCCTGGATCCACGGATGGTCGAGCGCCAGCAGTTCATCGATCGTGCCGACCGCGATCACCTTCTTATCCGCCAGCACCGCCACCCGATCACAAATCGAATAGAGCGTATCGAGATCATGGGTGATGAGGAAGACGGTAAGACCCAAAGTCTCCTGCAATTTGCGGGTCTGCTCGTCGAACGCCGCCGCGCCGATCGGATCAAGGCCAGCGGTCGGCTCATCGAGGAACAGCAGGTCCGGGTCCAGCGCCAGCGCGCGGGCCAGGCCAGCGCGCTTCTTCATGCCGCCCGACAATTCCGACGGATATTTCGGCCCCGCCTCGGTGGGCAGGCCGGTCATGCGGATCTTGTAGGCCGCAATTTCGTCCCGCAACTGCGCCCCGATATTGGGATAATATTCGCGGATCGGCACTTCGATATTTTCCGCCACGGTCAGCGTCGAAAACAGCGCGCCGCCTTGAAACAGCACGCCCCACCGCTTGCGGATCGCCAGTGCGTCATCGTCCAGCCGCCCGACCATCGATTCGCCAAAGACATGGATTTCGCCCTCGTTCGGCGTCTGAAGGCCGATGATCGCGCGCATCAGCACCGACTTACCGGTGCCCGATCCGCCGACCACACCCAATATCTCTCCCTTGCGCACGTCGAGGTCGAGGCCATCATGGATGACCTGGTCGCCAAAGGCATTACGAATGCCGCGCACCGAAATGGCGATGTCGGACTGTTCGACCGCTTGGGCGAGCCGCTGTTCTTCGGCCTGGCGCTGTTCGTCTTCGGTCATCAGTTCCACCCTACCCAGGTGAAGAACACCGCGAAGAAAGCATCGATGACGATGACGAGGAAGATTGCCTGGACGACGGCGGCGGTGGTGCGCAGCCCCACCTCCTCCGCATTGCCCTTGACCTGCATCCCCTGAAAACAGCCGGAAATGGCGATGATCAGGCCGAACACGGGTGCCTTGATCAGCCCGACCCACAGGTCGGTGATCGGCACGACTTCGCGCAACCGCTGGAAAAAGGTGATGAGCGGAATGTCGAGCGCGATCGCGCACAGGAAAGCGCCGCCCAGCACTGACAGGATCGACGCATAAAAGCCAAGCAGCGGCATCATGATGATGACGGCCAACGTGCGGGGCAGGACCAATGCTTCCATCGGCGATACGCCGATAGTCCGCATCGCGTCGATTTCCTCGGTCAGCTTCATCGTGCCCAATTGCGCGGCAAAGGCTGAGCCGGAGCGGCCCGCGACCATGATCGCGGTCATCAATACGCCCAGTTCCCGGAAGGTCAGGCGACCGACCAGGTTTATGGTCAACATTTCCATGCCGAACTGGCGCAACTGTACCGATCCCTGCTGGGCGATGACGATGCCGATCAGGAAACTCATCAGGCCGATGATGCCCAGCGCGGACACACCCACCACCTCGAAACGCTGCACCACCGCATTGACGCGGAAGCGGCTGGGATGGCGGATCAGGCTCCAGGCCGCGACCAGCGTCGCACCGAAAAAGCCCAGCAGTCCCAACATGGTCGACCCGGCGGTGCTGACCGCCTCGCCGATCTGGCCGACGACGCGGCGCAGGGCCGGAACGCTGTCTGGGTGGATCGACACCGGATCGTCGAGCGCGCCGACCGTATCGATCAGCCGCTGCGCATCTGGGTGCGCGCCGCTGATCTGACTGCCCAGCCGCTTGGCGGTGCGATGCACCGTCCATGCGCCGATCGTGTCCATATGATCGACGTCGGACAGGTCGATCGTCTCGACCGGACCCTGCACGGCATCCAGCCGGTCGGGCAGGTCATGCAGCGATGCGATCGCCAGCGAACCGGACAGCCGCAGCACGCTGCCGCCGTCGCTTTGTTCTTCGGCCAGTGAAGCGGCTTTATTCATGCGATGGGATTAGTGGTCCAATATCGGTTGCACGGCAAGCCGAAACGGCCCATCCGCAAGTCCGAACGAAGGGCAGCGGCAAAAGTTTCGGATACGGCATGACGCATCGGTTGGCGATTTACGACATGGACCGCACGGTGACGTTCAGCGGCACCTATACCGGCTTCCTCATCCATGTGGCGCGGGCGATGGCCCCGTGGCGGCTGATCCTGCTCCCCTGCGTCGTGCTGCTGATGCTGGCCTATGTCCTCAAGCTGCTGTCGCGCCAGCGTCTCAAGGAACTCAACCAAGCGCTGATGATCGGGTTCCATGTGGAACGCGCCCGGTTGATGCCGCATGTCGAAAGCTATGCCGACAAGGTGCTGGCGACCAACCTGCGCGCCGATGCGGTGGCGCAGATTGCGCGCGACCGCGCCGATGGTTACCGCCTCGTCCTCGCCACCGCCTCCTACCGCCTCTATGTCGAACCGATCGCCCGGCGGTTGGGTTTCGACGCCGTCATTGCGACCGACCATCTCTCGCAGGATCTGCGCTATGTCCGCGCCAAGATTGCCGGCGAAAATTGCTACGACACCGGCAAGTTGCGGATGATCAAGGCCTGGATGGCCGCGCAGGCGATCGACCGGACGCAAACCCACATCCGCGCCTATTCCGACCATGTGTCGGACGCGCCGATGTTGGAATTTGCCGACGTGCCCATCGCTTCCAACCCGCACAAGCCGCTCGCCAAACTGGCGGCGGTGCGTGGCTGGACGCGGGTCGATTGGAATTAAATAGACATCCGTTCGTTTCGAGCAAAGTCGAGAAACACTCGAACCGAACCGATATGTCGGTCTAACGCATCGCTGACCGCGCCAGCCCGTCGCAGTCCGCATCGCTGGCGCGCGGCACCTTGTCGCCGCCGATCGCATCGCCGATCATCTTAATGATGCCCTTGGCCGATCGCGCTTCCTTGGGCACCTGAATATCGGGCACCTTGATCGTGCCGCGGATCGGCACCGTGCCTTTCAGCCGCAACAGGCTCCCATGCTTGGGCTGCCCACTCAGCGTCAGCGCCAACACCTCGTCCGACAGGCGGATGGTCCCGGAGGCGCGGGTCTGTGCGCGCGATGTGTCGATCAGCACCGGGTTGGTCCGCGCGACCCCGCCCTTGACGTCGAACCGCGCGACCATGCAGCGTAGCACCGCCATCTTGTCTTTGTCGAGCGTCAGCCCCTTGCCGACATCCTGCCCCATCAACGCCGCCGTGCGCGCGGGGATCGATCCGTCGCGTGCGACCAGCGCGATCGTGCCCGACGATTGCCCCACCGCCTGGCGGATGGTGCGCCCCGGCCCATTGAGCG
This sequence comes from Sphingobium sp. RAC03, assembly GCF_001713415.1. Classification (GTDB taxonomy): domain Bacteria; phylum Pseudomonadota; class Alphaproteobacteria; order Sphingomonadales; family Sphingomonadaceae; genus Sphingobium. The sequence goes on along the minus strand of NZ_CP016456.1, from coordinate 1,428,517 downwards.
CGATCCGCCCTACCAGCCCGCCGTCGATCCGCGTTTCGGGAAAGAAATCGAGCAATCGCGCCGATCGCAGATCAAGCGCCAGATCGAGTCGCGGCCCGCCGTCACGCTGATCCACCGTCAACCGCCCGCCCAGCACGCCGCGCGTCAGGTCCATCCGCAACGGCTCGACCACCAGCCGACTGCGCTCCAGCGACAACACACCCTTGAGCGAACGGAACGGGCTGGACCCCGGCCATAACAGCCGGTCGGCCTGTATCTCCAGCCGCCCATCGGTGCGCGCCATCTTGCGCAGGTCGATCGCGGTGTCGGGGATCAGCCGGTCGCCCAGCCGCGCGCGCTTGGCCAATGCCTTGCGGCGGCCTTCGTCCGAAGACAGATCGTTGAAATCCAGCTGCGCCGCGCGGATCGCACCGTCGATCCGGGTGCGGCCCTCGCGCTTGCGCACGGTGGCATGGCCCGCAATCTCGGACCGCCCGATCGTACCTTTGAGCGATTCGATGATCCAGTCGGGCCGCTCGCGCACAACCTGCGCCGTCAGTCGCACGGGCTGGGTGCCCGGCAGCCCCGCCTCGATGATCGCGTCCAATACCCGCAGGTCGATCGCATGGCCCGTCACCTTGCCGCGCAAATGGCCGATGTCGAGCGGCCCGTCCATCGTGCCATCGAACGTCATGCCCACCGCATCGCCCGCAATTTCTGCGCGAAATGGCCAGCGCGTCCCTGGTTTATGACCCAGTATCGGCGCGCCGCTGGCGGTGACCGTGACGGGATAGCCGCGCACATCGCCCTTGCCGGACAGGCGCAGCCCCTTGCCGTCGACGGCCAGCGCCGCGTCCACCGACCGCCCGCGCTTGTCGTCGCGATAGGCAATGCGGCTGTCGCTGACGGTCAGGCTGCGGAGCGCCGGGCGTCGGCCCTTGCGCTCATCGCCACCGCTGCGCTCGCCGCTCCAACTTTCGCGTCCATCGGCCGCGCGATAGAAGTTCAGGCGCGCGCGGCGCAGGTCCAGCGTCTCGACCACCGGCCCGCCGGTCAGCAGCGCCAACGCCGAAAAGCCGACCCGCGCCTCGCCGATCCGAGCAAGATCGCCATCGCCCTTGGCCCAATCGGGCTGGGGCACGCGCATGTCGGTCAGGCGGACGACAGGATGAAAGGACAGGCTGTCCTCGCGTGTCATCGTGGCGATCGTGACCGGCTTGCCGATCCGCGCCGACAATCGTGCCTCGATCCGGTCCTTGAACATCCCCCAGGGGAAGGCCGCCAGCAGCAGGGCTGCAACGACCAGCAGCACGGCCAATCCGGCCCCAATGCCTATGGCCCATCGCGCTCCCCGCTTTGCGTTCACCGACACCCCCAAAGTCCCCCATCATTGTGTCGCGCTCAACGCACAACTCGTCTTAGGGTTCAGCCGCGCACCGGCGAGATCAGCGGCCCGCCTGCGAAATGCGCCGTCAGATTGGCGAGCAGCATCTGCGCCATATGCGCTACCGCCTCATGCGTCGCCCCGCCGGTATGCGGGGTCAGCACGACATTGGGCACATCGACCCAGCGCTTGGGGTCGGTCGGTTCGGGATCATAGACATCGATCGCCGCACCGCCCAGCCGCCCGGATATGAGCGCCGCGATCAGCGCCGCCTCATCCACCAACTGCCCCCGCGCGACATTGACCAGCAATCCCTCCGGCCCCAGCGCATCCAGGATATCGGCCGAAATCATGCCGCGATTGCTCTCATCCGCCCGCGCCGCGACCAACAATATGTCGCTCTCCCGCGCCAGCGCGTCCAGACTGGCGGCGCACGGCCAGGGGAAGGCAGGCTTCTCGCGCGGTCCCCACCAACGGACCTGCATCCGCATCGCCTGCGCCCGTTCCGCCACCGCAACACCGATCGACCCCATGCCGACGATACCGAGCTTCGCCCCGCCCATCGACCGGGTCCGCGTCTTGGCCGCCATCGTCCATTTGCCTGCCCGCACATGCCGGTCGCCGCCTACGATCCAGCGTCGATGCGCGATCATCAGGCCGATCGCATGGTCGGCCACATCCTGCGCATTGGCGTCACCGGCATGAGTCACTGCAATGCCGCGCTCCCGCGCCAGCGCCAGGTCCACGCCATCATAGCCCACGGTGAAGCAGGCGATCAGCGACAGGCGCGGCATCGCGTCGATCAGCGCCCGCTCCAGCACGAACTCACCCGCCCAGATCACGGCATCCACCCGCGCCAGCGCCGCGGCATCGGGTTCTTCCCACAGCGCCATGACGTCATAATCCTGCGCCAGCAGCGGCACGACCGGGGCCAGCAAAGGCTGCCCCACCAAAAGAACCGGTCGCGTCATGGCCTTACCCGATCGCCCGCAGCGCTTGCGCAAAGTCCGCGATCAGATCGTCGGCATCCTCGCAGCCGATCGAGATGCGCACCATATTGTCGCCGATCCCCAACGCCGCCTTGCGCGCGGCCGGCACCGACAAATGCGTCATCGCGGCGGGATGGCTGGCCAGCGTCTCCGTCCCGCCCAGGCTGACCGCCAGCTTTGCGATCTTGAGCGCATCGAGAAAGGCAAACGCCTCCGCCTCGCCACCCTTCAGATAGAGCGAGAAGGTCGATCCCGCCCCGGTGCAATGCCGCTCATAAATGTCGCGCTGCCGTTCGGTTTCGGGGAAGCCGAGATAGACAATCTTCTCCACCTGCGGTTGCTCGCGCAGCCAGGCGCATACCTTCGCCGCATTTTCGCCCGCCCGGCTCATCCGCAATTCCAGCGTCTCCAGGCTGCGCATCAGCATCCAGGCCGAATGCGGGTCCAAAATCGTGCCGATCGTATTGCGCATCAACCGGATCGTGGTGATCAGCGCGCTGGACCCCAGCACCCCGCCCGCGACCAGATCGCTATGCCCGCCTGCATATTTGGTCAGGCTATAGATCACCAGATCCGCGCCATGGGCCAGCGGCTTGAGCCATAACGGTCCCAAAAATGTATTGTCGATCGCGATCGGCGGGACATAGTCTTCGCCCGCAAAGGCCAAGTCGCGCCGCGCAACCACTGCTTCGATATCGACCAGCACGTTGGTCGGATTGGCCGGGCTTTCGAGATATAGTAGCGCCACGCGACCCAGCCCCTTGGCCTTCTCGATCACCGCGCCAATCTCGTCAGCGCTCGCGCCAGCGGGAAAATCGAGCCACTGCACCCCGAACTTGCCCAATATCCGCCCGATCAACGATTCGGTCGCGGCATAGAGCGGCGCGCTATGGACGATCACGTCACCCGGCTGCACCATCGCCAGCAAGGTGGTGGCGATCGCCGACATGCCGCTGGAAAAGAGCAACGCATCCTCGGCCTCTTCCCATACTGACAGCCGATCCTCGGCAATCTCCTGATTAGGACCGTTGAAGCGCGAATAAACGAGGCCTTCCGATCCGCCCGGTCTGATGCCCGTCACCCCCTCGAAATGCCGCTTGCCCGCCGCCGCGCTCTCGAACGCGAAGGTTGAGGTCAGGAAGATTGGCGGCTTCAACGATCCTTCGGACAGGGTCGGGTCATAGCCATGCCCCATCATCAGCGTCGCGGGCTTCAGCTTGCGCCCGTCAATCTCCATGATCGGCGGCTTGGGACGGCGGCGGTTGGACTCGACACCCGTCAGATCTGCTTCACTTTCGCCAGACATATCGTTGATCTCCTGCATGATGCGGCATCTGCTGCGCCGCTCTTGATGGCGCGATGGTAACGCAGGGACAGGTCGGACGGCCAGAGGGCAGCGACATAAAATTTTACCGACGTGGACTTAAATTACGCGATCGCGCCGTGCAGATCATCGGCGAATATCCACGCGCAAAGCCGCGGAGCGCGCGAACCGTCGGCTAGTCCCTCCGCGTCTCTGCGTCTCCGCGCGAACCCTTCTTCCCGCCCATGTCGTGACAGGCTTGAGCCGACTCCCTACATCCACCCCATGGATGCTCTCCCCCCCGTGCTGGAAGACTGGTTCGCCGCCCGCGGCTGGGCGCCACGCACGCACCAGCGCGCCATGCTCGCCGCCGCGCGTCGGGGCGATCATGCGCTGCTCGTCGCCCCGACCGGCGCGGGCAAGACGCTGGCGGGCTTCCTGCCGACCCTGGCTGACCTGATCGACCACCCGACCGACCGGCTCCACACCCTCTATGTCTCGCCGCTCAAGGCGCTGGCGGTAGACGTGCGCCGCAATCTGCTGACCCCGATCGAGGATATGGCGCTCCCAATCCGCGTCGAAACCCGCACCGGCGACACGCCCTCGGACCGCAAGGCCCGCCAGCGCATCAAGCCGCCCCACATCCTCCTCACCACGCCCGAATCGCTCTCGCTGCTGCTCAGCTATCCCGACGCGACGCTGATGTTCGCCGATCTGCAAACCGTCATCGTCGATGAAGTCCACGCCTTCGCCACGCAGAAGCGCGGCGATCTGCTCAGCCTGTCGATGGCGAGGCTTCAGACGATCAATCCCGCCCTGCGCCGCGTCGCCCTGTCCGCCACCGTGGCGGACGTCGATGCCTATCGCGCCTGGCTCGCGCCCGATGGCGATATCGACACGGTCGCGGCGGTTTTGGGGGAGGCAGGCGCGGAGCCGAACGTCACCATCCTCATCCCCGAAGGTCGCGTCCCCTGGTCGGGTCACTCAGGCAAATATGCCGCGCATCAGGTGATGGCCGAAATCGCCGCGCATCAAACCACGCTCGTCTTCTGCAACACGCGCGGCCTCGCCGAACTCATCTTTCAGGAGCTTTGGTCAGCGAACGACGCCAACCTGCCGATCGCCATCCACCATGGTAGCTTGTCCATCGAAGCCCGCCGCAAGGTCGAAAGCGCGATGGCCGATGGCAAACTCCGCGCTTTGGTCGCCACCGCCTCGCTCGACCTCGGCGTCGATTGGGGCAATGTCGATTGCGTCATCCAGATGGGCGCACCCAAGGGCTCGTCGCGCCTGCTCCAGCGGATCGGCCGCGCCAATCATCGGCTCGATCAGGCGAGCGAGGCGATCCTCATCCCCGGCAACCGCTTCGAATATCTCGAAGCCCGCGCCGCCCTCGACGCCGTGGAGGCGGGCGAGCGCGACGCCGATGATTTCCGCGTCGGCAGCCTCGATGTCCTTGCCCAACATATCATGGGCCTCGCCTGCGCCGGTCCCTTCCACGAAGCCGCGATGCTCGCCGAAATCCAGTCTGCCACCCCCTATAGCGCGCTGACGCCCGACGCCTTCGCCTCCGTCCTCCATTTCATCGAAGGCGGCGGCTACGCCCTGCGCGCCTATGACCGGTTCAAGCGGCTGGCTCAGGACGCGGACGGCATATGGCGCGTCGCTCACCCCCGCTTCATTCAGCAGCATCGCCTCAACGCCGGGATCATCGTCGATCAGCCCGCGCTCGCCGTCCGCTTCGCCAATGGTCGCAAGCTCGGCACGGTGGAGGAGGGCTTTGCCGCCCAGCTTACGCCCGGCGACAGTTTCTTCTTCTCCGGCATGGCGCTGGAAGTAGTGAAGATGGACACGACCGATCTGGTCGTCCGCGCCACCTCCAAACAGGCGCGCATCCCCAGTTGGGGCGGCAGCCGCATGGCCATGTCCACGCGCCTTGCCGACCGGGTCCGCGCTTTCCTCGCCAGCCCCGACCAATGGCATCGCTTCCCGTCCGACGTGCGCGAATGGCTGGACATGCAGAAACTCCGCTCGGTCCTGCCGCAACCGGGCCAACTGCTCATCGAAACCTTCCCGCACGAAGGCCGTCACTATCTGGTCTGCTACAGTTTCGAAGGCTGGAACGCGCATCAATCGCTCGGCATGTTGCTCACCCGCCGGATGGAGAGCCAGGGCCTTATGCCCTTGGGTTTCGTCGCCAACGACTACGCGCTCGCCGTCTACGGCCTGAAACCCGTCACCGACCCGCAAAGCCTTTTCTCCGCCGACATACTCGACCATGAATTTGTCGATTGGGTCGAACAATCGAGCCTGCTCAAACGCGCCTTCCGCGACGTCGCGGTCATCTCCGGCCTGATCGAGCGCCAGCATCCCGGCAAGCGCAAGACCGGGCGGCAGGTCACTTTCTCCACCGACCTCATCTACGACGTGCTGCGCAAATATCAGCCTGACCATCTGCTGATCAAGGCAGCCTGGGCCGACGCCCGCGCGCGGATGACCGATGTCGGGCGGCTGGGTGACCTGATCGACCGGGCGGCGACGACTATGCTGCATGTCACGCTCGACCGGGTCAGCCCGCTTGCCGTGCCGGTCCTCATCCTCATCGGCCGCGAGCAGGTCGCGCAAAGCGCTGCCGAGGATGCGTTGCTGATCGAAGCCGAAGCACTGGTGACGTTGGCGATGCGCGCCGATTGAGCATTGCTGCGGCAATGATCGAAATTCCCACTATCTGAAAGCTAGATAAGCCGTTTCTCTTGCGGACTTTACGGGTCCATCCATCGTTTCCCAGTCCGAGGGGTGTCGATCGTCACGATCGACAAAACAACAGAGGAACCTGATCATGTCGAATTCACCGATTTCGGCCGCGCCGCTGCGCGGCCTGACCCTGGCTGCCGTCAGCCTGTCCGCGCTTGTCGGCGCACAGGCCTTGGCCCAGACCAGCACGCAGGTCGCCCCGCGCATGGCCACCGTCACCTTGCCCGCCGATGCCGGGCAGACCATGACCGTCCCCGCCGAAGCTGCGCCCGCGACCGTCCCCAACATGACGCGCGACAATGGCGCGCCGATCGGGGCTAACCGCAACAGCAAGACCGCAGGCGACCTTGGCCCGGTACTGCTTGAAGACACCACGCTGATTGAAAAGCTTGCTCGCTTCGACCGCGAACGCATCCCAGAGCGCGTCGTCCACGCGCGCGGCACTGGCGCGCATGGCGTCTTCCGCGCCACCGCCGACATGAGCGACCTGACCCGCGCCTCGCTGTTCACGTCGGGTAAGGAAACCCCGGTCTTCGTGCGCTTCTCCAGCGTCATCCACCCATCGGGCAGCCCTGAAGGCCTGCGCGACCCGCGCGGCTTTGCCACCAAATTCTACACGGATCAGGGCAATTGGGATCTGGTCGGCAACAACCTGCCGATCTTCTTCATCCGCGACGCCATGCAATTCCCTGACATGGTTCACAGCCTCAAGCCCTCGCCGGTCACCAACAAGCAAGACCCCAACCGCTATTTCGATTTCTTCTCGAACACGCCTGAATCCACCAATATGCTGACCCAGCTCTATTCGAACCTGGGCACGCCTTCCTCCTACCGCACCATGGACGGCAATGGCGTCCACGCCTTCAAGCTGGTGAACGCGCAGGGCAAGGTGACTTTCGCCAAGTTCCGCTGGATCAGCCGCCAGGGCGTCAAGAATCTTACCGGCAAGGATGCAGGCGCGGCCCAGTTCAACTTCCTGACCGACGATCTCTATCGCGAAGTCGGCAAGGGCAATTTCCCGACCTGGGATCTGATGGTGCAGACCATGACCCCCGAACAATTTGCGGGTCTCGACTATAATCCGTTTGACGATACCAAGGAATGGCTCGACGTACCCTTCCGCAAGATCGGCGAGATGACGCTCAACAAGATGCCGGCCAATTATTTCGAATTCACCGATCAGTCGGCCTTTGCGCCGTCCAACATGGTGCCCGGCATCGAAGCCTCGCCCGACCGGATGCTCCAGGGCCGCCTGTTCAGCTATGCCGACACGCAGCGCTATCGCGTCGGCGCGAACGTCCTGCAACTGCCGGTCAACAAGCCGCTGGCCCCGGTGGTCAATAATTCGCAGGATGGCGTGATGGACGCGACCGGCTCGACCTCCAACGTCAATTATTTCCCGGCGATGGTGCAGAAGCAGGCTGCGGCCGAATTTGGCCAGTCGACCTATGCGATCAATGCGACGGTCGACACCAAACCGATCGAAAAGACCAATAATTTCGCACAGGCAGGCATCTTCTACCGCGCGCTGTCGGCCAAGGACAAGGCCGACCTGATCGCGAACCTCGCGGGCGATTTGGGCCAGGTCACCTCCGACCGCACCCGCACAATGATGGTCAGCTATTTCTACCAGGCGGACAAGGATTACGGCACCCGCATCGCCAAGGCGGTGAACGTGCCCATGGCGGAAGTGACCAAGGCGGTCTCCGAATATGAAGCCGCCTATCCGCAACAACGCCTGACCGTGCGTTAAGGCACGGCACAAACACCGTTCGCCCTGAGCTTGTCGAAGGGCCCTTCCTTCTTTCCCTATGTAAAGAAGGGAGGGGCTTCGACAGGCTCAGCCCGAACGGATCATTTACACAATAAGGCTGACTAGCGATGCTCTCCCTCCTCCTGGCCACAGCGCTGGCCGCCGCAACGCCCGCGCCCGACGCACTCCCCACCCCCGAACGCCGCCAGCAACTCCTGTTCGACGCCGCCCGACTCGGCCGTACCGACATGATCACGCCGCTCGTCAAGGCAGGCGTCGACCTTAACGCAACCGACGCCCGCGGCTTCACCCCGCTCATCCTCGCGGCCTATAATGGTCAGGCGGAAACGCTCGACGCGCTGATCGCCGCCGGTGCCGACGCCTGCAAGCCCGACGAATCGCAGGGCAATACCGCGCAAATGGGCGTCGCCTTCAAGGGCAATGACGCGATCGCCGCGCGGCTTCTGACCGCAGGCTGCGACGTCAACGCCCGCAACAAGGCGGGGCAAACCGCGCTGATGATGGCGGCGCTCTTTGGCCGCAGCGCCCAGGTCGCCATGCTGGTGAAAGCCGGGGCTGATCCCGCGCTTGCCGACGCCTCCGGCCGCACCGCCAAGGCCGTCGCCCAAGGCCAGGGCAATGACGCGATGGTCAAACAACTCGACGCCACGCCATAACCACCATTTGGCGGGAATAGCGTACAAAGCCTGTTCCACGTGAAACGGAAGATGGCGCTATTTCAGCATCTTCCGATCAAGCAAAGCGGACATAGGGCGACACCGGACGGGGCGGCGAACCACCCCCGTCCAACGTCGTTTTCGCAAACCAATGTCCGCTTCGCTGTCCGCTTTAGACGTCCAGATTAGCGACGTTCAGCGCATTATCCTGAATGAACTCGCGCCGCGGTTCGACGACTTCGCCCATCAAGCGGCTGAAAATCTCGTCGGCAATATCCGCCTGCTCGACCTCGACCCGCAGCATCGACCGGTTGTCGGGGTCCAGCGTGGTTTCCCACAATTGCTCGGCATTCATCTCGCCCAGCCCCTTGTAGCGCTGGATCGCCAGCCCCTTGCGCCCGGCCGCCAAAATCGCTTCCAGCAATTCGCTCGGCCGCGTCACCAGCGTCATGCCCTTGGCCGGTGCCGCAGGCAGGTCATCGTCGCCCGCTTCTTCGGCCGCCATTGCCGCCTTGGCCGTCACCAGCCGGGCGGGCGTCAGATAGCTTTGCGATTCTTCGCTCGCCAATGTGTGCAGCTTGCGCGCCTCGGCCGACCCGACGAAACCATGTTCGATGACATGATGGTCGGTCACGCCGCGCCACAGCCGTTCGAAATGGAAGCCGCCTTCTTCGGCGATCCGGCCGGTCCATTTGCCCTCGGCATCCTGCGCGCCCATCCAGGCGACGGCAGCGGCCAGACGTGTCGCCTGCTCGTCCTGCGACAATTCGGGGTCGAGCGCCCCGGTCAGGCTCAGCGCCTCGATGATCGCCGGGTCATAACGGCGGGGGACATAGCGCATCACCGCGCGCATCCGCCGGGCATGATCCACCAGACTCTTGAGGTCATTGCCGGTCCGTGTGCCGGCCGGACCCTCCAGCACCATCGATTCGACACCATTATCGACCAGATATTGCTCCAGCGCGATATCGTTCTTCAGATAGAGTTCGCTGCGGCCCCGCGTCGCCTTATAGAGCGGCGGCTGGGCGATATAGAGATGCCCGCCCTCGATGATCTGCGGCATCTGGCGATAGAAGAAGGTCAAAAGCAGCGTGCGGATATGCGCGCCATCGACGTCCGCGTCGGTCATGATGACGATCTTGTGGTAGCGCAGCTTTTCCAGGTTGAAATCGTCGCGGATGCCCGTGCCCATCGCCTGAATGAGCGTGCCGACTTCCTTGGACGACAGCATCTTGTCGAAGCGCGCGCGCTCGACGTTCAAAATCTTGCCCTTCAGCGGCAGGATCGCCTGATTATGCCGGTTGCGGCCTTGCTTGGCTGAACCACCGGCCGAATCACCCTCGACCAGGAACAGTTCGGACTTGGCCGGGTCGCGCTCCTGGCAGTCGGCCAGCTTGCCGGGCAGGCTGGCGATATCCAGCACGCCCTTGCGCCGGGTCAGCTCGCGCGCCTTCTTGGCGGCTTCGCGCGCGGCGGCGGCGTCGATCACCTTCTGGATGATCATCTTGCCATGCGCCGGATTTTCCTCCAACCACTCGGCCATCTTGTCGGCCATCAGGCTTTCCAGCGGCTGGCGCACTTCGGAACTGACCAGCTTGTCCTTGGTCTGCGACGAGAATTTGGGATCGGGCAGCTTGACCGAAACGATCGCGGTCAGCCCTTCGCGCATATCTTCGCCGGTCAGGCTCACCTTCTCCTTCTTCAACATGCCCGACTTTTCGGCATAATTGTTGAGGGTGCGGGTCAGCGCGGCGCGGAACGCCGCCAAATGGGTGCCGCCGTCGCGCTGCGGGATATTGTTGGTGAAGCACAGCACATTTTCATAATAGCTGTCGTTCCATTCCAGCGCGACTTCGATGGTCACATTGTCGCGCGTGCCCGAAATGGCGATCGGCTCCGGCATCATCGCCGATTTATTGCGATCGAGATAGCTGACGAAGGCCGCAATGCCGCCCTCATAATAAAGCTCGACCGTCTTGCTTTCCTCATGCCGCGCGTCGGTCAGGAACAGGCGCACGCCGCTGTTGAGGAAAGCCAGCTCGCGATAGCGATGCTCCAGCTTGTCGAAATCATAGTCGGTGACGTTCTTGAACGTGTCGGTCGAGAACATGAAGGTGACCTTCGTGCCCTTCTGCCCCGGTGCGGCCGGACCCAGCACCTTGAGCGGTGCCTCAGCATCGCCATGGCGGAACCGCATCCAATGTTCCTGCCCGTCGCGCCAGATGTTCAGCTCCAGCCAGTCGGACAGCGCGTTCACCACGGACACGCCCACGCCATGCAGGCCGCCCGATACCTTATAGGCATTGTCGTCCGACGTATTCTCGAACTTACCCCCGGCGTGCAGCTGGGTCATGATGACCTCGGCCGCCGACACGCCTTCTTCGGTATGGATGCCGGTCGGGATGCCGCGGCCATTGTCCATGACGCTGACCGAGCCATCGGGGTTCAGCGTGATGTCGATCCGGTCGCAATGCCCGGCCAGTGCTTCGTCGATCGCATTGTCGCTGACCTCGAACACCATATGGTGCAGGCCGCTGCCATCGTCGGTATCGCCGATATACATGCCCGGCCGCTTGCGGACCGCATCTAGACCTTTCAGCACCTTGATGCTGTCGGCGCCATATTCGTTGCTGTTCGGGGAGTTTACGGGTTCTTCGCTCATAGCCCAGCCTATAGGGAAAGGCGGGCTGAAACTAAAGCGAAACATGGCCCCTTCCCCCCACCAGCCTGCCGGTCTATCCCGTCTCCATGGTCCGAACCCTTGCCCTCCTCCTGATGCTCGCCGCCTGTTCCGACAGCCGCGAGGTGCTGGACGAATTGCCCAACAGTTCACTCGCCGATGCGCCGCGCTCGAAGGTCTCCGAAACCCGCATGGATACGCCATCCGCCCGGCCCGTGACGATCGGCGAAGACGGGCCTCGGCTCGACGCCTGCGGTGGTCTGGGCCAGGTGAGCCGCAGCGGGGCAGGGGGGCTGCCGCTGCTCGCCGCACCGTTCGCCGATGCGAAGGTGATCGCGCAGCTGCCCGAAGGCCAGCGCGCCTATATCTGCACCCGCAGCCTCGACCAGAAATGGCTGGGCGTCGTCGTGCAGCCCGCACCCGCGCAAGAGGGCGAACCGGCAGGCGATTGCGGCGTGTCGTCGCCCGTGGACCGCAAACAACCCTATGCCGGCCCCTGCGTCAGCGGCTGGCTCGCCAGCCCCTATATGCGGTTGATCGGCGGGTAAAAACCGCGGCTTCACCAACCTCCGTTCGCTTCGAGCGAAGTCGAGAAGCGCTACGCACCGCCTTCTATCTCACTCACTCGACCCCGGTAAAAACCAGCTTCTGCACCCGCCGCCCGGTATTCACCTCGGTCGTATAGATATTGCCTTCGCTGTCGGTATCGATGCTGTGCAGCCAGGTGAACTGTCCCGCCTGCCGCCCCACACGCCCAATCGCGCCCAGCACGTCATGCGTCTTGCGCAGCAAAATCCACACCCGCCCGTTCATCATGTCGGCGACATAGAGATAGGTCTGCTCCGGGTCGGGCGAAAAGGCGATGTCGGTCACCGTATGCGTGCCCCCGGTTTCCGGGGCGATGGCGAGATCGCGGACGAAAGTCAGCGCCCCGTCCTTGCCGCGCTTGAACAATTGCGCCCGGTTGTTGTTGCGGTCGCACACATAGACATGCCCATCCTTCGTCGGCACCACGCAATGCACGATGTCGCCAAAGATATCGGCTTTGGGATTGGCCACCTTGCTGGGATCGACCGCATGGCTCTGGTCGAACGCCCCTTGACGGGTCGGCGCGATCGGCGGCTTGCCATAGGCGCCCCAACGCCCCTTATAGCCATTGGTCTTCGCGTCGAAGCCGATCACCCGGCGGTTCACATAGCCGTCCGACACCAGCACCATGCCATCGACCTGATGCACGTCGGACGGATTGCCCAGCCGGTCGGTCGCATCATTGCCCTTGGTCTCGCCCCGCTTGCCAAAGGCGCGCAAGAATGTGCCGTCCGCGCTGTAGTTCAGCACGACATGGTCGTCCTTGCCATTGCCGCCGAACCAGACCGTATTGGCCTGATCGACGAATATGCCATGCAGGCTGGCGGGCCACTGGCTGATGCCATCGACGCTCGGCGCGCTCGCCGCGCCACCCCAGCCGCCCATATAGGTGCCATCCTTGCCGAACCGCACCACCGGCGGCGCAGGCTTGCAGCAGACCGCGATCGGCGGCGTCTGCGCCAATCCCGTATCGGTGCCGGTCAGCGAATGGGGCCGATGCACCACCCAGACCGAATCGTCCGGCCCCACCGCCACGCCGCTTACCTGCCCCAGCAACAGGTCGTCCGGCATCGTCGGCCAGGCGGCATCCACCTTGAAGCGCGGCATCTTAGTGCCAGCCGGTGCAATCTGCTCGAACGCCAGCGGCGACAGGGTAGGCGGTGAGGGCGCGGCGGCACCCAACATCAGAAGAAGGGCGCAAGCAAGGACGGGGCGCATGGGATCAGGCTCCTGGGATCAACGGGTTGGCGGGATCATGCCCATCTGATCCGGCAGGTCAACGGCGCAGGCAGGTTCGCAGCAACTGGCCTTTCCCATCAGGGCCATTGCGCGGTAAATGGCATGGCATTGCTCCCCAAATGGAACGCTAGGCCATGTCCACTTCGCATCTTCGCCCGCCCTCCCTGCTGCGCCTGCTCGGCGCATGGCGCGCGCTCGATAGCGCCCAGCCTGCCTATCGCCAGCTCGCGCAGGCCTTGCGGATGCTGGTGCTGGACGGCCGGATCGGCCTCAACGTCCGTTTGCCCGGTGAGCGGGAACTGGCCGCTGCGCTGGGCCTCAGCCGCACCACCATCGCCGCCGCCTTCGATCGGCTGCGTGACGAGGGCTATCTCGAAAGCCGCCAGGGGTCAGGCAGTGTCACGCGCCTGCCGCCCGGCGACACGCCCGCACCACCTGTTGACGACGGCATCGCCAGCGGCGGCAACCTCCTGAACTGGACCCATGCCGCGCTCCCCGCCGCGCCCGGCGTGGCGCGCGCCTATGCCGCCGCGCTCGACGCGCTGCCCGCGCATCTGGGCGATCTTGGCTATGATCCGCTCGGCCTTCCCGTGCTGCGCCGCGCGATCGCCGCCGATTATGAAAGGCGCGGTTGCCCGACCAGCCCGGACCAGATCATCGTCACCAACGGCGCGCAGCAAGGCTTTTCGCTGCTGCTCCACTGGCTCGCGGGGCCGGGCGACCGGGTCGTGATCGATCATCCGACCTATCATAACGCGATCCAGGCGTTGCAGCGCGCTCATGTCGTGCCCGTGCCCGTGGGCCTGCCGACCCAGGGCTGGGATATTGATGCGATGGATGCGGCCTTTCGCCAGACGGCCCCGCGCTTTGCCTATATCATCTCCGATTTCCACAACCCCACCGGGCGCAGCATGGACCCGGCTACCCGCCGCGCGCTCGTCGCCGTCGCCGCGCGCAGCCACACGCCGCTGGTGATTGACGAGACGATGGCAGCGATGGGCCTCGATTTCGCGGCCCCGCCGCCGGTCGCGCTGCATGATCCGTCCGGGCGGCAGGTCATCACCATGGGTTCGGCCAGCAAAATCTATTGGGGAGGCCTGCGCACCGGCTGGATTCGCGCCGACCCGCAGACGATCGCCGCGCTGGCGCGTCTGCGCACGACGACCGACATGGCCAGCCCCGTGCTGGAACAACTCGCCGTCGCGTATCTGCTGGACGCGGGCGAGGGGCTTGGCACCCGCGCTGCGATGCTGCGTGACCGGCGCGACCATCTGCTCGGCCTGATCGACCGGCATCTGCCCCATTGGCGGGTCGAAGCGCCTGCGGGTGGCCTGTCGCTTTGGGCGCAACTCCCCCGCGCTGAAGCCACCGCACTCGCCGCGCTCGCCGAAAATCTCGGCGTGCGCGTCGCGCCGGGACCGCGCTTCGGCGTCAGCGGCGCGTTCGAACGCTTCCTGCGCCTGCCCTTCACCTTGTCCGAAGAGCAACTCGCCACCGGCGTCGAACGCCTCGCCGAAGCCGACGCCCGCCTCCACGCCCGCCTGCCCAGAAGCCGCGATTCGCTCGCGCTCGCGCTGGAAGCGGACCGATTGATCTGAGGGGGTAATGAGTAGATGCCCCTTCTCCCCGGCGGGGAGAAGGATACGCAGCCTTGGTGCCGCAGGCACTTAGGCGAAGTTGGATGAGGGGGCTCGACGCTGCCGCTTGTCTGCCAACAAAAAGGCCGCGCAGGTCACCCCGCGCGGCCTCTTGCTTAGCTCTAGCTCAAAAGCCTCAGCCTGCCTTCGCCGCCTGATAGCGGGCGATGGCTTCCAGCGTGATCTGCTTGGCGTCTTCCGCGCCGCCCCAGGTGCCGATGCGCACCCACTTGGTCTTTTCCAAGTCCTTATAGTGGGTGAAGAAATGCTCGATCTGCTCCATCACGATGCCGGGCAGGTCGTCCTTCTCGCTGATATCGGCATAATAAGGGAAGGTCTTGTTGTCGGGCACGCACACCAGCTTTTCATCGCCGCCGGCTTCGTCTTCCAGGTTCAGCACCGCGATCGGGCGCGCGCGCACGACCGATCCGGGGACGAAGGGCGAGCGCGCGATGACGAGCGCGTCGAGCGGGTCGCCATCGGGCGACAGCGTGTGCGGCACGAAGCCATAATTGGCGGGGTAGCGCATCGGCGTATGCAAAATGCGGTCCACGAACAGCGCGCCCGACGCCTTGTCGAATTCATATTTCACCGGCTCGCCGCCAACCGGCACTTCGATGATGACGTTCAGGCTGTTTGGCGGATCGTCGCCCACCGGGATCAGTTCGATATTCATGGAAACGCCTTTTGCTACGATGATGCGCTACGGGTGATTATGTTCTCGGCTTGAGCAGTCGGTCGAGACTGCCTTCACCCTCTCCTGTCTTTTCGAGGCGCGGATAGCGCAGCCCGCCCGAATAATCGAGTGACAATGTGCGGTAATATTTATCCTGCTTTAGGATGATCTGGATCGGCTGCTTGGCCTTGATTGCCGCCTTCCACACGTCGCCGGAAAACTCGTCGCCATTGACCGCTACGATCTTGGCACCGACCACCAGCCCGGCCTTGAACGCCGCGCTGTCCCAGATGACGGCGCTGATATCGCCGTCATTCTTGACGATCGCGCCCAGGCCAAAGCTCTGGTCGACCATCTTGTTCGCGCCCTCGGCCGCCTTGGTGATGGCGTTCGGCTCGTCGCCATAGACCAGCTTATAGCCACCCAGGATGAAGCCGCCCTTGGGCGTTTCCTTGGTCGGGCTGTCGACATAGGTGCGGAAGAAACCGGCCCAATCATAAGGCGCGATGCCGTTGAGCGTGTCGATCACCTCCTGGCGATTATAGACGAGCTGGCCCCAGTCGCCCGGCTTCACGCCGAAGAAAGCCTTGGCGAAATCGTCCAGCCCCTTGGTGCCGCGCGTCGCCTTCGAAATGATCGCATCGGCCTCCAGCCAGATCATCAGCCCTTCATTATAATAATCCTCCGACCGCTGCCAGCTGGCCCAGCCCTTGGGCCGCCGCGCGGAGATGATCGGGTCATGGGTGGTGTCTTCCATTGGCCGCCATTGCCGACCGACATTGGTATCGAGCTTGGCCGCGATCTGGGCATAGGCGTCCAGCGTTTCCTGCTTGGTGAACATCCCCGACCGGGCACCCAGCACATAGCCCCAGAACTGCGTCTGCCCTTCATAGACCCACAGCAGATTATCTTGCATCGGCGTGCGGAAATCGGGGGTCCACAGCAAATCGGGGCGGCGGAACTTGCCGTCCCAGCTATGGGTGAATTCATGCGGCAACAGGTTGCGGTCCAGCAGCGCCTCGCCCGACTCCCATTTCTTGAAATAGCCCGGCTCGACCTGATTTTCCGAGGAGCGATGATGCTCCAGGCCAATGCCGCCCATTTCGTCGGTCAGCGCCAGCAGAAAATCATAATGGTCGAAATGATAGCTGCCGAACAGCGCGCCCGCTTCATCGACCAGCTTCTTATGCTTGGCCATCTGTTCGGGCTTGTATTCCAGCTCGTCGGCATCGTCGGCGACGATGTTGAGCGTCACATTCTTGCCCAGGTCCACCGCCTTGAAATAGCGGCCGGCAAAGACTGGCGAATCCTGCAAGGCTTCATAATCTATCGTCTCATAAGCGACGCGGTTGCCGCTCTTGGTGCCGCGCAACGCGGTCGCCGCCTGCCAGCCCGCCGGATAGGTGACGGTCGCCTGCACCGGGATCTGCCGCGTATAATAGCCCGCCGGGTAGAGCGAGACGCTTTCCCATTGGATGTTCAGCATCTTGGGCGTGATGACGACGCGGCCCTGATTGGGCTGGGTCGCGGACAGGAACTGGAATTGCGCCACGACTTCGCGCGCGCCCTGCGGCACGTCGATGATGAAGCCGAAGACGTTGAGCGGATCGCGCTTCCACGCCACTGGCTGGCCATTGGCGGTGATGGTCAGCCCCGTCAGCTTCTCGATCTGCCCGCGCGGCGCATGATTGCCGGGCAACCAGGCGGGCATCAGCAGCGTCATCGGCCCGCTGGCGGCAACCGGAATCGTTTCCTTCACGCGAAAAATGCGCTGGGTCGTATCGCTTGCATCGACCTCCAGCTTGATGGTGCCGCCGGGATAGGGCACGTCCTTTGGGGCAGGGGTCGCGTCATTGACGGGCAGGGCGGTCGGCTTGGACCGGATCGCCTCTTGCGCGAAAAGGGGGCTGACAATCGCGGTCGAAAGGCCCGTTGTCAGGAAAAGGGCGGCAGCAAGGCTGCGGATCATGAACATCTCCGAAAATGCAGTTTGGGCCGGACGGCCCTCATGTCCGCACAATGGCGTCGCTACGCGGGCGCGTCCACCCCTTGATGCAGGCGCGCAAAAAGCGCGTTTCCTTGGGGGCCAATTGCGGTTAAAGGCCCATCCCCATGGCTAAAATCGAAACGCCGCGTCCGGTACGCGGCACGCAGGACATGCTGGGCGGCACCACGGAAGCGTTCCAGGAACGCTTCGCGCATGTGGTCGCGACCTTCGACCGGGTGCGCAAACTCTACGGATTCCAGCGCGTCGAAGTGCCGGTGTTCGAATCCACCGCCGTCTTCGCCCGCTCGCTGGGCGAAAGCACCGACGTCGTGTCGAAGGAAATGTACACGTTCGACGATCGCGGCGGGGACTCCATCACCCTGCGCCCCGAATTTACCGCCGGGATCAGCCGCGCCTATATCACCGAAGGCTGGCAGCAATATGCGCCGCTTAAAGTGGCGACCCATGGACCCCTGTTCCGCTACGAACGCCCGCAAAAGGGCCGTTTCCGCCAGTTCCACCAGCTCGACGCCGAAATCATCGGCGCGGCCGAGCCGGGCGCGGACGTGGAACTGCTCGTCATGGCCGACCAGTTGCTCAAGGAATTGGGCATCGATGACGGCGTGACGCTGACGCTCAACACGCTGGGCGATGCCGCCAGCCGCGACGCCTGGCGCGCCGCGCTGATCGCCCATTTCGAGGCGCATCGCGACCAATTGTCGGAAGACAGCGTCGATCGTCTGCAGCGCAACCCGCTCCGCATCCTCGACAGCAAAGACCCGCGCGACCGCCCGGTCGCCGACAGCGCACCCGACATCGACGCCTATCTGACCGACGAAGCCCGCAACTTCTTCGACAAGGTGACGAGTGGCCTGGATGCCGCTGGCGTGGCCTGGGAACGCAACGCGCGCCTCGTGCGCGGCCTCGATTATTATCGCCACACCGCGTTCGAATTCGTCACCGATCGCCTGGGCGCGCAGGGCACGGTGCTGGGCGGCGGACGCTATGATGGCCTGATCGAAAATCTGGGTGGTCCTGCGACGCCAGCCGTCGGCTGGGCCGCGGGGATCGAGCGGTTGGCAATGCTGGTGGACGCGCCGGAAATTAGCGTTCCAGACGTGACTGTCGTTCCGGAACGATCAGATCTTGAAGAAGAGGCAATTAGAATTGCAGCGGCCTTGCGTCGTAACGGCCAACGGATTGAAATTGCATTTCGCGGGAATGCGAAGCGTAGGATCGAACTGGCTAAAAAATCTGGTTCGCAGGCCATCCTCTTTGTTCGCGATGCAAACCGGAATCGGGATAGCCTGAAACTTACACATATCTCCAAGGACAATGATCAAGCCATTCAGCTTCTGTTATTGATTTTACGATCACTGCCATCCGAATATTCACAATTGTCAGGTGAAGACGACCTAGAAGCCAAGAAGCTTTTGGGTCACGCTGACTAATGCACATCTCGTCTGAACGCGCACCCCCACCCCCGTTCGCCCTGAGCCTGTCGAAGGGCTCGCCTGAGCGTAGCGAAGGCACTTCGCCTGCGGCTCAGCGAAGGGCTTCGACTTCGCTCAGCCCGAACGGATTTAGGGGCAACACTTAATGCACATATCCCCCGAACGCATTGCGCAGATCGAGGCGCGCCGGGATGAGGTGCAGGCGTCTATGACGCGCGCCGACCTTGCCCCCGATGCGTTCGTGCGCCTCTCGAAGGAATATGCCGAGATCGAGCCGGTCGCTCGCGCCGCGCATGAAGTGCGCCGCCTGCGGCAGGAACTGGCCGCGCTCGATTATATGGCGGGCGGAGTCGATGCCGATGCCGATCCGCTGATGCGCGAAATGGCGCAGGAGGAAATGCAACTCCTCAAAAGCCAGCTGCCCCAGGCCGAACGCGCGCTGGCGCTGCAACTGCTGCCCCGCGACTCCGCCGATGCCCGCCCCGCCATGCTGGAAATCCGCGCCGGAACCGGCGGCGACGAAGCCGCGCTGTTCGCCGGCGACCTCTTCCGCATGTATCAGCGCTATGCCGATACGCAGGGCTGGAAGATGGAGCAGATGACGGCCAATGCGTCGGAAGCGGGCGGTTTCAAGGAAATCGTCGCCTCCATCACCGGCACCGGCGTCTTCGCCAAGCTCAAGTTCGAAAGCGGCGTCCACCGCGTCCAGCGCGTCCCCGTCACCGAAAGCGGCGGGCGCATCCACACCAGCGCCGCGACCGTCGCCGTCCTCCCCGAACCGGAGGAAGTCGATGTCCAGATCGCTGACGGCGACCTCAAGATCGACATTTACCGCGCTAGCGGAGCAGGCGGCCAGCACGTCAACACCACCGACTCCGCCGTCCGCATCACCCATTTGCCCAGCGGCCTCGTCGTGATTCAGCAGGACGAACGCTCGCAGCACAAGAATAAGGCGAAGGCGATGCAGGTGCTGCGCGCGCGCCTCTACGAAGCCGAACGGCAACGCACCCAGAGCGAACAGGCCGGCGCGCGCAAGGCGATGGTCGGGTCGGGCGACCGCTCAGAACGCATCCGCACCTATAATTTCCCGCAAGGCCGCGTCACTGATCACCGCATCAACCTGACGCTGCACCGCCTGCCCGAAATTCTCGAAGGGCCGGGCCTTGCCGAAGTCATCGACGCGCTGATCGCCGAAGACGAAGCCGCACGGCTGGCGCAACTGGACGGGGTGGGGTGAGCATCGCGCCTGCGCTGCGCGAGGCTACGGCCCGTTTGAGCGCGACCAGCGACACAGCGCGGCTCGACGCCGAATTGCTGATGGCCCATGCGCTGGGCCTCTCGCGCGCCGACATGCTGCTGCGCCAGCGCGACCTGGCGGTCCCCGCCGCCTTCGCCGCATTGCTCGACCGCCGCCTGAACGGCGAACCGATCGCCTATATCAGCGGCACGCGCGATTTCTGGACGATCAGCCTGACGGTCACGCCCGACGTGCTGATCCCGCGCCCCGACAGCGAAACGCTGATCGAGGCGGCGGTCGCGCATTTCGCGGGGCGCGCGCCTGCGTCCATCCTCGACCTTGGCACCGGCTCCGGCGCGCTCCTGCTCGCGGCCTTGAGCGAATGGCCGACCGCACAGGGCTTGGGGATCGACGCCTCGCCCGGCGCGCTAGGCGTCGCGCAGGGTAACGCCGCACGGCTGGGCCTGGCGACGCGCGCGCAATTCCACCCCGGCGATTGGGGGCAGGGGGTGGATGGCCCGTTCGACCTGCTGCTCATCAATCCGCCCTATATCGCCCGCGACGCGGCGCTCGCGGGCGATGTGCTGCGCGAACCGGGCAGCGCGCTGTTCGCGGGTGCCGGTGGCCTCGATGATTATCGCCGCATCGTCCCCGACCTGCCGCGCCTGATCGCACCGGGCGGCATGGCCGCGATCGAGATCGGCCATGATCAACGCCTTGCCGTTACGGCGCTGCTCGAAGGCGTCGGCCTTGCCGTGCGGCCGCTGCGCGACTTGGCGGGGTTGGACCGCTGCCTGGTCGCCACCCGATGATTGATGATGATAAAGCCGAATTTGCTTGGTTTATCCCATGAAAGCCATTACATCGGGGTCAGGAACAGCACGCTCCGGCGACATGACCCTTTTAGGTCATTGATGGAAAAGCTGTTTTCTAGCTCCTTAAAGTCATGATGGCGCTGCTGCGCGGCACCTCTGGCATTGGACGGCATAAGCCAGATAATGGCCTATGTCCTGCGGAGCTATATCCGGCCCGATGAGCGGGTCGCGCTTGGGGATGGCGACGGAACAGTGTTTTCAGCCAAGGTTATGACAGCGAACACAAGGATCATATCTTGATCAACAACCGGCAGGCCGGTCGCCGCAATCGCGGCCGGAATAATAACGGACGTCCCAACACCAACAATCGGGGCGGGGGCGGCGACAGCGGCAACCGCATCGACAATCGCGCCCGTGGCAATGCGACCCAGCTTCTTGAAAAATACAAGAATATGGCGCGCGATGCCCAGATGTCGGGTGATCGGGTCAACGCCGAATATTATCTCCAATTCGCTGACCATTATTTCCGCGTCCTGGCCGACAATCGCGCCCGGCAGGAAGAACAGCAGCAGGGCCAGCCCCAGCGCCAACGTCGCCCGGACGAGAATTTCGACGAAGATGGCGATGATTTCGAGGGCGTCGCCGACGGCGTCGACGAATTCCGCACCGACAATTCGTCCTACGACCGCACCCCGCGCGAACAACCCGGTTTCGATCGCGCCCCGCGTGAGCAGAATGACCGCAACGATCGCAATGACCGTAACGACCGTGCCCCGCGCGAGCAGGGCGACCGGCCCCAGCGCGATTATGCCGATCGCGGACAACGCGACCAGGGCGATCGCCCGCAACGCGATCAGGCCGACCGCGCACCCCGCGAGTTCGGCGATCGCACCCCGCGCGATCAGAATCGCCGCCAGGACGAACCGCGCGAGGATCGCAATGCCCGTCGCGACCGTCCGCGTCGCGATCGCCCCGTCGCCGCCGAATCGCAGGCTCCGGTAGAGCAGGCCGCCCCCGCGCCGCAGCCCGTCGTTGAACAGGCCCCCGCGCCTCAGCCCGAAGCCGAAGCGCCGCGTCCCCGCCGTGGTCGCCCGCGCAAGGTCGTGCCCGAAGCTGAACAGGCCAATGAAAGCCTCGACCTGGCCGTCTTGCCGCCAGCCATCGGTCGCGCCGACAATGACGGTGAAGCCGAAGCGCCCAAGAAGCGCACCCGCCGCACCCGTCCCGCGACGGAAGCGGCCGAATAAAACCGCACACCGGCTCTACCGGACAAAAAGGGGGTGGCGCAGCCCATGCGCCATCCCCTTTTTCATGCCCGCTTTCCAAGCCCGTCGCGATCCGGCACAAGGCACCGGCGTTCCGACCGGAGAGATGCCGCCATGCCCCGCTTGTTCCTGCTTGCGCCCCTGCTTGCTCTCTTGCCCGCTGCCGCGCTGGCGCAGGACGCGACCGACCCGACCGCCGCTTCGGCGCAGGGGGACGTGGCCGTCACCATCTACAATAATAATCTCGCGCTGGTGCAGGATGTGCGCCAACTCGCCATCCCCGCCGGGATCAGCCGCATCGAATTTCCCGATGTCTCGGCGCAGATCCGTCCCGAAACCCTGTCCTTCGCCGCCGATGGTGCATCGATCGTCGAACAGAATTTCGACTTCGACCTGCTGTCCCCCGGCAAATTGATGGAAAAGGCGATCGGTCGCACCGTTACCATCGTCCGCACCAATCCCGCCACCGGCGCGGAACAGCGCGAACAGGCCAAGGTGCTGAGCGTCCAGGGCGGCGTGGTGCTGCAGATCGGCCAGCGGATCGAGATTTTGCGCGACGATGGCCTGCCGGTGCGCGTCATCTTCGACAAGGTGCCCGCCAATCTCCGCGCCCGCCCGACCCTGTCGGTGACGGTGGACAGCGCCCGCGCAGGCACGCGCGCGGCCTCACTCCGCTATCTGACGCCGGGCCTTGGCTGGGCGGCGGACTATGTCGCGCTGTTCGATGCCAAGGCCGGGCGGATCGACGTGCAGGGCTGGGTCACGCTCACCAACACCAGCGGCACCAGCTATGACAATGCCCGCACCCTGCTGGTCGCGGGCAGCGTCGGCCAAAGCCAGGGCGGCTACCGCCCGCAACGTGCTGCCGCCCTTCGCCGCGCCGGAACGGAAACCGCCCCGCGCGAGCAACTAGGTGATTTCTACCTCTACCCCATCGCCGCTCGCACCCGGATCGCCGACCGCCAGACCAAGCAAGTGAGCTTCCTCGACGTGCAAGGCGTGCCTGCCCGCGCTGGCTATGCCTATCGCAACGGCTGGCTCGCCAGCAGCGAAGAGCCGCAAAGCGTCCGCAGCGTCGTGCATTTCTCGACCGCACGGGAAGGCGGCCTTGGCGACGCGCTGCCCGCCGGAACGGTGCGCTTCTATATGAAGGATGTCGGCGGCGCGCCGCAGTTCATCGGCGAAAATCAGGTCGATCATACGCCGATGGGCAGCGATCTGGCGCTTGCCACCGGCGATGCCTTCGACGTGAAGGTCAAGCCCGTCGTGGAACAGCGCGAGCGTGTCTCGAACAGCAAATGGCGCAGCCATATGCGCTATGACCTCAGCAATGCGAAGGATCAGCCGGTCACGATCGAACTGACCCAATCGGGCCTCGACTTCGCCTTTGACGATACCCGCATCGTCAGCGAAAGCCTGCCGTCGCAGCGGATCGACAGCAACAGCGCGCGGTGGCAGGTGACCGTGCCTGCCAATGGCACCACCAGCCTCACCGCCATTTTCGAAACCCGCTATTGACGGCCCGCGCATGCGCCGTTGGCTGATCCTGCTGCTGCTCGCGATGACGGGGGCGCCCGCCGCCGCCCAGACGCTGATCGTCTCGCCCGGCGCGCAATCCCGCTCGGTCACCGTCTATCGTGATCCCCAACGCGGCGATGGGAGTATCAACGCCCGCTTCCCCACCGGCTTCGCGCTTGTCACCGAACAGCGGCGCATCACCCTCCCACCCGGCGATGCGACCATCCGCTTCGAGGGCGTGGCCGACGGCATGATCGCGGTCAGCGCGGCGGTGACCGGCCTGCCCGGCGGCGGCATTCAGAAAAATCGCGACGCCCGGCTGCTGTCTCCCGCCAGCCTGACACTCGGCGCGCTGGGCAAGGCGGTGCATCTACGCCGCACCGATCCCGCGACTGGCAAGGTGGTGGAGCAGGACGCGATCATTCGCTCCACGCCCGACCAGGCGCTCGTCATCGAAAGCGCGGACGGGGTGGAGGCGTTGCGCTGTTCGGGCCTGCCCGAAACGCTGATCCATGACAGCGTGCCGTCCGACCTGTCCGTGACCCCCACCTTGTCGATCGACACGCAAAGCGACCGGGCGACGCAGGCCGATGTCACGCTCACCTATCTCACCACCGGGTTCGATTGGGCCGCCGACTATGTCGCGCGGATCGCGCCGGACGGGCAAACGCTCGACCTGTTCGCCTGGCTGACGGTCGCCAACGGCAACAGCGTCGCCTTTCCCGACGCGCGCCTGCTGGCGATTGCGGGACGACTCAACCGCACATCGGATTATGACGCGCTCGGACGCGCGCCGGACGCCCCACCGCTTTACCTGAGTTGTTGGCCCGAACCGAGTTATGACGGGGAGGATGGCGAGATGGCATATGGCTTGGCTCCCCCGCCACCGCCGCCCCCACCGCCACCCCCACCGATGATGGCGGCTCAGGAAATCATGGTGACGGGTCGCCGCGTCGCAACGCAGGAGGAACTGGGCGACCTCAAACTCTATCGCGTACCCATGACGGTCGACCTGAACCCCAACGGCCAAAAGCAGGTCGCCCTCCTGCACCAGCGCGCCATCGCTTTCACCACCGTCCATACCGCGCGGCTATCGGCGCAGCGCGAGGCCAGCGAGGGCGGCCCGCTCACGCGCACGCTGCGCTTCACCAATCGGCGCGAAAGCGGGGCAGGGGTGCCGCTCCCGTCCGGCGGGCTGTCGCTGTTCGCGATGCGCGGGGATGAATCGCTGTTGCTGGCGCAGGCACGGATGCGCGATCAGGCGATCGGCGACAAGGTAGAGATCGCGACGGGGCAAAGCCCGCACTTGCGCTACGAACGGACCTTCGATGACAAAACGCAGCGCCCTGGGCTTCGGCTGATCAATAGCGGCACCGAACCGCTGGTCGCGGAAATCACCCTTCAAGATGACGAAGCCAACCGACTCGTCGGATCACGCCCGCGTCTCGTCCGTCGTGACGGAGCCTGGCTCTGGACGGTCACCGTGCCGGCGCAGGGAACGGCCCAACTCGACTATCGCCTGCGGACGTCCCGCTGACGATCAGATGGCGGGCAAGGGGCGCGGCCGGTGATTCTCATCCAGCGCGACGAAGGTGAACAGGCCGCTGGTCAAATCGACCTGCTCCTGCTCCGCCCCGCGCGTCGCCACCACATCGATGCGAATGGCGAGCGACGTTCGCCCGCGCCGCTCCTCATGGGCATAGACCGACACGACATCCCCCAGCAAAATCGGCGTGATGAACTTCATGCTTTCGATCGCGACGGTCGCCACGGCCCCCTGCGCGATTCGATGCGCCACGATGCCGCCTGCAATATCCATCTGGCTCAGCACCCAGCCGCCGAAAATATGGCCATTGGCGTTGATGTCGGCGATGCGTGGCATGACCCGCAACACCACATCGTCGCGCTTGTCAGTCATCCAACGGCACCTCGTCCTTCAACCGGTCCATCACCTGCTCGTCATGGCCGGTGCCATGCGACAGGAAGGCGAGCGCCATCAGCCCCGTGCCCAGCATGAAGGTCAGCCACACCCCCAATATGGTCGCGATGATCATATGGATCGGCATGGTTTCCGACCGATAA